>JBBIUX010000005.1:0-77041 GCA_037440025.1 Candidatus Fraserbacteria bacterium | reverse complement strand
CATCGAGCTTGCGCCGATAGACCCGTCGTGGACGGCGCTGCTCGAGTGCCGCCGCCAATCCTCCCTCCACGAACCGCTTCCTTACCCGATAGACGGTGGACAACCCTATGTCTAACGCCTCACTGATGGCCCGGTCTTCCCATCCCGGCTCGCCCCCGCTGCTGTCGGCCTTGAGCAGAATCCTGGCCCGGGTCAGCTTCCGGGCTGAAGCCTGGCCGGCTGAGACAAGCTTCTCCAATCCCTTGCGTTCCTCCGCAGTCAACACCACAT
This sequence comes from Candidatus Fraserbacteria bacterium, assembly GCA_037440025.1. Lineage (GTDB taxonomy): Bacteria > Bipolaricaulota > Bipolaricaulia > RBG-16-55-9 > DRXL01 > JANXCC01. Next base: position 76,771 of record JBBIUX010000005.1, on the reverse strand, counting down.
TATACTTCTTACGCATCTGGGCCTCCTTGGTCTCAAAAATCTCTCAGAGCAAGGATGGCCCATTTGTTCGTTCAAAGCAAGTGTGACAGAGCACTAGTGCTCGACTATAGGGGCAGACCTCCGTGTCTGCGCTCGGGCGAACACAGCCCCCCTCACCCCTCTGCTCCCCTCTCCCTCGGAGGGGAGAGGGGATGGGGGTAGGGAAGGGGACCAAAGAGCATTGTGGGCGGTGTACTAGCCCTTCTGTCTCAGGTCTACATACAGAATATTCCCGCACGCAGTCACCGTATTCCCAGAGGGCACGTCGTACTCGACGAGCGTGCTCCCGTTGCTCAACGTCACGCGGATGCGTTGCGCTTGACTGTCGTTGTTCTTGTACACCAGACAGCCTTCGCGCTCGCTCCGCGCCCATGCCGACGGATTCACAAACTCTAACTTGCTGAACAGAATGGTAACGATCTCCCCGACTGGCTGGCTCTCCGAGATCTGAACCTTCACCGGCACACTCAGCGGGCTGTTCTGCGCCTTCTCTGCCGTAATGGTGATCTCGCTTTCGTAGGTGCCTACAGCTAGCCCGGTGACGTCGAGGCTGACTTGCACCACCGCTCGACCTCCCCCGCTCGTTGCTGACAATTTCAGGGAGGCCGTCTGTGCACGGGCCGTCCAGACAAACTCTCCCGTCCCCAGATTGGTGATCTCCAAAAGCTGGGGCGCCGGGACGGGTCCGTTGGCTTGCGCAACGAACTTCAACTCCGCTGGGAAGACGCCGATGGTGCCCCCGGTTGGCGTCTCGGACTTGAGGGGATCGCCCAAAGCGATGCGCCCGGCTCCATACGTGTTGTCTGGGCCATCCTCACCACGGTCTACAGCACGCGATGCGAGAAAGTCGGCGATCTCCTTGGGGCCCCAGTTCGGCCTGATGCTCTTAATGAGAGCGGCTGCGCCCGCTGCGTGTGGGCTGGCAGCCGATGTGCCAAAGAACGGGCGGAAGGTCGTGTTGCGCACGCCGTCAGGAGCGGCAAAATCGGGCTTGATTCTCCCGTCTTTGGTTGGCCCACGCGAGCTATATCGCCGTATGGAATCGCTTCGGTGATCGGTCGCGCCGATGCTGAACGCGCTGGGAGAGACCGCCGGCTCGAAGACGCCCACACTCCCCTCAACAACGAGATACTCCGGCTCTATGTCTATGACGGTGATATCGAGTCGGGCGGGCTTTGTACCCGTACGCTGGCGAATCTTCAAGTGATACCTGCCCGAGTCACGCACAGTGGAGAAGAGCAAGCGTGATGGCCAGCCCGTCCGAAGTTGGCTCCCGCGCCCTCGTTGGCGCCCGCTGTCGTCAACGAGTAACAGATCATAGTTATCTGTCGCTTTCCCGCACTTGTCCTCCCAACTGAGCACCGCGATAACTGTGTCAACTTCACCGGCGTCTACATCGAAAGAGAGCTCTTCGTCATCTCCCAAGAAGTTATGGAACCCGTCTTTATCCGGGTCGTCAAATGTCCCCTGCCAGTGTTCTGTGCCGTGATTGCCCACGGAGACGGCCCAAAAGATTCCCGCGTCACGCGCCCTTTTCACAATCGGCTCGATGAGCCCCGTGCCCTCCCAGGGACAGCCTGTGGCAAGGAAATTGAACGACGTGTTAATCACTTGGACGCCTTCGGAGATCAAAAAATCCACGGCGCTCCCCAGCTCGACATCGGTGTCGAAATTGACTAAATAGAACGTCGCTTCGGGGGCCATGTCATACACGACCTCGGCGACGGCTGTACCGTGGCGCTCCTTGGCCTCGATATCTTCGTCGCGATTGAATGAGCGGACGATGACGCGCTCCGCCGGGGGCAGCTCGTTCCCCAAGCGTCGGGCATAGCCCTCGAAGCCTCCATCTATAATGGCGATCTTGACCCCCTGGCCCTTGATCCCAGCTTCCTGCCAGAGATTCGCTCCGGTGACGCGCACGCCCTCGCTGACCGTGCTGCCCTGCTCCCAGACCGGCACGAACGGCGCGCGAATCCACGAAACAGAGTTCAGGGCAGTCAACGGACTGACGGCTTTCATTGGGACAAATGCCTGCACCAGGTTGCTATAAACAGACTCTACTTGGCCTCCGAGCGCGGCGACGCGTGCCCGAATATTCTGAACGTCGGAGGCTCTGACGGCTTCGAGAACTAATCGGACTTTGCCTGCCTTTAGATCTTCGGGCCTGTTGGCGGGCAGGGCGGGGATTTCCAGGCCAGACTCGAAAGCTGTAAGACTCGCACGCACGAGATCTTGCATCTTCCCGACGTCTTGGGCCTGGGGACCTGTAGCAACTAGTGTCAGTGCAACTGTAAGCAACACTCCGACGACAAGCAGCTTTTTCATACCATCTCCTTTTTGTCAGCAAACAAAAATTGCCGCGAACGGCTCCTATCGAAATTGTACCATTATAATAGCAGAAGCACCAAACTCTCTGACAGTAATTCGGCTTACATTCTGTCCGGCAGCGGCCTATTGGGGAGGCGAATGTACTGAATGTGCGGGTGTGTCGCGAGTTTGAGCAAAGCCTCAATGGGAAGAAGCGCTTGCAGCTGGGCTTCGGACTCATAGTCGGTTTCGACCGCGCCTTCAAGGGCTTCAACGGCCCAGCGCAGCTCCTCTAAGGCTTCTGGGCCAAGAGCCTCGATCACCACGACGACCTTGCCGTCTTGAAAATCTTTCTCAAAACCGTTCTCTTTGGCAAACACTGCCGGGTCAGGCGCTGACACCAGCCCGACCAAGCGCTCCTGAAGCTTGGGATAATCATCCGGGTTGAGCACTACAGAGGGCATTGGTCCTGGCTCATTGGCTGGAGCCGGTGGAGGCGGGCCGGGGCTCGTCGCAATATACCAGAATGCTCCACCCATGACGACAACGATCACGACCAGTAAGAGATAAAGTCCCCACGATTTCTGCATCTCACTCAACCTCCCTTAAGAAGTATACCGACGGACGACTAGCTTCCCATTCTCAATACGCTCGACGCGCACAGCCTCACCGGGCTTGATCGGCCCATCAATGGCCGTTGCCGTCCAATACTCGCCCTTAACGAAGATTGTGCCGGCGGGATTCAGCTCGCCACGGGCTGTGCCTACAGCACCGACCATGCCTTCCTTGCCCGTCGTTGGGGGCTTGCGCTGCATCAAGAGTCCTTTGGTGACCATAAAAACGAAGAGCCCCGTGACGGTCCCCACAGTCGCGAAGATATTGATCGGCGAGATGCTCAACGCTGGGGTTTCAAATCCCTCAAAGTCAAAGAGCATGAACGACCCGATCAACAGTGAGACCACCCCGCCTACCGTCAGTGCTAAGTGAGTTGGCGTAAAGATATCAATTACCATCAACGCTGCTCCCAAGATAATAAATGCCAGTCCCACGAGATTGAATGGCAAGACTTGCAAGCCCAACAGGGCTAATAACAAACAGATCGCGCCCCCAATCCCTACGCCAAACCCTGGGGTGAAGAACTCCGCGATCAGCGCGTAGATTCCGATAGTGAGCAACAGATAGACAATATTGGGATCGGCCAAGTACCCCATCAGTTGTTCCTTGAGATTGCGCTCATAAGTCTTCAGCGAAGCCCCGGCCGTCTGAAGTTTTATAGTTTGGCCGTCGCGCACCAGCTCATAGCCGTCAAGGTGCTCTAACAACTGCTCGCGGCTGTTGACGATCATATTGATAATATTATTCTGCAAGGCTTCTTGGGCGGTGAGCGACTTGCCTTCTAATACGAACTTTTCGGCCCACTCTTTGGAGCGCCCGCGCTTTTCGGCGATCTTGCGCGCTTCTGAAGCGACAAACTCTAAAATCTTCTTACGGGCAGGGTCGTCTTTATCTGGCTCTTGCCCCTCGCTTGGAGCTAACGAGACCGGGGTCGAAGAGCCGATATTGGTTCCCTCGGCCATGGCAGCGACATCGGCGGCCATGGTGATAAAAGCCCCAGCAGAAGCGGCGCGGGCCCCCGCAGGGCCGACCCAGACGACTACAGGGGTGCGAGAGTTGAGTAGTGCCTCGACCATATCTTTGGTAGATTCTAAGAGTCCGCCGGGGGTATCAAGGCGAATAACTAAGAGCGTAGCACCGTCACGGGAGCTCTGCTGGAGAACCCGAAGCAGAAAGTCTTTGCTGATGGGGTTGATCGTCGTAGCGAGTTCGGCGTACCCGATCAATGGAACTTGGGCTTGGAGGTGGCCCGCCAGCAGGGCACTCCCCAAGCTCAGTGAAAAGAGCCCGATGCAAATCCGCGTGAGGCGACACATACTTTGTAGGGGCGAACCCCTGTGTTCGCCCAAGGGCAGAGACGGAGGTCTGCCCCTACAGTGGTGGAGGTGGCGGGAGTCGAACCCGCGTCCGGAGATGCTTTCGTTTGGCTTCTACAGGCTTAGTTCGGTGTTTTGGTTTGGGATCGGCCGCTCCCACCGAACAGGATTGACTGATCCGAGCTCCATTTGAAGATTCCCACGCGCTCCGGAGCCGGACGCATGGTCAGCCCGCCTGATCGGTCTCTCACGCTAGCCGACGGGCCGAACTATCGTAAGAGATGCTTCTCTTTAGTTCAGAGAAGCAGTGGCGTAAGCAAAGTTGTTGGCATTTATATGCCTTCGACCGTTTTTAGGAGATGGCCGCACCTCCGCCTGCAACCGCCCTGCCGCATCCCCGTCGAATCCGGTGCACCCCCATGTCAAAGACCATGCGCTCTGCGCACAGTAATTATAGCAGAGAGTTCAGGAGTTGCAAAGATCACGGATGTTCCACCGGGAGCATCACTTCGGGGAAAGCCTCTAAGACCGGCACCCCCTCCCATTCTGACGGGATGGCTACATCTAAAGCTGCCAGCACCGTCGCCGCCGTGTCGTAGATGCGCACAGATTGGGCGACCTCACGGCCAATCTCTATCTCTGGAGTCCATAAGATCCACGGGATGGTCATATCTCTGGGGTCATCGGTGCCGTGAATCCGCCCGTGCCCCCCGTGGTCGGCCGTCACAATGATAACTGACTCATTGAGAATCTTTAAATCTTCCAATGTTTTCAAGAGTATACCGATGGCTTCGTCTACGCGCTCGACGGCTTGTACCTGTCTGACGGTCATCCAGCCGTACCGGTGGCCCGCGTCATCCACATCAGACACATGCAAGAGCACCAACCGCGGGCGATGCTCTGAGATGTATTCTGTCGCTGCTTCGAGCACTTGGCGGGCATTGCCGTTGAGAACGTGCAAGGGTGTCTCTAGCTGGAAGAGATGTGCCAACTTGCGTTTGCTCACAAACGCGGCCGTTGAAACCCCGGCTTTTTGCGCCAGATCAAAGACCGTCGGCACGGTGATCCGCCCGCGCTCGGGGTCCCAGTAGTTCCATGAGATGTGATGGCGCTCCGGAGGAAGCCCGCTGAGCAATGAAGCCATCGCTGGCAGAGTCAGGCTGGGCAGGACAGTCTGGGCTTTCCAACTATAGAGACCAGACTGCCAGAGGCGGTCAATATTCGGAGTCTGGGCACGCTGGAGAGCATCAGGGCGCAAGCCGTCAACAACAATCAGAAAGACATATTGATTTTTGAAGACAAGTTTTGGAGATGCTTTCGGTGGCACAGGAGGCGGCACTACTGGAGACAGTGGGGGCGGCACCGATGGAGCAGTTCGCAGTGCGGGCTGTGTGAGCCCTGCAGCGACAAAGAGCAACAATAACCAAAACTCAAGACGCGGCATAATAAAGCTCCGGGCGCAATCGCGGGAGCAGGGCCATCAAGACGGCTTGCTCCGTCAACTGCTCTCGCGTCAAAAGATTTTTTGAGAGATACCCAATGGCACCACCTTTGTGACCGATCTTTTCGATATGTGTGAGCGCGCTCATAATATCGCCGATGGGGCGGCCCTTGAGCACTTGTGCGATAACCGTTTCTGGGTAGACGAAACCCGACCCATGCCCGACAGTGAGTTTTTCGTCTGGACTGACAATGGCGCAGAACTGCACGTCAAAATAGAGTTTTAAGCTTTTGTGCCAGATCAGTCCGGCTTCGATGCCCACGCCGAAGTCGGCATCTAATAAAGCTCTTTGTGCGCGCTCGCAGGCTCCCTTGGCTGTATCGTCGTCGAAGGGTTGGAGGGGCACGTCGGAGTCCACCGAGACCAGCCGAACCTCCGTCGGACCCCAGGCCCGCTCGAAGACCTTTTGGACGGCTTGCGCTTTGATGGAGTTGTCTGATCCCACGTGTACTCGTAACATATTCTCGACTCAAAAGGATTATCGCAAAATTCCTCGATCCGCTCAACGACAGACAGCACCCACAAATCCCCACTTTCGTCCACCGTCCGGTTACATCGCTTCCATTGTTTTGTCACTTTGAGCTCGCTATAATTACCATTGCTACGACACTATCGCGCTAAAAAACAAGGAGGTTTTCATGCGTTTTGCGTTTCGTATTGTTCTGCTGGGCGTAGGATTGTTGTCTATGACGGGTTTGGTCTTAGGAATCGCTCAGCCGCGGCCAGCGCTCTCCACTGATTTTTCCGATGAAACCAGCACTCGCCTGGCACCGGAGAAGGACCGCAGTTTCTGGGTCCGCGCCGGTGACATTGACAAAGACGGCGATTTGGACCTCATCGTCGGCAACCGGCCGGGCGATGCTCCCTTGGTCAAAGTGTTGGCGAACAACGGGCAGGGCAAACTCGAAGACGACTCTAACCGTCGCATTCCTTCTAATGCTGTCCCCTCACAGATTCCATTCAGCGGCGACCTGGGCGATATAGACGGCGATGGCGATCTCGATCTCGTCCTGGGCATGGCCTCACCTACCGGCGGCGAGCCTGATATTATTTTGGTCAATACCGGCAATGGGCTCTTTCAGAACGAAACGGCCACCCGCCTTACGGGGACTGTCGTCATCAATAGAACATATACTGTAGGATTCTGCGACGTGGACAGCGACAACGATCTGGATCTCTACGTAGGCACCTCTCAGACGGACCTGGATCGCTTGTGGGTCAATCAGGGCCGAGGCGTCTTCGTCGAAGAAGGGGGCAGCCGCCTGGCCCGCACTGCTTTCAGCATCGCGGCCTTAGACTGCGGCGATGCCGACAGCGATGGCGACAATGACTTGGTCTTGGGAACAGGTGACCCAGGCCCGGCAGGACTCACGATCAATCAAGCCAATCGCGTTTTCATCAACAGCAATCGCGGCTTCTTCGCGGACGAGACGGCCTATCGCCTCTCCTTTGAGCAAGGGACGAACACGACGGCCATCAAATATCTCGACGTTGACGGTGACAAAGACCTAGATGTCTTCGCCTGCAACGATCCCGGCCGCGCTGTGCTCTGGATCAACAACGGCAAGGGGTTCTTCGACGACCGCACGGAGCATCAGCTGCCTTTTGGGGTCTTTGCCTGCCGCGACCTGGATTATGCAGACTTTGACGGCGACGGCGATTTGGATATCGCGCTGGCGCGCGCGCAGCGACAACCGCAGGAGCCTAATTTGCTCTTGCAGAACGACGGCCGTGGGCATTTCGTGGCCATTGATCTCCCTGGGGCTTGGGGTGGCAACGGCATCGCCTTTGTTGATCTGAACGGCGATAAGAAGCCCGATATTTACATCGCTCGCGGCGGAGATAATCCCGCGGACCCCAACCCGCGCCAAGATATCGTTCTCATCAACAAAGCCATGACGAGCCGACCGTAGCTTAACAAAACTGTAGGGGCAGGTCCCCGTGCCTGCCCAGGGCAACTGAGAGCGCCTCGGCTAGAGTTGGTCGAGGCGCATTATTTTGGCTACAATGTGCCCGCATCTGAATTACTCTACCGTTGGGGAGACGGAACTATGCTGGACATAAAACTGATTCGTGAGAACCCTCAGGAGATCGAGCGGCGCCTGCGCCTCAGAGATGAATCCATCTCGCTCGAACCGTTATTGAAGCTCGACGGGGAGCGTCGCCGTCTCATCGGCCAAGCAGAACAGCTCAAGGCGCAGCGCAACGAAGCGACGGAGAGAATTGCTCAGCTCAAGCGCGCAGGCCAAGAGAGAGACGCCCAAAATCTCATCGCGGAGATGGGGCACATTGCTAACCAAATCAAGTCTCTCGATGGTCAGCTTGTTCGGGTCGAACAAGAGATCCAAGATATTTTAGCTCGTCTGCCCAACTTGCCCCACAGCAGCGTCCCTGTCAGCTTCAATAAAGGCGACAAGAAAATTCTGAGGGAGTTCAAGGAGAAGCCTCACTTCGCGTTTGCGTTTCAGTCACACATCGAATTGGGTGAGCGGCTCGATCTGTTTGACTTCACCCGCGCGGCCAAGATCGCCGGTTCCCGTTTTCCCATGTATAAAGGTAAGGGCGTAATGCTGGAGATGGCGTTGATAAGTTTTATGCTGCGCTACCAAGTCGAGCAGCACGGATACGTCCCAATCTTCCCGCCCTTTTTGGGCAACCCGGAGAGCTTCTTCGCAGCCGGGCAGTTGCCGAAGTTTGCTGATCAGGTCTACTTCTGTCAAGAAGACAATTTCTATCTCAACCCGACGGCCGAGGTTTTACTGGCCAATTTGCATCGCGATGAGATCTTAGACGGCGCTCAGCTGCCCCTCAAGTACTGCGCCTACACGGCGTGCTTCCGGCGCGAAGCCGGCACCTACGGCGAAGAAGAGAAGGGGCTTATTCGGATGCACCAGTTTAACAAAGTTGAGCTCTTTAAGTTCACCAAGCCTGAAGAGTCTTACGCTGAATTAGACAGTCTCGTTGAGAACGCCGAAGCCATTCTCAAAGCATTGAACGTCCATTACAGAGTGGCTCTGTTGCCCAGCTGCGACCTGGCACAGCAGTCGGCCAAAACGATAGACTTGGAAGTCTGGATACCCTCACAGAATCGCTACTACGAAGTCAGCTCCATTAGCAATTGCGAGGATTTTCAAGCGCGGCGGGGGAATATCCGTTTTCGACGAGAGAAGACGAGCAAGCCGGAGTATGTGCACACCCTGAACGGGTCGGGGTTAGCAACGTCGCGTCTCTTTGTTGCTATTGTGGAGAACAACCAACAGCCCGATGGCTCGGTGACCATTCCCGAACCATTGCGGGAGTATGTGGGAACGGATCGCTTGAGCTGAAAAGATTACCATGAGAACGCTGAAAACGATCCTGAGTCTCTTCGTATTGATGAGCAGTGCTGGTGCCGGGGCCCAACAACTGGAAGCCCCCGATCTTATTGTGGCATCGGTTCGGCTCGATCCGGCCTTTCCTCCACCGGGCAGCACCGTCCAGGTCATCGCCACGGTGCTCAACCAAGGGAATCGCCCGACCAATGATGTCTTCGCCCTAGAATTTAAGGCCGACCGAGTGCAGATCGGCGTGCGCTTCCTCTCGGAGCTTGCTCCGAACCAGTCAGCCAAGATCGCCGCCACCTGGGACAGCGAGCCGGGAGAGACGATCCTTCGTGTGACCGTTGACCCGTTCAAGTCTATCTCGGAGCTGGATGAGACCAATAACAGCCTGATAAAGATCGTCAACGCTTCGAATCGCGAGTTCACCGGAGCAGATTTGGTCGTGCGCACCCTACAGATCGCGCCTGAGACGGCGCAAGCCGGGCAGCCGGCACGCCTGGTCGCCACGGTCGCCAACATCGGTCAGGGGCCGGCGGCGCTAGTCCCCGTAGGCTTTTACATCGACGGCGAACTGCTGAGCGTGGCCACACCAGCAGAGAGCCTAGCGGCGGGACAGGAAGTAACCGTCGAAGCACCATGGAACGTTGAAGCGGGCGAGAGAATTCTGCGAGCCAAGGCCGATCCCACCGGAGAGATCTTCGAATTGAACGAAGACAACAATGCGTGGGCAGACTACTTTGAGTTCACCCCGCTGCCCAATCGCTGCGCCCAGATCGTCTCGCTGGAGTTCTCCAGCATAAGCATCCCTCTCTTAGAAGAGATGACATCGCTGCCCATCAGTGATTTAGTGAACGTCTTCATTCCGGCGATCCGCCGCCAGATGGAGCGTGATTATGAGGGCGTGAACGTGCGTTTCTATCTGCGCCAGCCGACGGGCATCTTCAGCACGATCTTCTTCTCCCCGGAGAATCGCAACCCCATTTTGGGCTTGGCGCCGCTGGATTTTGGCAATCTGCGTAAGGACGACCGGGGGTTTGTCTTTGTTGGGAGTTTTCACGTCAATCGCAGTTTGCGTTTGGCGCCGCCGCCGTTGCTCGCCGTGCTCTTCGCCAAGGTCGCCAGCCACGAATTGGGCCATATGCTGGGCTTAGAGCACAACCCCAACGGCGGGATCATGAACGCTCAAGCGGAGATCAACCCCTATCTTGTGCAGAACGAAAAATTCCGCCCGGAAGATTTGGAGTACTTACAGCGCATCCTGCCCATGGACTGTCGGTAAATTGAGCACTCGACCGGCAACTTGACGGAAAAAAAAAGCGAATATAATATTGTGTAAGCTCTGGGAGGCAATCTCTGTTAAGGGCAAACCCTTCGAAAGAAAGGGGGGCGCAAAGCCACGGGCCCCTGTCTCTCAGAGAGACGAGGCAGCCGGCTGCCAGAGATGACGGGACGTATCTTCTGTCGGGAGTGTTGGTCACCTTGCCCTTTCGCGGGACTCCCCGCGCAGGAGGCGCGCGCATGGCACGAGCTGGTAAAACCAGTCTCATTTGCTGCCCATCAGGCCATCTTTGAGCAAGGAGAAGCACACCACGGCGCCTATGTGCTCTGCGAGGGCTTGGCGCGGATTCGGATGCGCAAGCTCAACGGGCACTCTCTCACGCTCCTGATCGCTGGCCCTGGAGAGATCGTCGGTGTAGGAGGCTTTGTCGGCCAGCAGCGCTATGGGGTGAGCGCGCAAGCGTTGACGGAAGTTCACACTCATTATCTTGCGCGCTCGGTTTGCGAGAAGCTCGTCCAGGAGCCTTCAATGCTAGGGAGTCGTTTCATTTTCACGCTGGCCGGTCAGGCGATCCGCTTACGGCGGCAGTGTCAGCTGTTGGCCTCTGGAGCCAGTGTGCGAGAGCGCTTAGCGGCTCTGCTGATGGAACTGGGGCAGCGATGTGGGCACGAGCTGGCGTCGGGCGGTAAGCAGATCGCCATGAAGCTGAGCTGCGAGCTCTTAGGCGAGATGCTCGGCGCCCATCGTACGACGGTGAACTTGGAGCTCATCGAGCTGGAGCGGCGCAAGCTGATTGCGAGAATGTCGCGACAGATCATCATTGTGGACGAAGCAGGGCTGCGGAGGTTAACAGAGAGTCTTTTCTAGTCATGATTTTCGCGAAAGTGTTGCCTTGCCGACAGTCGAACTGTCGTCAAGGCGATATACTGAGTGTCGTCAAGGCGATAGTCGGGCTCCGCGGGGCGGGGTATAAGTGAGCTATCCCAAAAGAGAGGCCCACCGCCTCGAGTGGCGGAAGTTGGCTGTCTGTATGGTCGGAGTGGTGTTGGCGTTGCTGCTGGGTGGATTGTCCAGCGTGGATCAAATTCATTCAGCAGTCGGCACAGATGCTGGTGCGGTTTATGCTGCTCAAAGCGTAACAACTCCAGCTTGTCCTGAGATTGGTACATCTACGTCAGGTGTCGTGACTGAAGGGCCATGCAGGATCTATTTCCGTTGTAGAGGTAGAGTCACACCTGATGGGTTTGAATTCGAGTGTGAGTTTGGCATCGAGTTCGATTTATAAGGAGACTCAATCAGTTTCGATACGTAACATCAGATGAATTAAACCAGCTCTTATCAGTTGGGCTTGCAGAACACCAAGCTGATAAGAGCTGGTTGCAAAATTTGTGCATTTACATATAATGAAGAGTCGTGAGGAGGTGCTAGTATGTGTGCAAGAAGGTCCTATGCCTAGGGGTAATAGTCGTGTCGCTCTTCTGTGGAGCGACCGCAGCTCAACAACCGGAACTCGCTGGTCTCTCTGTCAGCGAGCGGGATCGCTGGCAGACCGATCTGGTTACGCTGCTGGGTGAGGATTGGTATCTCCGTGTGACGGTGGGGGTTCTAGCCAGCATTCAGCCCGGTCCGTTCCAAGCCTCGGGCTTCACTCATCTTCGCTTGGGTCTGATGTGGAGCCCTGACTGGTTCTTGTCCCCGCGACTCCACTTGACCAGAGCTACCCATGAGCTCAGCATCGGGTTGGAGGGCCTTGGGACGAAGCCGCAATGGGTGCTGGAGATCACGCCATTCATCCTCGAGTTCGACCTCAAACCTCGCCAAGCACCTGCTCGCTCGACCGCAACCCCACTCGCAGAGCAACCGCTAATGCAGCCGGACCAACAAGCCTCGATAGACCTGAAAGCGCTGGTGCTCAAGCATCTCGATGGCCTTCTTAAGGCCAGCGAACAGATTGCCAAGGACAACCCGACCTTGGATCCCTCGACATTTCGCGATCCGCTGAACGAGTTCAAGAAGGCTTTCGAGACGGGCAAAATGGGTGATGCGGCTATGCAGCTGGACATCTTCAGTGTCACTCTCCGGTTGGTGCAAAAGAGTGGCCTGCTCAAGGGATTTGAGGAGACTCATCTGCGAACCGGCTTACATCGCTTGGTTTCGGCATTTGTCTTATTTAGAGAGCAGGTTCAGCGCCAGGCTGTCAAAGTCTGCACAGGTCTTTTCGTCAGCGAGGACCAAAAGACCGAAGAAGTCCTCAGTCCCCTGCTGACAGAGGCGTTCAAGAAGCTCACGGTCACCAATAGACAGACGGGAGCCAAGGAGACCTTCACCCTCAAAGAGTCCAAGTGCTTCTGACATGAGGGCATGACCAAGCCTAGCTGTTCATGGCTTGCGCAACAAGCATAGATGTTGCGCAAGATACTAGAAAGTTTGTTAGTGACGCTTTTTTCTGCGTTGCCGGAGCCACCGCTCCAGCGAAGCCGGATGCTCACTAGACTTTCGGCCCAGCAATAATCCTTCAACGCCGATATCTTCATCAAGATCGGGCCAAAAGATCCCGTAACCGGCGCTGCTGATCTGGAAATTCGCCCGTTCGGCCGGTGTCCCATGGGCCAGACGCGGATACCAGCCAATGGGTACAGAGACCGTCCGACCGTCCTCCAGCTCCACAGAGAGCGTGTCGTCTGTGACCGACACGGTTATGACCCTAGGCAGCGCCAGTGGAACCGCGGCAGAAGGCGTCCCAGGCATTTCTCAACACCTCCAGATTCTCTCGGATGAGGCGCTCAATATCGCGTAACTCTTTGCGACTGTAACCATGATTGTCCGCTAACGTTACTTCCGGGTCGAGCCAGAATTTCGCGCTCTTGTTCTCTCGATCTACATGCATGTGGCGTGGCTCGCCGCAATCGTAAGAATAAAAGTAGAAACGATAGGGACCGATTCTTAAAGCCGTTGGCATAGTTATCGTATCGAAGCATTATAAATGACGCAAAGGATCTTAGCAAAGCACCGTGAGAGATGGGATCAGCTTGCACGAAGCAGTGTAGCGAGCGAGACGGGCTTGCGGGACTAGCCAGAAGCGCCTTCTCGTCGTGATTTTGAGAAAAGTGTCGCCGAGCCGACAGTCGAACTGTCGCCAAGGCGATATACTGAGTGTCGGCAAGACGACGGTCGGGCTTCGCGAGGCGGTGTAGAGTGAGTCATCCCAAAACGGAGGCGCACCGCCTCGAAGGAGGAGACCATGAAGTGGCGGAAGTTTATGGTATTTGGGTTTCTCGTAGGGTTGGCGTTTGTCGTCAGTGGATGTGCCCTCTCCCAGACAGGACAAGTGAGAGCGCAAATGCATGGTGATTTTGCGTGGATCGGGGGCACATTGCGTCATCAGCTGAATGCTGTCTTTATAGGCCGCCCAGACAGTAGGTGGAGTAAATTTTGTTCCCATAGCGGAAGCAAACCGCCACTTTGGACAACAGCGTGCACGGGTGCCTTGATCCTGGAGGAGCTGATACCATAAGAAGATGATAAGACTACTGGCTACAATCGCTATGCTACTAGGATTGGCGGCGGCCGCTAGCCTGGCGTTGACAGCTCCTGCCTCTGGTGACGCCTTTTTCATATTGTCCATTGCGGTGCCGACGGGTCTGGCTTCCTTGCTCGTGGGGATAGGAACCTATTTAGCACCACAAAAACCCCGCCTTGGCCAGCGCCTGCTGTGGATAGGAACTATAGGGCTGATCTTCCCAGGTGGCCTTACTATTCTTTTCCCTTATTTGATTCTGCCCGCGATCACTTTTAGTTTCTTGGCTGCTTTGCTTAACCGTTCTCGACAGACACTTGAAGCTTAGGGTTCATAGCACGAACCAAAAGAGTGATATATGGGCAAAGGATTCATGATGTTCCTTGGAGCTGTGCTGATGCTCAGTGGGTGCAATTTCTTCCAGAGCCCACTGCCCTTACCGCCGCCTCAGACGACTTGCGAAGAAACTCCCAACAATGACTCAGCGGATGTGAGACTGGCCCAGCGCGTCCCGGCCTACGGAGGCATGTTCTTTGACTCTGATGATCAAGGGAACAGAATCCTCTATGTCTATTTGACGGATCTCTCTCAGGAAGAGGCGGTGAAGCAGGCGATCAGAGAGATCTTTGGACCTCGATGGGTGGAACTCCACACATATCCCCGGGAGATCCGTGTGCTGCAAGGGCAGTATAGCTTCTTGCAGCTCAAGGTTTGGCATGATTGCATGAGACGATGGATCTTGCCTATCCCAGGCGTCACGATGACCGACATTGACGATAAGAGAAATCGAATTGCTGTTGGTATTGATATTGGCTTGCAAGCTGAGAGCAAACGCAGGGTAATAGAGGCAGTAGAAACGGCTTTGGAGAGATTGGGCATACCGCGGGAGGCGGTCATCTTAGAAGAGGAGTCGCCTGCGGCGCCGAAGAGCTATTGAATGTATCCTAATTGTGCCCCTTATGCTATGAGCCTTCCCACGCCGATGCGCTCGCGCGCCTCTTCTAAAGTCTCTCTCGCGACGATGCGTGCCTTGCGCACCCCTTCGTGCAGAATCTCGTGCACTTCAGGCCCTCTAAGCTGTGCCCGCCGCGCACGAACCGGCTCCAAAGTTTTGACTAAATAGTCAGCAACCGTGCGCTTGAGCAGCTCATACTTGAGCGTGCCTTTGGCGTACTCTGTCTCAAATTGCTCGTAAATCTCTCTGGGAGCCGTCAGCTTCAGCAACAAGAAGAGATTGGCCACGCCGAGGCTCTTCTCTTTTGTGTCCGCTCGCGGACCAATATCTGTGACAGCTGTCTTGATCTTTTCTCTGATAGACTCTTCTGGCTCGGTGAGCGCAATATAGTGCTTAGGTCCCAAAGACTTGCTCATCTTCTTTGTGGGGTCGGCCGGGGACATAATGCGCGGGGCTTCGGTCAGCAGCGCCTCGGGCTCGGGAAACATCTCGCCAAAACGCGAGTTAAATCGTCGCGCGATCCTCCGAGCAAGCTCGATGTGCTGAATCTGGTCTTCCCCCACCGGAACTTTCGAGGCTTTATAGATCAAAATATCCGCAGCTTGGAGCACGGGATATGTGAAGAGCCCGCAGCTCACAAACTCTTGTCCCTCGCCCTTCTCTTTGAATTGGGTCATTCTTTGCAAATCCCCATAGGACGTGACAGCGCTCAAGATCCAAGCGAGTTCTGTATGCTCCGGGACTTGCGACTGCACAAAGAGCACGCACTTTTTCGGATCGAGCCCGCAGGCGAGCAAGTCTCGCGCCATCTCGAGAGTATTCTTTCTCAGCTCTTGGGGGTCGTGCTCGACCGTGATCGCGTGATAGTCAACAATAGAATAGAAGCACTCGTACTGATCTTGAAGCGCGACGTAATTTTTGACCGCGCCAAAGTAGTTGCCGATATGGAGAGTGCCTGTGGGCTGAATACCAGAGAGGACGACGGACTTCATAGTAGATAGCTTAGGAGAGCCAAAGCCGATCACCGACGAGCTTCTCAGTCATTGAGCATCACCATTTGTGAGAGATTGGTGCGTTATTATAGGGGGAGAATACCGGGGCTGTCAAGCGAAGAGTCGAAGAGTCAAGAGTCGAGAGCCCAGACTCTCAGACCACCAGACTGGCTCTGTAGAAAACCTCCCTGGGACCGGCGACTCAAGTCGCCAGCTCAGCAGGTGGAAGCGTGCTCACGCACGCTCTGTCATTCTGAGCCCAGCGTCATTCTGAGCGTTAGCGAAGAATCTAGACCCTTCGCTTCGCTCAGGGTGACAGCCGGCTGCTTGAGCATCCGGCTTCAAGGATTTCTACAAAGCCCCCAGACTCTTTTGCCCCTCTCGCGTTTTTTCGCTATAATGCGGTCTCAGCGAGCATGACTATCCTCATCAAAGACTGCACAGCGATCACCATGAGTGCCCCCCTCGTACGTCAGGGGGTCTCTATTGCTATCGAAGATGGGAAAATCGCTAAGATCAGCGAGAACCCCAAAGACTTTGAGGGCAGACGCTTCGACACCGTGCTCGCTGGGAAGGACAAACTCGCTCTGCCCGGCTTCGTCAACGCCCACACGCACTTAGCAATGGTCTTGCTGCGCGGCTACTCAGATGACAGAAATCTTCAAGAGTGGCTCGAACACGATATCTGGCCTGCTGAGAGAAAACTCACCGAAGAAGATGTCTACTGGGCTTCTCTTTTGGGGATTGCTGAGATGATTCGCTCCGGAACGACGGCGTTTTCGGATATGTATTTTTTCATGGACGCCGTCGCCCAAGCCGTGAAAGAATCGGGGGTGCGCGCGCTGCTCTCCTATGGGATCATTGCCCCGCAGCCGGGGGAGAAAGCCCAGAAAGAGCTTGCGATCACCGAAAAATTTCTCACAGATTGGCACACCAGCGCCGAGGGACGCATCCGAGTCGCCGTTGGCCCCCACGCGCCCTATACGTGCTGCGATGGGGTCTGGAAGGATGCAACAGCCCTCGCAATACAGTATAATACGCTCATTCACACACATCTGCAAGAGACCATGACGGAAGTGAGCGACTCGCTGAAGCAGTATCAGAAAAGCCCCACAGAGCGATTAGAAGAGTTGGGAGTCTTGCAAGCCAAGACGGTCGTGGCGCACGGGGTGCACTTGAGCGAGACCGACGTCAGGATTTTAGCGGAGCATGGCGTCGGGCTGGCCCACTGCCCCACGAGCAACCTGAAATTGGGGTCCGGGATCGCGCCGGTCAAGAGATATAAAGAGATGGGCGTGCGCGTCGGGATCGGCACCGACGGTGCGGCGTCCAATAACAATTTGGATATGCTCGAAGAGCTGAGATTGGCGGCGCTCTTGGCCAAATTGGAAGACCCCACGGCGCTGCCAGCGGCGCAAGCACTGCAGATGGCGACCGGAGCGAAGTTGCTGGGCATGACCAGAGTGGGGTGTTTAGTCGAAGGATACGAGGCTGATGTTATTTTATTGGATATGCAGGGTCCTCACTGGCAACCCGGCCATAATCCCATTGCAGATGTGGTATACTCTGCTCCTTCTTCTGATATCGAAACCGTGATCATCGCCGGGCAAATCGTGATGAAAGCTCGAGAGATTCTCTCTTTTAATGAAGAGAAGGTCAAAGACAATGTGCGCGCCTTGAGCGCCAAGTATAGAGAGCATTAACCCCACATAAAGGAGGGATCGCATGGCACTCACCCAAGAAGAAAAGGCAAAGATCGCCGAATCGGCCCGCATCCATTTGCAGGACACCGGTTCGTCAGAGGTGCAGATCGCGCAGCTGACCGAAGAGATTCGGCGGCTGACGGAGCATCTGAAGATACACAGAAAGGACTTTCATTCACAGCGCGGCCTGATGCTCAAAGTCGGACAGCGCAAGAGCCTCCTGCGTTATCTGGCCAAAAAGAAGCCGGAAAAATACACGCAGCTGGTCGAACAATTGGGTCTGCGCGGCTAAGAAAATTTTTTATGGACAGTCGGTTGCAGGTTGGCAGGTTGACACGAGGCGCTGTAAGGGCAGGCCCTGTGCCTGCCCAGGGCAAGCCGGAACGTTTTGGTGCGACTGCTTTCTTGAGAAAAATGCTGCACCAAGACGTTCCGCACGGAGGGTTGCCCCTACAGTTCTTCCTGTGAACTTGTCAGCTTAGCGCCGGCTGCCAAGGAGATGCTAGCATTATGACAGAAGTCGTCGAAGTACAGCGGGGGCCGTTTCGGCTCTCCACCGGCAAGGTCGCGCGTCAAGCCGACGCGGCAGTCTTAGTCGAATACGGCGAGACCGTCGTCTTAGTGACGGTAACGCGCGGTGAGGCAGAGAATCTTGACTATTTCCCATTAACAATAGACTTCGAGGAGAAGTTTTACGCGACGGGCAAGATCCCCGGCGGGTTTCTCAAACGCGAGGGCCGACCCTCCGAAGCCGCTGTGTTGAGCGCACGCATGATTGACCGCCCCATCCGACCGCTCTTCCCTTATACATATCGCGAGCGGGTCCACCTCGTGGCCACGGTGCTCTCGGCAGACACGGAGCATTGCCCCTCGATAGCAGGGCTTCTGGGAGCTTCGACCGCGTTGATGATGAGCGGTGCTCCCTTTCAGGGGCCGGTGGGCGGCGTGCGCGTCGGACGCATCCGGGGCGAGCTGGTCGCCAATCCCTCCGACGCCGAGCTGGAACAATCCGATATGGAGATCATCGTCGCTGGGACCAAAGAGAGAATCCTAATGGTCGAGGGGGCACTGAAAGAAATTCCTGAAGAGGAGGCGTTGGAAGCGCTCGCTTTTGCTCAGGGCGAGATCAGAAATCTCATCGCGCTGCAGGAGGAATTGTTGGCCAAGCTGCCTCCGGCAAAGAAGGTGCAGCCGGAGCCGCCCGCGAATGTGAGCGAGCTGCGCGATGCTCTGAAAAAACTGATCGGAGATCGCTTTGAGAGCTTACGGGGGCCGGGGATGACCAAATTAGAGCGCGAGGCCAAAGCCGCTGCGATCCGTGACGAGGCCATCGAACAAATTCTTTCAGAAAGACAAGTCACCGACGCTGCCGAGCTGGAGAAGCTCAAGAAACAGCTCGCTGAAATTTTCGCTGAATTGTTAGAAGAGTTCGTACGAGCCAGCACCCTGACGACCAAGGTGCGCATGGACGGGCGCACAGCTCTTGAGCTGCGCCCCGTCTCTTGCGAGGTTGGGGTTTTACCACGGGTGCACGGCTCGGCGCTCTTCACCCGCGGCGAGACCCAGAGTTTGGGGACGGTCACGCTGGGCACGTCGAGCTTGGACGAGCAAATTATAGACAGAATGCTCGAAGAGGGCCGAGAGCGCTTCATGCTGCACTATAATTTCCCGCCAT
This sequence comes from Candidatus Fraserbacteria bacterium, assembly GCA_037440025.1. Taxonomy (GTDB): domain Bacteria; phylum Bipolaricaulota; class Bipolaricaulia; order RBG-16-55-9; family DRXL01; genus JANXCC01. The sequence continues at coordinate 57,552 of JBBIUX010000005.1, read as the reverse complement.
ACAGCGTGGGCGAGGCAGGGCGGCTGGGGCCGCCGGGACGGCGCGAGATCGGCCACGGCAATCTGGCCAAAAATGCCCTCAAAGCCGTCATCCCCAGCGAAGAAGAGTTTCCGTATATTATCCGGGTTGTCTCAGAGATCTTAGAATCGAACGGCTCATCTTCGATGGCCACTGTCTGCGCAAGTTCCTTAGCGCTGATGGACGCTGGCGTTCCCATCAAAACACCCGTGGCGGGCATCGCCATGGGATTGCTCACCCACGGCTCAGACTATATGATTTTGACCGACTTAGCCGGCTACGAAGATCACTTCGGCGATATGGATTTTAAGTTGGCCGGCACGCGCGACGGCCTGACGGGCTTTCAAATGGACGTCAAGATTCACGGCATCACTCTGCAGATAGCCAAAGAGACGATGATGCAGGCGCGCGCAGCACGACTGCAGATTTTAGAAATTATGGAGCGCACGTTGAGCACCCCGCGACCCAAGCTCAGCCGCTTTGCCCCGGTGTTAGAAGTCATCCCCATTGACCCGGAGAAGATCGGGTTGATTATTGGGCCGGGAGGCAAGACCATTCGGGCACTACAAGCCGAGACCGAGACGGAGATTGACATTGATGACGAAAAGAACGTCGTGAAGATTTCCGGACACTCGGCTGAGCTAGTCCGCAAGGCCCGTGAGCGCATCGAACAGATGACCGAAGAGATCGAAGTCGGCAATCGCTATGTGGGGAAAGTGACGCGCATTGAAAAGTTCGGGGCGTTCGTTGAGCTGCCTAACGGTACCCAAGGGCTCGTTCGCGTCTCCGATCTATCCGATCGCTACGTCAAGAGAGTCGAAGACGTGGTGAAGCTCGGCGATGTAGTCAACGTCGAGGTGATCGAAGTGGACGAGATGAACCGAATTAATCTCAAATTGGTTCGTGACAAGGCTGCGCCTCCCCCCACGGCGATCAAGGTGGGCGATACGTTCACGGGCAAGATCGTCGGCATAGCTGACTACGGGGCGTTTGTGGAGACCGACGCCGGGGTGCGCGGCTTGATTCACATCTCGCAGCTCGCCGACGGGTACGTTGAGCGCGTGGAAGACGCTGTCAAGGTCGGCGATCCCGTCTTGGTCGAAGTTATTCGCATCGACAAAGAAGGGCGCTACTCGTTCAAGCGCTTGGCCAAAGAAGGACTGAAACTGAAGACCTAGTTTTGCGCCTGGTGACTGAAGCCACAGGCTGGGAATGACGAAGCCCGCCGAAGCGGGCTGTTGTAAGTGCAGCTCGCACCTGTAAGTGCTGGGCTCGTGAGCTTATGCGCGAACTCTATTCCAACTGTTATGCCGAACGATTGGACAACGGCGTCAAAGTGATCGTTGAGCCCATAGCTGATCGTCCGTTGGCTCTAGGAGTCTGGGTGCGCGTCGGCAGTCGCGACGAACCCGCTGAGCTCGCAGGCATAGCTCACTTCATCGAACACATGGTCTTCAAGGGCACAGCCAAGCGAACGGCTTTTCAGATCTCCGAAGAAGTAGACGCGATGGGCGGCTATATCAACGCCCTGACCCACAAGGAGTACACGCTCTTTCACGTTGACGTCCTCCCGAAGCATCTGAAAGCGGCGCTCGATATTCTCGCCGACTTGGTGAGAAACCCGCGCTTTGCCGAAGAAGACATTCGCAAAGAGCAGGGGGTCGTCTTAGAAGAGATCCGCATGACCGAAGACAACCCGCAAGAGAAAGTCTTCGATCTCTTCGTGGAACGCATTTGGGATCACCAGCATCCCATGGCGCGACCGATCTTGGGTCGAGCTGACACCGTGCGCCGCTTTCACCGTGCTGGCGTGCTTCATTTTCACGCGTACTATCACCCTGAGCATTTGGTTGTGACCGCGGCTGGGGCTGTCGAGCCCGCGCAGGTTCTGCAAGCCGTGCAAGATTCTTTCAGCTCCCTGGCGCACGGTGTGGCTCTGTCACCACGCCAGCCTCCTCAGCCGAACCAGCACTTCTATATTGAAGATCGAGATTCCCAACAAGCGAATTTAGTGTTAGGAGTGCCCAGCGTAGGGCGTCACGACGAGCGACGGTTCACCATAGAAGTGATGAACACCATCTTGGGTGGGGGGATGAGCTCTCGGCTTTTTAAGAAAATTCGCGAAGAGCTGGGTTTAGCTTATGCCGTTTTCAGCAGCGCCAGTCTCTTTGAAGACAGCGGGATTTTTATTATCTATGTAGGCACCGATCCGAAAAACGCTCGCCAGACGGTCGAGATCAGCTTAGAAGAGATAGATCGCTTGGTGAGAGAGCCCGTGCCGGACGCCGAACTGAGACTAGCGAAAGAAAAACTCAAGGGCAATATGCTCTTAGGGCTGGAGACGAGCCATTCCCGAATGATTCGCTTAGGAATTGGAGAACTCTATAATATTCATGCGCCGGTCGAAGAGTTGGTGACGAAGATCGAGCGAGTTACTTCAGAAGAGATCCAAGAGATCGCGCACGATTTATTTGGGAGAGATGGGCTGAGCTTGAGCGCGGTAGGGCCGGAAGAGCAGTTGCGCAGTTTGGAGGACCTTGTCACAAGTGTAAAGACCTAGGTTTACCCAGGGACTTGACAATTTTTTTTTGCGCTATAATCTCCTTGAAAACTTTGCAGATAAGGAGGTATAGCTAGCATGCTACAAAGAGATCAGGGAAAGAGGGCGGAGCAGCTCTCGCGACGGGCGTTGTTGAAAGGGCTTGGCCTAGGAGCAGGGTTAGTAGCTTTCAGTGGATTGAGCGGGTGCACCCAATTCCTGCAGCGTTCCGAGTCGAGTGCTCCATTGGCATCTGCTGGAGCTAAAGGTAGCAGCGCGCGCAAGAGATTAGCCAAACTGGCCCGCGAGGGCAAGAGGCTTTGGAAAGAAATATTGCGGGATTATAACCGCTGGCAGGCGACGAGGAATGAAAACATCAAGCTAGCATTACCGGAGAAGATTCAAAAGGCTAAGACATCTTCTCTTGCCGTTGTTGATGGCTTAGACACTGAAGGCCTCACACCTGAACTGAACGAGGAATTGGCAAAAGCTGATTTCAGTAACGTGAGCGAAGCTGAGAAGACGAAGGTTATCAAGAGGATCATGGAAGACTTGGCTGACACAGAGCTTCCAGAAGATGAGGCTCAAAAATTGAAACAAGTTCTTATGCAACCATTGAATCTAGATGCCAAGAAGAAGGAAGTTCTGGACCATGGCGGCATCAGCTCCTATCTGAGGCGCTATATAAAAGGTATCGATTCAGAGGCTCTGGCACCAAATTCGATCAGCTACCAATTAAGAGCGATCCAGCAATCACTTTGCTCTCGGGCTAAGACTACCTGCATGGTGCTTGTAGGTGCTGCGCTAGTTTCTATTCTCGAGGCGGAGGTTTGGGACGACACATATGAAGCCTTCTTTGAGTTTTTGTGGGCATCATTTACGTGTCAGGGCCTGCTAAGGGAATACTGCTAGAGAGATACCTAAGGAGGGTAGCAAAACATGATTCAAAAGGTGTTTCAGGTCTTCTTAATCGTGTCCATCGGCATAGTTTTAACAGGCACGCTGAACACCTCAGCTCAAAATCAGCCAAGCAATGATAACGGCGAGTTTGCTGTGCTCTTCAGTGGGGCAGTGCTGGGAGCGACCCTAGGAGCATTGTCTGTGGGGTTCTTCGAGTTTTCTTCAGAATGGGCTAGCTATTGTAGTGGTAAGCTATCTGCTCAAGAGCTAGTCAAGCGTCATGAAGAACGCTACACATCGTGGAGCTTTCCGAGCTTGATGCTCGGCCCGGCTGTAGGGGCGGCAGCCGGCATCGTTGTCGTAAGTCAATTTTACGGGCTTGAGGGTAACATAGGTCGCGGGTTTGCGAGAGGTGTTGTCGGGGTTGGCGCAGGGCTTGGGGCCGGATGCTTTCTTCTCCGAGCTACCAAATGGTCAGCCCTTGAATTCATAGTAACGGTTTTACCTATCGGCTGGGCTGCCTTTGGGGCGGTTGATTCCTACAACGCACAAAGCCGCTCAAGCCCGCACATGTCTGATGAACAGGCATCGTCACTGCCAAGCATGAGTTTGACGCTCTGGAGCTTACGCTTCTAAGAAGAGCACAGAGAAGGAGGAAGCTTCCCTTGCTTCTCCTTGTGAATTTCGGTGAGCCTCTACGGATGTTCTAGAGGAATAGCCAAACCATGGCTTGGTTTCTTAGACAATCTTCATTTTATCATCTGAGCAAACCTGCACAGCAAAACTTCTTACTTGCTGCGAGTGTGCACGATGCTTCTCAAACGCGCCGAATGATCTGTTTTACTCCTTAAGAATAGGACGAAAATAATGAGGGAGAGGGGGCTCGCCCCTCCCCCTTGGTGGAGCAACTGCTACGGACCGTTTACGGCTCGTCCCCTCTCAGTTGTGGACACACCCCGTCAAGAATATACAGATTAAGCTCGCCGGGCTTGGCCGTGTTGGCCGCCCAGAGCTGGCGTTGAATGCGACTCACCAACTCCGGATTTCCCGGCACCCTCTCTTGGATGGTCAACGGCACAAAGAGAGCAACCCGGCTGAGCTTCTCGTTCACAGTGTACGGCGTCACGGCATGGAAGGGATCTTGCCCGGTAGGGGCAGCCGGATTGTGACTGCCAATGAACCGGGCCACCGCGACGGCTATGGCACTCTGCCCGTTTCCCGCGTTGACCGTGTACGCACAAAAGCGCACAGAATCTAAAAATATCGCTGCAGGTTCATCACCAGCGGGGACGGTCGAGTCGACCAAGTGGGGCGGTGTCACCATGACGCGCCCGATGGTGTTATCTCCCCCATTGATAAAATACGCGTACATATCGCCTAGCCATGAGCCAACGTTGGTCGCAATGGCAATGGGCTCCGAACCAGTCGGCACAGTTGCGATGACGACATAGCGATTGGCGTTGGCCGGATCGTCGTTGATGTCAATGATGCTGATGGTGTTGCTGCCGGTGTTGGTGACGAAAGCACGGTTATGAGCCCCGGAGCTATACAGCGCGATGGCGCTGGGTTGGCTGCCCACTTTCACAGTCGCTTTAACAGCATTCGTCTGGGTATTGATGACCGAGACGGTGCCGTCGTCAGAGTTGACGACGTAGAGATCATGGTTGTGCGTAGCGCGAGCGAGCGCGATGGGCTTTTTGCCGACGGCGATCTCGGCACGGACTGCTCCGCTTGGCACTGACACGACAAAGACTTTGTTCGCCGCAGCGTCGGCAATATATGCCGTGCTGCAATCGCGATTGACTGCTAGGGCGCGGGGAAAGGCTACTGCGACGTTGAAACTCCCAGCGATCTCTTTGGAGAACGTATTAATAATCTGAACGGTTGTGTTCTCTGCCGACTTGCTCGCGGCGACGAGCGCGCTGCCGCCAGCGCACGACGCCAAAGCAACGACTTCTCCTGAGAGAGCCACGCTGGCACTGGGGCTGAGGGCCTGCTGTCCGTAAGAAAAGATTCCCGTCAGGGCCAACAAGAAGACGGACACAAAGACGGCTCGGACGTTCCGTGTCATAGAAACCTCCTTGGTTTCGATCTTAAGCTTGGGGAGATCCCCTAGCCAAGGGGATTATATAAGTCTCGTCGTGACAGGTCTGTACCGGCGGGGTGAAAAACGGGTGGAAGGCTCTCCGGCTCATAAAGCATCTCTCAAGCTGGTTTGTTGGATGCGTTAAAAGCTCCAGTTCACAAAAAACTCTTGCACCTTGAGACCGCTCGGTTGGATCGCTGTCCCGACGCGCCAGCCCCAGCTCTTTTCTGTGTAAGCAATCGTCAGCACAAACTTATCCAATGGCTTGAGTAACCCTAAAAAGACAAAGAGCATTTGAACGTCCCACGGTGTACTTGCGAAAGAGACTTGCAGCTCATGCCGATAGAACGGCGCAAGCCCAAAGCACCCCGGCGCACTCGCACACGTAAAGAGATCGCTGGTGACGCTGAAATCTCCGAGCGAAACGCTCGTGATAAACTCGCGCAGCGCAAAAACGATCCCCCCGGACAAATCAGTCCAGATCGCCGTGACAAACGCATTGCCCACCGACCAGTTGGTGATGAGCGTATGCGAACTGAGCATCAAATCCGAGGTAAAATACAAAATATCCGTGATATCTAGAGCTAGCGGCTCCAGATGATAATATCCCGTAATCTGCAAGTATTCTATCCCCACTGGGCCTTCAGCTTTGTTAAGATTGACGGCGCCATCGAGATCAAGGGCAACCCCTCCCAGAGAAACGCCGGCGATGACCAACCGCGCGTACTCCATCTCCCATGCCGGCACGACGCGCCCTTGCGAGAACTGCAGTTCTGGAAAACACTCGCCGATGCACTCGAAGCCGCGGCGCGCTCCGATATATGTCTCAGATCGCACCGTCACTCCCGACACCGTTTGACCGCTGACGGTTATTACAGTACCGACCTCCCACGACGGGGCCAGCGCCGAGCCAAGATTGGCAAACAGTCCAATTGCTTTAAAAGTGAGTCCGCTCAAGGCCACCTGCGCTTCGACGATCTTCTTGCGCAAGCTGACGGGCTCGGTGAGCGTCGGCCCTAACAGTAACGCGAGCTGAGCGTAGGGCGTCACGAGGTCTTTATAGAATATGGGCACATACTGGCCGACAACTCCGCCGGGATCGGGGTGCACAAATTTTATCTGATAGTACTGATGCTCAACCTCGACGATATTGCGCGAGAAGAGGAAGATATCCGTGAGCGTGAGCGCCCCAACCGTTGCGCTCAGCTCGAAGACCTGCGCTTCGACTCCTACAGTGCTCAGGGCCGTGAGCGATCTGATCTGCAGCCCACTTATGCTCAGATCGAGCCGGAGCAGGCTGTCGAAAGCAACCGGGGGCTGAGCGATCTTGGGCCGCGGGCCGTCCAAGATAAGCAAGAGCCGCGCATCCCACTTGCCATTCACCGGCGCTGCCCAACCGTCAATGGAGCTTATACTCAGCAGAAGCCCCACGCAGATAAAGAGAGAACGCATAGCACCTCCATAATTTTTTCGATGTGGGATACTCTATCCCACACGTGTCACTGTATTGTACCCGATAAGGGGGAGGGAAGTCAACTCTTCTGGGTCCCTGCGCCAAGAGATCATTACCAGGGGGAGGTGTGGCAATGGCTCAGAAAAGCGGGCATCCTCTCACGGGCAAAGTTCTGGAAGAACGCCCAGAGAGGAGGCCCACTATGGAGCTATCGTACCAGGAAGTCTACACCATGAACACCAGCGAAGCAAGACGCCTGCTCATACAGACGTATCTGAGGACGGGCTCGATCGCCCTGCCCCTGCTGCTGACCCTCAAGGACGAGCAGGAGCTGGTGAAGCGGGCGGCCCAGTGGGTCTACTACTACAATGTGGAGCGGCCCCACAGCGGGGTGGGGATGGACGGGCAGAGCCCGTGGCGCAAGCTGCGCCAGTTAGGGGTGCAGGTGCCTGCGGAGTTTGCGGTGCTGCCGCCAATTGTGTTAGATAGTATCTCGACCGACTGGGTCTTGGGCCCTGGTAACCATCTCTTGCCCCATTACACACAGTCTAGGCACTGAGAGCGGTCATGGCTAGAAGAGCCGCATGACCTTGCCAAAACCCGTAAAATCGGTAAACTATAGAGCGTAATCTGCTCGTTTACTCATCGCCCGCTTACAGCGGGACGTTTGATTATCGAGACCCCAAAGAGGAGGATTTCTATTATGGCTGTCAAAGCACCTGCCAAACCCGGACTCAAAGACTCCAAAGCCCTTTTCCAGAAGATGGAGAAGTACGTCCCCCGCGCCGTCTCGCCGCTCGCTCCGTTTATCATCTCCGAAGCACGCGGCGCCGTCGTGAGAGATTTAGAAGGGAATGCTTATATTGACCTCACCGGCGGCTGGGGATGTCTCAACGTCGGCCACGCCCACCCGCGCGTCGTCCGCGCCATTCAAGAACAAGCTGAAAAGTTCACCCACACGGATTGCAGCGTCATTATGTATGACGTTTATCTCGAGCTGGCTGAACGATTGGTGCAGCTCGCCCCCGGCCCGACTCCGAAAAAAGCCATCTTCTTCAATTCTGGGGCCGAGGCCGTCGAAAACGCCGTCAAGATCGCCCGTTCTTACACCAAACGCAAGGCCGTGGTCGTCTTCGACGGGGCTTTCCATGGACGCACCTATATGGCTATGACCATGACCCATAAAGCAAAGCCCTATAAAGAGGGCTTCGCTCCGTTCGTCTCGGATGTCTATCGCCTGCCCTTCCCCAACCCGTACCGCCACCTCATGGATTTTAAGCTCTGGGAAAAGCAATTATTCGCGTTGGTCAATCCTGAAGACATCGCCTGCATTGTCTTTGAGCCCGTTCAGGGCGAAGGCGGCTTTGTCGTCCCTCAAGAGGGCTTTGTGCCGTTCTTGCGCGAGCTGACAAAAAAACACGGCATTGTTTTAGTAGCCGACGAGATCCAGACGGGCATCGGGCGCACCGGAAAATTTTACGCGTATGAGCATTACGGGATTGAGCCCGATCTCATCACGTTAGGGAAATCGCTCGCTTCAGGGCTCCCCTTGAGTGCCGTCGTTGGTGTGCAAACCGTCATTGATGCGCCCGGCGACAGTGCCATCGGCGGGACGTATGTGGGCAACCCGCTCGCGTGTGTTGCTGGACTGGCAGTGTTAGACATCGTAGAAGAAGAGAAGCTCTTGGATCGCGCCGTCGAACTCGGTCAGTATATGCACAAGCGTTTTGTGCAGATGCAGAAAAAGTTCCAAATCATTGGCGACGTTCGTGGTCTTGGAGCTATGGTGGGGATTGAGTTAGTCAAAGACCGCACCACGAAAGAGCCAGCTTCTGAAGAGACTATAGCCGTCGTGAAGGAGTGCTCGGCGAACGGCGTCATTATCGCCAAAGCGGGTCTCTATGGGAACGTCATTCGGATGCTGATTCCGTTAGTTATCTCTACAGAAGAACTGAAGAAGGGCTTGGATGTAATCGAGCGTGCGATGGCCAAAGTGTTGCGCTAGCCCCACGGATAGGGAACTTCGAGGTCTTCTTTGGGCAACTCCCCGATAAACCGAGAGGGCGCATTGAAGAGCAACGAGCCATAAAGCGAGCGTTGGTTTGTAAACGAGAGATAGACTCGCTCTTTGGCTCTGGTCAGGCCGACGTAGCAGAGCCGACGCTCTTCTTCAAGGGCGCCCTCTTTGATGCTGCGCGCGTGCGGCAGAAGATTCTCTTCCAGGCCCACTAAGAATACATAATCGAACTCCAGTCCCTTGGCAGAATGCAGCGTCATCAGTGCCACGCGTTCTTGGTCGCCGGAGTACGTATCGGCTTCGGCAATGAGCGCGACCTCTTCTAGAAATTCTCTCAATCCACCGCGTTGCTCAAACTCTTTCAGATACCCGAGAAATTCTCGAATATTGCCCAGGCGCTCTTCAGATTCTGGACCGTCGGCTTGCAGCTCAGCCAAATACCCCGTCCGGCGCAACAACTCTTCGGCTAGCTCGCTGGGCTTGCGCTCCCCCGCGAACGCGCGCAAGTTGTCCATGAGCTGAGCAAACGCTTCGAGGCGACTCCGCGTGCTGCTACCCAGAACTCCGTTCTCACTCAATCGTCCGATGGTCTCCCAAAGCGAGCATCTTTCTGTGCGCGCTTGCATCTGCAAGGTAGCAACGGTCTTATCACCGATCCCCCGGCGCGGCTTGTTCAAAATTCTTAACAGACTGAGGTCATCGGCGGGGTTCGCAAGGAAACGCAGATACGCTAAGAGATCTTTGATCTCGGCCCGCTCATAAAATTTTAACCCTCTCACGATCTCATAGGGGATATTCCAACGCATGAACGACTCTTCGAGTATGCGCGAGAGCGTGTTCACCCGATAGAGTACCGCAATGTGATTGAGCGAGACGTTCTCGCCTCTCCATAACTCGGAGATCTGTCGGGCGACGAAGTCCGCTTCGTCGTGTTCATCGCGCGCCGGGTAGAGATAGAGCCGCTCGCCCTCGGCCCGCTCGGCGATCAATTCCTTGGGCTTTCTCAACTGGTTGTTGCGAATGACCGAAGAGGCTGCTCTCAAAATCCGTGCCGTCGAACGGTAGTTCGCCTTGAGTTGCACGATCTTACAGTTGGGGAAATCGTGCTCAAATTTAAAAATGTTGGTCGGATCGGCCCCGCGCCAGCCGAAGATAGATTGATCGTCGTCGCCGACCACACAGATGTTCTCGTATTTTTCAGCGAGCAGTCTTGAAAAGACATATTGGGCATAATTGGTGTCTTGGTATTCATCAATGACGAGAAAGCGAAAGCGATCACGATAGCGATTGAGAATATCTACTCTTTCTTGGAAGAGCCGCACGATCAAGCGAAGCAGATCGGCGAAATCGAGCGCGTTGCTCGCTTCGAGACGGCGCTGGTAGTGTTTATAGATTCGGTCCAAGAGTTCGAGCATGTAGCTGTCGAACATCCCCACGCGGCGGCCCGCAAACTCCTCAGGGCTGATCAGCTCGTCTTTCGCCCGGTCTATGACGTTGGCCACCAGACCAGGGCTGACGCCCTCGTCGCTGTAGCCAAGTTCTTTGATAGTTTGCGCGAGTGCCGCGCGGGTATCGTCCTCGTCGAAGATGGTGAAATTATAGTTATACGCTCCTCCGAGATGATGAATTTGCTCGCGCAAAATCGCCGCCGCCGTGGAGTGAAAGGTTCTTATCCAAGGGGTCTTGTTGGCTCCGACGAGCTTCTCTACCCGTCGTTTCATCTCTTCGGCGGCTTTGTTGGTGAACGTCACGCCCAGTATCTGGCTGGGCGGAATTGTGTGATGCGCCATGAGATAAGCAATGCGATGGGTAATAGTACGGGTCTTGCCCGACCCCGCCCCGGCGATAATCAAGAGCGGACCTTCGAAATGCGTGACGGCCTCGCGCTGATAAGGGTTCAGGTCTTTGAGAATTAAGTCATGCATAACCGGCTCTCACCCCGGCTGCGCCATCTCTCTCCCGTCGTGACCGACGGGAGAGGGGTTGGAGGTGAGGGCCCTTCGATTATATCACACGAGCTTGAGGCTGTGCTGCTCCAGCTCTCGTGGCGACTGAAAAGGCTCGACGCTGATGCGGAACGTCTCTTGGCCGCTCTCAAAGCGCCAGTGGGCTTGGACGCTCCCAAAGGGCTTGGTACTCAAGTGGCTGGCGGTCACGCGCGCGGCCATCTGAATGATCTGCTCGATCTCGCTGCAGCTCTTCTCCTTCCAATTCGCGCGCACCAGAGCCAGCGGGCCGTGATGACTCGGCAGATAGAGTCTTAGATCTTCTGGGAGAAAGAAGTTCTGCAAGCGGCGCTTCTCTTCGTCATCACGCCCTAAGACAATCTTCACATCGGGTGGGCGTTTGTAATAGAGCGGAAACTCCAACAGCTCTAAAGAATTCACCGTCAGTTTTTCTTCTTTGAGCAAGTCTTCCAGCCGTGGGCCAAAGTAGGGAACGGTGAGTTTGCAGCGCCGCTGCGCCGGAAAATCAGCGACGTCCACGCCAAGCTCACGAGCGAGAGCACGGATCTTCTCTTTGTCTGAAGCCCGAAAACCCTTGAGTTTTGCCCGGTCAATCAAGCCCTTCTGTTCGGCTATTGTCTCCGGCAAGAGCTTCGCTGAGAGCGGTCGCAGCACCACCCCGTGGGCTCCGGCCATCTCCGTTACCTTCTCGATCTCCGCAACACCCAGCCCTCGTTCACCGACAACCTCGCCGGTCACAATGAACTCTGCGCCGATCTTTTTCATATAGCGCAGGGCCTTTTTCAAAAGCAAATGACGACAGTTGATACACGAGTGCTTCAGATTGTAGCCGTTGCCATTTGTCCCATTGGCGCCATGGTGTTGGGCGATCTTGACCAGCTCGCGGAAATCTTTTTTGACGTTTTGGCTACGGAACAGCGCGTCAAAGACTTCGTGGGCGATATCTTTCACTGTGCGATGGCTGAAGCCCGTGTCCGAGTTTGGCGAAGGCACGGCTTCATATTCACGGAAGAACGGAGACCGCAGATGGAGAATCTTGACTTCGGTGATGCGTGGGTGTTGCAGAACGAGCTTGGTGGCAACAATACTCGCCAAGCTCCCCGAGAAGAGAGAAACTGCTTTTGCCACTCCCTATCCCTCCCCCATTCCCTAGATGTGGTTGACGATTCCCCTTAGTACACTGGCTCGAGAAGCTCGTACTGCCCGTTCCCCTGGCGGTGGAGAATGCTCAGTCCCCGGCTGTCGGCATCCACGAAGATCAGAAAGTCTTTATGGTAAGACTCTAACTGGAGACGGGCCTCGTCGAGCGTCATCGGTTTGCGCAGATAGACTTTGGTATAGATGATATTATCTTCGCTCTGGGGCTCTGTGTTTGCTGTGGCGCGTTGGCGTGCCTTCGCCGCCGCCTGGCGGGCCGGACGCTTCTCACGCAGTTGGTCTTTATATTTTCTCAGTTGCTGTTTTAACTTGTCCACGGCCTCATCAATGGAAGCGTACATATTATCGGACTCGGCGCTGGCTTTGGCGACCTTGCGCTTGATGAGATGGGCCACTATCTCCACGATCTGGCGCTCCTTCTCAACGTCCATAATGATATCGACGCTGATAATGCCGTCAAAATATCGGGAGAGCGCTTCGACCTTGGAGAGGGCATACTTGTTGAGAGCCATGCTCTCCGCCATATGCCGTTCAGACACTCGGATTTTCATATTTCAATACCACAATTGGTCGAATTACACGATTGACTGAGCTATACTATAGCACAAAACCCCGAAAAAGTCAAGGCAGAGAGTTGTCTCACGCAAGATGAGCATGAAGCCCGCCCCTGTTTCTCCCACAAGATGAGCATGGGCGGGGGTGGGGGAAGATAGCCGGACAGGCACGTGAGTCGAATCATAGGAGGTATGAACCTGATGATGAGAGACTCACGTCCGATGAGCACCGACGAATTACGGTCCTTTTTGGGTTCCAGCGAGGCCCTGACGTTTAGGAGGCAGTCCCGTGCCGAGACCTACGCCTGGATTGAAAAAACGCTGCGACAATACGAGTATTTCTCCCGCTCCCGGGAGGAGAAAGGCCTGTTACGCCGGTATCTCCAGAAGATGACCGGCTACTCCCCCGCCCAGCTCTCTCGCTTGATCGCCCAGTTCCGGCAGACCGGCCAGGTGCGCCTCCGTCCCTACCAGCGCCATCGCTTCCCACGCAAGTTCACCCGTGAGGATCAGCTCCTGCTGGCCGAGGTCGACGAGGCGCACAACCGTCTCTCCGGACCGGCGACGCTGGCGATCCTCGAACGGGAATACGAACTGTTTGGTCACCAGGAGTTCCAACGGTTGAGCACCATCTCCGTGGCCCATTTGTACCGCCTGCGGCGTGGCTCATTCTACCGCGGGCACACTCTCACCGTCCGCAAAACCAAACCAACGACCGCCCGCTACGGTGAACGCCGCCGCCCTGACCCCCAGGGCCAACCCGGCTACCTGCGCGTGGACACCATCCATCAAGGGGATCGGGAGGGCGAGAAAGGGGTCTATCACATCAATACGATTGATGAGGTCACCCAATGGGAGATCCTGGGCTGCGTGGAGCGGATCAGCGAGCGCTACCTTGTCCCCGTGCTCGAGGATCTGCTCACACAATACCCCTTTGTGATCCGCGGCTTCCACAGCGACAACGGCAGCGAGTTCATCAACCAGGTGGTGGCCAAGCTCCTCAACAAGTTGCTGGTCGAGTTCACCAAGAGCCGTGCTCGGCGGACGAACGACCAGGCTTTAGTGGAGGGGAAGAACGGGAGCATCGTGCGCAAGCAGATGGGCTACCTACACATCCCGGGGAGCGAAGCGGAGAAGATCCAGCGCTTCTACAAGGAGACGCTCAACGTCTACCTCAACTTCCACCGCCCCTGTGGATTTGCTACAGAGATCATCGACAAACGCGGGAATGTGCGGAAGCGCTATGACACCTATCTGACGCCATTTGAGAAGTTCCAAAAATTACCTGAGGCCGCACGCTTCCTCAGACCCGGAGTGACCATGGCGGACTTAGAGCGGCAAGCTTTGGCCCACAGTGATACCGAGTATGCCCGACTGCTGCAACGGTACAAGGCAAAGCTCTTTGACTCCTTCGCCTAACTAAGGTATGCTGAATTAACGACTCACGTCTTCATGCTCATTCTTCAATGAGAAAAGACTGCAAGCCCACCCCCAGCTTCACCGCCCGCTCCAGGTTGTAGACCAAGCACACCGCGACCAGCTCCCGAAACTGCCGCCACCACCTTCGGCTGCTCACGGCATCTCCATACTTGCGCTTGAGCACCGAGATCACCGTCTCCACCAAGCTCCGTCGGTGGGAGACAGCTTTGTCCATGCGAGCGTTGGCGGCCTTATCGGAGGGTGCAAACTCCCGATGCTTGATCAGCGGGCGCTTCCCCCAGGCGCGCAACCGGTCCCGATGGGTCTGATCATCGTAGCCCTTGTCCGCGGCCAACGCCTCGAAGTGCTCCAGATTCCGCTCCGTCAGCTGTGGCCCGATCTGCGTGTCATGCGTGCGGGTGGTGGTCACATGGAGATCCAGCACCGTCTGCGCACCAGTATCCACCAGCAGCGTCGTCTTGAGCGCCCGCAGCTTCAGCTTGATCCGTTGGGTGTAGGAGCGACTGGCAGAGGAACGATCCCAGCCGCTAGAATCCACCGCGGCCACCCCATCCCCGTGGAGCAAGGAAGCACTGATGCGCTGCAGCACCCGCCAGATCGCCGGGCTCAACCGCTGGAAGGCCTTCTGGACCGTGGTGAAGTGGGGCAGCCGCTTCAAGCCCAAGGCCTTGCGGATGCGGGGCATCTCAAAAAGCCAATCAAGTCCCGGTAGGTGACGCCCAGCTTGATCTTGAGGCAGTACAGAGTCATGAGTTGCGGTTGAGTGAAAGTGCGCTTGGAGAACTTGGAGCTGTAGGGGGGCACCTGCGGGGTTGCCAGTTGCATACAGGTCTCGGTAACTTCAGCAGCTGGGAGGAGTTCTTCATCACAGGTCACCGTCTTAGGATAGGCGGTGACTCCTCCCAGCTCAAGGATTTCTACAGAGCCTCTCACCTAGTTGATTCCAAATCAGTTTGCTACTTGCAGATCGCTCCTTCAGCGCTGCTGGTGGATAATAGATTTGGATTGGAGCCGGGGTGACATCACCCCTTCGCCAACTTTCGCTGTCTACGGAGGAAGCCGCCCTAAGATGTGAAAAGCCGCGCTTGTGAGGACAAGCACAGTTACCATCAGTACTGCGAAGAAATTGAATGTCAGCATTCGTTGTGCATAGGCGGCGACAACTAAAATGATGGCGCCGAGAGCTGCCAAGCTTAGCCCCACTAGGCTAAGCCATATTTTCTCAAGGAGGCCTTGTTGGGCTAGCTGGATTACTGTGCTAATAGCCAGGACTACGGTACCTAATCCGGCTAAGGTCAAGGCAATCAAGTTCAGCGTCTTTAGTTTCATACACTAGCCAAAGCATTCAGCGGCTGTTAGACCAGCTACTCCCAATGTAGCAATGGCACCTCCCACTATCAATTCAATCACGGTACGCCCCAGCGCCAAGGCGGCCAAATCCGTAGAAAGATCCGCCCGTAGACGTTCTCGTGCTTGACAAAGCCTACTTGCTCGAAGCGTGAGTCCATACTTGTTCCCTGAGTGCCTGTAACAGGGTCTATATCACCCCATCCCCCAGAGTTGTCACCCAGCACGAAGTAGTGCCCCGGTGGCACAAGCACTGCGACATTGGGTTGCATCTGACCAGCGTTGTAGTAGCAGCGCCGTTGGGGATCGGGATGCTCAGGGTGATTGAACTTATCCGATGTGAGTGGCTGGCCGTCCACATAGACGTAACAATCCTTGATCATAACGCGCTGACCACCCAGCGCAACCAATCGCTTGTAGAGCTTGCGCGGTTGATTGAAGGCGATAATATCTCCGGGCTTCAGGGAACGGAGACCAAGCTTCCACGAGATCTTTTCGATCAGGAAATTGTCTCCGCGCTGCATCGTAGGTTTCATAGAGCCACTATGCCTTGACCCAGATTGTACTACAACAAAATTGACAAGGAGTAACCCTATTAAAACCCCTATAAGCAGCCCTTGTATCCAAGAGATCATAGAATCCAACACCGGCTTCTTTCTGTTAGTGCTCACAAACACACAACCACTCTGCCTGGCCCTCCCCCAATTGCTGAGGCAGAGCCTTTTCCGCTCTGCGCTGGATCACATGGGGGAGTTTGCGGTAGTCTACTTTGAAAGGGCCGCTACGACGAAGCTTCATGAACGGAGATCGCGGATCAAATCTTCAACAGTGTTGAAATCTTTGCAATCCCCGCGCGCCAGAGCCTCATCAGCTTCTCGCTCCTTCTTTTGCCATTCCTTCGACCAAAACCAGTCGTCTTCTCTAGCACTCGCCGGAACGATGACCACTTGATGATTCTTGTAAGCGATCGCGACATAATCGCCGGGTTTAATCCCGATCCGCTCGACGATCTCTTTGGGAATCGTCACTTGGTGGCGGGCTCCGACTTTAACGAGCGGCATAATTCTCCTTCCCTTGCTTGGATAATCAATACCTGCACAATTATATCATTTTCTGAAGATGACGGCTAAAAACTCCTGCACCCCGTAGGCGTTGGCTGTAAACGCTTCGACATTCCCCAACGCTTCCGAAGTTGCTAGCGCCCCAGAGAGATGCCACCAGTGCCAGGAGCCGACCAACTTAGAGTCACTATTAGCAACCAAATTACTACAGTCAGCGCTTTCGTCATGATGTGAACCTCCTTCTTTTCAAAAGCCTCTAGGCTTTCGATTCGATGAGTTGCTTTTCGAAGAGGGCACGGTAGACAGAACATCTATCCGACAGCTCCACATGGGTCCCTTCCCCTACGGTCCGGCCTTTTTCTAACACGATGATCCAGTCCGCCATGTAGATCGTCGAAAGCCGGTGGGCGATCACAATGAGGTTGATATCAAGCCCACGCAGGTTCTCGTAGATCTGAGCCTCGGTCTTGGAGTCCACACCCGACGTTGCTTCGTCTAAGATGAGGATTTTGGGGTGGCGGATAAGCGCCCGGGCGAGAGCAATCCGCTGGCGCTCCCCATTGGAGAGCTTGATCCCTCTCTCCCCCACCACGGTCTGGTAGCCTTGCGGCAGTCCAGCGATGAAGTTGTGGATCTCGGCCATCTTTGCTGCCCATATGATCTCTTCCTCTTGGAAATCTCCACCAAGAGAGATGTTATCACGGATGGAAAGGTTAAAGAGAAACGCTTCGGAAGTGGCAAAAGCGATTCCCTTGCGAAGTTCCTGTGTCGCGTACTCCGCAAGGGGAAGGCCGTTGATGAGAATGTCACCTTGGGTAGGACGGCTGAACCCAAGAAGTAGGGCAGCCAAGGAGGACTTGCCCGAACCGCTTTCCCCCACGATAGCAGTCATCTGCCCATACCTGAGCTCAAGATTGATGGAGTGCAGCACGTCCTTTCCATCGTAGCCAGCAAAGATATTTGAGAGGACTATAGTGGGGGAAGAAGGCAAGGGAAGGCCTTGGCGTTCCTCCTCCGGCTTCACTGCCAAGAGAGTAAGGACCCGTTTCCCCATTGGGATAACTTGTTGTCTGGCATTGTTCCAGTCTACTAGGCCCGCAATGGGATCATAAAGGTTGTTTAGGTACCAGAAGAAAGCGATCACCGCCCCTAGGGAGGTCCAGCCAGAAAAGGCTCCGAAGGCTCCTAGAACGAGAAGACCAATCCCCAGCACTCCAGGTAGGTAGGTCAATACTCCTGCAGAGAGTCGCTCATACAACAAGGCCCATTGCAAGGAGCCGAACCAACGATTGAGGTCTTGGGAGAAGAACCGCTTGAAAAGCTCCTCTTGGTGATACCCCTTAATGATCGCTACCCCTTCAATCTTCTCCCGTAGGCTTTCTACAGTTTTAGCGTAGTCTTCCCGCTCCTTCTCCCAGGCCTGCCGTTGCCACCAGTTGAACTGCCGCACGAGAAAATAGCACACAGGGAAGAAGGCCAAAGCGATCAACGCCAGCCGCCACTCGAGTAGAAACAACACGGTCCCGCTTACAAGCAAAGCCAGGAGGTTGATGAACAGCATGGGATAGTAGAGTACGCACTGTTGACCAAGGATAGAAGTATCGCTCAAGGTCTTAGACATAAGCTCTCCGGTAGAGTTCGCCCTGAAGAAGGAGAAGGGTAAGGATTGGAGGTGGGTGTAGACCTCACCTGCTAGGTCTCTGGCTCCCTCTCGTTGCTTCACTTGTACAACATAGCTATTATAGGTGTTAAGCACCAAGTTTGTTATAGCCAATCCGATGACCCCTATAGCAAGTGGTAGAGAGAAAGCCCCTTGGGTGAGATTGTCGATGAATTGCTTGATCAGAAAAGGGTTCAAAGCCAAGGGGAACATAGTGCTGAGGCTGGTTAGACTGACGAAAAAGATTGTCTTTAGATACTTGCGACTGCGCGCTCTTACCCAGCGAACAACTTCCGCATCAGATATTACCATCGTCATCAGCTCTACTCTGGTACGATGTCTACCCACTCAAACTTGAGTATTCCGCCTTGCTTTCTCCACACTCGCGCCATATAAGAATGATACCCAACAACAACTGCTCCGAAAAGATCCTTCCCTGACAAAGCCATTACCTTGGGAGCCATCTTAATTTCAGCTTGTTCATCCGCCTCGGAAAATGACACCGGTTCTTTCACACCAGGGTGAGTATGTAGTAAAAATAAAACCATGTTTGTCGCTTTAGCTTGACGGCAAGCCCAGATAAAACACAAAGGATCCGGAGTAACCACCTGGTTTGTTTGCGTTAATAGACGATTAGGTGGTATAGCAACAAACTCGCCAGAGAGAAAGATTCGATCCGGGTTTGATCCTGCTGGTTTGACGAACCAGAAACCAGCTTGCTCTGTGCCCGGGTTCTTGCGACAGTAGTCATAAGCAGTTGCGAGAAAGCTTTCTGCACTAATTACTGTACAGTGCCTGGCTTGGAGCCTCTTTGGTATTTTCATCATAACTCATTGCCAGCTAGGCAGGCAGCTCTTGATAGCTGCAACAACGTGGCGACGGATTTCTGCACAAGCGCACCCGCAACTCCCTGACCTCACCGGCCAGCCTCTTTTGAATCTCCAGCGCCACAGACGAGTTCCGGCTCAATAGCTCTTGAAAATCCCCAGGGCTCAGCCAGCCAATCACTGACTCGGCCAACGCCCGTGCTGACACGCTGCTTGGGCTCGCCTGCCAGAAGCCCTCTTCTCCAAAGCAGTCGCCGTCGTGGAGAAACTTGATGAGCTGCTTGCGACCCTCGCTGGTGTAGCACGCCAGCTTGACTTTGCCATCGCAGAGAAGATACAAGCCGGAGATTACAGCCCCCTCGCGGAAGATTATCTCGCCCTTAGAGTAGACCTGATGCCGAATCAGCGAGTTGAGCTGGGATCGCTCTTCACAATGAAGCTGAGCAAAAGGACACCTAAGAGGGGCTACACACACGGCACAGTTGGCTGTTCGCATCTTTGGCGGCCCGGTGGCCATAGCTGAACCCCTTTCGCTTTAGGCCCGTGACTTTGCACCCCACAGGTTTCCCTGGGTTCGCCCTCAGCAAAGATGACACTGAAAGATTAACACAGAATAGCCAAAGCGGCAAGCCCCCGACTGAGGCGGTTGCGCCTCATCTGATCGAAGTCATCTTTCTCCGTGATCTCCCTCATGGCTCTTTTGGGTGCGCAAATCTACAATGAACTATAGACGCTGCGCTAGTCATTTCATGCTAGGAGTTGTGGTCCATCATGGAGACATCATCAACTCGGAGTGATGGCACGCAAACGCTTGCAGCGCAATCTCTCGATTTTCTCAATGAGATCGAAGCTCACAGCGGCGAGCCGGTCCGTCGGTGCTTTCAATGCGACAAGTGCGCCACCGGCTGCCCTATGGTTCCGCACATGCAGCACGCCCCGAACGAACTCTTTCGTCTCATTCAGCTGGGTGATCCTCAGACTGTGCTCTCCAGCAATACGTTCTGGTTCTGCGTCTCGTGCTACACTTGCTCGATCCGCTGTCCCAATGACATTGACATCGCTCATGTGATGGATTCGTTGCGCGAGCTGGCCTTGCAGGAGGGCTTTGGGCCCGCGCTGCCCCACGCCCGCGACTTTCACACAATTTTCCTAGATTGTGTGCGCCGCTCCGGGCGGGTGAGTGAGCTGGAGCTGATGGCTCGCTATAACTTGAAGCTGAAAAAGCCGTTGCTGAGATTGCCGTTGGGTTGGGCTCTCTTTCTCAAAGGGCGTTTAGAGCTGTGGCCCAGACGAACGGGAAAATTGCACGAGCTCTTTCAGAGAGCAAAGGAGCAGCGATGATCTCTTTCTATCCCGGTTGCACGCTCAGTTCTTCGGCCAAGCCCTACAGCCGCTCGCTCTACTGGACCTGCAAGCGCCTGGGGATAGCCGTGACAGAGTTGCCTGACTGGTCATGCTGCGGCGCGACCTCAGCCCATGCATTGAGCAAAGACTTGGCTTATGCGCTGCCCGCTCGCAATCTCGCCATTGCCCAAGGGTTACAAAGCGATCTGATGGTCGCCTGTTCAGCTTGTTACAGTCGCCTCAAAATCACTCAGCGGGCTTTAGAAGATTCAGCCATTCGAGATCGTGTGCAACGCATCGTAGGGATGATTCGCGAGTCGCCCCTACAGATCAAGAACGTTTTGGAAATTCTCAACGAAGAAACGCACCTCCAGCGCCTGCGACAAGAGAGGACGAAAGCTTTAGAGGGCTTAAAAGTCGCTTGCTATTATGGCTGTCTGGTGACCCGCATGCCGCGCGTCTTGGGCTTCGATAATGTGGAGAACCCGATGGTGATGGAGCAACTCGCTTCTACTGCAGGAGCCAACGTAGTGAATTGGCCTTACAAGACTGCCTGCTGCGGAGCAAGCTTTTCGGTGATAAACGAGACAATCTCGCTCAAGATGTGCGCTCAGATTTTGGAGATGGCCAAACGCTGCGGTGCCGACATACTGGTCACTTCTTGCCCGTTCTGTCAATACAATCTCGATTGGGCCCAATGGAAGCTGCAAAGAGAGGACGGCCGAGAGCCAGCGGTTCCCATTGTTTTCATCACCCAGCTTTTAGGCCTGGCCTTGGGCGGCAGTGAGAAAGAGTTAATGCTCGGCGCGAACTTAGCCGGCGCGGGGAAGATCGTTTGTCCCGTAGGAGCACGGCGTGCCGTGCCCCTCCACCAATCGCATGACTAACACAAAGCAAGGCTCCGTCCTCGTGGTCGGCGGGGGGATCGGCGGCATTCAAGCGGCCCTCGATCTCGCGGACTCCGGGTTTTATGTGTATTTGGTCGAAGACGGCCCAGCCATCGGCGGGCGCATGGCCCAATTAGACAAAACCTTCCCGACCAACGACTGTGCTATGTGTATGCTCTCACCCAAGTTGGTCGAAGTAGGCCGGCACCCCAACGTCCAAATCATCACTCTGGCCTCGGTCGAGACTCTTGAAGGAGGAGCCGGAAATTTTCAGGTAAAAATTCGTCAGCGACCCCGCTATATTGACGTGACGCGCTGCATCGCCTGTGGGCGCTGCATCGCTTCTTGTGTCTATCAAGACGCCAAATTTTCTAGTGAATTCAATGTGGGCTTGAGCAAACGCAAACCCGTCTATATCCCCTTTCCGCAAGCGGTGCCCTTGGCTGCCGTCATTGACCCAGAGACGTGCATCTTCTTCAAATCCGGGCGTTGCCCGCAGAATTGTCTGAAAGCTTGTGAGCGCCAGGCCATGGACTTCAATCAAAAAGAAACGCTCTTATCTCTCAATGTCGGCGCGGTCGTCTTGGCTCCAGGCTTTGAGACCTACGACGCGCGGCTGTCGGGGGAGTACGGCTTCGGGCGCTATGCCAATGTGCTCACCGGGCCGCAGTTCGAGCGGTTGCTCAGTGCCTCTGGTCCAACGATGGGCAAAGTCCAACGGCTCTCCGACGGCCAAGCGCCAAAGAAGATCGCCTTCATTCAATGTGTGGGTTCCCGTGACGTGCGCCCCGGCGTTGGAGGGCCTTTCTGCTCTGCCGTCTGCTGTATGTACGCTACAAAAGAAGCTATCGTTGCGAAAGAGCACGACGCTCACATCGAACCCGCGATCTTCTATATTGACCTGCGGGCCTATGGGAAGGGCTTTGAAAGCTTAGTGAAGCGGGCCAAAGAGGAGCACAGCGTCCGTTATATTCGTTCGATGGTTTCCCAAATCGTTGAAGTTCCAGAGACGAAGAATCTGCTGATTCACTATCGGGATGAGAAAGCCAAGATGTGCGAAGAAGAATTTGATTTAGTCGTGCTCTCCGTGGGATTGCGATCCCATCCCAAGGGGCGAGAGCTCGCGCAAAAGCTGGGCATCGAGCTGACCGAGTATGGCTTTGCTAAAACTCAGGGCTCCAATCCCGTGGCCACTAACCGGCCTGGTGTCTTTGTGACGGGGGCCTTCGCTGGGCCCAAAGATATTCCCGAGACAGTGATTCAGGCGAGCGCGGCCGCCGCAGCCGTCAGCGAACTCTTGGCTGAAGCGCGAAACACACGTACCCACGCGAAACACTACCCGCCAGAACTCTCAGCAGATGGCGGACCGCGCATCGGCGTCTTTGTCTGCCATTGCGGCAGCAATATTGCCGGGGTCGTTGATGTCAAAGCTGTCGCCGAGTATGCAAAAACGCTGCCGGGCGTCGTTCACGCCGAGAATGTGCTCTACACCTGCAGCCAAGATAATCTGAAACACATGAAAGAACTCGTTCAAGAGAAAAACCTCAATCGTGTCGTCGTCGCTTCTTGTACGCCGAGAAATTTAGCAGCGCTCTTCCAAGATACGATCCGTGAAGCCGGGCTCAACAAATTCTTGTTCGAAATGGTGAATATTCGCGAGCAATGTTCCTGGGTGCACTCGGATCAACCGGAGAAAGCGACAGAGAAAGCCAAAGCGTTGGTCCGTATGGGCGTCGCCAAGGTGCAACTGCTCCAGCCGCTCTCGCTGCAAACAGTCACCGTGACACCACAAGCGCTGGTACTGGGCGGCGGGCTGTCGGGCATGACCGCCGCGTTGACGCTTGCCGGCAGTGGCTTTGAAACGCATCTCGTCGAGAGCCGCGTAGAGTTGGGTCACGATCTTAAAGAGATCTATCATACACCGGAGGGTGAAGACGTTCAGCGCCTGCGGG
Organism: Candidatus Fraserbacteria bacterium; assembly: GCA_037440025.1. Taxonomy (GTDB): domain Bacteria; phylum Bipolaricaulota; class Bipolaricaulia; order RBG-16-55-9; family DRXL01; genus JANXCC01. The sequence goes on along the minus strand of JBBIUX010000005.1, from coordinate 34,342 downwards.
CTGAGCTGATGGACGCTGTGCAATTGCACCCGAAGATTCACGTTCGCACGAGCGCGACCGTGAAAGAGATCTCCGGGTTTGTAGGAAATTTTTCTACGGTGATTGCGACCCCGCAGGGTGAAGAACGCGTCCAGCACGGTGTGGTGATCGTCGCTGCGGAAGCCGAAGAGTATAAACCCAGCGAATATCTCTACGGCCAAGACGAACGGGTGCTCACGCAGCGGGAGTTGGAGAGGGCTCTTAGCCCTCACCCTGCCTGCGGCACCCCGACCTCTCCCCCAGCCCCTCTCCGAAGCGTTTTGATGCCACCGCTTGCTGAAGAAGATGCTGCATCAAAACGCTTCGCCCTGAAGAGGGAGGGGAGCCCCTTCCCTTTAGGGAAGGGGTTGGGGTTAGGTCCGGGGGTGAGGGCCGCCAAGACTATCGTGATGATCCAGTGTGTGGGCCGGGATGAGAAGCGTCCTTATTGCTCTCGCGTCTGCTGCGGGGAGGCCATCAAAAACGCTTTGACGCTGGTTGAGCAAGAACCCGGCCGTCGAGTCTATATACTGTACCGCGACATGATGAGCTACGGGTTTTTGGAGAGTGCTTATCGCCAGGCCCGCGAGCAGGGCGTCGTCTTCATTCGTTATGACGAGCACGCGCCGCCCAAAGTCCACCAGCAAGATGACCGGCTATCAGTGACCGTGAACGATACGCGGCTGCGACAAGAGATTCTGATTGAGCCCGATCTCTTGGTGCTCAGCACCGGAGTCATCCCCGATCCAGGCAACGAAGAGCTGGGCCGCACACTGAAAGTCCCTGTAGATGGCTACGGCTTCTTTGTAGAAGCACACATTAAGTTACGTCCGGTAGATTTCGCTTCACACGGAATCTTTCTGTGCGGGGCTTCCCACGCACCAGGCACGATCTCGGAGCTGATCGCCAAAGCCCAAGCAGCCGCCGGCAGAGCCGTGATGATTCTGTCACGGCTTCATTTGGAAGCTGGGGACGTCGTAGCCGTCGTGCAGGGAGAGAAGTGCACTGCGTGTCTGACGTGTCTACGAGAATGCCCCTACGGCGCGATCTTCATCAATCCAGAAGGCTTGGCTGAAGTCGAAGCCGTCAAGTGTCAAGGGTGCGGCATCTGCGCGGCAGACTGCCCCGCAAAAGCTATCCAGCTGAGACAGTTCGAAGATGCACAAGAACTCTCCATGGTGGAAGCGCTCTTAGGAACTGTATGACGGATGTGAAAAAGATGGACAACTCGGAGCCCAAGATTATCGCTTTTTGCTGTCATTACTGTGCCTTCGCCGCTGCCGATTTGGCCGGCACGCTCAGACTGAAGTACCCGCCCAATGTCCATATTATTCGGCTTCCCTGCACGGGCAAGCTCGATGCGCTCTATCTGTTAAAAGCTTTTGAAGCGGGAGCCGATGGCGTCTTTGTCGCTGGTTGTTTAGAAGGAAGTTGCCATTTCATCTCTGGCAATCTCCGCGCTAAGAAGAGAGTTCGATCTATCCAAGGGCTTTTGGAAAAACTCGGCATTGGGAAAGAGCGCTTAGAGTTTTTTAATCTCAGCTCAGCTCAAGGAGACAGATTTGCTCAGATCGCCCGTGAGATGACCGAAAGGATCAAGAAATTGGGCTCCCTGGGAGTAAACCTCTCCCCTAACCCCTCCCCTAAAGAGGGAAGGGAACTGCCCCCCTTCCCTTCAGGGAAGGGGCCGGGGGTTAGGTCTGTAGAAAAGGAGCAATTATGATCGTCGCTGACCAAAAACCGATAGAAGAGATCTTGCAGATGGTGGAGCCCTACAGAAGAGTGCTCTTTTTGGGGTGTCAGTCATGTGTGGCAGTCTGCATGGCCGGGGGCGAGAAGGAAGTTGGTCTGTTAGCTGCAGCGGTGCGCCTGGCGCGCAAGCAGCAGGGCCGCCCTATTGAGATCACGGAGGGCGCGGTGAAACGCCAGTGCGACGACGAATTTAATGAGCCGTGGAGAAAGACTATTGAGCAGCAAGAGGCCGTGCTCTCGCTGGCCTGTGGGGTTGGGGTCAATAAGCTCTCTGAAAGATTTGATCTCCCGATCTTACCAGCATTGAACACGAAATTCTTCGGGGAGGTCGAGCGTCAGGGAATCTGGACCGAAGTCTGTGCCGGTTGCGGGAACTGTATTTTGCACTTGACGGGCGGGATTTGTCCCATCGCCCGTTGCGCGAAAAATTTACTGAACGGCCCCTGCGGGGGTGTGCGTGCCGATGGGACGTGCGAAGTGTCGCAAAACGGTCCGCACCCCTGCGCTTGGGTGATGATCTATGAACGCTTGGGGCGGCTCAATCAACGAAAGAATATAGAGAATCTTTTTGCTGCCAAGGATTGGTCTTCAGGCCGTCATGGAGGCCCGCGGCGGCGTATTCGTGAAGATATGCTTCTGGAAGGATGAACAATGGCTCCGGCAATCGAAAGCAACCTCAAGCGTGCTCTCAAATCGAAAAAGTTTGTCGTGACCGCCGAGTGCGGCCCGCCCAAGAGCGCCGACAGAAAAGTCATCGAAGAGAAGGCAAGACTCTTCAAAGACTGGGTGGACGCCGCCAACGTTACAGACAATCAGACGGCCGTCACACGGATGAGCAGCTTGGCCGCCTGTGGAATCTTGGTCAGCTTAGGGCTCGATCCGGTCTTTCAGCTCACGTGCCGTGATCGCAACCGCATCGCTCTCCAAAGTGACATCCTGGGAGCCTATGCGCTAGGCATCCGTAACGTGCTCTGCCTGACCGGGGACCATCAATCGTTTGGCAATCATCCTCAAGCGAAGGGCGTCTTCGATCTCGATTCGGTGCACTTAATAGAGACAGTAAGACAGATGCGCGACCAGGGGCGGTTTCTGTCGGGCGACGAGCTGGTGGGAGAGCGCCCGGCCATGTTCATTGGTGCAGTGGAAAACCCCTTTGCGCCGCCCTATGAGTTTCGGGCGCTGCGTTTGAAGAAAAAAGTCGAGGCCGGGGCGGAGTTCATCCAGACGCAGATCGTCTATAATATTTCGAGATTTCAGGAGTTTATCGCACGGGCGGGCGATCTGGGACTGTTAGAGAGAGTCTATATCTTAGCAGGCGTGAGCCCGATCAAGACGCCCGGAGCGGCAAAATACATGCGCGATAACGTCCCCGGACTGGATGTGCCCAACGCAATCGTCTCTCGTATGGAGGCTGCAGGCAAGGGCATTGAAGACAAGAAAGCGCGGGCGGAAGCCTGGCGACAGGAGGGTATAAAAATCTGCGTCGAGCTGATCCAGCAACTGAGAGAGATCAAGGGCGTTGCCGGCGTGCATATTATGGCCATCGAGTGGGAAGAGGCCGTGCCGGAGATCGTGCAGAAGGCCGGGCTGAAGATTCAGTGATTTCATTCTATCAGGCTCAGATTTGGGTGCCGATGCCTCTTGACCGAAGCCTCCTTTGCCCCTGATCCAAATCATCGCAGCATCTCGTGAAAATCACTATAATAATCCGTTGTCCCGTAGGGGCACGGCGCGCCGTGCCCCTACATCAAATCGAAAAAGAGGAGGCGGTATGGTATGGCATACGACGCGACCAAACTGAAGGACTGGCAGATCGCGGAATTAGCTGAAGCAAAGATGCCCACCACCGACGAATGGCGCGAGAGACTAGGCTTGAAAAAGGACGAGATCCTCCCCTACGGCCGGGTCTGCAAACTTGACTTTGCCAAGGTCATGGAGCGTCTCAAAAACAAGCGCGACGGCAAATATATCGAAGTCACGGCCATCACCCCGACCCCCTTGGGCGAAGGGAAGACGACGACAACGATGGGCATCATCGAAGGGTTTGGCAAACGCGGAGTGAACGTGGGCGGCTGCATTCGGCAGCCCTCCGGCGGCCCGTCTATGAATATCAAAGGGACTGCTGCCGGCGGTGGCAACGCTCTGTTAATTCCCATGACCGAGTTTTCTCTAGGGCTGACCGGCGACATCAATGACATTGTGAACGCTCATAATTTAGCCATGGTCGCCCTCACAGCGAGAATGCAACACGAGCGCAACTATGACGACGCCCAGCTCAAGAAGATCGGACTTCGCAGATTAGATATTGACCCCACCAACGTCCAGATGGGCTGGATCATTGATTTCTGCGCCCAAACTTTGAGACACATTGTCATTGGCTTAGGCGGGCGCATGGACGGGTATATGATGGAGTCGCGCTTTGATATCGCCGTTAGCTCCGAATTGATGGCAATGTTGGCCATCGTGCGTGACTTGGCTGACCTGCGTGAGCGCATGGGGAAGATCACTGTTGCTTTCGATAAGAAGGGCAACCCCGTCACGACCAAAGATTTAGAAGTGGACGGCGCGATGGCCGCCTGGATGCGCAACGCTATCAATCCGACGCTCTGCTCTACGATTGAGTACCAGCCCGTCTTGGTGCACGCCGGCCCGTTTGCCAATATCGCCGTGGGGCAGTCTTCGATCATCGGGGATCGGCTGGGGTTGAAGCTCTTCGACTATCACGTGACGGAGTCGGGCTTTGGCGCGGATATTGGCTTTGAAAAGTTCTGGAACGTCAAATGTCGTCTCAGCGGGCTGAAGCCCCACGTCTCGGTGTTGGTTGCAACGATCCGGGCGCTGAAGATGCACGGCGGCGGCCCGCGAGTCGTGCCCGGCAGACCACTGCCGGACGAGTATACCAAAGAGAACGTGAAGCTTGTCGAGCAGGGTCTCCCTAATTTGTTGCACCATATCAAGACCGTTCAGGCTTCGGGGATCAAGCCGGTCGTTTGTGTGAACGCGTTTCATACCGACACCAAAGCCGAGATCGCCGCGGTCAAAAAAGCCGTCGAAGCTACTGGGGCCCGTTGTGCCACGAGCGAGCATTGGCTCAAAGGCGGCGACGGGGCCTTAGAATTAGTAGACGCGATCACGGACGCTGCCCAAGAGGCATCTGAGTTCGATTTTCTCTACCCCCTAGAGATGAAGCTGCGCCAGCGAGTTGAGAAGATCGCTAAGGTCGTCTACGGGGCCGACGGGGTGAGCTGGGCTCCAGAAGCAGAGGCCAAGGCCAAAAAGATCGAATCTGACCCCGCGTATACAGACTATCAGACGATGATGGTCAAGACGCATCTGTCGCTCAGCCACAATCCTGACCTGAAGGGTGTGCCCAAGGGTTGGGTGCTGCCGGTGCGGGATATTCTGATCTACTCTGGCGCGAAATTCTTGTGCCCGATGACCGGGACGATCTCGCTGATGCCGGGAACGGCTTCAGATCCCGCCTATCGAAGAATTGACGTGGACGCGAAGACGGGGAAGGTGACAGGGCTGTTCTAGAAATCTCGCACGAGCTCTGCTACGTCCATGAGGTCGAGATCCTCAACGATCTCGATCATCTCTGGGCAGTCTCGCGTTAAAGCCAGTAGCTCCTTCTTTTCGTGGGAGTCAAGCGAGATGGCTTCATGGATACGGCTAACAATAAGCTCGTTGTAGATATCAGGACAATCTTGCACGAGAGCTCGCAACTCTCCGAATAAACGCGCTCGCTCAGGCGGGCTCAGGGTAACCGCCTGTTCTCGTAGGCGAGCAGCCAGTTCGCAACGCATCTCTTGTGGTAAGAAACTATTATCCAGTTCTTCCTCTGTGTTGGCACTAGGCGAGGTGACCTTATCCAGAATGTAGTCAAAAAGCCATTTCTGGTAGAGCAGAGTCCAGCCAGTTTCGTCTAACCCGAGCTTAGCACCCCAAAGCCATAGTTCTTCTATAGGGGCGAGACGTTGTAGCTTTACACTCTTGAGCCGTTCCAACCATCTTCTCGCTAACGCTGTGCGCAATTGGCGGTTCAATGACGCTGCTGCTGGAAACTCACAAGCAATCCGGCGCAATTTCTCAGGTCTAGACTCAGCCCAGAGAACGAGCTGGGCAAGGGCGTCCTCCAACAACCACAGGACCGTTCGGAAACCATACAACACCAGCATCCCGGTCTTGTCAATGCCATAGAGATAGAGAAATGGTGGAAAACCACCCGGATAGCCTTGCTGGCAAGCTTGTCTGTTGTTCGGAGCTACAAGTATGAATTCACCCAACTCCACAAAACCGTTCAGCAGCCATTCGCCAAAGCGTTCTGCCCCCAAGACATCACGTAGCACAGCGATCGCTCGCTGCTGCGCTTGCTGGGGAGAGGCATTCTTGTGCTTCATAAACTCTTAAAGAGACAGCCTGGCAACTTAAGTTGCAGGCTAGCATTTACGAAGCCTGCCTACGCAGGCTCAGTCTCCGAAGGGAGACTTGGTAAACTCAGCCCGCGAGTTTACTCGCTGGGCGAACCTACCTAGCCACCCGCTAACGGTTCGACGACAAGAATCTCTTCTTCATCCCGCACATCCGAGACCGCCACTTGCTCCCAGCGGCCTATATCTAACTGTCGAGCCAGGAGCAAATCTGATTTGTGAAACTGGACACGGAACTCCTCCAACGGCATCAGCGTGACGGTGTCGCCTTCAGTATTGCTCAGACGACGAACTTTGACCATATGAAACCTCCTTCCGGTTGGGTCCTGCATAGGCTCGCTTATATATTATAAACCTCGTCGCGTCATCACTGACAGCCTTACTTGGCTGCTGAACCAGAAAAGCCCGACTCATCGGGCTGTCAGCGGGCTTTCATCCCGCTTGTATGGATGCTTGAACGTCTGGCCCTGAGCAAAATCACACCCTGGCCTGAGCTGCATCATGGTGTTCAGGCGAGTAAAATCTTTAGAATTATTAAGGAAATGGAGTGATTAGCTATGAAGAAATCTGCACAGACCATTGCAGCGCTGTTAGAAGAGGAGCGGACTTTCTCCCCACCGGAGGAATTTAAAAAACACGCTCATGTCAAAGATCCAAAAATCTACGAGCAGGCAGCCAGAAACCCCGAAGCCTTCTGGGCCGAAGCTGCCGAAGAGCTGGACTGGTTCAAGAAGTGGGACAAAGTCTTGGAGTGGAATCCCCCCTGGGCCAAATGGTTCGTCGGCGGCAAGCTGAACGTTTCTTATAACTGCATTGACCGGCATCTGAAGACCTGGCGGCGCAACAAAGCCGCTATAATTTTTGAGGGCGAGCCCGGCGACGAGCGCGTCTTAACGTATCAAGACCTCCATCGCGAGGTCTCGAAGTTCGCCAACGTTCTCAAAAAGCTGGGCATCAAGAAAGGCGACCGGGTGGCGATCTATCTCCCCATGATCCCGGAGTTGCCCATCGCCATGCTCGCGTGTGCCCGCATCGGTGCGGTGCATAGCGTGATCTTCGGTGGCTTTTCGGCTGATGCTCTCAGAGACAGAATTAACGATGCGCAAGCGAAGTTACTCATCACCTCCGACGGCGGCTGGCGGCGCGGCCATATTGTCCCCTTGAAGAAGAACGCCGATGAAGCACTGAAAAACACTCCGTCTATCGAGAATGTGATCGTCGTCCGCCGGATTCTCGGCAGTGACGTACTGCAGAGCCCGTTGACGGGCGGGTACTATCGGCGAGAGTTCTGGTGGCATGAGCTGATGCGCGACGCCCCCATTGAGTGTCCACCCGATCCGATGGACAGCGAAGATATGCTGTTTATTCTCTACACCTCGGGCACGACGGGCAAGCCTAAGGGCGTGGTGCATACGACGGGGGGCTATCTGGTCGGCGTCGCTCTCACCCACAAATGGATCTTTGACATCAAAGACGAAGACGTCTTCTGGTGCACGGCCGATATCGGGTGGGTGACCGGGCACAGCTATATTGTCTATGGGCCGCTGGCCAACGGAACGACTACAGTTATGTTTGAAGGGGTACCAGATTACCCGGACCGGGATCGTTTCTGGGCCATCGTAGAGAAGTACAAAGTGAATATTCTGTATACGGCCCCCACAGCGATACGGACGTTTATGAAGTGGGGCGAAGAATACCCACAGAGACGCGATCTCTCGTCGCTAAGACTGTTGGGCTCGGTGGGGGAGCCGATCAACCCCGAAGCGTGGATATGGTACTACAAAGTGATCGGCGGCGAGCGCTGCCCGATTGTTGACACGTGGTGGCAGACGGAGACCGGGCATATTCTCATCACCCCGCTCCCCGGCATCACCACCCTCAAGCCGGCCTCAGCGAATAAACCCTTCCCCGGCATCGAGGCTGCCATTTTGGACGATGCTGGCAACCCCGTCCCAGCAGGCACGGGGGCAGGGTATCTCGTCATTACTAAACCCTGGCCGGGAATGCTCCGCACGCTCTACAACGACCCCGAACGCTATAAGCAAGCCTACTGGAGCAAGTATCCCGGCGTCTATTTGACCGGCGACGGCTGCAAGCAAGACCAAGACGGAGACCTCTGGCTGTTGGGCCGTATTGACGACGTGCTCAACGTCTCTGGGCACCGTATCAGCACAATGGAGGTCGAGAGCGCGCTGGTGGACCATCAGGCGGTAGCCGAGGCCGCGGCTATCGGCAAAACCCATGAATTGAAGGGCCAAGCGGCTGTGGCCTTCGTGACGCTGCGCGCTGGCTACAAGCCCTCTCCCGAACTGGCCGACGAACTGAAGCAGCACGTCGGCAAAAAGATCGGCCCGATTGCACGCCCTGACGATATCTTCTTCACGGCAGAGCTGCCCAAGACCCGTTCGGGCAAGATCATGCGCCGGCTGCTCAGAGACATCGCCGAAGGCCGAGCGCTGGGAGATACAACGACGCTCGCCGATCCCAACGTGATCGCCCAACTGAAGAGCCAGTACGAGTCCAGTGAGGGGTAGGGTGTTGGAGACCTAACCCCCTAGCCCCCTTCCCTAAAGGGAAGGGGGAAGGCTCCCCTCCCCCTTTAGGGGAGGGGCCGGGGGAGAGGTCAGAGGGGCGGGGTGAGGGCCTCAAAGGAAACTCTATGAAAAATCTCAATATGACGGTCGTTGGCGCACGCGAAGAGCATCTGCCCAATCGCTGGCTCTTCGTCCTCGCAGCGGTCTTAATGCAGCTCGGACTAGGGAACGTCTATGCGTGGAGCATTTTCAGAAACCCGCTGATGGATTTGCACAAGTGGACGATCCAAGATGCGACAATGCCCTTCACGCTCTGTGTGGTCTTCTTTGCCGTGGGCATGATCATCGCCGGACGTTGGCAGGATCGAGTCGGGCCACGGATCGTGGCGATCACCGGTGGAGTTCTCTTGGGAGCAGGTTTTGTACTCGCTAGCCAGCTGGGGCAAACTCTGTGGGGTCTCTATATCACCTACGGGGTTTTAGTCGGGTTGGGCGTCGGCTTTGCTTACGTTACCCCGATTGCGACCTGTGTGAAATGGTTCCCTGACATGCGGGGGTTTATCACGGGATTGGCTGTTCTGGGATTTGGAGCGGGCTCGCTGATCGTCGCGCCGGTGGGGACAGCTCTCATCGAGCGAATCGGCGTGTATGGTACATTCGCTGTGTTCGGGGTCACCTTTGGGCTTCTGGTCGTTGTGACCGGAGCGATGCTGCGAAATCCGCCGACCGACTGGAAACCAGCTGGCTGGACGCCGCCAGCTAACGGACCGGGCTCCAAAGAACACCAGGACTATCCGCCCTCGGAGATGGCCAAAACGTTTCAGTTTTATCTGTTATGGATCGTCTTTCTCTTCTGGGCGGGAGTTGGGTTGATGGTCATCTCCCAAGCCGTCCCGATGGGCCAAGAGCTGGCCTCGCTCAACGCGACGGTCGCTGCAGGAGCCTTGGGGTTGATGTCCATTCTCAACGGTCTGGGGCGACCGGCCTTCGGGTTTATCTCAGATAAGATTGGGCGCAAAGGCGCGACGATCTTAGCGCAAGCCCTGTTCATTGTGACGCTGCTTTTTCTCTTGCCCAACGCGCGCGATTTCGCTCTCTATACGTTGGGGATCAGCTTGATCGGCTTTGCGTATGGGGGAAGTCTATCAGTCATGCCCGCGTTCACAGCAGATTATTATGGGACGAAGCACTTGGGGATCAACTATGGGTGGGTCTTCTCCGCGTGGGGAGCCGCGGGGGTGCTGGGGCCCATCATTGGAGCCCAAGTCCGCGCGGCCACGGGTGCGTGGGGTGGGGCTTTTGTGGTGCTGGCGGTCTTAAGTGCTGTGGCTGCTGCTCTGATTTTGACCACGAAGCCGCCGTCTACAAAGGGGGCATAAGCGCAAAAAACTTGCACACTTGCCCTAGCACAAGGCAAAATACAAAGAAGATTGCAGACCTTGCTCTGTTCTCCGAGGGCGAGTGAGGTCACGAGGAGGTTGGACCATGCACCAGGCGAGGAACCGTGGGCTGTGTGCTGGTCCTCGTTTTTTGTTGGGACGATTTACTATTGGGGTGCGGGATTGTATACAGTGAAATTAATGAAAGAGCTTGGCTTCCGTCGGGTGTATGACTTAAAGGGCGGCATCGTGGCTTGGCAGAGCGCCGGTCTGCCGATTAAGATCGAAGAGCGACACTATCTGACTGAAAGGAGACGATCATGTCCGCGAAAAAGACTCACATTGTGAGCAATCCCGTCGTCTGGATCGTGATCCTCGCTATTATCGGAGCTGGGGCGCTGATTGTGCTCAATTGGCTTTCTTCGCAGTCGAGCGCAGTGAAACCGCCTCCATCTGCTAGCTCGGCTCCACCCGGCCCGACCGCTCCTCCAGCCCCAGCGGAAGACATCCCAGAGCAGCCGACCAAGGGCGTGGCCGACGCGCCGGTGACGATCATTGAGTTCGCTGAGTTCTATTGCTCCTACTGCGCGCGGCATCTCTTTCAGACGTTCCCAAAGATTGACAAAGAGTACGTTCAGACGGGATTGGTGAAGTACGTCTTTCACAATCTCATCGTGCACGGGGAAGTGGCACAATTGGCTGCGCAAGCGGGCGAATGCGCTCACGCGCAAGGGCACTTCTGGGAGTATCACGACCGGCTGTTTTATGTCATCTTTGAAGAAGGGAAAGGCTATCTCAACGAAGATGATCTGAAGGCGATAGCGAAAGAGTTCGGTTTAAACGAAGAGGCGTTTGCCAGCTGTTTGAACTCCGAGCAGGTCAAGGCCGAGATCGAGAAGGACCGCAAATTCTTGGAAGAGCTGTTGGCACAAGTGCCGGTGGAAGAAAAACCGCGTGGAATCGGAACGCCACTCTTTTTCATCAACGGACACCCGTTAGTTGGGGCGCACCCCATAGAGAGATTCAGGCAGATGATTGATGCCGAGTTAGCGAAAAAATAAGGAGGACTTGCTATGCACGAAGTCGTGATCGTCGGAGCGGTCCGCTGCGCCGTAGGAAGGGCGGGCCGAGGTGTCTTAAGAAGCACGCGACCGGACGAGATGGCCGCAGCAGTCTTGAAAGCCCTCATAGAGCGAACGGGCGTTGATCTTAAAGAGATCGAAGACGTTCGTCTGGGGTGTGCTATGCCTGAAGCCGAACAGGGCATGAACGTCGCCCGCATCGCCCAGTTTTTAGCAAGAATCCCTGAGACCGTCTCAGCGTGTACGATCAATCGTTTCTGCGCTTCGGGGCTGGAATCGGTGGTCAATGCCTGTTATCAGATTGCCTACGGTGATGCCGATCTCGTCATTGCTGGCGGCGTCGAGAGCATGAGCATGGTTCCCATGGGCGGCTACACCCCGCGCCCGAACCCCACGTTGGCCAACGAATACCCTGAAGTCTACACCCCGATGGGCATCACGGCTGAGAATTTGGCAGAAAAATATAAAATCTCTCGTGAGGCACAAGACAAGTTTGCCTATGAGTCTCACATGAAGGCTGTGCGGGCGACCAAAGAGGGCCGCTTCAAAGACGAGATCGTCCCGCTCAAAGTTCCAATGGACGGCAAGACAATCACTCACGAGACCGATGAGACGATCCGCGCCGATACAACGCTGGAAGCTCTTGCAACGCTCAAGCCCGCCTTCAAAGAGGGCGGAAGCGTGACGGCAGGAAATTCTTCACCGATGACGGATGGAGCTTCTGCAGTGCTCATTGCTTCTAAGCAAAAAGCCCGCGCTCTTGGGCTCAAGCACATGGCGCGTTTCGTTTCGGCGGCGACTGCTGGAGTCCGCCCGGAGATCATGGGCATCGGCCCGGTCTACGCGATCCCCAAAGCCCTCAAACGAGCGAAGCTCTCCCTGAAAGATATAGACCTCTTTGAGTTCAATGAGGCGTTCGCTGCTCAGGCGTTGTCGGTCATTCAAGAATTAGATCTGCCCATGGAGAAGCTGAACGTCAACGGGGGGGCGATCGCGCTGGGGCACGCGTTGGGCTCGTCGGGCTCTCGACTGTTGACGACGCTGGTGCACGAGATGCCCAGAAGAGACGCGCAGTTTGGGGTCGTTACGATGTGCATCGGCGGCGGGCAGGGGATGGCCGCGGTCTTTGAGAGGATCTGACTTGTTTGAGAACACCTCAAGGGTAGTCGGACAGATGCTTAATCGTTGCTCTGGTCACCCATTTCATGGCGACACTAGCGTCTACGCATTTTTCTGGCATAGGTGGGTTATCCGAGCGTCACGCATCCGTCGAATGATCTCTGCAGCATCGGTCTCGCCTTGGGAGTCGTCTTCGAGATCTTCGACCTCAGCAAGCAGCTCCCCGACTACTTTGATCCGCTCCTGGCGTGAACGCTCCGATAAAGCTATAGCGCTGAGCTTCTCGCAAATGCGCGCCACAAGCGCAAGTTGTTCTTGTGGAGCCAGCTGTACTGCGAGGTGCTCTATTTGTTCTATGGTCACTTTCTTCGACATCGCTCACACCTCGGTTGATTATACACGGTTCCTGAGGCGTTGGCACTACACCATTCCCGCGACAAACTATACAGCGATTACTTCTCTGAGCAAGGAGGTGCCATCATCATGAGAAGCTCTCTCGTGTTGCTACTAGTGTTGAGTGTGGTTGGTGTTATGGCCCTCGGCCAAGTCGCAAGCGACGAATGGAGTCGCTACGACATCGCCGTTCAACTAGACACGAAGACTCATACACTCAGCGGCTTCGAGTTAGTTGAGTACGTCAACGACTCCGATCAAACGCTAGACTCACTCTATTTCATTCTGTGGTCCAACTTCGATCGCGAGAAGAACCCTTATGTTAATGAAGCGTTAACCGACAAAGGCTTTTGGGATGGCTTTGATCCGGCTTGGACGAAGATCGCTGCTGTCACAACTGAAGATGACAAGACTCTCAACTGGCAATTAGAAGCGGCTCCACCGGCTTTACAGACTTATTCCCTCCGGGAGACGCTGTTACGGGTTGACTTGCCGGAGCCGTTGGCCCCCGGAGCCAAGGGCAAGCTCAAGATCGAGTTCACTTCGAAGTTCCCCGATCAGAAATGGGTCAGCCCGTCGCATCATCAGGGCATCTATGTCTGGCAATTTCGTCCGTGGTATCCGGCGGCTCTGCCGGCCAAGACGTTGGCCTTAGGACGCCCTGCAGAACAAGGTAAGGCTCTGAAGCTGGAAAATCCGTCAGCCTGGGTTCGGGTGCGCCTGACCGTGCCAGAAAAGTTCAAAGTCGCGGCGGGCAACGCTCAGCAAACCATCGAAAAGTCTGAGAACGGTCATAAGACAGTGCTACTGGAGAGCTACACACCCCAAGGCTCGATGCCCCTCGTCATGGGTGAGCCGTTCGAGGTCTATCAGCTTGACTACGAGATCCCAATTGAGGTCTATTATATGCCGGGCCATGAGACGCCCGCGCGCTTCTTTGCTGCCATTGCTGCCGACGCCCTCAAATACCATCGGGCGCACTTCGGCGAATATGGCTATAAAAAGCTCACCATTGCTGAAGGAACTCACTACCCCCAAGTCGCGATGGCCGGTGACGGACTGATCGTGATGGGCAGAGACACCTTCAGCACGAAGGATCTGGTCGTCCCTGGCATGTTGGACCGCGGGCTGCAAGCGGGGATGGCTCATGAAGTCGCTCACCTGTGGTGGGGAGCGGGCATAGGCTTTGACGGCAACGCCGAGCCCTGGCTGGCTGAATCTTTTGCCCAGTACATGGCCGTGCGTTACTTCGAGGACAAGTACGGCGCGTTCGGGCCCAACTACTTCTCGTTCAAGAAGGGACTGCTCGAGGGATTACTCGACTCGGAAGTCGGTTATCTCAATCTTCGCGAGCACAACGACGAGCTTATTTACTTACGGATGATCCGGGACGGCTTCGATCAAGCGGTCGTTAAGCCCTGGGCCGAGGTGGAATACTCCACAGCCCTGCACATAATTGGGAGGCACTACTTCAAGGGCTCGTTGGTCCTACGGGCGCTGGAGGGATTGGTTGGGCGAGAGACGATAGATCGCATCCTACAAGAAGCGAACAAACGCTACATGCACCGCGTCATCACGACAGAAGACTTCCAAAAGATCGCTGAAGAGACCTCCGGCAAAGACTTAGAAGAGTTCTTCAGCAAGTGGCTCTACAGTGCGGAGTCGCTCGACGGGCGCATTGACAGAGTGGAGTCTGAGAAGACGACAGACGGCTGGCTCACAAAAGTTTATCTCTCCCGCCGCGGCGGGATCGCTATGCCCCTGACCGTCAGAGCTACTACCTCAGATGGGCAAACGCTCGATCAAGTTTGGACGAGTGAAAAACCCCAAGACGTGCTTACTTTCTTCACCAAGAGCCCGATTCAATCTGTACACCTTGATCCAGAGAGCATGGTGCCCGACACGGATCGCTTCAACAACCACTGGCCCAGAAAGTTCCAGTTCTCGTTCGGCAAACGCATCATGCCGCTGGACGCTTATGCGATTCGTCTCAGCCTGTTGGGGATCGAGGGCGGCTTTCGCAGGGATCACAATTGGTCGCTCTCGCTGCTGCCCGAGTTCGAAGACAAGAAATTCTTGCTCGACGGCAGAGGGACCTTCTCGCTCGACTTAGGGCGTGGCACGTCGCTCAGCGCGCTCTTCAGTCTGAATGACTTCGACCCAGCTCAGCCAGATGGCAGTCAGTTGACCGGCGAGTTGAGCGTGAGATTTACACTCTACGAGCACCCTCAAATTGGGATCGCCAGCAAATGGTGGGCGCCGGCCAATCGTTTTCGGCTCTCCGTGGGGCGCACGGTCGGTTCCCAAGCCGATCAGAAGAACACCCCCGTGAATTATCTGGGTCTTGATTACTGGCGCGACAACAGGCCCGGCAATTACTGGTTGACACATCTGGCGGCTCGCGCCAATCTGCCCGGCGCAAGCGCATTCGTAAAACTCTCGCTCGATAGCTTTAAGCGCTTCCGTCTCATGCCCAATGTCTACCTCGATGGGCAGGTCGAGCTGGGCTACAGTCTAGGGGAATTGCCCGACGCCCTTACATTTTCGTTGGGAGCACTAAAAAGCTTTACATCCCCAACAACTCTGGGCAACTTCAAGCTCTCAGGGCAGGTGAGCATAGCCTTCCCCCTGGTGCGCGAGCTGGACTATTCGGTGCTCAATCTCTTGATTGTAGACGAGCTGTGGGGGAAGCCGTTCGTGAGGGCGGGCCAGCTGTGGGCGAAACCACAAGAGATCGTTCTCGACGTCAAGCAGCTTAAGGTTGAAGCGGGCTTTGAGTTGGAGGTGAGGACAAAGATCATTTTCGGCTTACCGCTTGAGATTACGTTCGGGTTTGCCTATCCGTTGCAAGGGTTCGAGGGGGAGAAGAAAGGGAAGGTCTACTTTGCCGGTGTCTCCCTCGGGAGCCTGCTGGATTTTTGAAACACCTGTGAAGAAGGGAGAAAGAACTATGCGCACAATCAAAACAGCCGCCGTACTGGGAGCCGGGACGATGGGCGCGGGCATTGCGGCGCTCTTAGCCGGTGCAGGCATCAAGACCAACCTACTGGACATTGTCCCGAAAGAATTGACTTCGGAAGAGAAGGCCAAGGGGCTGACACTGCAAGACCCCGCCGTGCGCAATCGCATTGTGAACGCTGGGCTGCAAAGAGCTCTGAAAGCCAGCCCGGCGCTCTTCTATGATCCCAATGACGCTCAGCTCATCACCATCGGCAATATCGAAGATAACCTGGACCGCCTGAAAGAAGCCGACTGGATCGTTGAGGCCGTCTTCGAACGATTGGACGTCAAACAAGATATTTTCGCCAAGATCGAGAAGTTCAGGCATCCCAACTCTATCGTAAGCTCCAATACCTCCGGGATCGCGCTCAAGGCGATCACGCAAAAGTCGTCGCCGGAGTTGAAGAAGCACACGCTGATCACGCACTTCTTCAACCCCGTACGCTATATGAAGCTCTTAGAAATCGTCCCTGGCGAGGAGACGGATCCAGAAATCGTGACGTTTATCTCAGACTTTGCCGAGCGGCGCTTAGGCAAAGGCATCGTCTTGGCAAAAGATACGCCCAACTTCATCTGTAACCGTATCGGGATCTTTGGCATTTGCTATCTGCTCAAAATCATGCAAGAGGACGGCTACAAAGTCGAAGAGATTGATGCGATCTTCGGGCCGTCGCTCGGGCGCCCCAAGAGTGCCGTCTTCCGCACAGTAGACTTAGTAGGCTTAGACGTTATGGCAGACGTCATCAAAAATATCTATGCGAGCTTGACCACTGACCCGATGCGTGAGGTCTATCGCCTGCCTGATTTCATCCCCCACATGCTGGCTCAAGGGCTGCTGGGGCGCAAGGCGGGCAAGGGGTTCTATCAAGAGAAAACCGTCAATGGCAAGCGCGAGTTCTGGGTCTTCGATTACAAGACGCTCGATTATCGTCGCCAGGAGAAGTTCGACTATCCGTCGTTAGCCAGAGCCAGCCAAGGCTCTACTGTCGGTGAGAAGATCAAGACCGTCGTCTATGCTGATGATCGTGCGGGACAGATCGCCTGGAAAACGCTCTCGGAAACCCTGCTCTACACAGCGAATCTCATCCCGGAGATCTCAGATAATATCTATTCGATTGACAATGCTATGAAGTGGGGGTTCAACTGGGAGTTGGGGCCCTTTGAAACTTGGGACGCTATCGGTGTCAGAGAGTCAGTGGAGCGCATGAAGCGCGAGGGCAAGAAAATTCCAAAGATTGTCGAAGAGCTTCTCGCGCAGGGAGAGAGTTTTTATCCCAAGAGAGATAGCAAGAAGCTCTACTTCGACGTTGGCTTGAAAGACTATCGCGAGCTGCCAAAACCCGCAGGCGTGATCGTTCTCTCGGAACTGAAAGAAGACAAAAAGAGGGTCATCAAAGAGACGCCGGGGACATCGCTGCTAGATCTAGGCGACGGTGTGGCTTGTCTGGAGTTTCACACATATATGAATACCGTGGACGCCGACATCATCGAGATGCTGAGCGTCTCGCTTGAAGAGGTGCGCACGCGAGATCTTGTGGGCTTGGTGATCGGGAACGAGGGCCAGAACTTCTGCGTCGGGGCGAATATAGGGCTTGTCTTGGGAGCGATTCAGAGCCAGGCGTGGGAGCAGCTCGGGCAAATGGTGAAGGCGTTTCAAGATGCGAACATGGCCCTAAAGTATTTTGAGAAGCCCGTCGTGGCTGCGCCGTTTAATATGACGCTTGGGGGCGGCTCGGAGATCGTCCTGCACTGTGCCCGTGTCCGCGCTCACAGTGAACTCTATATGGGCCAAGTCGAGTTCGGCGTTGGGGTCATCCCTGCTGCTGGTGGCTGTAAGGAGCTGTGGGCGCGGCAGCTCGAGAATCTCCCCGAAGACGCCAATGTTGATCTCTTCCCGTTCTTGCAGCGGGTCTTTGAGCTGATCGGGCTTGCTAAGGTGGCAACGAGCGCCAAGGAAGCAAAGAAGCTGGGGCTCTTGCGCCGCGACGACAAGATCACGATGAACAAAGACCGTCTCATCGCTGATGCGAAGAAGGACGTCTTAGCGTTAGCGATGATGGGCTATGAGCCGCCCCGGCAGAGGAAGCTCAAAGTGACAGGGCGCAGCGGCTATGCAGCCCTGCAGATTGCGATCAAGAACTTCCAGTGGGCCAAGAGAATCACCGATCACGAGGCGTTGATGGCGCAGAAGTTAGCCCGCGTGCTGACCGGTGGCGACGTCGCGCCGGGCACGGAGATCACCGAGCAACAGATGCTCGATTTAGAGCGCGAAGAATTTCTGTCGCTGTGTGGCACACAGAAGACTCAAGAGCGCATCCAGCATATGCTGGCGACGGGGAGGCCGCTGCGGAACTGAGCGAGGCTTGATCTTCGTTCTTCGCAGAATACGAGCAAATGGAACGCAGGTTGGCTGTGGCACGCCTGCGTGAGTTGCGGGAACGCTGGCAAGCTGCCGGGGTAAAGGCCAAAGAGATCTATGAAGAATCTCGGAGGCTGCTGGAGGAGCGCCAGGTGCAGGGGCAGGGCTGTACCGTCACAGTCCAGCCGGGCGAGGATCAGAGGCTCGACCATCGAGGGCAACGGAACCAAGGGAGATTATTGCAGAGAGTATGAGCAGTCCCAGGTGAAGATCATTGACTCTAAGGTTCTCAAGAACGCCGACTGGGGCGTGGGGGCTTTTCTGAAGCAGTGCAGATATTGGCGTGACGCCTTCACCGGCACGGTGACCTTCGAGGATATGACTCTAGACAAGATCGCGGGCAATAACACGACAGGCAACCAAGACGGCATGGGCAACCCTGGGAATCACCCGTGGAACCGCCCGGATGTGCCCGACGGACAGGTGTGTTTGCCGTGAAAGCAGAGCTGTCAGCTGAGAGATGACAGCCGAATGCCGAACAATGTGCTATAATCTCCGTACAAGGAGACACTCATGCTTGGGTTTGATCGCATCACCTTTGATCCGCAGATCATGGGCGGCCAGGCCTGCATTCGCGGAATGCGTATCACCGTTTCGCTGATCGTCAATCTCGTCGCCAACGGCATGACTCACGAAGAGATCCTCAAAGCCTATCCGTATCTTGAGCCGGAGGACATCACCCAGGCCCTACAGTATGCAGCCTGGCTCGCTCAGGAGCGGGTCTATGAAGTTTCTCGCTGACATGGGCATCTCACCGGATACTGCCGTATGGCTGCGCAGCCTGGGCTATGATGCAGTGCACCTCCATGAGCAAGGTCTGGATCGCCTGCCGGATGCTGAAATCTTGAGCAAAGCTCGGAATGAACAACGCGTGCTCTTGACTCATGATCTGGATTTTGGGTACTTGCTGGCTATCAGTCAGGCCCAACTCCCCAGTGTAGTGATCTTTCGCCTAGACGACATGCGTCCAAGTTCTGTCAACCATTATCTGGAGCACGTGTTGCAACAGCATGGAGAGGGGCTGAACAGTGGGGCCATTGTTATCGTAACAGAGAGGAGAACCCGATTACGTCCCTTGCCTATTCGATCATGATATATGCTTACCGGAGGGCTGACTACGCCCAAATGTGTCATCAAATAGGACGTTGGGGTTGGCCTCAATGCGTTCCATGAGTTTCATTTAGAGCTCACCTGCCCTTGGCCAGCTGCTGCAGCCGTTTCAGGGCTCCTTTCTCTCTGGGATTAACTGCCTCCAGCCCCTCTCTCTCGGCGGCTTCATGCAGATCATCGTCATCCACGATAAAAATGAGCCGTTGATTCAATTGTTCGAGAATCGGCTCCAGTTCCAGGGCTGCGGCCAATTGCTGGGCATCCGGCGCTTTCAAGGAATGCCGCTTAATCACATCGACGCTTCTCGCCAAAATACTGGTACTTAAGGGACTGATTGAGAAGTAGAGGTTCAGATCATGCAGAATTCTGGCTAGCGTTCTGTTATAGGATTCCTGGGTGATTTGCTTGCCCTTCAACAAACGACCGATCATTGCCAAAAGTTCAAGAAAGGTCAGAAAAGATGTCGCTCCTCTATTTTGCGGTTTCTCTAAGAGCTGGAAGAGCTTGTCAATAAACCGACTGCCCTTTTCCTCCCTGTACCGCTTGGCCAGGGCTGAGGTGTCGAAGTAGAAGGTGGGCATGTCAATGCGCGGATTCTTCCCTCATCTGCCGAATGAGTTCGCTGAGACTCTGCCCCTTGAGTTGTTGTCCCAGCTCCTTCCGCAGCTGGGATGGAGGCGTAAGGTATGGTTCGTATTTAGCCAGCATCTGGCACAAATAATCCTTCAGCTGGGCACTCTCCGCCAGGTAGCTGCCTAAAGCGAGCATGCCTTCCGGCTTCTGTACCATCTCTTTGGAATATTTTAAGGCCATCATCTCTCCCTTCATTCATTGGGATTATATGCTTAAAAGCTTGGGGATGCAAGGTGCAGACGTCGCTTGAGCGCTCACATTGCAATGGCTCTGCTCAAAATGATAGAATGAACAACGAGATGACTGAAGTAAATTGAGAGTGGGGATATAATATGATTTTAAGAGTGTGGCGGTACGGGTTGGCCGCAAGCGTGGTGGTTGCGCTTGCGCTGTTGAGCGTTGCGGGCGGGTCAGGGTCGTGGGTGCAGGGGCAGGGCTGTACCGTCACAGTCCAGCCGGGCGAGTCGATTCAAAGAGCGATTGACGAAGCCAAAGAGGGCGCGGTCGTCTGTCTCGTAGCGGGGACGTGGGAAGAGAACCTAGTGATCAGGAAGAGCCTCACGCTACGGGGCGCGGGCCGGGAGCAGACGAAGATCAAAGGGAAGAAAGAAGACAAATCCGTTATCAGCATCGCGAGCGATGCCGAGATCCTAGTGAGTATTGATGGGCTCACCGTCGCCGAGGCTATTGGAGCATCTGGCATCGAGGTAGCTGGCAAAGCCAGAGTGTCCATCACCACCTCCCAGATCTCGGGCAATCGGGATGGCATCTACATGAAGGACTCGGCCCAGGCCGAGATCCGAGGCTCGACAATCGAGGGCAACGGAACTAAGGAAGATTGCAAAAAGAAAGAATATATCTGCAGTGGCATCGAGGTATGGGGGAAGTCTCAGGTGAAGATCATTGACTCTAAGATTCTCAAGAACGCCGACTGGGGCGTGGGGGCTTGGCTGAAGCAGTGCGGATATTGGTATGACGACTTCACCGGCACGGTGACCTTCGAGGAGATGGAGCTGGAGGAGATCAGCGGCAACAGCACGACGAACAACCAGGCTGGCATGGGCAACCCTGGGAATCACTACTGGAACCGACCAGATATACCCGATGGACAGGTCTGCTTGCCATAACAGAGCATTCAGTGAAGAAGAAAAGGAGGCTCGCATGAAACGCTTCGTGATAGTCTCTCTGATCGGCCTTGTCGCCCTGGCTCTATCAGCCCAGGTCCTCACCCAGCCGACTGGCCAACTGATCGTCAAGGTGACGCTCGACGGCCAGCCCGCCGATGCGTTGATCTTCGCCAAAGATCGCTTCGGCAAGACTTTTATCGCTTATACTGATCTCAAAGAGCTTGGTCTGGCTCGGCTGACGCTGCCCCACGAGCGATACACGCTCGTTGTCGACCACGGCGCAGGTTTTACTGTAAAACCCTTCGCGCAAGAGATCACCGTGCAGGCAGGCAAGACCCTCGACGTGACGGCTGCGCTCCAGCGCGCCTTCTCTCCCGCAAAAGAGTGGGGCTACTATTCGGCTGACTTACACACCCACAGCACGGCAAGTCTTGATGGCCATACGCCCATAGATCAGCTCGTGCTCGTGCAACTCGCTGCTGACTTGGATCTAGTTTTCATCAGCGATCACGAGACGATTGCCGGACATGAGCTCTTTGCGAAGACAGCGCAGGCTCGTGGCGTCCCAGCTATTTTGAGCGAAGAGATCACCACCCCCAAAGGTCACTGGAACGCTTATCCCCTCACGTGTGCCGTCACGTACGCCCCGGACAAGACCCCCAAAGATTACTTTGCCCAAGCGCGCGCCTGCGGGGCGCACGTCATTCAAGCAAACCATCCGGGGGGCCCGATGGACTACTTTGCCCTGCTCGGCACGGATCTCTTCGATTACTCTTTTGACGCCGTCGAGATCTTTAATGGTGAATTCGACCAGAACGATGCGAAGGCTCTCGAGCAGCTCTTCAAGTTCTGGAACGAAGGGCGACGCTATGTCGCCGTCGGCGCCAGCGACGATCACGACTGGATGGACTTTCGCTTCGAACGCTACGGTCGCCCACGAACGTTCGTGCGCATTGAAGGCGAGCTGACACCCGAAAAATGGATCGCGGCGCTCAAGAGTGGTCGAGCTTTTGCGACCTATGGCCCCCTGGTGAACTTCACCGCCCAAGACGGCAAAGCCCTCCCCGGCGATACAGTCACTCTCACGCGTGGGCAGGAGATCGCCCTGAAAGCTGAGCTGATTGTGCTCCCGCGCGATCCCTCTCAAGAAGAGCCGCGAATGCTCCAGTCAGCGCAAATCATCAAGAACGGCAAAGTCCTGAAGAATTTCAGTCTCGGCGAAGATCGCGCTGCGATCACTCTCACAGATAAGCCCACGGAAAAGAGCTGGTATGTCGTGCGAGTCGTAGTCGACGATGGCGACCAAGCGTATACGAACCCGATTTGGGTGGAGGTGCGCTAGGCTGTCTAAGATCAACTCGACTGATGACTCCGAGCCTCGGTGACGCCTCGGCTGTAGGCTGAGGGCAGCGGAGGTGCATACTATGGCTGCCCAGAAGATACAGACTGTTGAATGCGCGTATCGCGGCCCCTGGGTCATCAGCCGAGAGATCATGATCGGGCAGACCTGCTGGCATCCAGAGAACCTCAAAGAGGGCCGGACGCATCTGTTCAGCAAGTGCTGCGAAGAGTGGGGCGATGACTGCCCGCGCCATCGCACGCGCCCGAAAGACCACTGAGCGCATTCAGAAACTCCTAAGTGACGACGATGCGCGCGTCCACCACGCGCGCGCCGTGACCTTTCTCGAAAACTATCAATGGGTTGATGTCCAGCTCGACGATCTCTTCTAAGTCCACGGCAAGCTGAGAGAGTCGGGCCAGACACTCCGCCAGGGCGTCTATGTCTGAAGGCGGCTCACCGCGAAAGCCCTCTAATATTTTGAAGCCCCGAATCTGGCGGATCATCCGTTGGACGCCCAATTCACGAATGGGCGCAATGCGAAATGTCACGTCCCGAAGTGCTTCGACGTAAATCCCGCCCAACCCGAACATCAGCAAAGGCCCAAAGAGCGGATCGCGCTTCAATCCCAAAATCGTCTCTTTTCCGCCCTTGACGAACTCCTGCACGAAAACACCCCAGATCCGAGCCTGAGGCTTGGCAGTCTTGACAGCAGAAAGCATCTGACGATAGCTCGACTGAAGCTCGTGTTCGTTCGCAATGCCGAGCTTGACGCCGCCGACATCTACTTTGTGCACAATGTCTGGCGAAACGATCTTGAGCACCAGGGGGTAGCCGATCTGGTCAGCAGCTTTCAGGGTCTCTTCTTCTGATTGCGCGAAGCGATATGTGAGCATCGGGAAGCCGTAGGCTTTCAGCAGCTCATGGGCTTCTGGCTCAGGGAGAAAAGAGCGTCCTTCACGCTGAGCACGCACGATGATCTCGCGCACCTGCTCGCCTTGGATGTCCGTAAATATTCTGTACTCCGTGCGCGGACGGTGGACCCAGCCACTGTAGCGAGCCATGGCCGCCAGGGCGCGGGCAGCTCGTTCCGGAAAACCGTAATTGGGAATGGCAGCTTTCTCTAGGATCTCTATGGCTGGGCGAGCGTCGGTGACCGCCATCAAACACGCCAAGAGGGGTTTTTCGCCCTGGGTCTCTTGTGATGCTTGTACGATGTGCCGCGCAATGTTCTCTAAGCTCATCAAGATATGGGGCGCAGCGATGACTATGACGCCGTCCACGTTGGGATCGGCTAAGACGGTGCGCACGACCGTCTCATAGCGCAGCTCGTTCGGTTCGCCGGTCATGTCTACGGGGTTAGCGACGTTGACCGTTGGCGGAAGCAGCGCCCGAAGTGTTCGCTCGGTCTCAGCAGTGAAAGAAGCCAACTGGAGCCCATAGCGCACGGCAGCGTCTGTCGCCAAAATCCCTGCACCTCCGGCATTCGTCACAATGGCAATTCTGTTTTCTTTGGGCAGAGGCTGATGAGCGAACGCGACCGCGTAATCGAACAGTTCTTCGATAGTCTCTACCCTGAGCGCACCCGATTGCATGAAGACTGAGTCATAGACTTCGTCCGAACCAGCGAGGGCCCCGGTGTGGGATGTGGCGGCTTTTGCCCCTTCGAGCGTCCGCCCGGATTTGATCGCCAAGATGGGCATCTTTTTGGTGCGCTCACCGGTGATCTCGGTGGCTAGTGTGTGAAACCCCTGGGGGTCTTCTAAATCTTCCAGATAGAGCAAGACGACATCGCTGAGCGGGTCGTCTTTTAAGTACTCTAAGAGATGGGTTTCGTGGAGGTCAGCTTTGTTGCCGATGGAGATGAACTTTGACAGCCCGATATGTTGCCGTTGGGCGTGTTCAAGGGCAGCAACACCCAAGGCACCGCTCTGCGAGATAAAAGCAATATTTCCCCGACGGGGCATTCCGGGGGCAAACGTTGCGTTGAGCGAGACTTCCGGGGCGGTGTTCATAATCCCCAGACAGTTGGGCCCCACGAGCGCGATCCCGTAGCGTCGGGCGATCTCTTGCAGTTCGGCTTCGCGCTTGGCCCCTTCTTCGCCGATCTCTTTGAACCCGGCACTGATAATCACAGCCGCCCGCACTTTTTTCTGCCCGCACTCTTCTAATACAGCACCCACGGCTGATGCCGGCACGATAATAACGGCTAAATCTATCTTATCGGGGGCGGCCAGCACCGACGGGTAGGCTTTGACGCCCAGAATGCTGTTTGCTTTAGGATTGATAGGATAGACGACGCCGGTGTAGCCGTGAAAGAGAATATTCTTGAAGACGACTCGGCCCAAGCTATCGGGCTTGGTAGACGCGCCGATGACCGCAACGGATCGTGGGGCGAAGAGCGCTTCCAGGGTCTGTCGTGTATGAGTCATATCTTTATGATCTCAAAGAAAGGCGCTCTATGCAAGAGGCCCTCACCCCGAAGCGTTTTGATGCGACCGCTTTCTGAAAAAGATGCTGCATCAAAACGCTTCGCCCCGTCCCCTCTCCCGTGGCTCACCCACGGGAGAGGGTGCCCGAAGGGCGGGGTGAGGGCCTTGTTGACAGACTCTCTCACGCTGGCTATCTTAAATCGGTGACCGACAATGGCGGAAATCCGCTCGCTCTTTGATGAGCCTGTCAAAGTCCCAGAAATTCTGACGTTTGACGAGGCCGAGCGCCAAGCGAAAGTCTGCACCAAGTGCCGTCTTCATCAGAGCCGCACCACCGTCGTCTTTGGCGAAGGCAGCACCAAATCCCCAGTAATGTTCATTGGTGAGGGGCCCGGCGAGGTCGAAGATGCTACAGGGCGGCCCTTCGTTGGACCGGCGGGTCAGAAACTGACAGAGATCTTAGAGTCTGTCGGCATCGCTAGAGAGAGCGTCTATATTGGCAATATGGTCAAGTGTCGTCCCCCCGGCAACCGCACGCCGCAAAAAGACGAGATCGAGACCTGCTGGCCCTATTTAGAAGCCCAGATTCGTCATATCAAGCCCAAGATTATTGTCGCTTTGGGAAACGTCCCGGCACAGTATTTTCTGAAAACGACGGAGGGCATTACGACCCTGCGGGGGAGGTTCTTCCCCTGGCGTGACGGCATCGCGATCTATTGTATGTTTCATCCCAGCTATCTCTTGCGAAACCCGTCACGCGAGCCGGGCAGCCCAAAGTACCTCACGTGGCAAGACATCAAAAAACTCAAAGAGAGGCTCGATGAATCCCGCTGATCTCGGTCAATGGACGGAACCCGAACGCCGCGCCCGTGTTGAAGAGGCACTTGCCCGCGGTGAAGAACTGCGCAGAGCCAAAGAGTATGAGCGAGCTATTGATGTACTCGTTGAAGCTCTTCAGTATGGGGTAGATAAAGCGAAGGTCTATTTTCGTCTGGGCAATGTTTACTTTGACGCGAGCAAGCTCGACCATGCAGAATATGCCTATCGTCGGGCGATAGATCTTGACCCAGATCACGTCAACGCGCATCACAATCTCAGTGTGGTGCTGCGCAAGCAGGGGAGACTCTCCGAAGCGGTTCGTCTGCGTCGTCAGGCAGAGCGTCTGGCCATGAAAAACCCGGAGAGAGTCCAGCTCACTCTAGAGCAGACAGAGCACGCCAGACAGCTCGCTCGACGCTGGCTGATCGGCGCTGGAATTGTTTTGGTGATTATCGTTCTGGGATTGATTGTGCTGAGCAGGCTATAGCATAATGGAGAGCGTGAGACTAGTCATTTCAAAACCCTCTTCTTGGTGTCACCCTGAGCAAAGCGAAGGGTCTCACTGATGGCTCGCAGTCAGGAGATTCTTCGCTGCGCTCAGAATGACATCCTCTCTGAGAGGGGTTTTGCAACGGGTTCTAGCGCATATAGATCCCGCCGTTGACGTTGATCGTCTCGCCCGTGATGTAACCCGCTTCGGCGGAGCAGAGAAACACAATTACTGACGCAATCTCTTCTGGTTGTGCCACACGCCTCAAGGGGATGCTCGCCCGAATCTGATCTCCCTTTTCAGCTAAAGATTTCCGGTTCATCTCTGTGTCAGTGTAGCCAGGGGCAACGGCGTTCACTGTGATATTATAGGGTGCCAGCCCCAGCGCAAGAGATTTTGTTAACCCGATCAGGCCTGCTTTGGCTGTCGCATAGTGCGGGCCGTGGGTCGAGCCGGTCATTGCGCGCAGCGAGCAGAGATTGATAATCCTGCCCCAGCCTGCTTGACGCATATACGGCACGGCGAGCTTGGCACAGGAAAACGTCCCATTCAGGGTGACGGCGAGCATTCTTGCCCATTCGTCTACTGAGAGCTGCTCGATGCCCCCGTGCGACGAGTAGCCCGCGTTGTTGACTAAAATATGCAATCCGCCCAGCTCGCGCACCGTCGTCTCGATCATCCGTTGGACTTGGGCGTAGTCAGAGACGTCGGCCTGCACAGCAATAGCTTTGCGTCCCAGAGATTCGATCTGGTGCACGACGGCGCGGGCAGCATCGGCTTGTGACAGATAGTTGATGGCGATGTCGCACCCCTGCTGGGCTAATTTGAGAGCCGTCGCCGCGCCGATGCCGCGGCTCGCGCCGGTCACAAGAGCGATTCTGAGATTCATATAAGTTATCTTCTGTACGCTCGAGAGCGATGCTTAATTCGATAAACTCGAACTTCTTTGGCTTGATCATCCACCCTGTAGAGGATACGCCAGTCGCCTACCCGGGCGCGATAGCGAGCCGGATGAACGTCTTGAAGCTTGTTCGTCCCCGGGGGGGCGAGGATTCTGTTCCAGCTCGAGCAGACGTTGGTGCACTCGACGAGCCACCTGGGGATCGAGCTTGCGAAAATCTCGTTGGGCTGCCTCTTCCAATAAAACGCGATAGCTCATTCAACAACAGGATAGCCCTCAGCTTTGAGCTGACGCAGGAACTCGTGAAGCTCGACAGCCTTGCCGGGATCGGATTCCGCAATCGCTTGCTCCAGATCGAGAATATCCTCAAGATCTTCGAGCAGCTGAGCAACGACCTTGTCCGGCAACTGATCAATGATCTGCTTGGCCCGCTCTTTGAGAGCACTCATGCTGGACTCCTTTCATGAGCTATTATAGCAGACTCAATGCACTCCGGTCTGTCATTGGCTGGCGAGTTGACCAAGGGAGAGACATCAAAAAGCTCCATCTCCTCCGCTCGATACGGGCGCAAGACCCGCTCCAGCTCGGCACGCGCTCTGGGAGATGGATCAAGCCAAAACTCTTCTAGCTCTCGAGGCACGATCACCGGCATTCGGCTATGGATGGGCTTGATCAGCTCATTCGGCTCCGTGGTGATGATCGTGCACGTCTGAATAGCCTGCCCCTCCGGGGAGTTCCATCGTTCCCACAGCCCGGCAAATCCGAAAGGTTTCTTTGACTTGAGTCGCACATAGACGGGAACCTTTCTGCCCTTCTCCGTCCGGCGCCATTCGTAGAAGCCATCGGCGATGATGAGACAGCGACGCTGCTTGACAGCATCACGAAAGCTCGGCTTCTCAAAGAGCGTCTCCGCACGAGCGTTGATCAATCTCTGGGCGATCTTTGGGTCTTTGGCCCAGTGGGGGATCAGCCCCCAGCGCAAGTTCTCTACTCTCCGGCCTTGCTTGTCGGAGATCAGCGTCAGAATCTCTTGGGTCGGAGCGATATTGTACCGGGGCTTATGCTGCGCGGGCAGGGGCACGCCAAAGCGCGCTTCAATCTGCTCAGCGCTGAGAGTCAATGTGAATCGCCCGCACATAAAATTTCGAGCCAGTCCTCAATTTACAATTCTGCAAATCCCTTGAACTTCTGCTCGATCTTGCCGGAGAGCATCTTGACAACCGTCGCCCGACCCGACTCTGTCGCCGCGAATTTCTTCAGCTCATAATCAAAGTAAGCGTCGATCTGCTGCCCAGCGAGCAAGCAGTTCATGCCGCCTTGGGCTTGAATCTGTCCATCCTGACCAAATTTCTCCAGAAAGCTATAGATTCTCTGCTGGAAGGCGTTCTGAAACCGAGTCGGCGTGACAGCCATAGTCACCTCTTGAGTTCTATGAAGCTAAGTATTGACAGTTTACAAGAGCGTTTTCGGCAAATCAAGGGGGGTTCAAGCGGGAAGGTATAGGACTTCGCGAATCTTTTGGGGAATGGACACCTGGCCAGTGCTCCCCAGCTTGGTCGTGCTTCGTGCCATTAGTGATCATCTCGATAAAATCTTAATAATCCTCCCGGACCTTCGTTAGGGTTAACGCCTTGTCGCAGAATAATTAGATGGACCCGCATAAGATGCGGAACTCTGGCTTCCTGTCCGTATAAGATGCCTGCGGATTTCCTTCCGAAGGCACGATAAAGCCCGTTGTGGCAATAACTTGCCGCCTCCCAGCCATTTATCTCGGCAGGTTAGACGGATCGGCATAAGAACCTCCTTCTCAAAGTCCGTCCACAGGACTGCGCACGCCTCTCCTGTTTAGCAAATAGCATAGTCTTTCTCTTCTGGTTTGTCAAGCCTTCACCAGCTCCAGCTCCTCGATTCGCGAGCGGATGGGAAGGAGCTTCTTGACATTTTCACCCCTTAATCGTCATCGTCTAAAGGATCGTGAATCCGTAAGCGGCGATCACGAACTGTCAGCACATCATGTCCTGCTTGCTTTAGGAGAGCCGCCAAGCGTGTATCTAGGTTCTCATCGAGCTTCAGTTTCATCAATTCGTAGTCAATGGGATTGAGATATATCGCTCGCGGGCCATCTCTGCTGCGAAGGCCAGTGCTGCTCGAATGTCTTCACGGGTCAGGAATGGGTAAGCTTCCAAAATCTCTGCTTCTGTAGCTCCTGCAGCGAGATTGTCCACAATCAGAGAGATCCAGATGCGTGTTCCCTTAATGCAGGGCTTGCCAAAGCACACGTTTGGATTGATCGAGATACGGCCACGCCAGTTTTGCATAAGTACTCTCTCCTCTTTGGAGGCAACATTTCTGACCTGAAACGCTACAGTTCAGCGGCGGCGTGCAGTGCCGTCCGCTGCAGCGCTTTGTTAGGCAGAGACCTTTTTCGTAGACTCCGAATCGGAACTCCCCTCAGCGGGCTTGCTCAACATCTTGATGATATGTCGGGCCAGACCTTCCTTGATTTCCCGATGCCGCGGCACAGGTTGAAAAACACCTGTGACGGGATTGCGATACCAGTCGTGCTTGCTGCCATGTCGTACCAATTCACACCCGAACCCTTTGATGGTTTTGATCAGATCGACTCGCTTCACGACACGACCAACTCGTCTACCTTGCGGATGCCGGGCAGCTCGCCACTCGTCAGGTCGTGATACAGATCGCGCAGATGGTCTTTTAGGTCGTCGAGGGTCTCACCTTGGGTCCAATAATCCGGGTACTCTTGGAGATAGCCGATCCACGCTCCATCTTCTTCCCAGTAGACGAACTTGACCGTTTGCATGGTGAGACTCCTCCTCTGGCATCAACGTCTGGATTCTATCGGTTGCGCGACGTTTTCACAAGGCGACACCCCTACTGCCTAACGTTCCGGTTCAGCGGCGGGCCGCGCAGCGGACCGTCCGCTGCAACCGGTTGTTAGCTGGCAATGTCTGAAACATCTCCATTACGTCTGCAGCGTTTGGCTCGGCGCGGCTGACCGACTACTCACCCGCCTGAGCCGCCCTCCGAAGGGCAAGGAACGCCTCCTTCAAAGCTTGGTTCACCGCACTCTCGGGCTGAGAAAGCACGAGCTCTTGATACTCATCCAGAAAGTTGGTGCGAAGGCGATGAAACAGATGAAGGAAATGGCGCAAGAACCCGATGCAGTCGAGTACAGCGATTTCGACGCCGCCCAGTTCTCTGTATTGTTGATTCGCGTATTCCCGGACGGAGGGGTCAATGGGCGCAGTGGTCACAAAGATGTAGTTCTGTACCTCTGCACCGTTCGCGATCTTCTGGATGGCGATGTCGATCTCGCCCGTGGTTACAGGCTTGTCCTTCATTTCGTAAGTCGTGACCACCTTGCTATCACCCAACAGCGTGATTTCCACATCCCCAAGCGCACCGGTCTGCTTGTCCGCAGCTGTGTGGGCGTGCAGTCGCAACACCTTCTCGCCAAGTTTTTCGGCAGCCGCGCGGTACGCCGCGGCGACAACGAGGACTGGAAGCCGTGAAGAGTGCTTGAGAGCAAGATGCTGTTCGATCAGCCGAACGGTGTCTTCAGATGACAGTGCCAGATCGCCGGCTTCCTCTTGCAGTTCTTTCTTCAGGCTCTCCAAGCGCGCTTTGCGCTCATTGCGTTCAATGATAAGAAGGCGCACCAGTTCGTTGAGAACTGCCGTCGCCGACACGCGCCCTGATTGAATTGCGTCGAGGATTTCCAGAATTGCTCGGTATAGTTCAGCGGGGCGACCCCGAAGACTTTGGCTCAGGTCCAAGGCGATGTTCTTTGTCCGAAAAGCCGGCGTTAAGAAGGCAGTGGTGGAACTACACGGCAACTTCCGCTTCGTAATGAAGTCGAAGACGTATTGCTCGTCGTAGTTGCGACCGCCGTAGGCGTCGGCCTTTTCTTCATTGGGGTATGCCTGGATGAACGGCTTGCGAATGTCAACAGCCGGCTTATCGGCCTTTGCAAGCGTTGCGGCCAATAGAAAACGCGCACCGGCCCGGTTGCCAGGGCAGAGCGCCACAGACGCGACCTTGCCGGCCAACTCCGAGTCTGAAACGAAGCTCTTCTTGAGGTGAGCCTCTGCGACCCGGTACGCTTTCTCAAGAATCTCCGAACAAGGATCCTTCGCCATTTGACTTTGTCACCGTCACTTGCGGATCGTAATTTGTCCAAAGGACCTCAATGCGGGTGCCCTTGGTAGCATGGTTCGTCCGTGCTCCGCTCAGAGTCTTGTACCATTTCGGCGGCGGATAAAGCTCATCCATTAGCTCACACTGATAGTTGGATATCGCAACCATTCCGCGAACTTTATTGAGCAGTTTCGCAAGGTCCGCATGTTCCTGGTCCGTCATCTCATAGCCGTATGCCTTGGCATCGCCGCGCGTGTCATGTACATACGGTGGATCGCAGTAGAAAAGCGTATCGGGCGAATCATACAAACAGATCACATCGCTCGCAGGCCGGTTTTCGATCTGGACGCGCAAAAGCCGTTCTGCAATCTGGGGCAAATCCTCGATCGCGCCGAGCCAACGGCTGATTACGCCACTCATGCCAGCCCGTGATGTGTTTTTGCAGTTAGCCCATCGACCAAGCGAAGCCGTTTGCGCGAGGCCCGTCCGTACTTGCCGAGCGCGGACGTAGAAGCGTCTGGCGCGTTCTAGAGGTGGAAGTTTGTGGTCGAGTTTACAAGCCAGAGCGAATTCCTCTCGTGAGAAGGGTGTCAGACCAATGGCCTCGACCAGTTTGTCCTTCTCATCCCGCAAGACGCGAAAGAAGTTGACGACTTCGCCATCAAGATCGTTGTAGGTTTCGATTGGGGAAGGGGGACGGTTCAGGAGGACAGCTCCGGACCCAGCAAACGGCTCACAGTAGTGATGGCACTTCGGGAGTAGTGGTAGAAGCCACGCCAGATGGGAGAACTTTCCCCCGTACCACCCGAACGGAATGAGCTTTTCACCGTTCAAGCCGGTGATTTTGGGGGGGAGGCGGCGTTTTGGGCCGCCCGGTCGACCGATAGACTTTTTGCGGCGGTCTGCCATAGCTTCATGGCTGTGGTGTTTCCTCATGCTCACCTTTTCACTCCCATGTCATTGTGTGTTGCCAGCTAACAATAATTAGATGGACCCGCATAAGCTGCCTTCGGATTTCCTTTCGAAGGCTAGATAAAGCCCGTTGTGGCAATGACTCGCCGCCTCCCAGCCATTTATCTCGGTATGTTATGCGGGTCGGCATAGGAACCTCCTTCTCAAAGTCCGTCCACAGGACTGCGCACGCCTCTCCTGTTTAGCAAATAGCATAGTCTTTCTCTTCTGGTTTGTCAAGCCTTCACCAGCTCCAGCTTTTCGATTCGCGAGCGGATGGGAAGGGGCTTCACAGTGTCTGATTATACAACTCTGGCCTCCGGTCCGCGAAGAGATCGTTCATCGCCGTCACTTTCTTGTCGTCGGCTGCTGCGGGGCTGATCTCGATGACCTGCACAGACTCTCCATCCGGTGGGGCTTGGACTAGAATGTCGCCGTTGGGCGCGACGATCTGGCTCGCTCCCGTAAAAGAGAGCTTCTTGCCCTCACGCTCTTCCGCCCCGTAGCGATTGGCCAAGACCCAAAAGACACGGTTTTCAATAGCACGGACGTGTGTCAATTGTTGGCCCCGCCCCGGCAAGACCAAATTCGACGGATGACAAATAATCTGTGCCCCCTGAAGCGCCAAGACGCGCGCTGCCTCCGGGAAGAAGTGATCAAAACAGACAAGCATCCCCATTTTCGCGATCCCCAGATCGTAGACCCTCAAGGGCGTATTGCCGGGGGCGAAATAGAGTTTTTCTTCAAGGAAGAGATGGGCTTTACGATACGTTGCTCTGTAACCATCCGGACCGATGAGCACGGCTGAGTTATAGCACTTCCCAGAGATGTCATCGCGCTCGGCCATGCCCAGCACGAGCCACAAATGCCTACGGCGAGTGAGACCTTCTAAAAAGAGCGTCGTCGGGCCGGGGATCGGTTCGGCGAGTTCGTTCACTTCGGCTTGCGACGTGAAGAGATACCCCGTGGTGCACAGCTCCGGCAGCACCATGAGTAGGGGCGAAGCATGCTTCGCCCCTACTAACGTTTCGGCGAGCTTCTGTAAATTAGCGCGCTTGTCGCCAAAGACCGGACAGAACTGATAGAACCCAACTCCGATCATCGCACACACTCCGGCGGCAGAAGATTTATATTGACCAGTTGGGTCAAGTCGCTCGTGTGCTCGATCAGCTTTTTTTCAAAGAGAAAGTCTTGGAGCCGCGCCCATTTATCCAGCTGATTGTGACAGGGCGCGCCCTGGAAGAACACGATAGTTGCGTCGAAAAAGAGCCGGTTGAGGTCAGCGTCCCTCTGTAGATCAGGGTTGGCTTTGAGAAAGAGCCCAAACGCCCGATTCGGGTCTTGGAGCGTCAGCACTATAGCGCGCGCTACCGCACGCAAGAATTTTCTCAAAAGCTCTGCCTTCTGCTGCACGGTGGTCTCGTTGGCAATGAAAATAAGCTGCGGGTGATCGGGGATGCCGTGTCCCTCAAATGGGAAAAAGACGGTCTCTTTCTGCTCTTGGACTTCTATGAGAATTTTCTCGACGTTGCGAAACGCGCCGATGGCGTCCACTTGGCCCGTGAGCAATGCCGGGAGCGTGTCGAAGCCGACGTTGATAAGTTGGTAATCCCCCGGCTTTAAGCCGGCTGTCTCTAACATAGCCGCCCACAAGACGGGCTCTTCGGGTTCGAGGGAATAACCGATCTTGCGCCCTTGGAAGTCCGCGAGCGTTTTGATATTTCGCTCTTTAAGGGCGAGTAGGCCCCCCAGCGGTTTTTGAATCAGAGAGCCGACAGCCGTCAGGGGAACCCCTTGCGCACGCACGATGATCAGATTGATCGGCGTGGTGATCCCGAGATCAGCGCGGCCAGCGGCGGTGAGCTTGGCCGGGTCGCTAGGATCGAAGGCCGTCGGAGCTTGCAGAGAGACTGAAAGACCTTCGGCAGCAAAGAATCCCATCTCTTGGGCGACATACAGCGGGACGTGATTGGGGTTGGGGAGCCAATCCAAGATCAAAGTCAGCCGAGATTGAGCTGAGCCGGGGACGAAGACCCAGACACATAAGAGTACAGCTATAGCTGCGATTCGCATGTCACATCACCGTCGGAGATTATAGCGATGAGCAACGTGAGCGCAACTGTGCTATACACAAGTCTTTCATGAGGGCAAAAGCATGGTATCCTAGCCTTCAGTCCTAAGAACGAAGGAGGATACCATGCCGATCCTGGAACGACTCCAGAACCACTTCCCATCCTACGTCTGGAAGCACGTGCT
>JBBIUX010000004.1:0-82639 GCA_037440025.1 Candidatus Fraserbacteria bacterium | reverse complement strand
GGAGGTGAGAGGGTGGCTCGCCACCCTGGGGAGGTTACTTCTCTGGGGCATCCAGACTCTCTCCCCTGTCTCCATCCCCAAGTTAGAGCCGGAGGCCATCTTGACTCCGTGAAAGACTTGTGTTATAATAACTCTGTGACAGGAGGCGCTCATGGCGCATCACGAGAAGCCCTCTTTCGAAGACCTGAAGAAACGTCTTACACCCGAACAGTTTGAGATCGTCTGCAACTGCGGCACCGAGCCGCCGTTTCAAAATGCATTCTGGGACCATCATGAGCCAGGCATCTATGTAGACGTCGTGAGCGGCGAACCGTTGTTCTTTTCACTAGATAAATTCGATTCGGGCACGGGCTGGCCCAGCTTCACCCAGCCCATTGAGCCAGAAAACATTGTCGAGAAGCCTGATTGTTCACACAGGATGGTGCGCACGGAAGTGCGCTCCAAGCACGGAGATTCGCACTTGGGGCATGTCTTCAACGACGGGCCGCCGCCAACCTACAAGCGTTACTGTATTAACTCAGCAGCGCTGCGCTTTGTCCCTGTGGATCAGATGATTGCAGAAGGCTACGGGCAGTATGTGGAGCCCTTCATCCATGCGGGTCAGCTCCCCGTGGAGGTCGTCTACTTAGCCGGAGGGTGCTTCTGGGGGATGCAAGGGATTTTGAGAAAGATTGTGGGCGTTGTCTACACTGATGTGGGCTACACCGGCGGAAGAGTCCCCAACGCGACCTATCGCCATCACCCCGGTCATGCCGAGGCCGTGCGGGTGATCTATGATCCCCAGCAGCTCCCGTTTGAGCAGCTCTTGCGCTATTTCTTTCGGATGCACGATCCGACGACGCTCAACCGTCAAGGGAACGATATCGGCGAGTCATATCGTTCGGCGATCTTCTATCACACCGAAGCGCAGCGCCGGATTGCGCTCGAGTTCATCGAGCGCCTAAACAGATATAGCAGATGGGGCAGGCCGATTGTCACGCAGATCGTCAAAGCCGGCCCGTTCTGGCGGGCTGAAGAAGAACACCAAGACTATCTGCAAAAGCACCCCAACGGTTATACGTGCCATCACGTGCGCCCGGAGTCCATCTTGGGATTTTAAGAATGACTTTTCCCCAGCCCCTCCCCTGAGGAGGGAGGGTTTGCTGGGTTTACTTCCGAGGGCGGGCGCTTTGACGACACATGGAGCTTTTCGCTCGACAGCGATAGTTGGAGCGATTTAGGTCCTGACGACGGCCCGCTAGTCTTCGGCGGTCGGGGAGCTGAAGTCTTTGGCGATCTGTGGGCGTTTGACACTCAGCAAGAGCGCTGGGTCGAGCTGGCGATTGAGGGCGAAAAGCTAGCAGCGCGGGACAGTCACAGCGCCGTGTGGGTGCCCAATCAAGAAAAGATGTACATCTTCGGCGGGAGTGCTGGGGGGTTTGCGAACGACCTGTGGGAGGTGTCGTTCGGCTAAAAAAGTTCCACGCTCCGTGCCTTCTCCAGCCTGCGTTTTACCAGCTTCCCTCAGCTCACGTCTTCGCAGCGGCTTTTAGTAGACCACTCACCCCTGCGAGAGCAACTGTCTTAGCACCGTCTGCAAAATCCCCCCGTTCTTGTAGTACTCGATCTCGATCGGGATGTCGAGCCGCGCGATCACGGTGAATTCCGTCACGCTCCCGTCGGGCCTCTGCGCCCGCACCGTCAACTCTTGACGCGGTCTCTCGATCTTTGAGATGCCCGCTATATCGAAGATCTCGTGCCCCGTCAACCCCAGCTTCTCAGCGTTCTGCCCCTCTGCGTACTGCAAGGGCAAGACCCCCATCCCCACTAAGTTCGAGCGATGGATGCGCTCGAAGCTCTCAGCAATGATCGCCTTCACTCCCAACAGCGCCGGGCCCTTCGCCGCCCAGTCGCGCGACGACCCCGTCCCATACTCTTTTCCAGCCAGCACCAGCAACGGCACTCTTTCAGACTGATAGCGCATCGCTGCATCGTAGATGCTCATCCTCTCTCCGCTGGGAAAGTGCACCGTCACCCCGCCTTCGACGCCGGGCACTAAGAGATTCTTCAGTCTCACATTGGCGAACGTGCCGCGCATCATCACTTCATGGTTGCCCCGGCGCGAGCCGTACGAGTTAAAGTCCTTCTTTTCGATGCCATGCTCTCGTAGATACTTCCCCGCTGGGCTGTCTACGGGAATATCCCCCGCCGGCGAGATGTGATCGGTCGTCACGGAATCGCCCAGCATGACCAGCACCCGTGCTCCACGGATCTCTTTTGGTGGGACTGGCTTAAGCGAAAAATCCGTGAAGTACGGAGGCTCTTGAATATATGTCGACTTGGGGTCCCAGCGATAGATCTCACTGTCGCTACCGGTGATCGCGTTCCACTGCGGATTGCCGTCGAAGACGTTGGCGTACGTCTTCTTGAACATTTCTGAGTCAATCGCGCGAGCAATTGTCTCGGCGATCTCCTTCTGAGAGGGCCAGACCTCCTTGAGATAGACGGGTCTTCCATCTCTGTCGGTGCCCAGCGGCTCATGCGCCAAATCAATATCTACCGTTCCGGCGAGCGCGTAGGCAACCACTAACGGCGGCGACGCCAAAAAATTCGCTTTCACCAACGGGTGGATGCGCCCTTCAAAGTTGCGATTGCCTGACAGTACCGCCGCTGCGACGAGGTTCTTTTCTAAAATCTCTTTCGCAACGAGTTCAGGTAGCGGGCCGCTGTTGCCGATACACGTTGTGCAGCCGTAGCCAACCAAGTGAAATCCCAGCTCTTCGAGATAGGACATCAGGTCTGACTTTTGTAGATACTCTGTGACGACCTTAGAACCGGGGGCGAGACTCGTCTTCACATGAGACGGAACTCTGAGTCCGCGCTCAACGGCCTTCTTCGCCAACAATCCCGCGGCGATCATCACCGATGGGTTGGACGTGTTGGTGCACGACGTAATAGCTGCAATGGCGACGGAGCCGTGGCGCAGGCCCTCACCCCGCCTGACCTCTCCCCCATCCCCTCCCCTAAAGAGGGAGGGGAGTTCCCCCCTTCCCTTTAGGGAAGGGGGCCAGGGGGTTAGGTCGGGAGAGGGGCTGGGGGTGAGGGCCTCTTCCCCCAGTCCATAGCCTCTCTCGTTCACCGGCGCCGTGAGCACCCTGCGAAACTCGCGCTTGACGTCCCAAAGTCTGATTCTATCTTGCGGGCGCTTGGGTCCGGCCACCGACGGCTCGACGTCTTCTAGTCTCAGTGAAAGCGTATCAGTGAAGAGCGGATCGGGTGTCTGATCTGTTCTGAAAAGCCCTTGCTCTTTGGCGTAGCGCTCGACGAGCCGCACTTCACCTTCCGTGCGCCCGGTCCTTCTCAAATAGCGTAGCGTCTCGTCGTCCACGGGGAAGAACCCAATCGTCGCGCCGTACTCTGGAGCCATATTCCCAATCGTCGCCCGATCTGGCAGCGACAGCTGACTGAGCCCGTTGCCGTAGAACTCAACAAATTTGTCTACGACACCCTTCTGCCGGAGCATTTGCGTAACAGTCAAGACCACATCCGTCGCCGTGACCCCCTCGCGCAAGTGCCCTGTAAACTTAAACCCAATCACTTCCGGAGTGACGATATAGAGGGGCTGGCCGAGCATACACGCTTCGGCTTCGATCCCTCCAACTCCCCAGCCTACCACCCCCAGCCCATTAATCA
This sequence comes from Candidatus Fraserbacteria bacterium, assembly GCA_037440025.1. Lineage (GTDB taxonomy): Bacteria > Bipolaricaulota > Bipolaricaulia > RBG-16-55-9 > DRXL01 > JANXCC01. Next base: position 78,967 of record JBBIUX010000004.1, on the reverse strand, counting down.
TCGTCGTGTGTGAGTCCGTGCCAACGAGTGTGTCCGGAACGGCAACGAGTTCTCCCCTCTCTTGGCGCAAGAAAACGACTTTGGCGAGAAATTCTAAGTTCACTTGGTGCACAATTCCCGTTGCCGGGGGGACAACTCGGAAACTTTGAAACGCTTCCTGCCCCCACCGCAAGAACGCATAGCGTTCACGATTGCGCTCAAACTCGATCTCGGCATTGCGCTCCAGGGCCAAGCGCGAAGCAAAATAGTCTACTTGCACGGAGTGATCTATCACCAAATCTACAGAGACGAGCGGATTGATCTTCTGGGGGGTGCTGCCCAATCTGTTGACGGCGGAGCGCATGGCGGCCAAGTCAACCACTGTAGGGACACCTGTAAAATCTTGTAACAATACACGGGCGGGCTTGAACGGTAACTCTTTGGGAGAAACCAGTGTGGGGTTCCAGGCAGCTAAAGCCGCTACGTCCTCTCCAGTGATGACGTGCCCGTCGCAGTTTCTCAGCAACGCTTCAAGCATCACCTTCAGTGAGAAGGGCAGCCGTGAGACGTTCCCCAGCTTCGCCTTTTCCAAGTAGTCGAGGCGATAGAGCACTGCTTTGCCGCTGCCGGTTTCAAAAGAATCTCGTGCAAGGCTTCTTTCGTCCATGAATTCAATCTCCTTCAGTTTCTACAATGAAGGACTTCAGTATAATCAGCGCCGAAAGACCTTTCAATGCAGGCGGGGGTATTCTCTCGATAGACATAGAGCGGGCCATTGAGGTAGAATGCTGGTCTGGAGGCTCGCAAGATGTTGGAATTCTGGCTCTGTTTTGTGCCGCTTTTTGTGGCTGTAGATGCGCTGGGAACGCTCCCCATTTTCATCGGTCTGACGGCAGGGCTGGAGCGTGCTCGCGTGCGTCGCATCATCTGGCAGTCGTTGCTGACGGCCACAGCCGTTGCTCTTGCTTTCTTGGGAGTGGGCAAGGGCGTCTTCCATCTGCTGGGGATCACGGTAGCCGACTTCATGATCGCCGGTGGGGTGTTGCTCTTTTTGCTCGCGCTGCGTGGTTTGATAGCTGGGGAGCGCGAGCAGCCGCCCGGAGATCACGAGAGCTTAGGCGCTGTTCCTTTAGGCGTCCCCCTGATTGCCGGTCCGGCAGTCTTCACCACGAGCTTATTGCTCGTAGACGAGTACGGACTGATCCCTACAGTGTTTGCCACGGTCGCCAATATCTTCATTGCGGGGCTGGTCTTTTGGGTGTCTGATCGCATCAATCGCATCTTAGGAGAATCAGGGATGCGCACGCTCTCCAAGATCGCCGGCTTAATTTTAGCAGCTATCGCGGTGATGATCGTGCGCAAGGGGATTATCGCGTATCTTTCCTAGCCCTCTCTAGACTCTGTAGAAATCCTTGGTGCCGGATGCTCAAGCATCCGTCTCAGCAGATCCAAGCCCGCTGAAGCGGGTTTTGTAAGGGCGTATGGCCATACGCCCCTACTTGAGCACGCTTGCACCTCCTGAGACGGCGGATTGATCCGCCGGCTCCAGGAGATTTCTACAAAGCCAAATTTTTTTATTCTGTGCTTGCCGGAAACTCCATGGTGCGCACGCGCCACACTGAGAGCGCTACACAGAGAACGACAAAGACGAACAGCACGGCCAGACTTACTTCCCGTGAGGGCTCGGGAAAGCCGCCGAGCAGGGCCTCTTGGAGACTGAGCGTATAGCGTTTGATGCTCAAATACGAGGCGGGGCGGGAGATGCCGAACAAAAAGCCTTCCCAGATCAAAAGATACCCGAAAGCCCACATGACTGTACGATGGAGAAAGAGGCTGAGCGCGAAGAAGAGAGCACTATATGCCAGTGTCGCGACCACTCCCGTTGCCAGAAAGGCTCCGACCCGTCCATCCCCCAAGACTGCTGTGGAGAAGGCAATGCCCATGACCGTCAACCCCAGCGGGGGGACCAGCGCCCCGGTGAACTTCGAGAGCACCAGCCCCAGCCGTGAGATCGGCTTGAGATAGAGATAGTCTATCGTCTGATTCTGCATCTCGTCACGGAGGACGTTGGCTCCTCCCAGCAACACCAAGGCTGGCACGATCCACGTCAGCATGAGATTCTCAAACAGAGTGCGGCTCGTTGTCGCTCGGGCGCTCTCGCCGAAAGAGCCTTCTTCGAGAAGCGGCGCAAAACCGAGAATCAACCCGGCGATGAGCGCCGGAAGCGCCGCTAACACTATCAAAAAGAAGAGCGCAAACCAGCGATGGCGCCCTACGAGCTGGCGCACGCTCAACCGGAAGATCGCCCTGCTGAACATAGGATCACTCTCACCGCACCAGATAGCGAAAGACGCTCTCCAAATCTTCGTCCAACCCGACTAATCTTTCAATGCACGCCCCGGCTTCGACGGCCACCCGGGGAAGCCCACTATAAAACGCCGTCGGGCTTTGTACCTCGACGATCAGCTCATTATCAGAGATGGTCACACCGGTCACTAGGGCCCGCTCGGTGAGCAGGGCCGCTAGTTTTTTGACCTCGCGACCAGCGAGCAAAACCCGGTGTGACCGGTCGTACATGGCTTCGCGAATGGCGCGAAAGTCCCCCGAAGCCACCAGACGCCCGCGATTGATTAAGAGAATCTCTCTGGCCATGCGCTCCACTTCATACAGCACATGCGAAGAGACGACCACGGTTCTGCCCGCCTCGCCCAACGAACGAATGATCTCCATCAAGAGCACGCGCTGGATGGGGTCAGCCCCTTTCAGGGGTTCGTCGAGCAAGAGAATTTCTGGGTCATGAACGAGCGCTTGAGCGAGTTTGATTCGTTGGCGCATCCCACGGCTGTACGCTCCGATCTTTTTATCTTTCTCTTTTGTCAGTTGGACGCGCTCCAGGGCACTCAATGCAGCTGCTTTGGGGTCGGACAGAGCGTGCATGGCTGCGTTCAGTTCTAGAAACTCAAACCCGCTCATAAAATCATAGAGATTGTCCGCCTCAGGGCAGAAGCCCAACTTTCTGTACAGCCGTGGGTTCTCTCTGAGTGAGCGACCTAGCACGTGCACCGTGCCTTGACTGGGTGTGAGCAGCCCGGCGATCATTTTGAAGAGCGTCGTCTTGCCCGCGCCGTTCGGCCCGAGCAATCCCGTTACCCCTGGCCCGATCTCAAAGGAGACGTCACTGACGGCTACGATCTCGCCGTACCATTTACTGACGTGTTGCACAGAGAGAGTAGCGCTCATGGGCGCTCCTTGGCATAACTGAAGAGCACAATGCTCAATGAGAGAGCGACGACTGCTCCCAGGGCTATCAGGTAGACCCACCATTCTAGAGGCCGAATGGTCACGCTCGTCTCCGACACAGTGTAGGAGACACCAAAAAGCGCGTTCTTCACGCCGTCGGGAAGGCCGTCTATGTCCAACAGTTGCCAGTAATCGTTCTTCGTTGTCGCGAAAAGCAGGGCTGATGCTGCCCCCAGCAGAATTGGGACGACGATAATCGCACCGGTGGCGTAGGCCCGCTGCGCCGTGAGTGATGAGATAGCCATAGCCAAGGACGCATAAAATACAGCATAGAGCAGGCTTGAAGCAAACGAGGCTCCGAAGTCTCGGCTATGCTCTATAAAGTATTTGATCGCGTCGGGTACGGTGAAGGCCTTGGCGACAAAAATCCCAAGCTGTGGGATGAAGGCGATCAACGTCAGAAATCCGAAGAGCACCGCTCCCTTGGCGAGCAAATAGTCATAGAGTTCGATGGGCCGGACGAGATAGAGCGATACGACTTTACATTTTCTATCACTGCAAAGCAAGTCCGGTGCGACCATGGCGCTCAGAATGAGAAGAATAATGCTCATGCCGTCGAAGAGTGCGCTATGGGGATTAGTCAGGGCGGTTGGTGCCCCAGTTCCCATCCTGGCTGCGAAATCCACAAAAAAGAAGACGAGCGTCTGGGCGAAGATGATCGCGAAGAGAACCCACAACCCCGTCTTATACTGCCAATTCTTCTTCACGCCCAAGGCGCGCTTGAGATCAGAAACGATCAAGCTCCCGATGGCGTAGCCGCGCCCGCGATAGCGCCCTTGGTAGCGCCGGTAGCCCTGATCGTAGATCACGCCTTTGGGGGTCATAGAACATCTCCATGGAGTCTCAAAAAGAGCTGTTCCAGCGTATGGCCCTGGCGCTCCATGCGCCGAATCTGCGTTCCCGTGCGCGCTGCTTCACGCCATAAGATATCGTACACGCGCTCGCCGTCGAACTCCACCGCCAGCTCCGCCCCGATTACTGAAGCGCGTAGCCCCGCTCTCTGAAGCACTTGAGAGAATTCGTTGGTATCTCCGGAGACCCGCACATAGACCAGATCTTCAAACCCTGTCAGCAGGTCTTTTAAGTACCCCTGCGTCACAACTTGCCCTTCTCGCAGAATCACCACGGCGTCGCAGGTGCGCTCGACGTCGGTCAATAAGTGCGTCGAGAGTAAGATATTGATCTGCAGCTTATCACGAATATCTCGAATGACCTGGAGCATTTCATCACGGCCCTGAGGATCGAGCCCACTCGTCGGCTCGTCCAGCAGAACTAATTTGGGGTCGTGCACCAGGGCTTGCGCTAATTTCACTCTCTGTTTCATCCCGACGCTGAAGCCGCCGATGGGGCGAAAACGTTCTTCGCCTAAGCCGACCAGATACAGCACGTCATGGGCACGCTCCATCGCCGCGCGATATGGAAGCCCTGAGAGACGCCCCATGCGCACAAGAAAATCCATCGGGCTCAGATCAAGAGGGAGACAATCGTCTTCGGGCATGTAGCCCACGCGACGGCGCAGTTCTCGGTCGGCGCTGTCATAGCCCAGCACGCGGGCCGACCCCGCTGTCGGCGACAGCAGCCCCAAGATAGTTTTGATGAGCGTCGTCTTGCCCGCGCCGTTCTCGCCCAAGAGCCCGACGTTGCCTTGGGGAATCTGCACGGAGACGCCCTGCAGCGCAGGCGTGCCCCTCTTTTGATAATAATACTTTGTGAGATTCTGCGTCTCGATCATCGCTGCCATAGAGCTACTCCGCCAGCCCACCGGGGAGAGAGCACATCAGCGGTTTAGAAGCTCATGGGAATCTGACGCAAGAGCCGCTCCTCGATTCTCGCAAAAATATCGTCCATATCCGGGCCCGTGATCGTCAGGCCGTGATTTTTGAGCCCTACGACGGCACGCGCCGGGTCCGGTGCCTGACGCACCAGCTCTGCTACCGCTTGGGCCAGCTCGATGGTGCCACAAGGGTAATTGATCGCGGTAGACGACACGCCGTCCATCCACGCGTGGACGTGCACGATCGCGCCCACCTCAGGATGCTCGTGATAGACCAGCCAGTGTTCAATAGCATCTACCGAGGCACGCCGCGGCTCCACCTGAGGCGGCACGCTCACCACCATCGCGCTCTGGTTGGCATCGTAGCCAGTGATGAGCAGAATATCGCGGCCGATGTGCTGCAAGTTGCCCTTATCCACGCCGCTGGCGCTCATCCAGAAGCTGGTCGCATCGCGGCGAATGCTCAGATTGCCGTAGCTCAAGCCCCCAATACCGTAGAGCCGATAGAGGTGGCGCATCAGTGCCGGGGAGAGCAGTTCCTCCAAGGGAAAGGGGGCCGGCAACAGCGACAACGCCGCCAGCCGTTGTCCGGCGCGGCGCAGCTGCTCGGCCTGAGCATCCCCTGCCCCAGGCGGCAGGTCCGCGACAAAGATGTTATTGATGATCAAGCGCGAGGCTGCCACCGGGAGCAGGCGCTCATACAGCTGGGCGAAGAAGCGTTCATCGCTCTCCGCTGGCGGAATGGTGTAGCAGCCAAGTTCTGGGGTGACGCCGTACACCGTCGGTCCCTGCTCGCCGGGGATAATATAGAGCACCAAGTTGGAGAGCGACCGGACTAACAACGGGTAGACGACTTTCAACAAGGGTTGGTGACCGTTGAGGGGCGCTCTTAGCCTCACGGCAGGCTGCGGCGCAGCTGTATCTGCCTCGGCAATCGCGACGACGAAAGTCGCCTGCGTGCGGCGGCGAAAGGGCCGGGGTCGTTGAGCATCAATGATATTGAAGACGACTCGAATATCACGCGGCGGCTTGGGGCAGTAGCGATGCCCTCGGGCCACGAGGACTCGGCGCACCCCGTCGGCCAGCCACTGTTGGAAGCGACCATGGGCTTCACCAACGAAGGTGAAGGTAACACTCGACATCATAAGACCCCCCTTCAGAAAAGCTCATATATGTATTATAGCACACGCGGCCTGTCAGCTGTCAAGTTGCTATAGTTGTCACTCTTGGCTGCTGGAGCTAACGCTGAAGTGCTAAACTAAGGAGGTTAGCACTATGCGAGCAACGCTGAAGTGGGGTGTCGTGATCGGTGTGTTGGTCTTGGCCTTGGGAGTAGGAGGTCTTGTTCCGCAGGCCCAGACCCAAACGTTCAAGGTCTGTTCGGACATTTCGTGGCCGCCGTTCGAGTGGACGGACGCCAAAGGGCAGTTCGTCGGGTTCGATCTGGATGTCATGCGCATCATCGCCATCCTGAAGGGCTACAAGATAGAGATTCAGAATTTGGGGTTTGACTCGATCATCCCAGCGGTGCAGGCTGGCCAGTGCGACATCGGCGCGTCGGGGTTCACCATCACATCGGAGCGCGCCAGGGTCGTGGACTTCTCCAATCCGTACTGGGAGTCCAATCAATCGGTGCTCGTGCGCACTGATTCCGGGCTGAATATCATTACGGCCTTCAAAGCGGGCAACAAGATCGGGGCGCAGCGCGGCACGACCGGTGCTCAGTGGGTTGAAGACAACGTGATCAAGCAAGGGGTTGCGGTCGAGCTCAAGCTCTATGAGACCTATCCCTTGGCGGAGCAGGACTTAATTAATAAGCAGATTCACGCCGTCGTCGAAGACGAGCCGGCAGCCAAGGTCGCTGTGAAAGCCTCCAAGGGCGTGCTCAAGATCGCCGGGATTATTATCACCGAAGAGCAGTTCGGCTTCCTCGTGCGCAAGGGCGACCCCCACAAACTCCTCCCCCGGATCAACGACGGCATGAAGGAGATGCAGAAGAAGGGCGTCTGGAACAACCTCGTCGAGGCCTACTTCGGGGTGGACGTGAACTTGGACAGGATCACGCAATGCTATAGTGACCTGAAGGGCTTTTTGGAGAAGAACCAGCCTGACGCCTACGCCGAGAACCTGGCGGCGTGCATGGCCGGGCAGCCTTATAAGAAGCCGTAGGTTCGCCCAAGGGTGAGAGGGTGCGCCCCACCAGGGCGTGCCCTCGTTCTTTTCAAGGGGGCCACTATCGAAAAGCTGCAGCTAGTCTGGGAGAGCCTGCCGCTGCTCCTCCACGGGACGCTCGTCACCGTCGAGCTAACGGTGGGCTTATTGCTGGTGGGACTCTTGCTGGGGGTTCCCGTGGCGTTGGGGCAGGTCTACGGCCCGCACCCGCTCGTTGTGCTGATGTCCAGCTACGAGCGCTTCTTCCGGGCGATGCCCATCCTTGTGTTATTAATTTTCTTTTATTTTGGCTTGAAACCCCCGTTGTCTCCCTTTGGTACAGCGGTCCTCGTCTTCGGCCTGCATTCTTCAGCTTATCAGTCACAGATCTTTCGTGGAGCCATCCAAGCGATCAAACAGGGACAGCTGCTGGCTGCCCGTGCTTTGGGCATGACACGCTTGCAGGCCCTATGCTACATCGTCTTACCACAGGCACTCCGGTTATCCATTCCCGGCTGGTCGAACGAATACTCCGGCGTGTTGAAAGACACTTCATTCGTCTTCTCCATTGGGGTGTCGGAGCTTTTTCGCCAGGGGTGGCAGATCATGCAGCGCACCCGTGAGGTCTTTCTCATCTTCATCACCGTCGCGGTGATCTATCTGATCTTGACGTATCTGGGAACATGGCTCTTAGAGCTGCTCGAGCGACGGTTAGGGGTCCCCGGCCTGGCTGGGCAACGACGCGAGGAGCACGGTCGTGTCCTGTGAAATTCTCAGGGTCGAAGGTTTACACAAGCGCTACGGAAACGAAGAAGTCCTGAAGGGAGTCTCGTTCAGCGTGCGCCAGGGCGAGGCCCTGGCAATTATCGGTCCTTCGGGCACGGGGAAGAGCACGCTCCTGCGCTGCATCAATGGGCTGACCGAACCAGATGGCGGGCGCATTTGGCTAGAAAATATAGAGATCACCAACGCAAAAACAGATATTAACAAAATTCGTCAGCAGATCGGCTTTGTCTTTCAGGATTTCAATCTCTTTGCGCACCTGACGGCCTTAGATAACGTGCGCCTGGGGTTGACTAAAGTGAAGAGAATTCCTAAAAGACAAGCGACCGAGCGCGCCATGGCTGAACTGAATCGAGTCGGCTTGGCTGAAAAAGCCAATGCCTATCCGGCCCAGCTCTCCGGCGGGCAGCAGCAGCGTGTCTCGATTGCGCGGGCGCTCGCGATGGAACCCAAACTGATGCTCTTTGACGAGCCGACCAGCGCGCTGGACCCCGAACTCATTGGAGAGGTCCTCCAAGTGATGCAAGACTTAGCCGACGAGGGCATGACCATGGTCGTGGTGACGCACGAGATGGGCTTCGCCCGATCTGTTTGCGACGAAGTGATCTTCATGGAGAAGGGTGTTATCGTCGAGCAAGGGCCTCCAGAACAGATCTTTCTCCGTCCGCAGCAGCCGCGCACCCGTCAATTCTTGGGAAAGATCAGCGAGCTCTACGGAGGGACGGGCTCGTGAACCCCCTCGCACCATTCTGCCAAACTTTGGAAGTCGGGAGTTTCATTCGACTCGTCTGCGACATCTGGCCACGTCTCCTCCAAGGGACGATGACGACCTTTCACTTGACCGTGCTCGCTATTGGGTTGGGGCTTGTTGGAGGACTGCTGCTCGCGCTGGGGCGTGTCTACGGCACCAAGCCTATCTATTGGTTCAGCACAGCTTATGTGCAGTTCGTGCGCGGGACGCCCGTTTTAGTACAGCTCTTTTTGATCTATTACGGGCTACCGGCCTTTGAGATTCGTCTCGATTCGCTGACGGCGGCGATCGTGGGGCTGGGGCTCAACAGCGCAGCCTATCAAGCTGAGTATTTTCGCGGGGCCATTCAGTCGATCAGTCGCGGCCAGATGTTAGCAGCCCGCGCCGTGGGTATGACCAACGCCCAAGCGATTCGCTATGTCATTCTGCCCCAAGCCCTACGGATTGTCATACCCCCGTGGTCGAACGAGCTGATCTATACTCTGAAGTACTCTTCCGTGGCGTTTATCATTGGGGCTCCGGAGCTGATGTCCACGGGGCAGATCATCGCCTCGCGCAATTTTCGCTACTTTGAAGTCTTTCTCATCGTCGCGTTTATCTATTTAATTTGCGTGCTGGTCATCTCCAAGCTCTTAGATCTTTTGGAGCAACGGCTCAAGATTCCGGGGCTGGAGATGCGCTAGAGCAAGTATAATCCCCCTGCTTAGCGATCTTTACAGAGCTCTATAACCCATACCTCGCGCTGGCGCGGGCCATCGAACTCGCAAAATAGAATTCCCTGCCACGTACCCAAGGCTAATTTCCCGTCTTCAATGGGAACTGTGACAGAGTGCCCTAGCACACTGGCCCGGATATGAGCGTGCGCGTTGCCCTCAGCATGCTTATAGTGCAGCCCCGTGGGCACTAACCTCCCCAAGGCATGCAGAATATCTTCTTTCACGGCCGGGTCTGCATTCTCGTTAATAGTGATAGCCGCCGTCGTATGAGGGACAAAGACCGTACACACACCGTCTTGGAGTGCTGCATCACGCACGGCGCGTTCAATGCGCTCGGTGATGTCAATGATCTCTTGCTTCGCTTGGGTCTTTATCTGAAGTCGCTTCATGCGCTTACTTCGCTTCAGCCGCCGGTTTGCCGATGGTCTTGCCCTCACGCTTCAGCAGCTCCTCGGCGAGCTTTTCGCTGGTCACGACTTGATAGCGCAAGAATTCCATCTGAAATGTCGCCCGCCCCTGCGTGATGGATTTCAGCTCCAGTGCGTAGTCCATCATCTCAGCCAATGGGACTTCGGCTTCGATCTTGTCTAATTTCGCGCTCCCGTCCGAGGCTCCCTCGTCCATGCCCATACCCAAAATCCTGCCGCGCTTGCCGTTCAAGCTACTAATGATGGCGCCCGTGTAATCTGAGGGTGTCCAGATCGTCACTCTATAAATGGGCTCCAGCAGGGACGGCTGGGCAGCCTGAGCAGCTAAACGAAACGCATGGGAGCCCGCGATCTTGAACGAGATCTCGTTCGAGTCTACATCATGGTAGCTTCCATAATAGACGGCCACGCGCACATCGGTCATGGGGTAGCCCGCTAATATCCCCTGCTGCATCGCTTCGATGACGCCCTTCTCCACAGCGGGAATATACTCGCGCGGGATGACACCACCTTTGACTTCGTCTACGAACTCATAGTTCTTGCCCGGGATGGGCTCAACGCGCAAGTGGGCCTCACCATACTGTCCTCTTCCACCACTTTGTTTCTTGTGTTTATACTGCCCTTGAGCAATTTTAAGAATCGTCTCTTTGTAGGGAATATGGGGCTTGTGCGTCTTGACTGAGACACCGTAACGGTTCTTTAACCGCTCGATGAAGACATTCAAATGCGTGTCACCCAAGCCGGCCAAGATCGCTTCGTGCGTCACGGTGTCCCGATAGAAATTGAGCGTCGCCTTGACACTGGCGATCTCTTTCAGGGCGCCGCTCATCTTCTCGTCATCGGCTTGGGTTTCCGGCGTCACCGCGCGGGCGAAGACGGGTTTGGGGAATTCAAGCCAGGGCAACTTCTGTGCTGAGCCGTTGACTGAAAATGTATCGCCCAGCTGGCAATCGGTCAACTTGGCCAGCGCCACGATCTCCCCAGCGTGCGCTCGTGGGATTTTTTCGGACTTATCACCGTGAAAACGCAAAATCTCTTTGACGCGCTCTTGAGCACCAGTGTTAACGTTCGTGATAGTGTCTCCCTCAGAGATGGTCCCGCCCACAATCTTCAAAAATGCCAGCCTGCCCAGATACTGGTCAGAGAAGAGATTGAACGCCTGGGCGACAAAGTTCTCTGACGGTCTGTTCACTTCCGTGAACGTCGGCGTTTCGGCCTGCAGCATTTCCAGCAGAGCATCAATGCCTGCCCCCGAGGTCAGTGATGCGCAGAGCACCGGACTGAAGATGCGCTTGCGCAGCGCATCTTTGAGTGCTTGGTGGATCTCGTTCACCGGGATCTCTTGGCCTTCGAGAAAATGGACCATCAACTCATCGTTCGCTTCGGCGAGAACTTCCAATAAACTTTCGCGCTCCGCGGCGACAATCTCTTTCAAATTCGCTGGGATCTCACCCTTGCGTTTATCTGTGTAGACGGCTGTATTTTCGATCAAATCCACATAGCCGACGAAGTTCGTGCCTTCACGAATAGGAAGCTCTAGACAAGCGAACCTCCCGGAGAGCGTCGTGCGCAATGATTCTAAGGCCTTGGGTAAATCAGCATTGGGTAAGTCCATCTTGTTGATGACGACCAGAGAGGGTCTTTTGAACTTCTGCAGCAACTCCCACGCTTTTTCCGTGTGCACCTCGACGCCCTTTTCAGCGTTGACTACCAACAGGGCTGTCTCAGAGGCCCACAGGGCTTTATAGATCTCTTCGACGAACTCGCTGAAGCCCGGAGTATCGAGAATCTGTAGGAGCTTCTCGCCCTGGAGGAGACTACCGACCCCTAAATCTACAGAGTGTCCTCGACTTTTGGCCTCGGGCGTAACATCGAATTTCGCGTCATAGCCACCTTTTTTCAGAAGCGCTTCGGCCAGAGCAGTCTTACCGGCGCTGGCGTGCCCCAATAAACAAACGGTCCGTACCTCCATACGAGATCACCCCATTGCAAGAATCGTTTTCCAGTAGGGGCATGTTACAACGTGCCCTTCTCAGTATACATCAAACTGCCAAGCCTGGGCAACGCTAGGAACCGAATGACAGTCTTTGGTCGGTCGGCGAGTAGCGCACCTGCGCTGTGGGGAACGCGTTGATCTGTGCCTGGAGCCATATTCTCTGGCTGTCACTATAGACGCCCAGCTGCCAACACGCCTGACAGAATTTTTTTATCACGCCTACTTGCAGAGCCGTGAGGCGTTGCGTGGGCAGATCGTACTCGCCTTTGATGGAAAACTCCCAGTCGGACCCCCATTGCCAACTCGTTTCGAGATTGAATCGTCTGAGAGAGAGACGATTGAGATCAAAATTGATGCCCAAGCCGTGCGTGCCCCAACGCAACTTGAGAATCAGATCTTCAAATGATTTTATGGGAAAAAGATAGGCCGCCAAGAGCTGCACGGTGAGGGGGGGTATCTCTCCAGGCACATCCAACGATGATCGCAGCGGCTCCGGCATCAGCGCAGCGAGAGCAACAATATCCAGGGCCCCACTCAGGCTGAGTTCTGCTCTATTCCAAAGATATCGATTGAGATCATACTCCCAGGTGGTGACGACATCAAGACCCGTGATCTTTTCGCGGAGCACAAGACGCAACGGATCGAATGTCTTTAGCTCAAGATCGTAGCCGGTCGTGAAGACAGGCTTGAATGGTACGGTCGTCGAGGTCGCTCGTATGGTGACCCGGTGCAGCAGACTGAGCTGATCGAAGCTAAATGGGCTTTGCCCTATGACGCGCCGATACGAATACGTTATGTCGGCGCTCAAGCCGGGCAGCGGGCGCAGGCTGAGCGCCACGGTCAGATCATACGCCTCACGACGATATCGTTGGGGCTCATAGAGCGAGAGCCGATAATTGGTGCTGGTCTGCATGGTGAAGATAGCCGTTCCCAGCGCGAGAGACTGCAAGCCCACGACGGTATCAAACCGTGTGCTCTCGTCAAAGTTTTCTCGATCCAGCTTCTTTTCACGATATGTGCCCCACGCGACACCCAGCGTCAGCGAGAGCGGGAGCGGTCCCAAGCGCAGGGGCACGAGCGAGAGCGTCAGCTCCGGGGTCTTTTCCAAGAGACGATAGAGAATTATTTGTTCTTTATCCGGCTCCGGTTGCAGCAGGTTGTGATCACGGCTCCAGAGCGCGCTCCAGCGCACAGGCCCCCAGTCAGCCGACAAGAGCGCTCGCGAGAAGAGCCGCTGGGCTTCTTGTTCTAAGAGGCCAGTTCGTGAAGAGACCCCCAGAGATAAACGCATGTTCAGCGGCAGCTGGGCCTGATGGTTCCAATCAACGGCCCTGGACTCGCCGCGACCAACGAGGCGATAGACCGACATCTGGCCCTGCTGCGACCAAAATCTATAGTTATATTCTATGCCCGTTCCCACTTCGGGCAGTTTGGTGTAATAGTCAACCACGAGCGTGCCGGTATTGTTCTTGTCAATGACAAAGGGAAAGCGCCAGCGGACGTACCAGCCGCGGGCGGGCAGCTGTCCAAAGTCTGGCAGCAAGGGGTTTTTCGTCTCTTCTTTCAGGGAGGCAAAGTAGACTGGGGCCCAGAAGATGGGTACCCCATAGGTTTTTAACAGGATATTGGTTGCCAGAACAGACTCACCAAGCTCCAATCGGACGCCGGCCGCAGCGATCGAGTAGGCTGATCGTGTGATCGGGTCAGGGCAGGTACACGTGGTGATCTCGCCCGTGGCTATTTCTAGAAGTTTGATGCGTCCGTCTGGGGAGAAAGTCGCTTGGGCTTGGCGGCCTTGGAAACGCAGGGTCTCTTGCTTTTTGGCGGCGCTTTCAAAGCGCGTCTGGCCGATGAAATTCTTCAATACAGCCGAACGGGCTCGCACTTGGCCCTCACCCTGCCCTGCCCCGTCTTCACGAACGGAAGAAGGGCTAGGGGTGACCAGTTCGAGCGTCAGTTCGTCGGCGTCAGCGTAGTCTACAGTCTTTTTGTCCCCTTGCTCTTCTAGACGCACACGGCCGCGTGCTTCGGCGATCCATATGCGCTCATGCTCGGCGCGCCGCACAACGATCTCATCGGCGCGCAGGCTCCCCTGCTCGTACTCCAAGCGAGCTGTCAGTAATCGTGCGTCCTCTAGCTGCCACGCAGTGCCATCCCACCCTATTTGGAGTTCGATGGCTTCTGTCTCGCCCTTGAAGCCCTCACCTTCCCAAGAGACGCTCCCTTGGGCAGCGATGCGCCACGCTTCACCCTTCCTTCCTTCCGCTCTCCCTTTATCAGAGAGAGAGGGGGGAATCCGCTGGGCACTCAGTCTGTCCGCTTGGAGTCGGCCATTGGCGTACTCCAGGCGAACGTGCCCATCAGCGGTCAGCTCGCGCCAATCGCGGGCAACGGTGAGCTTGTCGGCTTGCAGGTCGAGCGAGATGGGCGGTGGCTCTTGAGCAACGGTGTAAAAGTTCCCGAAAGCCAGTAGGAACGCCCCAAACGGGACGAGCCGTCGCAGACGCGCGAGAAGATCCATGCGGCTGAGCCGATCCACCCAGAGCAGCAAAAGAAGCCCGATCAGCGCGAACAGAATATTGGGAATCCAAGGAGCCAAGATAGGTGCGATCAAGCTCCGCCTGCCCAGCGTTGACATCCATAAGAGTAACCCCTGGTAGCCGGCAACCAAGAGCAAGCTCATAATGACACCGGCAGCCCGTCCGCGCGGGGCACCTCCCTGCGCGAAGATCAAACTCAGGGGAGCACCAAAGAGTGCAAAGATCAAAGCCGAAAATGGCACGGCGATCTTGGAGTGCAGCTCGACGATCAAGCTCTCCGCTCCCAGACCGCTGCGGTGGAGCAACTCTATCTGTTTATACAGTTCGAGTATACCCATCTCATGAGGAGTGCGCTGCTCAAAGAAGAGCTTTTGCAGATAGGGCCCGGCTCGTATCGAAAGCTGTTCAAAGATAACGGTGTACTCGAACTGGCCATCATCGCGCAACTTATGGAGTTTCCCGTTTGCCAGTCGCCAATATTCGCCGTCCCACAGACCTTCTTCGGCGGTGATGATCTTGGGAAAGCGTGCTGCCAGCTCATCGAGATATTCGCCGCCGCCTCGGTCGAAGACCATCACGGTGCGCAGCTCCTTGGTCTGAGGGTCGTACCGTTCGATATAAGCGTAAGCGCTGTCGCTGATCTTCACGAACGTCGACTCACGAATCTGCGGAGCAGAGCGTATCAAAAAGATCTCGCGCAAGAGATCGTAGTAACGATGATTGGCCCAGGGCATCCACAGTTCTCCCACGGCGAAAGCCGTGGCCGTCGTGATAAATCCCATGAGCAAGACGGGCCACATCAGTCTTCTGAGTGAGAACCCTGCGGCTTGGAGAGCAACCAGCTCGCGGTCATGGCTGAGGCGGCCCAGTGCCCAGAAGATCGCGAATAAAACACCGACGGGCAAGCCATACACTAAGAGTTCGGGCAGGCGATAGGCCAATATTTGAAAGAGCACCCAGAGAGAGATATTGCGATCAAGCATGAAGTCTGAGAGCTGTTGGATGAGGTTGAGCACGATGAAGAGCACAAATCCCACGACGGCGAGCACAAAGGGAAAGATCATCTCGCGTACGAAGTAGCGATCTACCAAACGGAACATGACGCTCTAGTCTAGCAGAAGGAACGGAAAACTCAAATCTAGCGCTGTCCAACTTCGACACGCAGGCGTAATTGCTCTAATCTCTTCGGGCCGATCCCGCGAATCTCTAAAAGTTCCTCGACACTCTTAAAGCCCCCGCGTGCTTCTCGATATGCAATGATGCGCCTGGCTAAGACCGGCCCGATCCCCGGCAGATCTATCAGTTCTTCGAGGGTTGCTGTGTTGAGATCGAGCGGCTCGCTCAGACGGGTGACAAATTGTGCTATGCTCTTCTCTGGAGCCAGGGTGGCCCGCGTCAGGAGCGCCGTCGCGAGCGCCACAGCGACAAAACCCACTAAGACTAACTGATCGGACTTTTTGAGCGTCATGGCAAGAGTTCTTTGATCCGTTCGATCCCCTGGGTCTCCCACAGCAAGATCAGCCGCGAGGACATCGGGCGATATTTGTCTAAGCTAAATTTCATGCGATAGGACTTTATAAAGAGCTTCTGCAACCGCGCGCGCAGCTCCGGGGTGCTTGCAAGCAAGTCGCGCTTCTCTTGGCAGAGCTGTTCGACCTCTTCGAGGTAGAATTCGACCTGGGCCGCTTGGCGAAAGAGCGCCTCAGCTTGTGTGGGGTCGGCGCCGTTTAAGCTCTCGACGGCTTCTCTCCAGAGCTGGCGGCGTTGAAGCTCTTGCTGAGCACGAAGTCTCATCCGTTCGGCCTGTTCGCGATAGTATTCTAGCTCTGTAGGGAGAAATTCGAGCAGATGGCAGCGACACGTCGGGTGTAATGGGGGTTGAAGTGTAGGAGTATCAGTAATCTCCCCGTGATGGCTCAAGCACAACTCGCAGGTGAGAAAGTGCACCTGAGCATAAAACTGAAAATATTTTTCTGGTTTGCGTTGGAAGAGAGCCATCTCTGACCAATTTACCGAACGGCTTCGACCGTCTCTACGGTGACGGCCTGCACTTGGGCCTCAGGCTTATAGTAGAGCCGCTCAAAGCCGATGATTTCTCCGGTCTGGCGATCTTTGATAAGAATCACGCCTTCGCCTGTCTCCTCGCATATTTGATCTTGCGAAGGAGCCTTCCAATAGACCGTGAGCGTCTCTCCAATTGGATCATGGATCACGCGGATGTGGGCCATATCTGCTCTCCTTCCTTGATCCTATCTGTCACATAGCTTGTGATAATGAATCCGTCTCCATCCAGTCGCTTGACAACCGCTACCAAATGATACGG
Source organism: Candidatus Fraserbacteria bacterium (assembly GCA_037440025.1). Lineage (GTDB taxonomy): Bacteria > Bipolaricaulota > Bipolaricaulia > RBG-16-55-9 > DRXL01 > JANXCC01. The sequence continues at coordinate 62,226 of JBBIUX010000004.1, read as the reverse complement.
AAGCAGTGGTCGGTAGAACGGCTCTGTAGAAAACCTCCCTGGGACCGGCGACTCAAGTCGCCGGCTCAGCAGGTGGAAGCGTGCTCAAGCACGCTCACCAGCCCGCTTCAGCGGGCTTGTATCTGCTGAGACGGATGCTTGAGCATCCGGCACCCAAGGATTTCTACAGAGCCATCCCAGCATATTTTGAATCTACCCGTCCACCAGCCAGCCCGTACTCGTGACGCCCTTTGATCTGAAGTCCGGCTTTCTGAAGAAAATCTTCAATGAGCTTGTTGCACTCGTGACGCACGTCCTCTTCAGAGCGGGCTGAACGGGCGATAGAGTTCATCTGGGCTGCGATCAACGCAGCCTGCTCGACTATAAGCCTTTCTACATTGGCACTAATCCTAATCATGATCTCACTATAAAAGAAAAGCGATGGGGGAATCAAACCTGAGGGGCTTAGCGATACCCTAGCAGTCCCAACAGCGCCCCGATCACAGCGACAATCCAAAATCTTAGTGTGATGAGGACTTCGGGCCACTCTTGGTTGGGCAGAAAAAACTCATAGTCAACGCCCTTGGCTTTTTCGAAGTGATGGTGCAGCGGCGAAACTTTGAAGACGCGCTTCTTAAAAAGCTTGAAGCTGATAACTTGAATAATCACCGAGAGCGTCTCCAGCACGGGAATGAGCGCGAGCAACGGCAGCAAGAGCGCCGTGCCGGTCACCAGCGCCAACGCCCCAATCAGTCCGCCGAGCGCAAACGAGCCGGTGTCGCCTAAGATAATTCTCGCCGGATGGGCGTTCCACCACAAAAAACCCAACAGGGCCATCGCAGCGAGCAAGACGACGCTCAAGAGCGTGAGCTCGCTCTGGAGCCAAAGAATGACCCCATACGCCCCCAGCGCGATCAGCGTCACGCCTCCGAGAAGGCCGTCCAGACCGTCGGTCTCGTTGAAAGCATTCACTGTGCTGATAAAGACCAGAAAGACTAATCCCACAAAGAGCCAGGGAGAGAGCGCGACGGTCTCTCCAACAAATGGGATTCGTACCGAGGGCAAAGGCGCAAAGACGAACGCTCCCCAGGCGAGCAAACTGCAAACAACACACTGCAAGAGCAGCTTGTGTCGCCCCAGCAGACCTTGCGAGTGTTGCTGAAACATTTTGAGCCCATCATCGAGGAAGCCAATCAGTCCGAAGCCCAGCATAGCTCCACCGACGAAGAGCGCTTTTGCATCTGGTGGACTCTGAAGCAGCACGGCCCAGCTCAAGAAGAACGCGAGCAAGAGCGAGACTCCACCCGCTGTAGGCGTGCCTTTCTTATGAGTGTGTATCTCTGGGCCGTAGTCACGAATGGGCTGGCCGAGCTTTCTGCGCCCTTGCAGGCCAAGCCATAACCATGTCAAGACCAAGCTTGCGAAAAATGCCCCCAGACTCAGCCACCACATAGACGGAAGAGAGCATAGCATAGATGAGAGCAAAGCGCCAAACGGATGCCGATTGCTGCCCTGCTGCAAACCCTTGGCGGGCCGATCGTCTTTAGCAGGAGGCAGACGACGAGAAAGACAGAGGGGCACGGTCACCGTGCCCCTACCAACGTCGCCTTATCTATTAACTAGGCGTACAGTCCGCGAGCCCGCGCCGCTTCGGCAACACGAGCTACGGCCGTCATAAATGCCGCCGTGCGTACGTCTACTTTCTCTTTGAGGTGCATGGCCAGAACACGCCGGAACGATTCCGTCATAAAGAGCTTCAGGCGCTTGTCCACTTTCTTAGCGTCCCAGAAGTAACGATAACGATCTTGCACCCACTCAAAGTACGAGACCGTGACACCGCCGGAGTTGGCCAAAATATCCGGGATGACAAAGATCCCCCGCTGGTACAAAATGGCATCGGCTTCTTGTGTCGTCGGACCGTTGGCCAGCTCGCAGATGACCCGAGCTTGCACTTTGCTGGCGTTGCGCTCATGCAGTTGGTCCTCCAACGCGGAAGGCGCTAGGATGTCACACTTGAGTTCCAACAGCTCTTCGTTAGTGATCTTATCTGCTCCCTTGAAACCGACGACCGTGCCCGTCTCTTTCTTGAACGCTTGGACGGCTTGAGGGTCGAGACCTTTGCTATTATAGATACCGCCACGCGAGTCGCTCACCGCGATCACTTTGGCGCCGGCTTCATGCACGAAATTGGCATAGTACCACCCGGCGTTGCCATAGCCCTGAATAGCAACCGTAGCCCCTGCGAGCTTGGTTTTTAAGTGATCGAGCGCCTCGAGCGTGCAGAAGAAGCCGCCGCGGGCCGTGGCCGTCTCACGCCCCAGGGAGCCGCCCAGCAGCAACGGCTTACCCGTCACGAGACCGGGCACGAATTCGCCGCTCTTATGCATGCTGATCGTGTCCACGATCCAAGCCATCTCCCGCGAGCTTGTGTACACATCGGGTGCAGGAATATCTGCGTCTGGCCCGATGATCGGCGAGATTTCCGCCGCATAGCGCCGGGTGAGCCGCTCGATCTCCCCAACAGACATCTCTTTGGGGTTGCACTTGACGCCACCCTTGGCCCCACTAAAGGGCAATCCGGCCACCGCGCACTTCCAGTTCATCAGGACAGCCAAGGCTTCGACCTCCTCGACCGTGGTGTCCGGATGATAGCGAATACCGCCCTTGCCCGGCCCCAGCACTGGGTGACATTGCACGCGATAGCCCTCAAAGTTAATCGTCCGGCCATCGTCCATGCGCACGGGGAAGTTGACGATCAGCTTGCGCTTTGGGTAGCGCAAGAGCTCCACTAGACTCTCTTCTAGCTTCAGCCTGTTCGCCGCCACATCGAAAAAATACCGTGCCGTCTTGAGCATCTTTAGCTCGCCTTCTCGTTTGACTTCTGCCGTTGTTGCCATAGATCAGGCCTCCTTTGTCTGCGTCATTGTAGCGTTTGAGCCAACTGACGACCGATCTCCAGGGCGCGTAGGTTCTGGGCTCGATACTTTTCCGGCGTCCGGCGCGCCACCGCCTCCTGCAAATTCTCCCACGAGACCAATTCCGCCAGCGCATTCAGTGCTCCTAAAGCAATAACATTGGCGACCAATTTGGTGCCAACTTGCTCGACAGCTGAACGCACGAGCGGCAACGTACGAATGTTTTTCTGCGTTGACGATGGCACTTGCACCTGCAGTGAGTCTATCAATACCAGGACCTGCTCGGCTACAGCCGGAAGATATTTATCAAAAGCTTCTTGCGAGAGACAGAGCAAAATATGGGGATGCGTTACCTGCGGGTAGGCGATCTTTTCGGTCGAAATGATGACTTCGGCTTTACTGGCTCCCAGGCGGGCTTCAGGGCCGTAGCTCTGCGCGACTGCGACGTTCTTGCCGTCGCGCATTGCCGCTTCAGCCAAGATGATACCAGCCAAGACCAACCCCTGCCCCCCCGCCCCCGTGAGCTGTATCTGTTTAGTGGCCATGCGCTTCCACCCGCACTTGTACCCGTGCTATCAAACGATAGTAACTCTCGACAAACTCCGGGCGTTCTTCACAAACCAACTCGCCGATGACTATTTTATCAGCGCGTTCTTCATCGCTCAGCTTTTCCCAGTCTTCGACAGGCACCGTATGCTCTTTGAGATGGTGCAGCATCTCATAGGGATCGCGCATGTCGTTCATCCGCCCGTAATACGTCGGGCAATCAGTGAGAACTTCTATGACGGAAAACCCCTTATGAACAATGCCTTGTGTGATACGCTTTACCATATCAGGGAAATCAAAACTGGTCGTTCGGGCTACATACGTTGCGCCGGCAGCCGCAGCGAGCCGTGCGATATCGAACGGATGCTCGAGATTCCCATAGGGGCTGGTCGTGCTCTTCTTATAAGAGGGCGTTGTCGGCGCAAGCTGTCCACCCGTCTGGCCGTAAATCGAATTGTTATAGATAATCGCTGTTAAGTCCAAATTGCGCCGACAAGCGTGAATAAAGTGATTGCCTCCGATGCCCAGGGCATCACCGTCGCCAAGAGTCAACAGAACCGTTAGCGTGGGCCGCACGAGCTTCAGGCCGGCCGCAAAGGCAATGGCCCGCCCGTGAGTCGTATGCATGGTGTCCATATCGAAGAGAAACGCCGCGCGCCCAGAGCAGCCGATCCCGCCCACCACGACCGTTTGCCGGGAATCTAATTCCAGCTCAGCCATTGCCTGGGCCAGCGCATGGGTGATCATCCCATGACCACAGCCGGGGCACCAGACGTGGGGCAACTTTTCCAGTCTGAGATACTCTTGAAAATTATGGGCCATGCGCCCTCCGACCGACAGTATATCCTACAGATTCGCGTTCACGCAGGCTCTGACAGATCTCTTGCGGCGTGATCAATGCACCATCCACACGGCCCACATGCTCGACCAGGGCACGACCCGCCACAGCACGTTCTACCTCCCGCACCAGTTGCCCGAGATTCAGTTCCGGGACAAGCACATAGCGTGCGTTCTCCGTGCAGGAACGCACCAACTTTTCTGGAAAGGGCCACAGAGTTTTGAGATCAAGCCAGCCCACCGAGATTCCGGCGGCCCGTAACTCCCGGACCGCTTCTTCGGCGGCACGGCTGGTTATTCCGTAACTGATAATCACACATTCGGCATCATCTATAAAATGCGCCTGATAGAGGGCCAATGCTTCAGCTCGGCTTTCGATCTTCGCGACGATTCGTCTCAGCTGCTCGGCGGCCTTCTTGCCCTGAGCTGGGAACCCCATCTCATCATGAGACATCCCCGTGACCATCAGCCGAGCGCCTTCACCGAAGTTGACCATAGCCTCATCAAGAAACGGTCGAAACTCCTCTGGGTCCTCCGGGCGGCGACGGGAGATCACTTCCAATTCTCCGGGCTCCGGCAAGACAACATTCTCGCGCAGATGCGCGAGCACCTCGTCCAGCAATAAGATCACCGGCACCCGGTACCTCTCCGAGAGATTAAAAGCATACACAGTCATCTCAAAGATCTCGCGCACCCACGAAGCCGTTAGGACGATCACGGGGTGATCGCCGTGGGTGCCCCAACGAGCTTGCATCACATCTCCCTGAGCAGCCTTCGTCGGCTGGCCGGTGCTGGGGCCACCGCGCTGGGCATCCACGATGACACAGGGGGTCTCCGTGATCGCGGCGTAGCCAATGCTCTCTTGCATGAGCGAAAACCCCGGCCCGCTCGTGGCCGTCATTGCTTTGGCGCCGCCCCACGAAGCCCCAATCACTGCCGAAATAGAAGCGATCTCGTCCTCCATCTGTATACAGACGCCGCCGGCCTTGGGAAGCTCGCGGGCTAGGTATTCCATGATCTCACTGCTGGGAGTAATGGGATACCCAGCAAAAAAACGGCAACCCGCATAGAGAGCGCCTTGAGCACAAGCCTCATTGCCTTGAACGAGCTCCGGCTCTCTGTTGTTGTTTGCATGCGTTGCGCGTCTCGTCTGGCTGCTGCTTCTCTTCTTTTTCATAGGGGTGATGGCTGCAACACAGCGTCCTTGTGCACGGAGATGGCAAAGTCTGGGCATCTCTGTTCACAGATGCCACAGAAGACACAACGAGCGATATCCTGCACCGTGACTTTGCCTTCCCCATTCAGTACGAGAATCCCCGTGGGGCAACTCTGGACGCAGACTCCGCAGCTTTTACAGCGACGCGGCTCAATCGCTAAGAAAAAACTGCCCTGCTCATAGCGTCTCATAAACCCCATCCGACTCCTGACACTTGCGCACCAGACGATCCCAGTCTTCATCTACTTGCTGCTGGATCTGAAGCAAGAGCCCTTTATTTCTCGGCTCAAAGAGATGGGCAAATCGCTGCTGCAAGCACAGCCACTCTGTGATCGGGCGCTTCTCTTCAGGGATATAATTGACGTGCCATCTCCCGTCAGTGATCTCGTACAAGGGCCAATAGCACGTCTCCACGGCAAGATGAGCGATCTTGATGCTCTGATCAGAAGGATGTCCCCACCCGCGCGGACAGGTCGAAAGAACATTCAGAAACGATGAGCCTTCCACCGAGACGGCCTTGCGGACCTTGACTGCCAGATCATGCCAATCGCTGATGGAAGCCTGAGCGAGATACGTAACATGGTGAGCGGCAACGATCTCCGTGAGGTCTTTGCGTCGCTGGGGCTTGCCAAAGCTCTTTTCTCCCGTGGGAGCCGTCGTCGTCTGAGACGCGAAGGGAGTCGCCCCGGAACGCTGGTTGCCTGTGTTCATATACGCCTCGTTGTCGTAGCACACATAGAGAAATCTATGCCCGCGCTCCAGAGCCCCAGAAAGGGCCTGCAAGCCTATATCATACGTGCCGCCATCACCCCCAAAGGCGACAAAGCGTATGTCTTTGGTAATCTTGCCCCGCCGCCGTAAAATACGATAGGCTGTTTCGACTCCACTGGCAACCGCAGCCGTATTCTCAAAAGCGACATGCAGCCACGGGACGTTCCATGCCGTTGTGGGGTAGCGCGTCGTGGCGACTTCGAGACAGCCTGTGGCGTTGAGCACCACGACCGGCTCCTCAATCGCATTCAAAATAGTGCGCACACAGACCGGAATGCCGCACCCGGCACACAGGGCATGGGCACCGGTGAACCGCTTGCACACTTCTTCATGATGTGCCAGCTCTTTGGTGTTGGGCACAAAAATCACTCCCGCAGCCCCAGATAGCGCAGCACTGTTGGGTCGAGTTCGCTCTGGAGATCGGTGACGACTGAAGCTAAAAGCTCCGGAGGGGTGTCGCGTCCACCCAAACCGTAGATATAGTTATAGATTCTGGGACCTGAGGCCCTCACCCCTCTGACCTCTCCCCCAACCCCTCCCCTAAAGAGGGAGGGGAGCCCCTTCCCTTTAGGGAAGGGGGTGGGGTTAGGTCCGGGAGAGGGGTCGGGGGTGAGGGCTCTATTGAGCGCCGCGCCGATCTCGAGATACAAAGGCCCCCAGCTCCCAAAAGAGATCGCACGATCCAAAACGGCGACAGCTCGCTTATCGGCCAATGCCTGAGCAATTTCTTTTCCCGGAAAGGGTCGGAAGAGCCAGAGTTTTAAGAGCCCAACCTTGATCCCCTTGCGCCGCAGACGATCAACGACGACTTTCGCTGTACCTGCCGTCGAGCTCAGTATCACCAGAGCATACTCCGCATCGCTGAGCTTATACTCCTCAAAGAACCCCTGATAGCGACGGCCCGAAATCGCAGCGAACTTCTCTTGTAGTTCCAGCCAGACGTCACGAGCTGCTTCGAGCGCGTCCACCTGCTGGCGCTTGAGCTCAAAGTAATAGTCGGGCAGCACAAAAGGCCCCTGCGTCGTCGGACGATCTGTATCGAGCAAGGGATAGAGCGGCTCGTACTCGCCAACAAATTCTTTCACCGTCTCATCGGGCAGAAGCGCGACCGGCTCGGCTGAGTGGGTGATCGTAAAGCCGTCTTGCATCACCATCACTGGGACCAAGACCCGTCGGTCTTCGGCCAGCCGTTGGGCGACCACCATCATATCATAGGCTTCTTGGGCGTTCTCAGCGAATATTTGCACGCAGCCGGCGTCGCGGGCCATCATGCTATCAGAGTGATCGCAGTGAATATTAATGGGGCCGGAGAGTGCCCGGCTGCCGATAGCTAACACGATGGGGCAGCGCATGGAGGCTGCGATGTAGACGATCTCTAACATCAATGCCAGTCCCTGTGAGCTGGTCGCGGTCATCACCCGTGCTCCCGCACAAGAAGCTCCGACAGCTGCGCTCATGGCGCTGTGCTCGCTTTCTACGGTAATGATCTCCGTGTCGCATTGCCCGTCGGCCACAAATTGGGCAAACGTCTCGATGACCGGCGTCTGCGGCGTGATGGGATAGATGGGCACGACATCCGGCCTGACTTGGCGCATGGCATGAGCGGCAGCCTCTGCGCCTGTCATTAAAGTGAGCTTAGTTGGAGGCGCTGCTACGCGCATACTTCCTCCCCCACTTTCTGTTCCGGTATCTGGGGTTCGTCCGCCGCTTCTGCGACCATCGCGATGGCGCCCGTCGGACAGGCTTGCGAACAGATACCACATCCCTTACAGTGATCGTAGCTGAAGCCGCGCATCTGAGCCCGTTCGACGATAATCGTTGCTTCGGGACAATGAACCCAGCACAGCAGGCAGTTCACACAGAGTTTTTCATCGAAGAGGGGTTTCTTCCCAGACCGCCAGCCTCCGGTCTGGACTAATTGGGGCGTTGCGCCTCCGGGGACGACCCCTCCGATGGGTAATTCTTGATACCGCTTCACGATGACGCCTCCTCACGGGTCTCGCCCAAGTTCCCGTTGACTGCAGAGAAGCCGGCACGCAGGGCCGCGATATTAGTTGTCAGCGCTTTTTCACCAAATGCCTGCGAAAATTCTTGCTCCAACTCTTCGAGAGCGATGTCTCCTATCAAGCGCGCCAGAGCTCCTACCATCACGACGTTGGAGAACCGCGCGCCGACAGAGCGAGCCAGCGCCTCCGCATCGAGTGTGACAATCTTTCCCACAAAGCCCGTTTGCTGCCCAATCTCATCGGGAGTACGCGGTGTGTTAACAAGCAACGTCCCCTGCCGCTTCAGCCCATCGGTGACGCGGGCTTCTTTGGCTTGCAGCAGCGTTGGGTCAAGCACCACAACGATGTCCGGCTCGTACACGCTACAGTGCAAGCGAATCTCCTTGGTGTCGAGCCGATTGAAAGCTTTCATTGGGGCACCACTGCGCTCCGGGCCGTATTCGGGGAACGCTTGTGCGTACTGTCCGCGCCGGAGTGCTGCTCCAGCCAAGCACTGCGACACCGTCTTGGCCCCTTGCCCACCGCGCCCGTGCCAACGAATCTCAAGCATCAGCTCCCCCCTTCGACAGGAACTTCGCTATGCTTTGAGCAGCAATCTTGCCGTGTCGGACAGCTTCGACCACCGTATCGCCCCCGTTGACACAATCGCCGCCCGCAAAGTATTTGGCACGGCTCGTCTGAAAGCCTTCACCGACTTTGACCAACCCGCCTTCGGTTTCCAATCCCAGTTGTTTGAAAAACCCGACGCGCTTCTCTTGCCCAATAGCTTTGATAACCGTGTCGACGTCAAGGGTGAACTCTGTGCCGGGAACGGGCTCCGGGGCGGGTCGGCCCGATCTATCTGCCGCACCCAGCTTCATGTGCACACACTCGATTTGTCTGACTTTGCCGTCGCCGATCAACCGTATGGGCGCCGTCAGCCAATAGTAGTGCACGCCCTCTTTGCGAGCGGCTTTGACTTCATGCTTGAAGGCTGGCATTTGGTCTTCGGTACGCCGATAGAGTACCATAACGTTGGTCGCTCCAAGGCGCACCGCCTCGCGGGCGACGTCAATGGCTGTGTTGCCGCCGCCGATGACGGCCACCGTGGGGCCGATCTTCGGCAGATGTCCCTGCTTGATCTGGCCGATAAAATCTAGCGAGTCCCAGACACCCAGCAGCTCTTCGCCTGGAAGGCCCGCCTTCGTATCCGCACCCAAGCCGACGCCGAGAAAGATCGCATGGTGTCGGTGCTCAAGCTCTTCTATAGCAATATCTTTCCCAACGGTCATCCCATAGTGCAGTTTCACACCCAGTCGCTCGATCATGGCGACTTCAGCAGGCAACGGCTCTTTCATCTGTTTGTAGGGCGCGATGGCCGATGTGACCAATCCCCCTGGGGCGGGGCGACTTTCATAGACGACGACTTCGTAGCCCAACTTAGCCAGCTCAGCCGCACATGCCAACCCCGCAGGCCCGGCCCCGATGACCCCGACGCTCTGAGTCTTCCAAGCGGGACGAGCGAAGAAGTTCATCTGATGTTGCAGGGCCACATCGGTCGCATAGCGTTGCAGGCGCCCAATGGAGACAGCACGGCGGCCCTCTTTGGTCAGCACACAGGCTCCTTCACAGAGCTCTTCTACAGGGCAGACGCGGGCGCAGCTGCCCCCTACAATGTTGGCTTCAAAGATGAGACGGGCGGCCTCCTCGGGGCGGCCTTCGCGAATCGCTCGGATGAACTGCGGTACTGGGACGCGGGCCGGGCAAGCGGCTGTGCAGGGAGCTGGGGCGTACGGCCCTCCGCACTCAAGACAGCGATCGGCCTCGATCAGTGCTTCCGGCTCTTCCAAGGGAGGGTGAACCTCGCGCCAGATCAATGGTCTTGTCTCCTGTCGCGGGCTTAGCAAGACGCTCATACGGGTCCCCTTTCTTCAAGGTTCCAAAGCTATCTTACGGAGCTTGGGCGAGGTGAGCCATGATGCCGATCAGTGTGGCTATTGATCTTTATCAAACAAGGAAAGGGGAGCAAAATTTCAAAAGGAAGGAACGGGACGGCCCGGGGGGACCGTCCCGCGGGAAAGGGGGTTCCGACCTGACGAATTGCAGCCTTCACCGAGAGAATCTCGAAACCCGATGAAGCCCTCGTCAGGTCTCTTCCAGGGATGAGGTAAAGATAATGGCCTCACGAGCTCCCTGGATCAATCTCTATACGCTTCTGCTCTTGCGGATCCACTCATACCCAACCCAACCCCCAATAGCAAAGGCGACAAGAACCAAGAGAAAGACCATCTCCGGGCCGTTGGGTTGGTAGGGACTGCTCGACGCCTGTTGCGCAAAACTAACACGGCTGAGTGTCGTGAGGCTGACCAAGCTCCCTGTGAGTATACGCGCCGCCTTTCTCATATGCGCCCCCTTTACTCAGGAGAAATCTTCAATTTCATTGTAGCACGTAGAAGGATCAAAGACAAGCCTCCACAAAAACGCGATTCCCTGCGGCATTCATGGATTGGGACCGCCTCTAGCGCCAGAGGTTCTGCTCGTCGCCTGGACCGACAGAGATGATCGAGATGGGAACCCCCACTTCATCCTCGATGAAACGTACATACTTTTGAGCTGCCGTGGGGAGGTCAAAAAAGTCGCGGCAGTCGGAGAGGGGCTCCTGCCAGCCAGGCAATCGTTCATAGAGGGGCTGACACTCTTGTAATACCTCACAAATCGCCGAAAACTCTTGCAGCGTGCGCCCGCGACAGCGATAGCCCACCGCCACTGGAATCTCTGAAAAACCCGTGAGCACATCAAGCTTGGTCAGGGCCATCTCAGTAAAGCCGTTGACCATCACTGCATAGCGCAACGCGACGAGATCGAGCCAGCCGCAGCGGCGCGGCCGCCCCGTCGTCGTTCCAAACTCGTGCCCTTGCGCGCGCAGGCGTTCACCAGTGCTATCTGTGGCTTCTGTAGGGAAAGGCCCACTGCCCACGCGCGTTGTATAAGCTTTGGCAACCCCAATCACACGACTCACTTGCTGAGGAGGCACACCGGCTCCTGAGCCAATCCCACCTATTGTCGCCGTGGAGGACGTCACGTATGGGTACGTTCCCAAATCGAGGTCGAGCAACGCTGCCTGTGCACCCTCAAAAATAATATACTTATTTCGATCAAGAGCGTCGTGCAGCAGATGCACCGTGTCCACAATGCGATCCCGAAAGCCCTCTGCAAGTGTCAGCACGTCGTCGGCGAGCGTGTCTGCCTGCAGGCGGCTCATCTCGGCGTGATCGGGCCACACTGTGCGATAACGCTCCAATACGAGAGAGAGCTTTTCTAAAAATCTTTCAGGGAAGAGCAGGTCGGCCATTCTCAGGCCAATGCGGGCCGTCTTGTCGCGATAGGCCGGTCCGATGCCCTTGGCCGTCGTGTCTAGCGCCGTTTGGGAGCCTTCTAATCGTTCGACGATGGGATGGTAGGGCAGCAGCAAATGCGCGTTGGAGCTGACAAAGATATCTGGCTCTCGGCCGCGCAGCTCGCGCAGGGCGTTCAGCTCTTGCACGAGCGCGTAAGGGTCAATGACCATGCCATGCCCTAAAACACCGGTGCAGCCTTTGTGGAGCGCTCCTGAGGGAATGAGGTGAAACTTGAACTCTTGAGTCTCTGTGGGCTCGTCGTCACCGTTGGCTCCAACGAACGCGGGGATGCGACTGGTGACGACGCGATGGCCGGCGTTCGTTCCCCCGTTAAAGCGCACGCAGTAATCGGCGTCGCGTGAGAACAAGTGCACTACCTTGCCCTTGCCTTCGTCACCCCATTGAGCACCTAAGACAGCGCTGGCAGGCATAGAGTCACTTCCTCACTGCTGAGTTCGCGCACGCCCTCTTCTGTGCGCACGATGAGTTTACCTGATTCGGCGAGCCCTAGCACCTCAACTTTCAGCAGCCCTGTGCTACTAGAGATGCCTATGTGCTGCGTGAGAACAGATAGCTCCTTCCAGCGCTGACGGATAAATTCAAACCCCTCCGCTAAAAATCTTTGATAGTCTTGCGCGATGGCCTCAAGCACCGTGTCGAAAAACTCTTCGAGTGAGATTCGTTTCCCTAGCTCGTGGGCAAGCGACGTCGCCGGGACGCGAGTATCTTTCGGCGGCTCGTTATTGACATTGATACCGATACCCGCGACGAGCCACTCGATGCTCTCGGCTTGGCTACTCAGCTCGATCAGGACTCCACCCAGCTTGCGATTTCTTACATAGAGATCGTTGGGCCACTTAACCCCGACGGGCACGCTCCATCGTTCTCTAAGGGCTTGCGCGAGCGACACGGCCAACAATATCGAGATACAACCTGCTTGGTCGAGCGTGATCTTAGGCCTCAGCAAGAACGAGAACCATGCGCCGCCGACCGGAGAGACCCATGCTCGTCCTAGACGTCCTTTGCCTGCCGTCTGTTCTCGCGCGATGACGACAGTGCCTTCGGATGCGCCGGATCGCGCTAGTTCTTTGAGATAGTCATTAGTAGAATCAAGTGATTCGACGACATACATCCGTTGGATCATCTCTTGCGCACCAAGCCGATCTTGGCCTTCTGCCCATTCACGTCGAGCTCTTTGCTGAACTCGACTTTGCCGAAAGCGCCATTGCTCCGTAAAGTGACCGCCAACGTTTCTTCTTGGACGTGCCGAGAAAACTTTTCAATGGCCGTGCGCACTTCCGGATCGGCCTCGTAGTAAAGCTCGATGCGATCCGAAACCTCAAAGCCTGCTTGCTTGCGGCACTCCTGCACGAGCCGCACAAACTCACGGACCAAGCCCTCTTGACGTAAGGCGTCGTCGATCTGGGTATACACCAGGACCTTTACATCACCCTCCATGCCCTCGGAAAAACCCTCGCGTGGCCACAGCGCCACGCGCACATGGGTCTCCCAGAGCAGTTCAACTTCTTGGCCTTCTATACTCAGGCGCAACTTCTTCGCCCGACGAAGCTCTTGCGCTAACTGTACGAGTCTCTCATGCTCACTCTGATTGAGCTGCTCCAAAACGCCAATCGCTTTGGGAGCCAAGCCTCTGAAATCCTTTCCCAACGCTGACTTGTCATATTCGATCTTCGGCGTGTAGAACGAAAAGAGTTTTTCTTCACCGATCCATTCGAGCTGCTTGACGTTCAATTCTTGCTCGATCAGTTCCAGATACCCGTGGTCGAACGCAGGACGGTTAGCGAGCACGGCAGCCACAGAGAGAGGCTGGCGCACCTTGACTTGCGCTTTGTTACGCGCCTGCAGCCCAGCCGTGACGATCTGGCGTGCGCGCTTCATCTGGGCTTCCAAGCTCGCGTCGCGCAACTGCTCATCAGCCCGCGGCCAGTTGCACAGATGGACGCTCCCCGGCATCTCTGCGGTCTTCAAGTTTTGATAGATCGCCTCAGCTAAGAAGGGCACAAAGGGCGCGGACAGCTTCGACAGATCGAGCAGGACTTCATAGAGCGTGGTGAACGCAGCGGTCTTGTCGGCTGTCCATTCATTGCCCCAAAAGCGCGCGCGGGAGTTGCGCACATACCAATTGCTCAAATCATCCACGAAACTTTTGAGCGCATCGGCAGCTCCCACAATATCATAGTCATCCATACACGACGTGACGCTCTGAATGGTCGTTTGCAAGCGCGAGAGAATCCAACGGTCGAGCAAGGCCCTCACCCCTCGCCCCTCTCCCGGAGCTGCGGGAGCGGGGTGGCCGAAGGGCGGGGTGAGGGCCGGATCGAACTTGTCAATCCGCGCATAGAGCGCAAAGAAGCTATAGACGTTGCGCAGCGTCTCCAGCGGCCCTTGAAAATCTGCCACTCCTTGCAGCGAGAGGCGCTTGTCTTTCCACGGAGCACTGGAAGAATAAAAATACCAGCGCACGGCGTCCGCGCCAAAGCGATTGATCAGCTCCCACGGGTCGAGTACGTTTCCTAAGCTCTTGCTCATCTTGCGGCCTTGGGCATCCAACCCCATCAAGTTTACGACCACATGCCGGAAAGGGTGGGGATAGGGCTTCTCTTCGTAGAGCAGTGTGCTGGTGACTAAGAGCGTGTAGAACCAGCCGCGCGTCTGGTCGACGCCTTCGGCGATGAAATCCGCCGGAAATTGTTCTTCAAAGAGTTCTTGATTCTCGAAGGGGTAATGCCACTGGGCCGTGTGCATCATCCCCGAATCGAACCAGGTGTCAATCACATAGGGCACGCGTTTCATCTCGCCCCGGCACTTGCGGCACGCGAGCATGACTCGATCTACCCAGGGGCGGTGAAACTCGACTGTCTGCGCGAGCTGTTTATCTTTGGCGTGCTCGACAAGCTCGGCGCGGCTGCCGATGCAGACTTGTTCTTTACAGTTGTCACAGATCCAAATGGGCAGCGGTGTTCCCCAGTAGCGATCCCGCGAGAGCGCCCAGTCCTTCATCGTCTCCAAGAAGTTCCCAAAGCGCCCATCGCGCATGTGCTCCGGGTGCCAGTGAATCCCTTTATTATTTGCGACGATCTCTTTCTGTTTGGCCGTCGTTTTGATGAAATACGAGTCGAGCGCATAGTAGAGCAATGGGGCCTTGCACCGCCAGCAGAAGGGGTACTCATGCTCGTATTTCCCAGATTTATAGAGCACGCCGCGCCGCTTCATATCTTGCGTGATCGTTGCATCAGCATCTTTGACAAACTGGCCTTGGGCCAAGGGGAAGTCTTGGGTGAACTTGCCCTCCAAATCTACGGGATTGACAAAGGGCCACTGCTCTTTCTGCCCCAGCTGATAGTCCTCTTCGCCGAACGCCGGGGCGATATGAACAATCCCTGTCCCGTCTTCAAGCGAGACGAAATCCGCAGCGACCACTCGATAGGCGCCGGGGGCGTCGCTGAGCTTATAGGCGGGCTCGTAGCGCCAGCCCACCAGCTCAGAGCCCTTCACTATGCTCACGATCTCATAGCTTTGCTTTCCCAGAATTTGTTCCACCAAGTCTTGAGCGAGAACGAGCGTCTCATCTCCGACTTTGACTTTCGCATAGGTGAATTTGGGTCCCACGGCGAGCGCCACGTTGCTGGGCACTGTCCAAGGAGTTGTTGTCCAGACGAGAAAGTAACAGTTCTCCCTCCCCACTGACCTCTCCCCCAGCCCCTCCCCTAAAGAGGGAGGGGAATCTCCCCTTCCCTTCAGGGAAGGGGGCAAGGTGGTTAGGTCCCGGACTCGTAACTTGAAGAAGATAGACGGGTCTTTGACAGTCTCGTAGCCCTGAGCAACTTCGTGCGAGCTTAACGCGGTGCCGCAGCGCGGGCAGTAGGGCAAGACTTTGTGCCCCTTGTAGAGCAGCCCTTTCTCCCAAATTCTTTTCAGCGCCCACCACACGCTCTCGATGTACTCATTAGTATAAGTAATATAAGCATGTTCGAGGTCGATCCAGAAGCCCATGCGCTGGATGAATCGCTCCCACTCGCTCTTATAGAGCCAGACGCTCTCTCTACACTTCTGCGCGAATTTGTCTAGGCCGAGCTTTTCGATCTCGGCTTTGCTCTGCAGCCCCAGGCTCCTTTCGACCTCAAGTTCGACGGGCAGGCCGTGCGTATCCCAGCCGCCCTTGCGCAGGACGTAATACCCTTTCATCGTCCAATATCTGGGAAAGAGGTCTTTGTTGACGCGGGCCATCAAGTGCCCCACATGGGGCTTCCCATTGGCCGTGGGCGGCCCTTCGTAGAAGACGTAGGGCTTTTTGTCTTTGGTCTGTTGCAGGCTCTTTTCAAAAATGGCGGCCTGCTCCCAAAACTTTAGAACAGACGCTTCGAGCGCCAATGGGTCCGGCAACTTCTCGTACTTTGGCATAGCGCAGGCCACCTCCATAAAGTATAGTAATAGAATTTGCCGGGGGAATGATACTGCACTTGTGCGAAATCGTCAAGCACAAACTCGGAAAACTAGCGGGCGACATGCCACAAGATCGCAACAATGCCCAACATAGCACAGTAGATCCCAAACGGCGTCAAGCGCCGCTCGCGCAAGAATCGCATCAAGAAGCGAATCGCAACAATCCCCGACAGAAAGGCGACCACCGTCCCAGCAAGATAACTCCCCCAGAAAGCCCCGTGCGCTCCAGGATTGGAGAGCGCCTCGCCGAGCTTTAAAGCCGTCGCTCCCACGATCGCGGGGATGAAGAGCAAGAACGAAAATTCGGCAGCGTCGGTGCGGCGCAGCCCACAGAGAAGCCCCATCGCAATCGTGCTGCCACTGCGCGAAATCCCCGGCAAGACGGCGATCCCCTGTGCCAGCCCCACCCAGAGCGCCTCTTGCCAATGGAGCTGCTCTAACGGCTTTGCGCTTGCCACGCCTCGGCGCTCGACAAAAAAGAGAACTATCGCGGTGATGAGCAGGCCCGCTCCCACCGCCCAGCTTTGTGCAAACGCCGCTTCGGCGACAGAATCCAGCGCCAGCCCCAAAATCCCCGTCGGGATCGAGCCAACGATCAGCATTCCCAACAGTCTCAGGTCTTCTCCCCCGCGAAAGGGCGCGAGCACCAAGCGCCAAACTTTTTGACGAAAGACCCACAGCACCGACAGCAACGTCCCGAAGTGCACAAAGATATCGAAGACGATCCCCGGCTTATGCACACGAAAGAGCTGCTCGGCCAGCGCCAAGTGCCCAGAGCTACTGATGGGCAAAAATTCCGTGAGCCCCTGCAAAATCCCCAAAAGGATAAACGGAAGCATCGTTCATCTTAATCAACATCAATCAGTAATGCAACGGCAGAAGGTGTCATTCTGAGGAGCGAAGCGACGAAGAATCTCCTGTCCCACAAAAGGAGAGATTCTTCGCTACGCTCAGAATGACATCCTACAACCTTCGCCTGGCTCGAGTACTAGCTTACCGAAGATGGGCTTGCTATAATTCGGACAAGGACGATCTGGCTTATAGCCAAGGGAAGACATTTATGAGCATGTATCTTTTCACTTCTGAGTCAGTTGCTGAAGGACACCCCGATAAGCTGTGCGATCAGATTTCCGATGCCATTCTCGACGCTCTTCTCACCCAAGACCCATATGCCCGCGTGGCCTGCGAGACCTTCGCTACGAATGGGCTGGTCTTGATCGCCGGGGAGATCACGACGTCAGCGCGCGTGGATTACGCCACAATCGCCCGAGAGACGATTCGAAAGATCGGCTACGACAAGCCCGAGTATGGCTTCGATGCCGACAGCTGCGGCGTGCTCGTCTCGATCCATGAGCAGTCCCCAGATATCGCCGGAGCTGTGCTCAAACAATCAAGCTCTGATAAATACGAGAGCCTCGGCGCGGGTGACCAGGGAATCATGTACGGCTACGCTTGCAGAGAGACCCCCGAGCTGATGCCGCTTCCTATCATGCTCGCCCACGCGCTGGTGCGCAAGCTCGCTGAGCTGCGCCGCAGCAAGAAGCTCCCTTATCTGCGCCCCGATGGCAAATCCCAAGTGACTATCGAGTACGACGAGAAGGGCCATCCCGTGCGGGCGCACACCGTGGTGCTCTCGGCCCAACACGACGGAGACGTCCCCCAAGAGCAAATCCGACGCGACCTGACTGAGTATGTCGTGCGCCCTGTTCTAGGGAGATGGCTCGACCCGAAGACGGTGATCTTGGTCAATCCGTCGGGGCGGTTTGAAGTGGGCGGCCCCTGCGGCGATACGGGCATGACCGGGCGCAAGATCGAAGTCGATACATACGGAGGCTACGGCAGCCACGGCGGCGGGGCTTTTTCCGGCAAAGATCCCACAAAAGTCGATCGCTCGGCGAGCTATTATGCGCGCTACGTCGCCAAGAACATCGTCGCGGCGGGGTTGGCCACCGAGTGCGAGGTCCAAGTCGCTTATGCCATTGGCCAAGCCCGCCCACTTGCCATCACGGTTGATACGTTTGGCAGCGGAAAGCTTCCCAACGGGGAGCTGGCTAAACTCATCCGTGAGCACTTTGACTTCCGTCCCGCTGCAATTATTGAGAGATTGAATCTCCGTCGGCCCATCTACACACCGCTGGCGGCCTACGGGCATTTGGGCCGAAGCGATCTCGATGTGCCCTGGGAACAGACTGACCGTGCAGAGGCATTACGTCAAGCCATCAACTGATTTGCGCAATAGGACGTGATGCCAATTACATTGCTTACGGGGCTTCTTGTGCTATAATGATCTCAGAGCGTGATCAGTGAAGGAGGCTTTTGTATGGGTCGCACAAGCGCGAAAATTTTTCTGATGAGCCTGGGGTTGCTCTGTCTGTTTGTTGTTGCCCCAAACGCCCAGACGAACACTAACGTCACAGTCCAGCTCGTGATTATCATTGACGGCTCGGGGAGTATATCCAGTGCAGATTTTACCACCATGATCACTGGGGTTGCCAACGCCATCTCCGATCCTGCCGTCGTGCCCCAAAACGGCACCATTGAATTCGGGATGGTGCAGTTTAGCAGCAATATGACAGATCCAACGACGAGGATACCCGGTGCGCGTGTCGAAGTCCCCATGACCATTATCACGCCGCAAACTGTAGGTTCTGTCACAGATCGGATCAAGGCGGTCATCAAAGGGGGCGGCTTTACGCCGATGGTCTCCGGGGTTCGGCTTGCTGCTACCCTCATTACGGGCGACAAGGCTCGCGCCGGGGCGCGCCAGGTCTTCAATATCATCTCCGATGGCCAGCCCACCATGCCCTCTCCCCCATCAGAAGCCAGAAAACAGACACTCGAGGCGCGGGATGAAGCTGTCAGAGCCGGGCTTGATCAACTCGATGCCGAGGGCATCGGCGACGTGGAGGGCGAGCCAGAATTTAAAGACTTTCTGCTGCAATTGGCTTGGCCGCAACCAGGGGTTATAGCTCCTCCCTTCCCGCCCGGTCACAAGAACGGCTTTGTGATCATCATCAAGACCTTTGCTGATTTGGAGAGCGCACTCAAACAGAAACTCGTCGCCACCATCAACGAGCCCCCGGTTGCAGACCCAGGCCCGATCCCCGACGGCAAACCCGATACCGAACCGTATACGTGTAACACCGGTCAGACGATCACCCTGGACGGCTCCGGCTCCTTTGACCCCGGAGGCCAGATTGTAAAATACGAGTGGGATTTCAACGGCGACGGCCAGCCCGATGCGACGGGGGCAAAAGTCAGTTTCACTTGCCCTACTACCCCGGGAAAAGCCACGATTAAGCTGACCGTCACGGACAGCGCCGGAGCAACAGATACGGCTCAGCAGAGTATTCAAGTGAGCGAAGCACCTCCCCCTAATCAGCCGCCTACGGCAAGCTGTGGCACCGTCCCAGCTGAAGTCCTCGTCGGCCAGACAGTTGCTCTTGACGGCTCCGGCTCATCCGACCCCGAAGGAAAAGCTCTGACATATCAATGGGCATTCGTTAGTAAACCCACCGACAGCCAGGCCGTCATTGAGAACCCGACTAGTGCTATCACAACGTTTAAAGCCGATAAAGAAGGCGCATACTCTGTGAAGCTGACCGTCACAGATCCTGAGGGCGCGAGTGCATCGTGCACCGTCTCCGTCACGGCGAAGAAGCTCACCCCCACAGGCCGCGATGAGCTCGGCGCGATGAAGCGCGATATCATCGAACACGGGCGCACGTTGAGTCTCTCCAAACCCCTCGAAGATTTGCGTTCAGCCCTTAGTTTACTCAATAGCTTCGGCGCCCATGAGCGTGCCCGCCAGCTCCTCAGCCAAGCTCAAGAGACCGTCAATGAACTGCTCGTCTCTTTAGCCGATACGCGCTTTTTGATGGAATCTCTGGCGCAGCGCGCTGAAGGGGTGCGCTTCCAAGTCGATGCCTTCGTCGAGACAAATACAATAAGCACCGAGCGTGCCTCCCGCATCCAGAAAGCCATTGACGCGCTGAGCGAGTTCGCCGACGGCGCCAACGAACGTATTGATACCGTCGAAGCGATGATCGAAGAGGCCCTCGATCTTCTCGCAGAAGCCGGAGATGGGCTCTCAGCAATGCAAGCCCTGGTGGTCGAGCCTACCCCCATCGAAGCGCTGTCGCCCGCAGAGTTGATCCGAAGCGCCCGCGATAAGCTCGTGCTCGCGTTTGCACAATGGCGTGCTCTACTCAACGGAGCCATCGCGCGCATTGATAAAGTCTCTTCCCAGATGCGCGCGGCGCTCAAGTTGGCCGATCGGCGCAAGCGCTTCCGGCTCATCAAACCAGAAAGCATCGAGCCGTTCATTGAGCTTCGTGCAGCAGAGCACAGCGTTCGCTTCGTTCCCAGTGCCATGCGCTGGAGCGTACAGAACTGCGAAGGGTGCTCTCTGAAAGTAGCCGTATACGCGCTCGA
Source organism: Candidatus Fraserbacteria bacterium (assembly GCA_037440025.1). Lineage (GTDB taxonomy): Bacteria > Bipolaricaulota > Bipolaricaulia > RBG-16-55-9 > DRXL01 > JANXCC01. The sequence continues at coordinate 41,681 of JBBIUX010000004.1, read as the reverse complement.
CGGCCGCCGTCTGGTCGAACAAGAGAGCTTGGGACCGACGTTGGCGTTGCGCTGGCCACACACTCCGGCCAATGGGCTCTATTGGTATGTGCTCACGATAGAGAACCCCGACGGACTGAGAACTCGAACCCTAGGCAAGCTGGTGCTCTTGCGCTAGAGCGTTTACTAAAACTTTAGAGAGAACCCCCTTGCTCAGAAGTGAGCGAGGGGGTTTTCGTTTTCACGAAATTTTCACTTTGCCGGTACAGACTCGGCACCCTGGGTTTGCTATGCTTGGGGTAGCAAGACAACCAAGGGGGAATGTAGCAATGAAGACGCTCTCACGATCTCGACAGGTCATCCTAGCCGGCTCAGCGCTCCTGACAACTTTGGCAGCCCTGGCTTCGTTTCTCTCGATTATCCACTTGACCCTCCGATAGACTTACTCGAAACGTTTTGCCCGAACGTTTCGAGGGTGCAGGCCCGCCCGGCAGGAGTGGGGTCCTGCCGGGCCCTCCTTTTTGCTTCACAGTTCCGCAGAGCGGGTGACGATCTTTTCAGAGATCATCTTAATAGCCTCCGCGAGCAGCGTTGCGCCCAGGTCCTGCTCAGTGCGCAGACGAATCGCGACTTGCTCGCTCTGCGCCTCGCGATCCCCAATAATCAACATATAGGGGATTTTCTGAGTTTGCGCTTGGCGAATCCGATAGTTCAGCGTATGGCTGCCGCTGTCAAGCTCCGCCCGGATGCCTGCGTCCTTTAATCCCTGCAGCACTTTCTCAGCGTACTCATGCTGACGGTCGGTGATGGGCAGCACGACGGCCTGCACCGGCGCGAGCCAGATGGGAAACGCCCCGGCGTAGTGCTCAATCAAAAACCCGATAAAGCGTTCGTGCGTGCTCAAGGGAGCGCGATGAATACAGATGGGGGTTTCGTCTTGTCCTTGCGCGTTCTTATACACCAACCCGAAGCGTCGGGGGACAGCAAAGTCTACTTGATTGGTGGCTAGCGTGAACTCGCGCCCGATGGCGCTCCAGACTTGCACGTCAATCTTGGGGCCGTAGAACGCGGCCTCACCCGGAACTTCGGCGTAGTTGATCCCGCCGTTCTTGAGGGTCCGGCGGACCATCTCTTCAGTCTGTTTCCAGAGCTCCGGCTCGTTGACGTATTTTTTGCCAAGCCCTTTGAGGTCGTGAGTGCTGAAGCGCATCAGATATTTTTCGATCCCGAAGAGCTTGAAGTAATCGAGATACATTTGACACACGGCCAAAAACTCGCTCTCGAACTGCTCCAGAGAGCAATAGATATGGGCGTCGTTCATCTGCATACTGCGCACGCGCATCAGCCCGAACAGTTCGCCGGATTTCTCATAGCGATAGCAAGTGCCATACTCGGCTAGTCTTAAAGGCAGATCACGATAGCTCCGTGGCACGGCGGCAAAGATCTTATGATGATGCGGGCAGTTCATCGGCTTGAGATAGTACTTGACACCCTCTAGTTCCATCGGCGGGTACATCAAGTCTTGATAGTACGGCAGATGCCCGCTGCGCAGATACATAGACTCTTTGCAGATGTGCGGGGTGCGCACCCGGACATAGCCCGCCTTGGCTTCGGTCTCTTTGGCTAACTTCTCTAGTTCTTCGATAATGACCGCGCCCTTGGGCAGCCACAGGGGCAACCCCGGCCCCACTTCGTCATCGAAGAAGAAGATTTCCAGCTCTTTGCCCAGCTTTCTATGGTCGCGCTTCTTGGCCTCTTCGAGCATCTGCAGATGCTGTTCGAGAGCCTCTGTGGTAGCGAACGCCGTGCCGTAGATGCGCTGGAGCATCTTATTGCGTTCATCGCCGCGCCAGTACGCCCCGGCGACGCTTAAGAGCTTAAAGTGCTTAACTTGTCCGGTCCCTAAAATGTGTGGCCCGCGACAGAGATCTATAAAATCCCCATCCCGATAGAACGAGACCCCTTCGTCGGGGATTTCATCCAAGAGTTCGAGCTTGTACGGCTCGTCCTTCACGAAGTGTCGCGCTTCGTCCTTGGAGACTTCTAATCGCTCAAACTTATAGTTCTCCTTGACGATCTTCTTCATCTCGGCTGCGATCTTTTCTAAGTCTTCGGGTGTGAAGGGTTTTTCGACGTCGAAGTCATAGTAGAAGCCGTCTTCGATGGCCGGGCCGATAGCCAATTTGACGCCGGGGAAGAGCCTCTTCACGGCTTGCGCCATGATATGCGAGTAGCTGTGCCGATAGATCTGAGCCCCTTCGGGCGAGTCGAGCGGGATCAGCTCGACTTGTGCGTCGGCGGGCAGCAGTTTGTGAAAGTCAACGATCTCACCGCCAAGCTTGGCGCCGACGGTGGTCTTGAGAAGCTCCTTATTCGTCGTGGCGAGCACATCCTTCAGAGTCGCAGGGCCGTTGTGCTCCACAATCCGTCCGTCGGGCAGCTTGACGATCATAGTTCGACCTCCTCGGTAAAAAATTTAGAGATGTACAGCGGGGTATTTTACAAGATCGGGGTTGCGATTGCTAGGACGGAAGAGAGACGCTGCTCAATCACTTTTCGCGGTTCTGTTTGACAGAAAATCAGCTCGGGTTGCTAGGTGCATGCGAACGAGGTCGCCGGAAAGATAAAAAAGATCTTTCGCGACAAGGGCGGCAAAATTACTGATAGGACGCCAATTAAAGCATGAGCGCTCCCCCTTCGGAAAGCCCTTTGTTTCTATGGAGAAAATCAACGGGCGAGTGATGTGGCCGCTCTTGTGCTGAGTGCAGCTGGGGCCGCATCACTGGTTCTCAGCGTTTGCCTTTCTAGTCCCAGCTCCGTATAATCCAGATAAGCCCAATTCAAGAGCTGTTCGCTCGCGGAACCTATGGCCAAGAAGGACCCAAATCAAATGAGTTTGATCGAGCATTTGGATGAGCTGCGAGGCCGCGTGGTCTATTCGCTGCTGGTGATTGTATCCATTGCGATTGTCGCGTATATCTTCCGCGAGCACATTATGGCCTTTCTCACGACCCCTTTGCGCGAACTCGGCGGCTCGCGCTCTGATCTTCTGCGGCTTCTGGAATCCTGCCGAACGCTGCTTACAGAACAAAGCTCCACCCAACTTGCCGAGGATCAGTGGGCCAAACTGGCTTTTGATTGCCGCCGCTTTCTCTTTCAAGGCGGGAGCTTGATCTTCATTCGGCCCACGGAGGTCTTTTTCGGCTATATTAAGTTGGCTTTCTTCATCGGGTTGCTCATCGGCGCGCCCTTTGTTTTGTATCAGATTTGGCAATTTATCGTGCCGGCGCTCTTCCCTCACGAGAAAAAATACGCGCGCTACGGGTTTTTAGCGGGCGCAGGGCTCTTCTATCTCGGCGCGTTCGGCTGTCTCTTCTTTGTTGTCCCCCTCGCTGTCAAGTTTCTCCTTGAGCTTGGGGGCGACTATTTGCAAGCAGCGTTTACGTTCGATAATTATATCTCGTTCATTCTCTGGTTTATGTTGGGGTTTGGGCTCTCGTTTGAGCTGCCGGTCGTGCTCTTTTTATTGGCGAAGATCGGACTGGTCTCCCATACGTTCTTGCGGGAGAAACGCAAATACGCCGTAGTCTTGGCTCTCGTTCTCGGCGCAGTCCTCACGCCGACACAAGATCCGTTTACAATGATGACCATGGCTATCCCCTTGATTGTCCTGTACGAAACAACATTGTGGGTCATCAGATTTACTGAAAAGAAACCCGAGACGGTGATCGCAACCGACAAGGGATAAGGGAGGCTAAGACATGGGTGTCAGTGATCTGGGCAAAGGCAAAGTGATCGAATACGAAAGCGAACTGTGGATTATTGAAGACTATGCGCACGTGAAGAAGGCGCAGGGAAGGCCCGTGGCCCAGTGCCGTCTGAGACACATTAAGACCGGCAAGGTCATCCCACAGAACTTTTTCGACTCGGCACCGGTCAAAATCGTGCGCCTCGATGAGCGCCCCATGCAATATCTGTATAACAGCGGCAATCTCTATACGTTCATGGATACGGAAACGTATGATCAATACTCGTTGACCGAGGAGCAAGTAGCCGATGTCAAACCCTATTTAAAAGAGAATACAGAACTCTCAGGGCTCTTCTATGAGGGCTCGTTCATAAGAGTTGATCTGCCGCTCACAATCGAGCTTCAGGTGAAACAGACGGATCCCGGCGTGCGCGGCGACACCGTGAGCAACGTCATGAAGCCCGCTGTGTTAGAAACTGGGTTGGAGCTGAAAGTCCCACTCTTTATCAATGTTGGAGACTGGGTGAAAGTGGACACGCGAACCGGACAGTACGTGGAGCGTGTCAATCGCTGAAGCTATGCCTAACGAACGAAAAGCGCTAAAGCGATCCGGCTGGCGCGGACGCGTCTCCATTGCAGAGGAAGTAGTCAGCTCGATTGCCAGCATTGCCGCTCAAGAAGTGGCTGGTATCAGTGGACTCAAGGGCACAGTGGCCGACGGCTTGGCGTCGCTGCTGGGCGGCGAGGAGCGCCGCGGCAGAGGGGTAGCCGCTCAGCTCACTGGAGACCAGTCCATCCGGATTCGTCTCAAGGCGGTCATTCAGTACGGATACCCTATTCATGAAGTCGCCCAGAAAGTGCAGGTCAAAGTGAAACAGGAGATCGAAGGCATGACCGGGCTGCTCGTGCACGCCGTGGATGTCTATGTGCAGGAACTCGATATCGGCGAAAAGAAGCTCGAGGTGGAGCACCAGCATCATAAGGCCACAAAAAAGAAGGAGGAGATGTGAAACGGACTGTTGATTATCTGGCTGAAGTGCTGTTTGCTGGGGCGTTTCTGGTCTGCTGGGCGGTGACAGCAGGGCTGCTATGGATAACATTCAGCGTGTCGCATCGGCCAAATAAAGTGTGGGATGTTTTCCTTGCGGCTTCCGGTACTATTTGGGTCACGGTGCTGCTGGACATCTTTGCGTTGCTTCTCTTTTTGATGGGGTTCTATTTTTTGGCCCAGCTGCTGCAAGCGCGACGACGCTGGAAACGCATCCAGCATGAAGGGCCGCGCGGGCCCATCGAGATCTCGCTCTTCGCGATTCGTTCTTATATCGAGCGAATTCTGGCGCACGAGTTCGGTTTGCGGCGCTATCGGGTTGCCTTGGAAAAAACAGGCGATGGTTTGCACGTCTTCGTTCGTGCCGAGCTGCCCATCGGCCGAAACGTTCTCGATACCGCCGAAAAAATTCAGCAGTCTATCGAAGAGAGCGTAGAAGACCGGGTCGGCGTCAAGGTGCACCTGGTGCAAGTGATTGCGGCGGGCATCGCCGGCGAAGGCATGGAAGAGCGCCTGCTCTTTCGCGGCGAAGGAGAAGTTGACTGATGACGCGCTTGTCCCCGAGCGCCTTGGGTGCCATCATAGGCGTGCTGGTGGGGGTTTTGTGGGTCTGGCTGGGTGTGCGATTATTTTTGATTTTATTTCTGGCAGGGCTAGGGTTTGTCATTGGCAAGCTCTTTGAATCGGAAGAGCTGCGTGAGCGAGTGCGCGATCTCCTCTCGTTTTTCTACCGATGAAGACCTTAACGCGCCGCGCCGCACGTGAACGAATTCTGAAAATGCTCTTTCAGAAAGATTTTCGCTCCGTCAGCTGGCCGGAACTGTTGACTGAGCAACCGACCGATGATCCTTACGTGCAAGACATCTTGCACGGCTTAGAGAGCAAACGGTCTGAGATTGATACGTTAATTGCCGAGAAGGCCGAAGGCTGGCGACTAGAGCGCCTGCATTCTGTCGACCGAAATATCTTGCGTCTTGCTATCTATGAGCTGTGCTATCGCGACGACGTTCCTCCGCAAGCGGTCATTGACGAAGCCGTTGAGCTCGCCAAAAAATATAGCGGCGAGCATTCACCAGTTTTCATCAATGGCATTCTCGACCGCATCTGGAAAAAACTGCAATGCGAACGGTCTCACAGAGAGCAGCCATTATGAAGATCTTAGTGACTGGTGGGGCAGGGTTCATTGGCTCGCACGTTGCTGATGCGTATATAGCCCAAGGACATGACGTCACGGTGCTCGACAATCTCTCGACCGGGCGCCGGGAATTCGTCAACCCCAAAGCACGATTCTATCAAGTTGATCTCTCAGATGGCGCTGCGGTGAGAGAGGTCTTCGCCAGCGAGCAGTTCGATCTGGTCAATCACCATGCGGCCCAAGTCGACGTGCGGGTTTCGGTTCGAGATCCCCAGGTTGATGCCCGCGTGAACATTGTTGGGCTATTGAACCTCCTGGAAGCCTGCCGAGAGTTTTCTGTCAAAAAGCTGATCTTTATCTCGTCTGGTGGTGTCATTTACGGAGAGCCGGAAAGACTTCCTGTGCCGGAGGATGCTCCCAAAAAGCCCATCAGCCCCTATGGTGTTGCCAAGCTCACCAGCGAGTTCTATCTGTTCAGCTACAAGCAAACTCATGGCTTAGAGTACATCGCGCTGCGCTATGCCAACGTGTATGGACCCCGCCAGACTCCCAAGAGCGAAGCGAATGTCATAAGCACGTTCTCAAGACAATTTCTTCAGGACGAGCCGGTCACGATCTTCGGCGACGGCTCTCAGACGCGCGACTTCGTCTTCGTGAGGGATGTCGTCACGGCGAATCTTCTGGCCACCGAACAGATTCACGAGATCAATCGCGCCCCGGCACGCTCTATAGACGATCTCGCTTTTAACGTGGGGACAGGGCGCGCGACGAGCGTCAACGAATTACGGAAGAGATTTTCACAAGTGCTCGGAAGAGAGCGTGATGCTCGCTACGCTCCGCCGCGCCCAGGGGAGTTGCAACGCAACGCGCTGGATATTTCTAAGGCGCAGCGCCTCTTGCGGTTTGAGCCGAAAGCTTCTCTGGACGAGGGCCTGCGCGAAACAGTGCACTGGGTGAAATCGGCAGCGTACCTGTAACAGTGTATAGTGTATAGTGTATATTGGATGAAAACGGGTATTTTGAAAAATCATCTACCAGTGTAAGGCCGGTTACTGACAGAAACACAAAAGCCGTTTATAGTGAAGTGTAATCACCTCCTTGGGCTTGGCTGAGGAGCCCCTGGAAGACTTCACAGTCGGGGTTTTGCCCGTCTGCCATAGGAGGCGGATGGGATTTTCCCCGATGGGAGCGGGGCGCAGCCAAGCAGTCGCAAACCCTCTCACCTCCTATAGGCGGCCAGAAGGCCGCCTTTTCTTCTTAGCTCCAGAGGTGTCCGTCGCGACAGATGATCCCCAGTGCCTCAAGATACGAAAGGCAGCGCTCACGCCGACGCAACCAACGTAGATGTCCTTCGCGGGCGTCGAGTTCGTTTTTATAGGCTTCGAGTTCGACCGCACCATAGCCTGTGCCACGTTGGAGAACGTAGCAGTAGGATTTGTAATCCTCTTGGCGACCAGTGGTGCGGACCTCGATCTCTTTGCCGTCGCGCTCGTCAATCTTGCCGCACAGCAGGAGTTGGGATGTGGCCGGGAAAGGTGAGTCACAGATCGGTGGACGAAGCATAGGCAACAAGCTCCTTCGAATAGATAGTTTAGCGCACCATCAAGAAGAACGCAAGTTTCAAACGAAACTGTGCAAGCTGGCTACAAAGTAATTAATCCCGATCCAGGCATACAGCACGGCGAGATACCCGAAGACTGACAGCCAAGCCACCAAGCCACCGCGCCAGCCGGGATCACGCGCTCCCCAGGTCAGTCGGGCATGTAGATAGACAGCATAGACCAACGCCGTAACGAGCATCGCTGTCTCCTTGGGGTCCCAGCCCCAGTAGCGACTCCAAGCCTGCTCGGCCCAGATGCCCCCAAAGACCAATCCCCCAATAGCATAGAAGGGGAACCCAATAGCGATAGAACGATAGATCATCTCTTCGACGTTTTCTAAGCTCTGCCAAGCGACAGCCTGGCTTTCGCGATGCACAAAAAGCAACAGCCAACTGAAGCCCGTACAGAGCGTTATGAAGAGTGCTGCAGCGGCAAGCATCTTGGGCGTTTGCAACGTAGCAAACAGCGGGATCACGAACAAGATGATACCCGCGATGACGGCGAGCAGCGCCCCGAACAAGAGAAACATAGTCTTCCCATAGCGGCGCCACAGATAGAGCAGCGTCGCTCCGAAACCACTTGTAAAGAACGCGATCCCAGTGATCATAAAGAGCACGTGCGTTGTCAGCCAGTAGCTTTGTAAGCTCGCGGGAACGCCTGTGGGAGCGCTCGGCGCAAAACTCGGTGATGCGGCTATTGCCAGCATCACAAACGCCGCTCCAGTGACGAAGACACCCACTTGCTTGATCCCAAACTTTCGCTCCATCAAGAAATACACTACCGGGATCAACCACGAGAAGAAAGTCAAGGTCTCATAGGTTGTCGAAAGGGGCAAGAAGAACATCTTGACCCATTGGGATGCATTGCCCAGTTCGATGGCGCGGGCGATCACACCGGCACTGGAGATCAAGAGACTGACTATCAGGGCGCGAGTCGCCCAGATTCCCCAATGAATATTCGATAACCCCCCTGAAGAGCTCGGCGCGACGATGCTCAACGTCCTCTCACCCCATCTCTCTCCCCTCAAGGGAGAGGGCGCGGGGTGAGGGGAGCTCTTCAGCACGACGTGGAGCAGATACAGCACAAACGTGACAAAGTAGCTCACCGTGCTGAGATAAAAGAACAAAACGCTGGTGTACCTCACGGAATCCTCCTTGAGAATCAAGTGATAAGCACCGGCTCAGGATGTGCCACGACCCCAAGTCGCTCGATCTCCTCCGTCAGACGACGAAACTCGTGTGTGAACGATCTTAAATTGTTGCGCACCATCCCGGCAATGACGATCTCGCTCTCAGAGATATGGACCCAGATCTGCTTGTGCTTGAAGTACATGTGCACTGACAATCCCACAATGACAAAGAGAAAGCCCCAATAGACTATCGGCCGTCCCGGGTCTTTGGTGATCTGCAAGCCTGTGAATTCCGGGGCAGTCATACCCACGAGCCTGATTCTGTAGGGTGTTTCTCCACTGATGCGGCTCATGGTCGTCTCCCAAAACTGTTGCATCTCCGAGCGGGAGAAAGTCCAGGTGCGCATGACTCGAAGACCGTGGGCGTCATAGATCTCTACGAAGGCCGCGGGGTTCTCTAAACGTTGTGTCCGGCTATACGCGATCAGATTCTCTGTGAGCGCAAAATCAGGGAGAAATGCTCCAACCTTGACAAAGAGCTGTTCTTCAGGGATTTCAAAGCCGTCGTTGACGGCGCTCACAAACTCGCCCAGCTCGGTGCCGTCGGTGCGAGAGAGCTGGAGCGTGACGCGGGCCGCCCCCTGCCAGTCAGTTCCAAAGGCCGACTGATAGATATTATACCCCTTGTAGCGCAAGGGGGCGTTCACTTCAATAGTCTTCGTAAGAACTTCGCGGTCGCCTTCGATGACGGCGAGCTCGCTGTGCCAGTCCATGACACGCTCAGAGTGTTGATAGTTTTCGCTCCAGAATCTATTAACGCGCACGGTAAAGTCTGCTCCGGGGAGTGTGATCACACTGCCCTGATGGGCGATCTCGAATGTGCGATACCCCAAGAGCATGGTGAGCAGGCCGCCGAAGATCACTACGAGCAAACTGATATGAAAGAGATCAATGCCGAAGCGTTCCCAGCGCCATTTCTCGGCGAGAATCTGACCGTTTTGCTCACGAACACGGTAGCCACGCCGCTGCAAAAATCTTTGAATCTGCACGGGAGCATCGGCAGCAATGGCCCCTGAAAGAGTGCTAGAGTGCTCAAATCTTCGCAGCCCCTCGGGTGCGATAAAGCTCATGGGGAGCTTCCAGTAGCGCCAGGAGGCCGTCAGTCTTCTATAGGTGCACACCGACAGATTGAGCGTGAAGAGTGCCATAAGAAAGAGAAAATACCATGACCCGAAAATATTCGTCAACTGGAGTTTTTTGAGTATAGTGTAGCCTGCGATGCCGTAGCGGGCGATATAGTCCACTTCGCGGGTGAACGTCTCTTGAGGGATGAGCGTGCCCACAATAGAAAGCAGCGCAAGGAGTGAGATCAAGACAATAGCTACAGTGATAGATGTGAAGAATTTGTAGAGATCACTGCCAACTTCACGAAAGAACGCTATCATGTGTCTAATGGCTTTCTGGAGCTGTATCTAGAGCGCGAGTCGTCTTCTGGAAGGCCGCAACCATATCGGCCACGCTCATCGCGCCGAGCCACTTGCCTCGGATAATGCCATCTTCATCAATGAAAAAGCTCGTAGGCAGCCCCGTCAGTTCGTAGCGCACAAAGACTTTGCCGTTGGTGTCAAGCAGATTCGTGTACGTGACTCTGTACTGATCGAGAAACGCCTGCACCGTCGTCTGCTGGTCGTTCCAGTTGATGCCGATGACGTGAATTTTTTCACTGTATTGACTTGCGAACTCTTGGAGGTCAGGCATCTCCTTGCGGCAGGGCGGGCACCAACTGGCCCAAAAATTTAAGAGCACGGGCTTGCCGCGCAGGTCACTCAATTGGACCTTCTGTCCGTTGAGGTCTTCAAGCTCAAAATCGGGAGCGCGAAAGCCCAGATCTGGCCTCTCTTCGTCGAAGTGAAGCTCAGCGTTCTTGTCAATAAAAACCCCTCGCTTGAATTTCAGGACGAACTCGTTGATCTGGTCTTCGCGGCGCAGAGCGCCGGGGCTCTGCGGGCCAGGGCTATAGAAAAAGTACGAATACGTGATAATTCCAGTCCAAGCCAACCCCACGAGAACGATCAAGCCGAGCAATAGCTTTTTCAGCATCTTTCTTTTGCTCCTGTGAGGGAAATTATACAGAGAAAGCGCCGGGGTTCTCAACCAACAGTTTGAAAATCACTCCGGGCTCCAGTAAACTTAAAAAACTACCATGAGTATATTCACAAAGGCTTCCCGTTCTCTCTCGCAAGATGCGAGCTCGGTGTTGCCAAGATTCGTAGGGAGGCATGGAAGAGTTTGACCACGCACAGAACGTTGGTTATCATCAGTCTCATAGTATTTGGAGCTGTCGGCACAGTAAATTCCCAGCAGTCGGACTTGCGCACGACCATCCAAACGCGCCTGCTGGGCGAGCAAAGCCCCCGTGAACTCGAAGTCAAAACGGGCCTAGTGAGCTATCTCTTCTCAGAAACCGGCGGGACGCTCACCAGCGTCTATTTATATTTCGCGGCCCCCTGGGGGGCTCCTCCGACAGAAGTTCTGCCCGATGTCACCGTGAACCCAAAGGATCTTTCTAGATTGTATGCACCGGAGACGACCTTCCCCTTCGTTCTGACGCTGGGCCCAATCGCTCCGGATGCGATCTATCAGACAGCAATCCTTCCCAGTGAAAACCCCAAAGTCAAGCAGGTCACTTTTGCCCATCAAAACGAAGATCTAAAAATTCAAAAGACCTTCACAGTCAATAACGACCCATATTACACGGTGGGCTTTGAATTGCGAATAGAAAATCTCTCGGAGACAGCAACACTCTCGCTTCCGGAAGGGTTTCGGTTTACTGTAGGGGCGGGCGTACACGGTGCACAAGCAACAGCCCGTTTTCTGTTTGACGGCTTGCGAGCGACCGAAGTCCTGCAGAACTATGGGCACTTCGACGGTGTAGGATTCGTCGGGAATGATCTTCTGTTATGGCTCATCAACGACGCTGCCCAGAAGGACATTCGCCCCTGGGTGAGCACGGACGCCAAGGGACGCCAAGTTCTGGGAGTGCGCTCCGACGGACTGACGCTGGCACCCCATGAGAGCCGTGTGTATCGTTTCTCGCTCTACGCCGGTCGGCTCAATTTGCTCTTGCTCGAACAGGCCGGCCTGCAAAACGTCACTGACCACGGCCTGTGGAGCCAAGCCCTCACCTTGGTGACGAAGTTTCTCAATCTGCTCTATGAGTACACAGGGAATTACGGCTGGGCGCTCATCTTGCTGACGTTGGCTATTCGCCTTTTGATGTACCCTCTGACGCGCGCCCAATTTCACTCCATGGCCAAAATGAAAGAAGTCCAGCCGAAGATCGAAAGGCTGCAAACGCGCTATCCGTCGCTGACCCAATTACGTGCGCTGTATCCCAAAATGTCCGAAGACGAACTGAAGCGCCGCGCCCGCGAAAACCGCGAAGAATTGACCAAAAAACAGATGGAGCTCTTTCGCAAAGAAGGGGTCAACCCCCTGGGGGGATGTCTGCCGGCTCTGTTACAGATTCCCATTTTTATTTTGCTCTGGCGGGTTGTGCTCTATAGCGCCGATGCCATCCATCTGAGCCCCGGCTTTCTCTGGATGACCGATCTCAGTCAACACGATTCGCTGTATATTATTGTCGCCCTCACAGTGCTGGCGCAGGTCGCTCAAGGCAGACTGACCCCTACCCCGGCCAGCGGCCAAAACCAAGTGATGACCTGGCTCTTCCCCGTTGTTTTTGGCTTCTTACTGAAGGACCTCTCGGCAGGGCTCTGGCTGCATTATTTTGTCTCGACGCTCGTCCAAGTTGGTCAACAGATGATGGCGATGTGGGAGCTGCGCCGTCGTCCCAAGCCTGTCGAATCCCAAAGAGAAGAAGCCCCTGTATCAACAGTTGAGGCTGCCAGCGATGGATCCCAAAGTCATGCAGGCCGTTGAAGCCTTTCTCCAAGGGCTCTTTCATATCGCTGGTGAGACGGCCCACCTTCGGTTTACTGAGAACGAAGAGGGGCTCTTGGTTGATCTGCAAGGTGCCCAGGTCTTTGTGGGGCGAAATCAACGGGCGTTGCGCGCGCTGGCGCATCTGGTCGAGATCTATGTCAAGCGAACGCTCAAGAGCGCTGTGAGCGTGCACATAGATGCCGACGGCTATCGCGACCGCCGCAAGGCCGAACTGCGCGATCTGGCCTTCCAACTTGCTGAAGAAGCCCTGCGCGAGCGCAAGAAAATCGTGCTCGCCCCGATGGAACCCTATGAACGCAAGGCGATCCACGAAGCATTGAGTCAGTTTTCCCGTGTGCACACCCACAGCGAAGGCCACGGCGACGACCGCCGGGTGGTCATCGAGCCCGTGTAGGACTCTCACCCCTGCCATCACCTTTGTGTGAGACAAATATCCCACGACGTCTCTTCCTATAGTCCTTCCGAGTTTTGGGGACTTCTTTTAGACTGGGAGAAGCAAAGGGGGTATTCCGTCGGTACATGGCAACGACAGACAGATCGTTGCGGAACGCTTTGGCGCAGCATCTCTCTTACAAGAGTGGTCGCACCAAATCGTTTTGGCGGAGAGGGGCGTTTTATCTCATCACGCTTATCCCCCTCTCTCTCTTTTTTCTTTGGAATCTCTATGACCTACGTTTGTGGGGAGTGCTCTTGGGAGCCGCGTTGCTCGCCATCTCAGCGGCCAGGCCGCGCCCCGGGGTTGAGTTTCTCAGCCTGATCGTCGCGGGTCTATGGGCCTACGCTCTGGGCTATCGCATTGACTTTGTCACCAACCCCAACGGAGGTTTTTTCTATCCCCGTGAGTGGAGCTCGCTCTTCACGCTCGGGTGGATCGTCGCGGTGAGCCAGGGATTGTTTGTTGCAGGGCAGCTTGACTCCACAGGCAAGTTGCTGACCAAGACGCTTGTTGTCGCCGGAAGCGCCTTGGCATTGATCGGCCTCTGGCAGGAGCAATTTTTCAGCGTGATGCTGTTGCTCACGCTTGTGGTGGCCGTGAGGGGATTGCGTGCGCGAGCCGTGCCGGTGGCACGGTGGAGCCGAGCCGTCGGCTACAGTCTGGCGCTCGCGGCCATTAGTGGCCTTGTGAAGACAACGGCTTCGGTAGCTCTTTTGGCACCACTCATTGCGCTAGGGCTGCCCTTCACGAGTACGCTCTCTATTGTGTATAGTCAAAGACTCCATTTCGCCTGGCTGGATGGCCTCAAGATCGGGCGCTCCACAGCGCTCTTTTGTCTGTATGCGTTCTGTTCCTACGCGAGCGTCCTAGCGTTTCTGGCAACGCGGCTGCCGTGGGAGCTTTGGATTGGGGTGTTCGCGGTCACAGCAATCGGGGTCGGCTTAATAGTGTGGGCGGCCCTGCGTTTGAGACGAGTCGTCGCTGGGATGAAAAAGATAGTTCTCTTTGGGACACCGCTTGATCGAGTGTCGCTCGACGAAGCCGTTGAAAAGATAGAAGATTTCATAGTGTCTCATCAAAGAGCACTGGTCTGCACACCGGACACGACGGCCATTCTACGTGCTCAGCGAGATCGGCAACTGAGAGAAGCATACGCGCGAGCGAACTTGGTGACTCCCGACGGCACCGGACTCGTTTGGGCCGCGCGTCTGTTAGGAGCGCCTTTGCGCGAGCGCGTCTCTGGAATTGATCTCCTAGAAAGGCTCTTCTCACAAGGAAGAGGGCTGAAAGCCTTTCTTTTGGGTGCCGCGCCCGGCGTAGCGGAGCGAGCCGCTCAACGGTTGACTGAAAAATATCCGAATCTCCAGATCGTAGGGACACAGCACGGGTATTTCCACCCTGACGAGAACGATCAAGTTCTAGAAGTCATTCGTCAAGTCCAACCCGATATGGTACTCATTGGCTTGGGTGTGCCCCGGCAAGAGCGTTGGATGCTAGAGAACCGTCAGAAACTTGATGTGCCAGTAATGATGGGCGTCGGCGGGTGCTTTGATGTGTGGGCTGGGCGCTTGAGGCGTGCCCCTCAGCGATGGCGACAACTGGGGCTCGAATGGTTCTATCGGCTTCTCCAAGAACCACGTCGGTTGGGTCGTACCAGCGCCATCCTGCTCTTTATCGCTCAGGTCTATCTGTTGAAAGCCGCCCGGATAGCTTTGGATTAAATCAAGGGCTCTAGCATATCTTCGATCTCTAACTGCACTTGTGGGCGACCCGTCCAGGTATCGCAGCCGAGCTTGAACGCGAGGCTCACCCGGCCCGCTTGCTCAACTTCGTAGGCAAATTCTCCCAGCGAAAACCCCATAGCCGAGAACTCTTTGCCCCCAGCTTCGACTCTGAGCTTCAGATGGCGGCTCCCGTTGCCCACCGTGCGCAGCTCCACAATCCGGGCAGAGCGCAGGAGAAAGCGCGGTGTGGGATGCCCCATGCCAAAGGGCGCTAATCGTAAGATATCGGCGTGCGTTTCCAGTGTGATCTCTTCTGGTGCGAGCTCCGTTTCGAGTTCGTGCAGGGGGCCTTCCAGATCACGCAGGACCGTGCGGGCATAGGCGCTCAGGCGCTCTCTCAAGAGAGGGAGCTTCTCGGTGCGAATCGAAAACCCCGCGGCCATGGCGTGACCGCCGTAACGTTCAAATAGCTCGCTATGTTCTTCTAAAGCCGCGATGATGTCAAACCCCGGAATGCTGCGACATGAGGCGCGACTGACTTCGTCCCCCACAGCCAAGAGAATCGTCGGGCGGTAATACTTTTCGGCCAAATCCGAAGCGACCAGCCCAATAAGGCCGGGATTCCAGTACTGTCCGGCCAAAAAGATAAGCCTTTCGTTCTGCCAGTCCGGCTGTTGATGGAGCATCTCTTCGGCTTGGTAGAGTAAGTCATCTTGAGCGATCTGGCGATCTTGGTTATACGCCAGCAATTTGGCTGCGAGCTGGTCGGCTTTTTCAGGGAGTGCCGTCACTAAGAGCATAAACGCATCGCGGGGGTCACCCACGCGGTTGGCCGCATTGAGCTTAGGGACAATAATATAGCCCACTTCAGCCGTCGTTGTGCGTTGGGGATCGAGCGAGAGCTTTTCCATGAGCTTGCGCACCCCCAGACAGCCGTGGCCCTCAGCAATGCGCCGCAGCCCCTGCGCGACCAGTCTTTGGTTTTCGGCGTGGCCGCCGCGCACCAAAGGCACAAGATCGCCCACCGTGCCGAGCATGGCCAAGTCTAAAAATTCTTCACACGCTTGCGGAGGCAGCCCACGCTGCTCATAGAGCGCGCGCACTACTTGAAAGACCACACCCACAGCAGCTAAATCTTTATTAGGATAGGCGCATCCCGGCTGTTTCGGATTGATAATAGCGTGCGCTGGAGGGAGGTGCGGTGGCGGATGGTGATGGTCGCTGATAATCACGTCAATGCCGTGCTCTTGAAGGCTCTGCACAAACTCAACTTCGGAGATGCCGCAATCAGAAGTCACTAAAAGCGAGAACCCTTCGTGTTTGAGTCGCTCGATAACAGCAGGGCTGAGACCATGCCCCCGTTCTCGATCGGAGAGATCAACTTTGATACCTTGGGCTCCGAGCCGGCGCAATGCTTTATAGAGCAGCGCCGTGCTTGTGATGCCATCAACGTCAAAATCCCCTTGGATAAAGATCTTCTCGTTCCTGTGCAGGGCTTGATCAATCCGTTGAACGGCCTCTTTGACTCCCAGCAGTTCCCACGGCGAACTCACTTGCTCTATATTGTGATGGAGGAGCTCTTGCGGGTTGTCGGGGGCACGCACGGCTACTACACGAGCTAAGGGAGCAGAACACCCGAACTCACGGGCGATCTGCGCTGCCCGTTCGGCAGAAAAATCTTTGAGACGCCAGCGACGCTTGTGCAGCAGCGACCGCGCGATGACACTCTGGGACATGGAGCCTTAAGCGCGTACAACTAGCTTCATGAAGCGCGATTTCAAGCGTGCCGCCTTGTTCTTGTGGATCGTGCCGCGTGCCGCCGCCTTGTCGGCGATTTTGGTCAACTGGGGCAAGAGCGCCTTGGCTTCTTCTCGCTGGCCCGCGCTGAGATGCTTGCGAATTTGCCGCATGACCTGACGGATACCCTCTTTGCGTGTGAGATTGCGCAGGCGTTGCCTCTCGCTCTTTCGTAAGGCCTTTTCAGCTGCTCGTACGTTGGGAATACTAGATCACCTCAATGTATCTTTACGTCTGTTCTGTAACGCTGTGAAAGCACATCCTGAGAAAGCTGAAATATCTTATCAGATCAGGGCTAGTCCGTCAAGGGACATCGAGCACCTTGCCGGGCGCTTTTTTCTCTGATAGTCTTGTGCGATCCAACTATGGGATGTCCACAGGCTGTCGAGGATGTCGTAGATTGTATTGACGTCCGGGAGATCATTCGCGAGAACGCACGCTTGCTGCGCGAACGTCGAGATCTTCCGCGGCGCTTTCCCCATCTCAAAGAGCTGTATGGCGCGACGGAGCTCATCTGTACTTTCTCACACCTGACTCCAAATCTTCCCTTCGATGAAGTCTTTGGGAATTATGTTCTGCCTAAAATCGTAGACCAAGCCGGGCTGCGGCGCGACCAAGTCATCAATTGTGCATATGATAACTATATTCCCAGAACTGACACCCCGAAAGCCTATACAGTGCAGTTTGGCATCGTGAACCCCAAAGTTATGCAGCCGGATATCATTCCCAGCTTACAAGATGGTCTTTTCTATGATCACGCCGTATTTTTGAAAGATGGGCAAAACCGAGTCAAGAGCGCTCCCGAAGAGAAGCGCGAAGCGTTTCGGGCGCGGTTCGACCAGGTGGACGCGATCTTTCAAAAGCATTCTGGCCCGGGGAAAGTGAGCGAACGGCTCCTGAGGGTTCGTCAGGACTGTCTGGGATTACTGGGTATAGACGTCATCCCTGAAGTTGCCTACTCGCAGGCTTTACAGAAAGAGACTGCTGACGTCCTGGAGGCACTGTACCGTGAGGGCTTTCCCTTTTGGGAGATGCCCGTGCCTGAAGAGAAATATATCAAAGATACTTTTATGATTGAGGGTATTGACGCCCAGAGGAAGCGTCGCCACGTGCGCTTCGAAGGTTCTCAATTTATCTTTCAGTTCTCTGAAACTCAGGAGAAGCGCATTCCGACTGAAGGGGTCTTTGAAGCCATGAGGCGCTTTGAAGTGATCCCCACCATGCCCCTGGTCATTCTCACGACGACAACGGCTCCGCAGATCCCACATCTTGGGGGAGGAGTGTGGAAGCAGTACGCTCCCAAGCACCTGGATGCTCAAGCCGAATGGCTCGCCATCCCAGAGAGAAGTGACACGCTCATCTTGAGCACGGGCGGGCATGTTTTATTGAAGACTTTTAGGCGCAATGAAGAGTTTATCGCCTTCCCAACGATTTACTTGACCTACGGGCCGGGTTGTATCCGTGAAGCCCTGGAGAGCGGGCTTATCCGGCGGGTTGAATTCAAGCGGCGCGTGCTGTGAACTGCGTCAAAAAGCGCGTAAGCTGCTCAGAGAGATTTATCCCGACCACCACAGGTGAAACTATGGAATTTGTACTGATCTGCACTGTAGCCTTGGTCACTTCGGGCTTGACTCTATTCTCAGGTTTTGGCCTGGGGACTCTGCTGATGCCAGCGTTTGCCCTGTTCTTCCCTGTGCCGTTGGCGATTGCCGCGACCGCCGTCGTACATTTGGCCAACAACATCTTCAAAGTCGTCTTGGTTGGCAAGAATACCAATTGGGACGTCATAGCACGCTTTGCCCTGCCGGGTGCGGTGGCGGCTATAGCCGGCGCCGCACTGCTGGATTTCTTCGCTCAACTTCCTATCTTGCTTGCGTATAGCGTAGGAGGACGAGAATACGAGATCACCGTCGTCAAGGGAGTTATCGGCCTACTGATCGTCGTCTTCGCCCTCTTGGAGATGGTCCCGCGCCTCAGCAAATTGACCTTCGAGCGGAATTATTTGATACTTGGCGGTCTATTATCAGGCTTCTTCGGAGGTCTCTCCGGCAACCAGGGAGCACTACGCTCAGCGTTCTTGATCAAATCGGGATTGGATAAGGAGGCTTTCATCAGCACGGCTGCTGTCTCAACAGTCATTGTGGACATCGCCAGATTACTCGCCTATGGCTGGGCTTTCTATACAGCGCAATTTCACTTGATCGGCTCTGAGATCGGCGGGGTGGTCTTCGCAGCAACGCTGGCTGCGTTCTTGGGGGCATTTCTAGGGGCACGCTTGATAAAAAAAGTCACCCTTCGCACGATCCAGCTTATCGTAGGGTGTATGTTGATTCTCGTGGGCCTGGGGATGGCAACGGGCTTGCTGTGACAAGCACCTCCGTCGACAATCGAGAGGCTCTCCCTAGACGTCACGCCGATTTTGGGATACTCTTTTGGCAGTCTATCTGAATATCTGAATAAAGGAGGCCTTTATGCCCTATATCACCCAACAAGATCGTCGTCCCCTTGACCCCCTCATTGACCAGTTGGCCGAGCAGGTAGTGAAGCAAGCGAAAGCCCAAAACTACGACGCCGCGTTCGCCGGACTGCTCAATTACACGTGCACCCGGCTGGCGCTCAAAGTTATCAAGCTTCAGTTCGGCACGCTGCGCTATTGGCTCATCGCAACCGTCACGGGTGTCTTCAAAAACATCGCCGACGAGTTCTACCGTCGGTTGGGCATTCCCTATGAAGACAGACAGATCGAGAAAAACAGTGACGTGGATTTGTACGACGAATTCAGCAGCGATCTCAAGAAATAGAGCCTTTGGTCTACGGCGGCGGGAGCGGCTTGATCTGCTCCGGCTTTGGACGGAAGGAGGCGACGTTCTTCACTGGCCGCGGCCGAAAGCCGTAATTGCCCAATCTGTCAGCGTAATTCATCAAGATCGTCATCAGGTCTTTGCCCAATATGAAACCGAGCGCACCGCGAGCCGCTGCCCGCTCCGAAAATTCCTCGCACGAATCTTTCAGCACATGCGTTCCCCAGATCGTGATCGGGACGGGTTCGCCTGCGTGCATTGCTTTCCCCACTCCGACCGTGCTCGGCGTCACGTGATCAGCCGTCACGCAGACGACCCAGTCTTCTTTAAGATTGGCGAGAAGAATTTCCAATTCAGCGTCGAGCTGCTCCACCACAGCGATCTTCGCGTGCGGGTCTTTTTTGTGCGAGATGACATCGGGACGTGGGTCGTGCACGTGCGCAAAATCGTACTTCTCAAGGCGTTCGAGCACCAGCGATAGACTCGCTTCCAGGGGATGTCGAGAAGCTTCGTACAGACTGCTGGTGTCCATGGTTTCTAACCCCAGATAAGTTGCCAGCCCGTTGAGCAATTCTTTTGGTGAGAGCGACAGCCCGCGCATCCCGTACTTCTCGGAAAAGAGCGTGAGAGAGCGATGGCGTCCGGGCCACTTCGTCAACAAAATATTAATTTTGTCGCTGAGCTTCGAAAGTACCGTGTACGTCCAGCGCAGATATTCATTGAGGGCTTCTGCTGTCTTTGCAGCTTCGACAGAATTGTCTAAGGGGTGGATAGCCACGACGGGCAGCTTTGAGTAAAATGGGTCAGAGTCCGTGATCTGATCGGAAGCCGGCCCACGAATTTTCAAAATCCCGAAGTGCTTCTTCGTGTAGACGACGTTGAACTCGAACTCTTCGGTGCAATAGTGCGAAACGGCTTCTACCAATCTTTGGCCTTCGTCAGGGGTCAACCCCAGCTCGCGGCGATTGATAATTTTGAGAGCATTGCTCTCGGGTGCGACCAGCGCAAAGCTTGTCGAGCAGATCACTTCATCGGGGCTGAATGAGACGCCATAGCCAGTTGCTTCAAAGACCGACCGTCCTGGGCGCTCTTCGGGAGCATAGCCAAAGAGCAAATAATGCGCGACGTCGGTGGGCATCGGCACGCCGGGGCTCAGAGGGTGCATTAACCCGTTGATCCCCTCTCTGGCTAACCTGTCCAAATTGGGCGTTCGAGCGACTTCGAGAGGAGTGCAGCCCTCCAATTCTTTTGAAGGGCGGTCGGCAATCCCGTCCAGTGTTATCAGAAAAATCCTTTTGCCCCAGCTCATGATCGCTCTAAGATTTTCACGGCTTCAGCTTCGTAGTTGACGCTCTCTCCGTGCATGATCTTCTCAAGACAAACCCGGGCCAAGGGCAGAGCATAGTGATCTAAAAATCTCGCGGATTTTTCGTCGCTGAAGCGCTGCCCGGGGCCAAAGTCCACCGAGCCGTCAGGGTTTTTATAATTCCCCGACAGCATACAGTGCAACTGTCTCTGCCCGGCGGGCCACGGCTCGTCCAAAAGTCTTTCGATCTCGTCCCCTGATTGCACTTTTCTCAGTGGCTGCCACAGCTCGACCCCAAAGTGCGCCGTCAACTGGGCATAGCGATCTAATACTAAAGGAGTCTGGTTGAGCTTGATTGTCCCGTTGTGGGACTCGCGCTCTCCAGAGATTATGAGCTTACAGTGCAGACGCTTTGCTAATGGAACCCTGACGGCGTGAATATACAAGTGACAGGCGACGTAGGGCGTGTAGAAGCCGAATCGTTCCGTGAGAGAATCAGCGAAGCGCACGGTGAGCGCCTGCCAAAACTGGGGCGAGCCAATGATTGCCAGATCGAGCACGCGCTCAGGTCCGACCCGGCGCACCAACAGATCGAGGGCAAGCTCAACAGATTCTAAACTGCCATAGTGGGCACCGTTATAAGCGAGCGTCGGCAAGAGGGCGTCAATCGGTCGCTCTGTGAGCGCTTGGATCGCCGCGGCAATAGAATCGCGCCCGGCGATCTCGACGATGGCCAGATTTTTTGCCGACGCGAGTTTTAAGTTTGTCTTTGAAGAGAGGGATGGGATGAAGCACTCTGGTTGTTCAGCCAAGAGCCGAAAGTCTGAGTTCTTGAAAAATTTCATAGCAGAGCGAGCCCAATTATATAAGCGAAGCTCACCAGGGACAAACCTCCAACCTGACGAATCTCATGTTTCTCGCTGATAAAACTCATTGACCCAGACAGCGGCTATCCCCGATACTGTGACCAACATTAGAGACTTCTCGATATTGGGAGGGCGAGCATGAAGGTCTCGCGGCGACGCTTTCTGAAAGCCACCGTAACAGTCACCGGAGTTGCTCTAGCTGCTGACGCCTTGGGCCTGTCAGGGTTCCAGTTCGTTCCCGATATTCAAAACCCCTTACAGTTCTATCCCGATCGCGACTGGGAGAAGATCTATAGAGATCAGTTTCGCTATGATAGTTCTTTTCCGTTTCTGTGCGCTCCCAATGACACCCATAACTGTCTGTTGAGGGCGTATGTGCGCAACGGGGTAGTGGTGCGCATCGGGCCGACGTACGGCTACAGCGAAGCACGCGATCTTTATGGAAACCAGAGCTCAGCGCGGTGGGAGCCGCGCTGCTGCCAAAAGGGACTCGCTCTCGGACGACGTTTTTATGGGGATCGCCGGGTGAAGGGCGTCTGGGTGCGCAAGGGTTTTTCAGATTGGGTGCAAGCGGGCTTCCCACGAGACCCACGCACGGGCGCACCCCCGAAAGAGTACTTCAATCGCGGCCAAGATACTTGGCTGAAGCTCTCGTTTGATGAAGCTTATGGACTGGTCGCCCAAGCCCTACTCAATATCGCTCAGACGTATTCCGGCCCCGAAGGGACCAAACGCCTGCAAGCGCAGAATTACGACCCGGCCATGATCGAAGCGACACACGAAGCCGGCACCCAAACAGTGAAAGCGCGTGGCGGGATGCCCTTCTTGGGTGCGACGCGCATCTACGGGCTGGCCAGATTCGCTAATATGCTCGCCTTGCTCGATCAGCATATTCGGAATGTCAGCCCCAAGCAAGCGCTCGGTGGCCGTGTCTGGGACAACTATAGCTGGCACACGGACCTGCCCCCAGGACACCCGATGGTCACCGGCCAGCAGACCGTCGACTTCGATCTCTTCACCGCGGAGAACGCCAAATTGATCACGCTCTGGGGCATGAACTGGATCTGCACAAAGATGCCCGACGCCCATTGGCTGACCGAAGCCCGCCAGCGCGGCGCGAAAGTCATCACTATTGCGACCGAGTACCAAGCCACTTCCAACAAAGCCGACGAAGTCATTATCATTCGGCCGGGGACCGATGCCGCCCTCGCCCTCGGTGTCGCTTCTTTCATTATCAACGAGAAACTCTATGACGAAGAGTATGTCAAGACATTTACGGACTTGCCCCTGCTGGTGCGCATGGACACGCTCAAACTCCTGCGGGCCTCTGAGATCATCAAAGACTACCAGCCCGCCGAGCTCAGCAACTACGTCAAGGTGCTCAAGTTCGATGAAAAGCCTAACCCCAATGTCACTCAAGGTGTCCAGTATATCTCCGAGAAAGCCCGCGCCGAGTGGGGAGATTTTGTCGTATGGGACGCCGTTAAGAACAAACCCGCGGTCGTTACCCGCGACCACGTCGGGGAATTTTTCACCGGGCTCGATCTAGCCCTAGAAGGCACACTCACCGTCAAGATGCTCGATGGCAAAGAGATCAAAGTTCGACCCGTCTTCGATCTCATCAAAGAGTATTTGAAAGAGTTCACCCCTCAAAAAGTCTCCGAAGTGAGTTGGGCTCCATCCGAAGCCATCGTCAATCTGGCCCGCCAGATTGCCGCGAACAAAGCCTCGACCCTCCTGTCACACGGCATGGGGCCCAACCATTTCTTTAACGCTGATCTGAAAGACCGTGCGCTTTTCTTAATTGCAGCTCTCACGAAAAATATTGGGCACTTCGGGGGCAGCCCCGGCAGCTACGCCGGGAATTACAGAGTGGCGCTCTTCAACGGCCTGCCCCAATATGTCGCCGAAGACCCGTTCAATACCGAGCTGGACCAGACCAAGCCCGCCAAGACAAAATCGTACGCCAAGGCCGAGTCGGCCCATTACTATAACTACGGGGACCGGCCTCTGAGAGTGGGCAAAAAGCTCTTCACCGGCAAGACTCATATCCCCACACCTACTAAATTCATGTGGTTCGCCAATAGTAATTCACTCTTGGGCAACTCCAAGTGGGGCTACGATGTCATTCACAACACGCTGCCTAAGATCGAAGCCATTATTGTGAACGAATGGTGGTGGACGATGTCGTGTGAGTACGCCGATGTCGTCTTTGGGGTAGATTCGTGGGGTGAGCTGAAATACCCTGACATGTGCGGCTCGGTGACCAATCCGTTCGTGCAGGTCTTTCCCCGCACGCCCTTGCCCAGAATTTTCGATACCCGCAGCGACATCGAGACCTACGCGGGGGTCGCTGAAAAGCTCGCTGAACTGACAGGCGATCAGCGATTCAAAGACTATTGGCACTTCGTGCGCGAGAATCGCGTTGATGTGTATCTTCAGAGAATCTGCGACGCGAGCAGCTCCCTGCGCGGGTATCAGTTCACAGAGCTCGAAGAGCAAGCCAAGAAGGGCACACCGATGCTCAAGCTGTTAAGAACGTATCCGAAGATCGTGGGCTGGGAGCAGACGCAAGAGTCCAAACCGTGGTACACCAAGACCGGACGATTAGAATTCTATCGCGAAGAGGACGAATTTATTGAACACGGAGAGAATCTCCCGGTCTATCGCGAGCCGGTGGACGCCACGCCGCACGAGCCCAATGTGATCGTCGGCCCACAAAAACACGAGGCGCTCAAGCCCACACCTCCCGAACAGTATGGGCTCAAGCGCGATGATTTGAGTCCTGAGACACGCCAGGTGCGCAACGTCATCAAGACCCCTGACGAAGTCGTGCGATCACAACACCCGCGCGCCAAAGACGGGCTCAAATTTATCTTCATCACACCCAAGTATCGTCATGGGGCACACACGACCCCGGTAGATTTGGACGTCTTAGCCGTCTATTTCGGGCCCTTCGGGGATATTTACAGAAGAGACAAGCGCAGCCCGTGGGTCGGCGAAGTCTACGCTGATATAAACCCCCAAGACGCCAAAGAACTCGGCATTGAAGATGGTGACTATATCTGGATTGACGCCGACCCAGAAGACCGTCCATATCGCGGGGCCAAGCCCGGCGATCCCGACTATAAGATCGCGCGGCTGATGGGCAGAGCGCGCTATTATAACGGTACGCCGCGCGGCGTCGTCCGAATGTGGTTCAACATGTACCAAGCGACGCATGGGACTGTGAAAGCTCACGAGACCCGGCCCGATCATCTCGCCAAAAACCCAGAGACAAATTACCAAGCGATGTTTCGCTACGGCGGCCACCAGAGCTGCACCCGCGCCTGGCTGCGCCCTCCCCTGATGACAGACTCGTTAGTCAGAAAAGACGTTTTTGGACAGAGCATCGGGCAGGGCTTCGCGCCTGATATTCACTGTCCGGTGGGTGCGCCCAAAGAGTCCTTTGTCAAGATCACCAAGGCCGAGCCGGGCGGAGCCGACTTGAAGAGCCTCTGGCGCCCGGCGCGGTTGGGCTATCGGCCCACCTACGAAAACGAAGAAATGAAAAAATACTTGGCAGGCGGGTTCATCGAAGCCGAACAATAAAATAGTGACAGGAGGGAGCATGTCGAAAGTCTCAAACTGGCAGATCAACCGTCAGATGGAGTACCCCTACGAAGAGTCTCGACCCAAGAGACAGTTCGCGGCTGTCTTTGATACCAATAAGTGCATTGCGTGTCAGACGTGCACCATGGCGTGTAAGCATACGTGGACAAGCGGTCGCGGCCAAGAGTATATGTTCTGGAACAACGTTGAGACCAAGCCCTATGGCTTCTATCCCTTGGGCTGGGATGTAAAAATTCTTTCGCTGCTCGGCGTGAACAAATGGGCCGGACAAACATATCAGGGCAAGACAATCTTCGAGGCTGCTCCGACTGGCCAAACCGTGCAAGGGTATCTCCCCGATGATTTAGATTGGGCCCATCCCAACATCGGAGAGGACGAGCCCGCTGGCACCGTCGAGAAGGGCGACTTTTTCAGTCTGCCCCATAAAATTTGGTGCTTCTATCTCGCCCGAATTTGCAATCATTGCACCTACCCGGCGTGCTTAGCAGCGTGTCCGCGCAAAGCGATCTATAAACGCGAAGAAGACGGCGTTGTGCTTGTAGACCAATCGCGCTGCCGAGGGTATCGGGAGTGTATGCGCGCGTGCCCGTATAAAAAAGTTCTTTATAACGCCGTGACGCGCGTGAGCGAGAAGTGCATCGGGTGCTACCCGTTAGTCGAGCAGGGCTTCCAAACCCAGTGTGTCACGACGTGCATTGGGAAAATAAGACTGAACGGCTGGATCAGCCCGCCGGAGAAAGCTGATCCCGAAAAGCCCATAGACTTTCTGGTGCACATCAAAAAGATCGCGTTGCCTCTCTATCCCCAGACAGGGTTGGAGCCCAATATTTACTATATCCCGCCGGTGCATGTCCCCTTAGATTATTTGAAACAGATGTTCAGCCCCAACGTCGAGCACGCCATCAATCTCTATAAAAATCTCAAAGACGACGAGCAGCTGTTGGGCTGTCTGACGCTTTTTGGCGCGACGCCGCGCTGGATTGAACGATTCAAAGTCGCCGATGGCTATGCGTTCGGCTACGATGCCAAGGGTGCAGAGATCGTCCGGGTGCCCATTCAAGAGCCTATCTACATCCGGCCCTTCGAAGACCGAGAGCATCAAGCCGTGCGACACAACACGCCATGAAGGAGCCTCTCATGCGCAGAGTATGGATAGTCTTGCTGGTTGTTCTACCAAGCTTGATGGCCCAAGCTCAGGCCGTTAAGCTCACGGTGAAGTTTACTGATCAAGAGCTCCTCCCGGACCCGACGGCTCAGATTTGGAACGAAGTCCGGCCCGTGACGATTGCTCTCAGCCCGCAACAGATGACAAAGCCCTTCGGCGGCGGCGCAATCAAAGAGCTCCACGTGCGAGCCCTGCACAACGGCAGACTGATCGCGTTTCTTGTAGAATGGGCTGATCCTATTCAAGACCAAGAGCTTGCTCAAACAGATAGATTCAGCGACGCTGTCGCTGTGCAGTTCCCCGTTGACCCGAAGGCCAATCCCAGCCCATTCATGGGGGATGCTCAGAACGCTGTGAATATCTGGCAATGGCAGGCGGCGTGGCAGCGCGACATAGACGAGGGCGGCCTCGCCGACGTTGATCGCACCTATCCGCCCTATGCTAGTGAAGTCCCCTATGGGATTTACGTCGGGCGAGATGTGGGCAACTGGCGCTCGCAACGAGACCATCAGACCCCTGTCGAAAACTTAATAGCTCAGGGCTTCGGTACGCTCACGCACCAAGAGCTGCAGCATGTCTTGGGGAAGGGGATGTGGGAGAACGGACGCTGGAGGGTCGTCTTCGTGCGGGCGCTGCACACGGGGCTGAGGGGTGATGCGAGCTTCGAGGCCGGACAGAAGGGCTTTGTGAATTTCGCTGTGTGGGACGGCTCCAGTGGGGAGCGCGGCGCGAGTAAGTCCGTCTCGCTCAATTGGCATGAGCTGACGCTCGAAGCATTGCCCGCAGGAGCAACAGGAACGCCATCTCCGGCGACGGCGCAGGAGAGCGTGCGCGTGATCGGGGTGCCCGGCTGGGTGGCAGTTGTGATCGGGGTACTGGGGCTGCTCTTCGGCGCGATTTTGGTTTGGATGCTCTATCATCCACGGCCTCGCGAGCCGGAGATCGGGTGAGAAGTGTGAACGACTTCGAGTTGGCCCTTGAGCGCAGCCGCCGCTATGCAGGGCTGGCGCGGGGCTTTTGGCGGCCGAAAGACCGTGTCGGGGAGGGGTTAGAATACGACCGTCTTTTCAGCCATCGCACGACTGTGCTCTGCCCGATCTACGAAGTCGAGTACGACAGAAATCGCGCCGTCTCGCAGGGGCCGACGCTTGCAGATATTATGGGGTTCTATAGGGCGTTCGGGCTAGAACTCTCCGTGAACGAGCGCCCGGACCATCTGGCTTTGGAGCTGGAGTTCATGAGCGTTTTAGCGTACAAAGAAGCGCTGGCTCTTCAGAATAATCTTTTAGAGCAAGCCGAGATCTGTCGCGACGCGCAGAAGAAGTTCTTAGAAGCCCACTTGGGGCGCTGGGTCAAACTCTTCGCCGAGACGCTCATACGAGAGAGCCAGCTGGAATTCTATACGAAGCTAGCAACTGAATTGAAGGACTTCATCGAGTCGGAGTGTGCCCTGTTGGGCGCGTGCCCCCAGATCATCACAGCGCTGCCATCAGACTCAGATGCTCCAGACGCTCGTTGTCCTGCGGCACGCATGTAGCTCACGCCCCACGCTCTCCGAAGAGTTCTTCGAGATCGGACCACCGCTCTGGTATCACAGGCCGAACCTTCAGTTCCAGCATTGCCCTTCAACGCTTCTTAGGGTCACCTCACCCGAAAGCTTGCAACCATGCCCAGCTCGATATGCGGTTTCCCAGACGCCGGATCGGGCACAAAACACAAAGCAATATACTCTCCCGGAGAAAGATCGAGCCCAGCCCAGCCGGTCCGTCCAGAATCAATGGCTTGTAGCCCTCCCATGTACTCAAATGGCGGTGCTCCCTCACGCGACTGTCTGCCAGGGGAGACTAGAGACGGACCACCAACCCATTCCAACATCGAGAAGAGCGTCTCCTCGTCCAAGGCTTGTCAAATAAAAGCGGACAGAGCGCACCCATTCCCCAGACAAACGCCCAGTCAGATTTTGGCCCCAGGCCTCGAACGCGTCGCTAAATTTTCTTAGACTGTAATGGCTATCACGCCCGCTTGCCTTTGGCCCAAAGCTGTGCTATGCTCAAGCTAAGGGGAAGTGCGCGCAGTGGGTAATTTGAATCACTGTCTCAGGGGAAATAGTCCGCTATACTGAGACCAGAAGTTACGAAGGAGGCCGCGATGCGTGTCATTCGGCAAGTTCTCTCTGGGCTCTTGGTGCTGGCATTGATCGCTGTAACAGGATCAGGCCAAGGGGTAGTTTCTGAGCAAACGCCATCTTTCTTCCTCGCGCGTCAAGGAGCGTTTTCTACGCCGATCACCCCGCTGACCCAACCGGGATCGGCCGTGGAGTTCTATCGCTTCGCCAACGATCAACCGAACACCGGCTTAGAAATAGACAACCAGGCGCTGGTCTTTCTCTATCGAGATCAAAACACCCGTGATCTGAGCTTAGTTATTATCTTAAGTAAGCCGGGCAACCCTGCTGGCGGCGAGGCGACCTTGCGCTTCGACGGTCTCCCCCCGACAGCGCAAATTACCTTGCGCGACGACCCGGCAGATACGTATGAGTTCACCCCGCCGACAGCCACGATGACCTGGCGCTGGCTGGCCGAGCGCGCCGACGGAGTCGTCATCAGTGGGCTGCCCGATGAGTTCGAGATCACCATAACCCCGACATTTATCCGAGGCATTGACGGCTGGCAGGTGCTCAGCGGTAATCCCGTCAATCCCGAGAGATTTCAGCTGCCCAGCCCCGTCGAGCCCTTAGTGCTGAGCGCCTTCCGCCGAGCGCCCCCGAAAGCAGACTTTACGTTCTCCCCATCAGTGGTGAGCATCAACGTGCCGGTGACTTTTGATGCTCGTGCCAGCACGGTCGCCGACGGCAAGATCGTCAAGTACGAATGGGATTTTAATGCAGACAACATTTTCGAAATCTCTACGGATAAACCAACAGTGCAGCACACGTTCACCCAGATCGGCGAAGTGAAAGTCACCCTGCGCGTCACCGACGATAAGGGCGCCATCGCGCAGATCACGAAAACGATCACCGTCGAAAAAGAAGTGGCTTTCGCCCGGCGCGTGGTCACGACGACTCATGCTGCCCTAGGGACGACCTTTAGAGTGACCGTGACGATTACTGTGAGAACTTCCATGAGCGGCCTTGGCTTGGACGAAGACCTACCGGCGAACTGGGAGGTCACCCCCATTGACAGCGCCGGCGCAACGTTCAAAGTCGCCCAAACCCAATGGGTCTTTCCCACGATCGTGCGCAGCGGCGAGACCCGCCGCATCGTCTACGATGTGACCATCCCTAAGACCGATCAATTGATCGGCGGCCCGCTGCCTCAAGATTTTGACATCGTCGGGCGTGTGTCGAGCACCGTGCCGGACATCAAAGAGATTCCCGTCTTGGGAGAGACCAACGAATCCTACTCACGAATTTCCATCGTGACCTGTTTGCCCCCTCTCGTCGCGTTGGCACATTTGGATACGGCAACGGATACTGTCAATCTGCGCTTGCCGGAGGATGTCACGTTTGACCAAATGCAACGTGGAATCGCCTTCTGGCAAGAGGATACTGCGGTGCCGGGGACGTGCGAGGCCCCACTCGACCTGCAATCGCTGAAACAACTAGTCGCCCATCACTTGGCGAACGTGCCCGTAGATCGGACCATCGAAGAAGATACCTCGGTCAGCGGTTCAGCCCTGCGCTCGATCTTAGCGCCGCTCCCGTTCTTCCAAGTGTATTTGCGCACCCCAGGCGGGAATATCTTCCGTGTGAAGGTCGAAGTGCATGCCGAAAAAGATCTCTTTGGCTTGGCCCTGACGGAAAAATTGCCCGAACGCTGGGAAGTGAAGCCTTTAGAAGGCAGCAGCGCCGCCTTCAAGCAATTGGCGAACACGTGGATCTTCACGGAGAAGATTCCCGCCGGTTCTCGCCGCAGCGTCATCTATGAAGTCGTCGTTCCCATGGACGAGATCATCAGTCAGTATGTGATTCAAGGCTTGATCGAGTCCTTCTCGCCCAACTTCCAGATCGAGGTTGGCAAAGATCAATTATTGAACGTCGTGGAGTGCCTCGACATTCCGGTGGCCATCTCGCACCTCAATGTTGAGCAGAACACCATTGACGTCGCGCTCTCAAACAAGATCAGTTTTGCGCAGATCCAGACGGCCATCGCCCTCTGGTTAGAAGACGAAGAGGTTGTCGGCACCTGCGGGAAGACTATAGATTTTAGAATGTTGCAAATACTCATCTCGTATTGGCTTACGGATACACCCGTAGATCAGCCGTTGCCCGCGGCGACGCGGTAGAACGGGAGAGAAGGCCCTCACCCCGAAGCGTTTTGGTGCGACCGCTTTCTGAAAAAATGCTGCACCAAAACGCTTCGCCCCGGCCCCTCTCCCGTCCGTAAAGACGGGAGAGGGGTGCGGCGGGGTGAGGGCCAAGGGAGGAACGATATGACCAGATTGAAACGCCTGAGCACCCTCACAGCGAGCTTGATCTGTCTGGGATGGCTGACAGCGCATTCTCAAGTAGTTTCACCTACCGTGCAGCTCACTGTGAACATCTCTCCACCGGCAATCTTTGTCAACCAAGAAGCCACGCTCACGTTGCGTCTCTCTTCCGGGCCGGAAGGTGAGCGCGCCCCGACAGATCTCTTTCTCGTGATTGATCGTTCAGCGACCGTCAATATCCCAGAGATGCAAAAGATCGGCTCAGCCATCGTTGAGGCCCTCTCCCCGCAAGATCGTGTCGGGCTGGTCTCGTTCAGCACCGATGCCCGTGTGGACGTGCCCTTGACGTTCGACCATGAGGCCGTGCGCCAAGGGCTGAAGCTACTCCGCCCCATAGGGAAGACGGCCGTCGGCGAAGGGTTGGGCAAAGCCCTCGACACCCTGATTTTGAATGGTCGTGAAGAAGCGTCCTGGGCTATGGTGCTGGTCAGCGATGGACGTTACAACATCGGGCGCACGCCGCTTGCGCAGGCCCAACGCTCCGCTGAGAGCGGTGTCGTGATTTTCACTGTTGCCATCGGGCGCAACCCGGATAAAACTCTTCTGCGCGAGCTGGCCCGGCTCACTCAAGGGCAGTTCTTTGAAAAATTCGATGACACCGTCTCTCAAGAGATCGCCAAAGCCTTGGGAAAGAAGACCGTGGCACGCCAGATCAAGATCACTCTCTCGTTGCCCGCTCTTCTTAATTATGGGGTTGCCACGTTCAATGCCCCCAACCGCGTGACGAAAAACCCTGATGGTTCGACGACCATCGTCTGGGAACTAGAGAGCCTGCTCGCCGGCGACGTCTGGGAGGCCAGCTTTACCGTCGGCGGCTCACAAACGGGAACGGCTTCACTGAAGCCTCTTTTCAGTTATCTGGACTCGCGCGGTCGGTTGGTCACGCCGGGGATCGCTCCGATTCCATTGGTCACGCGTGACCGCAACCGTCCGCCGACGGCCAATTTCGATATCTTGCCTGCCGATCCGGCGGCTAATACTCCTGTCACGTTTATAGATCGTTCGACCGACGACGTAGGAATCGTTTCCTGGGAGTGGGATTTTGGCGACGGGGCGCGCTCGGCCGAACAGAGCCCGATCCATCGCTACAGCGCTGATGGGACCTACACTGTAACTCTCACCGTCACCGACACGGACGGCGAGAAGGCGAGCGCAACGAAGTCCGTGCGGGTCTTCACCCCCCGGGCCATCGCGACGCGCACGATTGACACCAACCTGCCCAATGATGAGACCATCGCTGGGGAGCGCGTCAAGGTGACGCTGACTATTCGTACTATAGACCGTGTGAACGGCCTGGTCGTCATGGAGCGTTTCCCCAGGGGGTTACAGTTCAAGGCCGTCGCTGGTGACAGCGGGATCCCGCGGGAGCCTAAAGAGGCCGGCGAAATCAAAGAAGCCCTGTGGGTCTTCTTAGAAGCCCTGGAGGCCGGCACGGTGCGCACCATCGAATACGAATTGATCCTCCCTGATAATATGGGGCCCCAAGTGATCAAACTCAGTGGCAATATCAGCAGTGCATCGCCCAATTTTGAGATGGCCATCACGGGAGAGACGGAGATCAAAGTTATTAATACTAAGCTGCCGTGGCCCGTGGTCTTCGCCCGCATGGACGTCAGCGATGCCGCCAATCCCAGAGTGAACCTGTGGCTCGATACGAACACTATCAGTTTTGATCAAATTCAGGTTGCTGTCTCTTTCTTCTGGTTGGCAGACAAATCCGTGACCAGCAAACAAGCTGGCGGAGTGGATTTCGGCAAGATTGACCTAAAAACTCTGCAGACGTTGGTCGCCTATTGGCTCACGGGAGCATCGGTCTTCGGGCCGCTGCCGTAAAACCGGCCCTCACCCCCAACCCCTCTCCCGTCTAGACGGGAGAGGGGTGGCACAGCCGGGGTGAGGGCCTTGAGTGAAGAAGGAGGTCTGTGCGATGAGAACCTTTGTAAAAGCTCTGTCACTTCTGGCAGCCGTGGGAATGCTGGCGCTTTCCCCAGCAGAAGCGCAAAGCAACGCCTCGCCCCGCGCCGATTTTCGGACAACCCCAACCAATCCCGATACAAATACACCCGTGCTCTTCGACGCCTCAAGCTCAAAAGACCCCGACGGCTCCATCGTCAAATACGAGTGGGATTTCAACGGCGATGGCCGCTTCGATGAAGTGAAGACAACCCCGACGACCACCCGGCTCTTTGATCGTGCCGGCGATTGGCGCATTAACTTACGAGTCACAGATAACCGCGGCGCGACAGGCTCCATCAGCAAGATCGTAAGGATTGCTGAATCAGCTGTAACCACGCGACGCCAGATCACCCTGCCACCAGGAGGCCAAGTCACCACAGGGCAAACGGTCCGGGTCACCGTCCACTTGCGCATCAATAAAGCCATCAACGGCCTAGGACTCGATGAAGACCCCCCCTCGGGCTGGACAGCACGCGAGAGCCAGAACGCTGGAGCACTTTTCAAAAAGGCCGAGCTGCAATGGCTCTGGGCCCAACGGCTCCAGGCCGGACAGACACTGACTGTTGTCTACGAGGTGATTGTGCCGCCCGGCACACCGGCCGGCCTATTCAAACTGAGCGGCCAACTGACCAGTTTCTCCCCGCGCTTCTCCGTGCCCGTTGTGGGAGATGCCGAGATCCGCGTCTTCTAGCGGGAGCCCCCGATTCAGCCAGCTTGCTCTTCCCAGCGGGATTGTGTATTCTAGAAAAACCTGAATATCCCACGGTGAAGGAGACTGGATGGCACGCCGTTTGCAGCCTGAGGAGCTACGCCGCCGTTGTGACCCAAAGGTCTTCGAGATCGAGACCACGACCGAGTGCGAGCCCCTGGACGATGTCATCGGTCAGGAACGCGCTGTACGCGCGCTTGATTTGGGCTTAGGCATCAAAGATTTTCGCTACAATATCTATGTGGCCGGCAGCCCAGGCACCGGAAAGAACTCCATCGTTCAAGCTTTTCTGAAAAAAATCAGCCTCAAAGAGCCGCCCCCGTCTGATCTGTGCTATGTGCATAACTTCGATGACCCCTACTGCCCGCGCTATGTTCTTCTGCCTCAGGGGCTGGGGCGCAAGCTGGCCGGCGACATGGAGTACTTGATCGAGAAACTGCGCGAGCGCATCCCGGCAGCGTACCATAGCGAAGAATACCGAAAAAAACGCCAAAGCATCGACGAGCAGTTCAATGAGCTGCGCAATAAAGTCTCCAGCACCGTCGACCAAGAGGCACGACGTCGGGGGTTTCTCTTTCAGCTCTCGGTGCTGGGATTTCAAGCTACGCCGTTGCTCGACGGCAAGCCGCTCACCGAAGAAGCGTTTGCCAACCTGCCGGAGCGAGATCGCCAGAGAATTGCGCGCCACCGTGAAGAGCTGCAAGAGATTGTACAAGAGGCCATGAGCCAGCTCGAACAAATCGAAGAACAACGCTTGAGAGCAATTGGTGAACTCGACAGAGATATTGCACTCTACACCGTCAAGCCTTTGATAAAGAGATTGCAGACCCGCTACAACAATTATTCTCGTGTTCTCGAATTTCTTGAAGACGTCGAAGCTGATATTCTGCAGAACATCAAGGAGTTCTCTGAGCCTTCGAAAGAGAGCCAAGAGGGTGAAGGGCAAGGGGTGCCCCTGCCCACGGGGATGATTGATCTCTTCAGACGATACACGATCAACGTCCTAGTAGACCACAGCAGGACCAAAGGCGCGCCAGTCGTGGTGCAAGAGAACGCCACGTACACAAATCTTTTTGGCAAGATCGAACGAAGAGTGCAGTTCGGTGTGATGACCGCGGACTTTACCATGATCAAGCCCGGCTCGCTTCACGAGGCCAACGGCGGCTATTTGGTACTGAACGCCGACAATTTATTAAAGTACTGGATCAGCTGGGAAGCGCTCAAGATCGCCGTCCGCTGCGGGCGCATCCAGATCGAAGACCCCGCAACGATGATGGGATTTACCACTACGGAAGGCTTGAAGCCTGAACCGGTGCCCTTGTCTGTGAAGGTCATTCTCATCGGCAGCCCCGATCTGTACTATCTCTTAGAGGCGGTGGACGAAGATTTCCAAAAATTGTTCGCGGTGAAGGCTGACTTCGATGATGAGATGGAATGGAACGAGAGATATATTAAGCAGCTGGGCCCGTTTGTGGCGGCGCGCGTCAAAGAGCGCCCGGGGCTCAAGCATTTTCACAGAGCAGCCCTGGCGCGGCTGGCCGAGTACGCCGCCGAAGTGACGGGCGATCAGAAAAAACTTTCGGCGCGCTTCAGCGACTTGATGACCATCGTTCGCGAAGCGTCCTACTGGGTCGAGCGCGAAGGGGCACGCCTGGTCAAAGCCGAACATATCGAAAAAGCTATCGAAGAAAAGCTCTATCGCAATAGCCTCATTGAAGAGAAGATTCACGAGCTCATCATCCGCGGCGATATCCTCGTAGACACCCAGGGGGAGCGCGTCGGCTGTGTGAACGGACTCTCTGTCCTGCAATTGCCTGATTTCTCTTTTGGTCGCCCCACGCGCATCACAGCCAACGTGTTTACGGGCAAAGAAGGTGTGCTCAACGTGGAGCGCGAGGCCGAACTGTCGGGGAAAATTCACAGCAAGGGCGTCTTGATTTTGAAGGGCTGGCTCGGTGAAAAATTCGCGCAAGCCCAGCCGCTCAGTCTCTCGGCTAGTATCACGTTTGAGCAGAGCTACTCGAAAATAGACGGCGATTCGGCCTCAAGCACGGAACTGTACGCGCTCATCTCAGCACTGGCCGATGTCCCCCTCAAGCAAGACTTAGCCGTGACCGGCTCGGTCAATCAGAAGGGCGAAATTCAGCCCATCGGCAGCGTCAACGAGAAGATTGACGGATTTTTTAAGATCTGCAAAATGCAGGGGCTGACAGGCCAGCAGGGGGTCATCATCCCTGAGCAGAATATAGATAACCTGATGCTTCGCCCAGAGGTCATTGATGCGGTCAAACGAGGCCAATTTCATATTTACGCTGTCAAGACTGTCGAAGAGGGGCTCGAATTGCTTACAGGGCTCCAAGCAGGTGAACGAACCCCTGAGGGAAAATTTCCGGAAGGGACGATCTACGCTCGTGTTGAAGCACGGCTGCGCGAGATTCAGAAGAATCTAAACTTAACCAAAGAAGAGGAGGGAGAGAAGACCTAACTCCTCAGTCCCTTTCTCTAAAGGGAAGGGGAACCCTCCCCCTGCACCCTCTCCCTTGAAGGGAGGGATGGGTGAGGGTCGGGGAGGGGGCAGAGGAGAGGTTTTATCCATGTCCGAGGAACTCAAACGCAAGTCCGAGATTGGCGTGTTGGAGACAGCTCATTACTTCTTTGATGAAGCGGCAAACCGCCTGAAGTTAGAAGACTCCTTGCGGACTCTGTTACGCTACCCCAAGCGCAAGCTCATCGTCGTCTTCCCCGTGGTGATGGACGACGGGAGCGTGCAGCATTTTGAGGGCTTTCGCGTGCAGCACCATTTGGTGCTGGGGCCGACCAAGGGCGGCATTCGCTATCACCCCGATATTACGTTAAAAGAGGTCGAAGCGCTTGCCATTTTGATGACCTGGAAATGTTCTGTAGCTCAGATTCCCTTTGGCGGGGCCAAGGGCGGCGTGCGCTGCAACCCGTTAGAGCTTTCCACCGGCGAGCTGGAGCGCATCACCCGACGGTATGCGGCAGAGATCTCGCCCATTATCGGCCCTGATGTAGACATTCTCGCCCCAGATGTCTTCACCGGGGAGCGCGAGATGGCCTGGTTTGTTGATACTATTAGCATGCACCACAACAGCATGTTCATGCCAGGGCTAGTCACGGGCAAGCCCAAAGTGTTAGGCGGGTCGGAAGGACGCGACACGGCGACCGGCCGGGGCGGCTATTTTGTGCTCCTGGAGACACTCAAACGCCTCAACATGAAGCTCGAGGGGGCACGGATCGCCATTCAGGGTTTTGGCAACGTCGGCTCGAACATGGCGCGCTTCTGTGCTGAAGGCGGCGCGAGGATTATCGCCATCAGCGATGCCAAAGGCGGTGTGTATAGCCCTGATGGAATCGAGCCGGTGGCGCTCAAAGAGCATGAGCGCAAGACCGGTTCAGTTGTGAGATTTAAGAACACTGAGCCCATCACCAATCAAGAACTTCTAGAACTGGAGTGCGACATTTTGGTCCCGGCAGCGATAGAAAACCAGATCACCAAAGCAAATGCTTCACAGATCAGAGCCAAGACAATCATTGA
This sequence comes from Candidatus Fraserbacteria bacterium, assembly GCA_037440025.1. Lineage (GTDB taxonomy): Bacteria > Bipolaricaulota > Bipolaricaulia > RBG-16-55-9 > DRXL01 > JANXCC01. The sequence goes on along the minus strand of JBBIUX010000004.1, from coordinate 4,659 downwards.
GCTGGCCAACGGTCCGATCACTCTCGAAGCCGACCGTATCTTGTACGACCGAGGAATTTTGGTTGTGCCCGATATTTTAGCCAACGCCGGCGGAGTCACGGTTTCGTATTTTGAATGGGTGCAAGATCGGGCTTTTTACTTCTGGAGCCCTGAACGGGTGGACAAGCGCCTGCGGCGGTTTATGGTGAACGCTTTTGAGCGCGTCTGGGAGATGGCTCAGCGAGAGAGGACAGATTTACGGACAGCTTCGTACATGGTCGCTGTAGATCGCGTAGCGACGGCGGCGCGAGCGAGGGGGCTGTATGCGTAGATTCGTCGGGTGCTCAAGCACCCGTCTTAGGAGATGGAAGCCCGATAAATCGGGCTCCTGTAGGGACGAACCCCCGTGTTCGCCCTGGGCAGACACAGGGGGCCGCCCCTACAGGTGGATTCATCCATCGGCCTGTTGGGCAATCGTCGGCGTATTGTTGATCGCTATTTGTGGAGGGATCGTTGCCCAAGAGCCTCGCACCATCCCGTGTTTAATCGCCAAGCTCCACGTCGCCGATAACTTTATAGACGACCAAGAGATCGTCATTGCGCTCGACTTATGGATTGCGCAGACCCGCGTGGGGCCGGATATTCCCACCCCGATGAGCGACCAGATCATGATCACGATCATTGATCTATGGGTGCGCGGGGCGGATTGTCGAAGCTTTTAGGTGGCGGCTGCTTGCAGTTTCTCTTTAATCCAGCGACGGATCAAGGCCGTGGGGTCTACGCCCAACTGCTGAGCGATCTTCTTCAGAGAGATGATGTCGCTTTCATCAAGCTGGACCGACACAACCTGCTGTCTGCGGCGGATGGCCACTACTTTTACAGGCTTCGTTTCCTCCCAATAATCAGCGGAGTCGTGCTTCTTCCAGAATTCGTGAATCTGCCGATCTGACCAGTGTGTCATATCAGGCAGCTTTTTATTTTGCATCTTCACTTTTGGCATAGGGCCTTGCTCCTTTCTGTGCTTGCTGGTACAGTCGGCGCTCCGCTTGCGTCATGGGGCGTGCTGTGACCACCCGGCCGCGATATCGGCCTAAAGACCGCAGGATCACGAACAGATAACGCCCCGCTGCTGTTTGGCCATACACTTGATAAAGCCCCACACCGCGCCCGCGCCGGTAGTGCGGGGCATCTTGGAAAATAAGCTCTTCGACTTCGCTGGGTTCGACCTGATGCTCGGCAATGTGTCCAATGTTTATATCGTCCCATTCTAGCTCATGGATCTCCAAAGCTTTTTATTCTATCACAGCACGCTAGGCCGGTCGAGCTCGCCAGGTCCCTGCGTCGGGAGAGCGTCACCATTATTGACCGGTGGGTGCGCAGGGCGGACTGCCAAGGGAGATAAAAACAAAGAAGGGGCCGAGCTGTTTCGGCCCCTTCTGTGATGCTCTGTCCGGTGTTTTATTGGCAGGGTTTGGGGCGGGAGGCGAGCATGATGTTGCTCTTGCCCTCAGCGCGCCAGAACCATGCCACATAAACATTGGGCGACCCCGCGCTGGTAGCGACTCTCATGCGTGAGAGCACCGCGCCGAAGTCCGGATCGCGGAACCCCGTGTTGTACTTGTTCGGGATATTGGCCGGTTTCCAGCTCCCTCCAGCATCACAAGAGTAGCTGAATAGCACCTCTCCTTCATTGGTCGAGGTGACATACAAGCCCTTGCCATCCGTAGCGATATGTGGAAAGCCTCCATGCTCGTGGACCACGTTGCGCACGCAGTTCGCCGGCCCATTGGGTGTGGCATCGCAGATAGTGACATCGATGTTTGCGGTGCCAGGCGCGGCGCCCTGGTCCTCATCATACACCGCATAGATCTTGTCGCCCAGGCGGACGATCCCCACCCCATCACTGTAGAGGCCGGTTGGAGTGATATCTACAGGGTCTTTCCAGCTGGCACACTGATCGTCAGAGTAGAAGACCCAGATGTTCGGGCCAGGCGGATAGGAGATATCGCCGACGGCAACCCACACCCCGCCGTTCTGGTCAACGTGAATATTGGGATAGCGGTTGGGAGCATCGGGGATGGGCAACGGCGGAAAGGCGCCACAAGCACTCAAGGCTTCATCCTTGTACTTGCCAGCCTTCAGTGCAGTGTAGTCCTCCGTCCAGACGGCATAGAGCGTGCCATCGGGAGCGAAGGCGTCATCGAAGTTGAGGCCGAACTCATCCCAGCCAGCCCCGTTGGCCTGACCAGCGATAACCCCCTCAGTCGACCAGCGCCAGGGCTCAACCTTGGGAGCCGCGTCATTCGCTACAGGCTTCTCCCAACAGGTCTGCCAGAACTCATGGACGTCCCCCAGTTCTTCCCAGCCAACGCAAACCAGCGCATCGCTGACGGCGACCGTAGTGCCAGCCACGCGGTTTTCGCGCTCTAGCTTCGCTGTGGTCCTCGCTTCCTCTGGCGTCCCAAAGTTCGTGATCTGAAGGAGCATGACGGCATTTGCTGCTTGATCGATATAGCTGACGTAGACAGCACCATCAGCGCCCACGGCGACGTCCGGCTCCAAGACCCGCTGTTTGCCGGCATCGGGCCCACTAGCCACCGACTGAATATTCCAATCTTGCGCCTGGCTCCCCCAGACGACAAAGAGAGCAACCGCTACTGCAACCGTACACCACTTCCACAAAGACCTCATTTGAAAATCACCTCGCGCGAGAGTTATAGAACGTCTGAGTTTGTGGAATGTCCGATGTTGATCTTATCAGAGATAATCAGTTCCCACCTCCTTTTCACAAAAACAGAACCCCGTATAGCGCAAGACCCTCTGATGAGCACGGACTGTGCCTTTCGGCCCAAAGACAGCTTTTTAAGGTCTCATGCGCTCCTGTTCTGTGAAATCTTAGCATAAACAGCCCCTCGGTGTCAAGCCCCCTTCTGGCCAAAGCCCTTGCACCTCTCTCAAGGCCCCGCTAGAATAAGCACACTTTTTGCACGTTCACAAGGAGGGCCGTATGGCCAAACTGACGCGTCGCACGTTCTTGCGCCTGGGCTTGGGAGCCCTGGCCACATCGCACTTTGTACTCACCAGCAGAGAGCGCCAAGCTCTCGCCCAGACCGAAGAGTCTTTGCTGGTGCCGGTGAAGCAGGTCGAGCTTCCCCCCAGCATAGTAGGGGGAGAGCCCTGGCACGCTACGGGGATGTGGGCCCGTGGAACGCTCGCCGGTGTGCCCGCCGGATCGCTCATTCACTTAGTTGAATTCAGCGATCCCCAGAACCCCCAAGTCGTGACTATTGACATTCGCGATATTCGCGGCGACTGTCGGGATGTAGACTTTTATGAGAACTTTCTCGTCTGCGGGCTCATCCGCGCCGACGACCGCCGTCGGGTCCTAATCTATGACATCAGCGACTGGAAGAATCCGAAACTCGTCAGCACCGTGCAGTCCAGTGATTACGGCACCGTGCACAACGTCTTTGTCGCCGGGAAAGTCTGTTTCTTGCCTACCATCGGGCGCGGTTCTGGGGAACTCTTTATGCTCGATCTAACGGACCCGGCCACCCCTGAAGATTTGGGCCCCGTGGAATTTGACGAGCGTCCGATGGGGAACGTGCACGACGTCACCGTGATCGGCAATCGGCTTTATTCTGCCGCTTGGGATCAGGGCTTTTGGATCATTGATTTTGAGAACCTAGAGAACCCGCAACAACTAAGCTATAAACTGATCGCCCAGCATGACTACGGTCGCGGCGCCAGCCATAACATCTGGCCCAGTCCCGATGGCAAGCTCGTCTTCACTACGGATGAGGCCCCCGGCGAGCCCGTGCGGATATTCGATATCTCTAATCTGGAAAACATCGCCCTCGTAGGACAGTACACCGTCGGAGGCAGTGCTATCCCCCACAATGTCGTCGTGGACGGCGCTTTTGCTTATGTGGCGTACTACGCTAACGGCGTTCGGGTTTTTGAGTACAACAATCCTCAAGAACCTAAAGAAGTCGCGGTCTTCGATCCCTATGGCGGACGGGCGCGCTTTCGACATGGGTTTGACGGCTTCTGGGATGTCTATCCCTTCGGCAGGTATGTTCTGGGGAGTGATATGAGAAGCGGACTGTGGATTTTAGAGAAGCGCGGGGTCTTAGCGGGAGGGAATTCTTAACCATCGAAAGCATTCCCGGTATTGTGCTCGCCGCGGGCGCGGGCCGACGCTTCGGAGGGAACAAGCTTCTTGCGCTCTTGGGCCGGCGGCCCGTGATTTATCACTCGTTCCAGGCAACACTGGATGCACCGCTCGATCCCGTCTATCTCGTTGTGGGCCACGAACACGAGAAAGTCCTGGCCGCCCTGGACGAACTCCGCACGCACCCGAGACTCCGCATTCTGTATAACACCCTGTGGCAAGCAGGCCGGGCTTCATCGCTCCGACTGGCGCTCGACGCTCTTCCCACAGAAGCCCCGGGCGCTGTAGTGCTCCTGGGCGATATGCCCCTGATGACCAGCGAGCTGATCGCACGAGTCGTCAGAGCTTTTACTGAAACAAAGAGACTATGCTTTCCCGTGGCTCTGTAGACATCCTTGAGCTGGGAGGGGTCACCGCCTATCATAGGACGGTGACCCACGATGAAGAACTCCTCCCAGCTCCTGAAGTTTACTGAACTCTGTATGCAACTGGCAAGCCAGCAGGAT
>JBBIUX010000003.1:0-92156 GCA_037440025.1 Candidatus Fraserbacteria bacterium | reverse complement strand
GGTGGGAGCCGGAGAAGTCCTCGCGCTAGCGGGGATGGAGGCGTCCTTGAAATACCACCCTTCGTTCGTTGCGGCTCTAACCTACGACCGTGAACGCGGTTGGGGGACCGTGCTAGGTGGACAGTTTAACTGGGGCGGTTGCCTCCTAAAGAGTAACGGAGGCGCGCAAAGGTCGGCTCAGCCGGGTTGGCGATCCGGCGGGGAGTGCATGGGCACAAGCCGGCTTGACTGTGACCCCGACAGGGGGAACAGGTGCGAAAGCAGGCCCAAGTGACCCGGTGGCTCTGTGTGGAAGGGCCATCGATCATCGGATAAAAGTTACCCCGGGGATAACAGGCTAGTACCGCCCGAGAGTACACATCGACGGCGGTGTTCGGCACCTCGATGTCGGCTCAACTCATCCTGGGGCTGAAGCAGGTCCCAAGGGTCCGTCTGTTCGCCGGTTAAAGAGTTACGTGAGCTGGGTTTAGACCGTCGCAAGACAGGTCGGTCCATATCCGCCGCGAGCGCAAGAGGCTTGAGGGGCGCTCTCCTTAGTACGAGAGGACCAGGAGGGCTGGACCTCTGGTGTACCAGTTGTTCTGCCAAGAGCACCGCTGGGTAGCTAGGTCCGGACAGGATAAGCGCTGAAGGCATCTAAGCGCGAAGCCCACCCCAAGATGAGGCCTCTGAGAGCCCTGGGAGAACACCAGGTAGATAGGCCGCAGGTGGCAGCAGAGTAATCTGTGGAGCCGAGCGGTCCTAATCGCTCCGTCGTTTGCGCGACGCACTCTATTCACTTTTGAGGGATCGAAGTGAGAGAAGTCAGAAAATCTGACATCTAATTTCTGATCTCTGGCTTCTAAAGAATTCCAGGTGGCCCAACAGCGGCGGGGAAACACCCGTTCCCATCCCGAACACGGCCGTTAAGCCCGCCCACGCCGATGGTAGTGATCTCGTGAGGGATCGCAAGAGTAGGTCGCTGCCTGGGTTTGTTTTTTTGGATTTGGTACCGATCTCTTGGCGCAGGGACCCAGCGATCTTGACGGATTCCGAGTGCTGCCCTACAATACTTGCAAGTAAGGCAACGTCAGGCTTTCTGTGAAAGAGCACGGATGAAGGTATTGAAGTTTTCCGTAAATGCAACCTTGGGAGCGAGTTAGAAGGATTCCATCTAAGATACCGAAGCGGTGAGGCAAGATGGATTCCGCATAATCACTAGTTATGCGGCCTTTCTAGGTGCACCCGGAATATTCGCAGGAAGCAAACGATGGCAAAGAAAGTCTACGAACGGGCTATCGTCACTTGGCCCGATTCAGACGGGTTGGATTCCACCAGAAATGGAACAAGAGATTGCTCGCGCGACCCCACTTGGCCGAGTCGGAAAACCTGAAGATGTCGCCGATGTCATTGTGTTTCTGGCTTCGGAACAAGCACTATGGCTGACAGGGCAAATGCTCTATGTTGGTGGTGGACACCAGATGTCGCTATAGTCGAAAGCAACGGGCGGCTGGCTAACCAGCGCTTGCACCTGACGCCGCTCTATCGGGCTGTGCGGCACAGGTGAAAAGCTTCTATTTCCGCGCTCTGGACAACTTCGCGGGCAGAGTCTTCAGCCCATACTGCTGAAAGTGTCGGTCAAATGTGAACGCAACCTTGATCCTGCCGCGTTGCATCACCACAAAGCTTGTACAGTCCGTGAATGAAAAGTCTTTATCAGCATATCTTTCAAAAATATCCCAGGCTTCTCGTTGTATGGACGGATCAACTTGAACGATCTCAATCCCGCCGCGCTGGATCTCTCTCCCAAAAGCCACAGCCGCTTTGTGCCCCAAGATAGAACGCAGGAGAGTATAGGTCTCGTCTAGAATGTAGTCAGTAGTGACCAGTATGGCGCCGTCGGCTTGCAACTGCTCTGCTATAGCCTTAGCAGGTTCATGCTCGCGTGCATCCCCAGCGTTTTGCAACGCATGAAATGCACTGGTGTCTACCAAGACTGAATAGCTCATCGCTTGCGTCCTCGTCCATAGAGAAGACGATCTAAATCCGACGCCGATATGTTAGGCCCCTGCACCGCGAGGGCTGCTAAGCGTGACAAAAGCTGGGAAGAGCTCTTTTTGCATCGCTCTTGCACATAGCGACGGACGGCCTCGCGAAATAGTTCGGAGCGTGTTCGGCCTTCAGCTTGGGCGACTGCATCTACTGCTTTCAGAAGCTCTTCAGGAACGGTCATGTTGATGATACGAGATGCCATAGCACTTCCTTTCTTTATAAATATATGGTGAATCCATTTATACACCATTATAAGCAGCTGGTCAAGCTCTAGGGGGGCTGTGCCGAACCTGATCTCTGGCGCGCCCATCTTTTGGGATGGCACTTGCCGTGAAAGCGAATGAAGTCTATAATGTAATACAAGTACGCGACTTATGGGAGAGCATCTTCATGCAAAGCCCCGTGATGACAAGAAGTAGCGGCCAGCCGCCGACGGTCACCGATACTAGGCCCACCGGCATGCCGAAACCCAAGCTGCTGGATCAGGTGCGTCTAGCGATCCGTAAGGTGAAGGCCGTGCATGAGAAAGACCTTGGCGGCGGTTGGGGACGTATCGCTCTGCCCGATGCGCTGGAGAAAAAGTATCCGAATGCCTCTCGCGAGTGGCGCTGGCAATGGGTATTTCCCCAAGAGCATCGCTGGGTAAATCCCAAGACAGGCGAACAAGGTCGGCACCACGTTGATGAATCCATCGTGCAAAAGGCGTTCAAGCAAGCGGTCACCAAGGCAGGACTGACCAAGCGAGCAACGTGTCATACGCTGCGGCACTCGTTCGCGACGCACTTGATCGAAACAGGCTACGATATTCGCACGGTGCAGGAGCTTCTTGGACACAAAGACGTGCGAACGACGATGGTCTATACGCATGTGTTGAATCGAGGTGGTCGAGGTGTGAAAAGTCCGGCATGGAACCGCCACAAATGAACACAGAACGATACATGCGTATGCCCGCAGTATTCTTGGATCGCGATGGCACCATTGTTGAGGACAATGGCGATCTGTCTGACCCATCGCAAGTGGTATTTTTCGAAGACACGGTTTCATCGCTTCGCCGTCTATCTGCTCATTTCGCGCTCTTTATTGTCACCAACCAGTCTGGTGTAGCCAAGGGCAAGATTACAATGCAACAGGTTGACCTGGTCAATGCGTACATCGTTTCGCACCTCCAGAGACATGGTATTCGCATGCTTGCCAGTTACGTTTGTCCACATCAACGTGCGGATGGATGCGTGTGCATCAAACCTAACCCGTACTTCATCAAGGAAGCAGCACTGGAGTTTGGGATTGATACTGGACAATCTTTTGTAATTGGCGATCATCCTCATGATGTGGAGTTTGCGATTAATGCAGGGGCAAGGGCCATATACGTTCTTTCTGGCCACGGGATGAAGCATCGGCACGAACTTCCGAAAGATACCGTGATCGCCGCCGGAATTCGCGAGGCCACCGAAATCATCCTGGAACAGGTTAAACCGGCACAGAACATTCAACGCAGCCTTGGATTAAGGCAGGAGGGCGAATCGAAATGAGTAGTTTCTGCACCGTTGTGAATTGCATGGACGGTCGGGTGCAATTGCCTGTCATCATGTACTTGCAGAGGCGCTTCAATGTTGAATATGTTGATACCATAACCGAACCGGGTCCGAATCTAATCATGGCCAGTCAGGCTGATCGGGCTGTGGTTCAATCCATCTTGAGGCGGGTGTGCATATCGGTTGAGAAACACGCATCCGTGGGTATTGCATTGGTAGGACACCACGACTGCGCTGGAAACCCGGCTAAGGAAGAAGAACAGCTACAGCATCTAATTGATGGAGTCGCGTTTCTTCGACTCCATTATGGGGAAATACCAGTCGTTGGCCTCTGGGTAGATGCGAACTGGAAAGTAAAAGAAGTTGTTAACAGCGAATGACATTGTTGGAGCCTTCCGGTATAAAGTAGAAGATACACATGAGAACGACAGAACATAACAACGCGCTGCACCCGGACTGTTACTGCACTGGCTCCGCCAACTGCGCCGCCGCCCCGATCACCGCTTGAGCAATGCGCTGAGCATACGAGAGATTGAGCTTGTCTAGTGTATCGCCGGTCGAATGATAATACGGGTTGAAATCGTCGCTCTCCCCGTACTCACTGTCCTCAATAACTAAGACCGCCGGATACCCGCGACTCCAAAACGAAGCGTGATCGCTGCGGTTGGTCGCCCCGGATTTGAGCACATCGGGCACCAGCTTGATCTCATACGCCGTGATGGTCTTCGTCACCAGATCGGCTAACTGTATAGACTTTTCTCGCACCCCCGCGTGGACTTCGAAAGCACCATTGTCGTCGCTGTCATAGCCGATCATGTCCATATTGAAAACACCAAGCAGCTGCACGCCCTCACCAGCCAGCTTGCCCGCATAGGCACGGCTACCCACTAATCCTTGCTCTTCGCCGCTGAAGAGGACGAAGCGAAGTGTGTGCTTGAACTTGTATTGGCTCAGGATTCTCGCGGCCTCCAAAACGGCGGCGCTGCCGCTGGCGTTGTCATCTGCCCCCGGAGCGGGTGCTCCTGAGCTGGCGCTAAACGTTATACTGTCCAGATGCGCTGTAATCAGCACTGATTGTTGACTCTGGGGATCTGTTCCAGGGAACACGGCTTCAATGTTATGGGACAACCCGGCCCGACACGCGAGCGAGAACGGGACGAGTTCTGTCTTTAATCCGAGCTTCTCAAGATACTGACGTGTATACTCCACAGCGCGATCAATCATCATGCCGTCACAAGCCCACCGCGAGCCTTGCGTGTTGCAGAATTCCCCGCCCTCACGAGCTTGCAGTTGGCAAATCTGTTCGCGCAGCCGATCTTCCTGAACTTGCTGGATGATCTCGGCGATCACGGTGCTGGCAGGGGCGTACAAGAACTCCAAGGACGCCGGCGCTGGTCCGCTTATCTCCGCTTTCGGCGAAAAGAACCCGGTCACGAATGACAGAACGACAAGAATGACAACTATTCGCTTCATAGAGTGTCTCCTTTGTGTTCGAGGTTTAACGGCGATATTGTGCGCGGTTTTGCGAGCAAAGTCAAGGCCTAGGCTCGGTATCGCTCGATGGTAGCATGTCTCCGAGCTTGCGCAGATGGGGCGACTCCGCCAAAGTCCTCTCGACGCGACGATGAAAAAACTTCCAGGCAAAGAACAGAAAGACCAAAAGCCCAACAGCCCCTAACAGTTCAAACATCGCCAGCAGGTTAAAAAGCCCATGGGCGGCCATGCCAGCCAGCAGCCCGCCCCGGATCAGCACCTTCTGACTGATCGGATCGGAGACGAACTTTGCTCGTCCCAGCGCCGCACCCCAGATCGTCGAGAAGAGCACATGCCCCGGCACAGAGAAGAGGGCACGCCCGAGAAAGACCGGCGTGAGCAGATCTTCACGCTGAGCAGCAAAGAGATAGAAAAGATTTTCGATGGAAGCAAAACCAAGTGCGGCAGCCGCTGAGTAGACAATCCCGTCCATCGGTTCGCTGAAATCAATCCGTCGGTAGACGGTCCGGCTGACTGCAAAATATTTGGCGTACTCTTCAATGACGGGGGCTGCGACGACAATCAAGAAGAACTCTGACCAAAAAAAGGGGACTTCAAGCAGTGCCGCAGGCAGGGCTGAAGCCAGACCCCATAGAAAGGTCTTCACGATCAACGAACGAGGCTCCGGCTCCAGCTTGTCTCTCTGGTAGACATACCAGAGCCAAAAGATCCCAGGCGCCAAGGCGAGAACGACTATCCAGAAGCTCACGGGCTACTCAATGCTTAATATAGTATACGTGCGTACGCCTCCGGGTGTCTGGACTTCGACGATCTGGCCAGGCTCGCGGCCCATCAGGGCGCGGCCCACTGGAGAAGCTACGGAGATCATATCGCGCTCGGGGTTGGCTTCGACCGGACCGACGAGCTTGTACTTAAACGTTGTGCCCGTTCGGCTATCGTGCAGTGTCACCCAACACCCTAACGTAATATGCCGTGCTGTTCCATCATTGGATACGATAAAAGCCCGTGACAGTTTGTGCTCCAAGTCGCGGATCTTCGCTTCGAGCAGGGCTTGCTTTTCTTTTGCTGAGTGATATTCGGCGTTCTCGCTCAGATCGCCGTAGGCGCGGGCGCGGGCGATCATCTCCGCGATCTTAGGACGCTCCGAGGCCATCCGTTCCAACTCGGCTTTGAGCTGGTGATACCCCTCGAGCGTCATAGGAATTCGATCGGTCATCGAAACCTCCTTTCGTTCATATCTATGCCCCCATTGTAAAGAGGGGTGAGGAATACTTCAAGAGCGAGGATGGTACATCGGAGAAGGACGTGGAGTAACAGAGAGCACCGGGAGCGGGAACGAGTTCAGAAACAATGGCAAGGGTGATCCCTGTCTAGCTGACTATCCCTGGCCGCCGGGGTTCAGAGAGCTTCTATCGTCTATTCGACCAGTGGGCTACGACCTGCCCGCAGTGGGGACAGTACGTTACGTCACCACGATAGAAGCTGCGACAGTGCGGACATTGATGGTACTCGCTGCCCTTCATTCGTGAAAGTATAAAATAACGTGCTCCCAACAGCAGCAGCCCGCCAAAGACCAGCAAGACCAACCAGAAGCCCCCTCTCATCGTAGGTGCCCTTTCAGTTTTATATTGATGGCGTCACCGACTTCGTTGCAGCGGGCAGCCCGCTCTTCACCGACGAGATCATACGTCAACGGGCGGCCCTCGCGCAACACATCAGCGACAGCACGCTCGACCGTTTCAGCAGCTCTCTTTAGACGCTCATCGTCCTGTTTTTCTCCGAGCCATTCGAGCAATATTTTCACAGCGAGAATCGTCGCGATGGGGTTGACTCTGTCTTTGCCTGCGTGCTTGGGAGCGCTGCCGTGAATGGGTTCAAACATCGCGTGTTGATCGCCGATATTACCCCCGGCGGCCATGCCCAGTCCCCCTTGGGTCGTCGCCGCGTTATCACTAATGACATCACCAACTAAGTTGGGCGCGACCACGACATCGTACCATTCGGGGTTGCGAATCTGCCATTGACAGAACGCATCGAAATATGCGTAGTCGAGCTGAATTTCTGGGAACTCGCTGCGTCCGATTTCGGTGAAGAGATCGCGAAAGTATTTGTGCGCTCCAATGATATTGGATTTATCTACGCAAGTGACTCTGCCCAATCTCTTGCGTCGTTGCGCCAAGCGAAACGCAAAGCGCACGACCTTTTCCGTCGCACTCCGGGTGATGCGAATCGGCGTCATGCGACCATCGGGGAGAGTGTGTGTCTCACCGGTGTAGGCGTCCTCGGTGTTTTCGCGCACGACAACGTAATCGACGTTCTGGGGCTTCCAGACCTCTTTGAACTCCCCCGAAATTTTGATCTTCACGCCGGGATAGAGCTTGACCGGGCGAAGATTGGCGTAGAGATTCAGTTTCTGTCTGTTCCCGATGACTTGTGCGTAGCCGGCGAGTTGGGGTGTGGGATAGGGCTTTCCCGGCTTGGTGAAGACGGTCTTGCCGTCTATTTCGTGGCCAACCGCGCCAAGCAGAATCGCGTCGGCCTGTTGGCACTTCTCGAAGGACCCATCGGGCCACTCTTTTTCGTATTGGGCATAGTACCAGCCGCCGCAGGGGATCTCTTCGATCTCGAAGCGAATCTGAGTCTGCTCGCCCACGGTGCGCAGGATCTTTAACGCTTGGACAATGACCTCCGGCCCGACGCCGTCGCCGGGCAGGACGACAATAGAATAGCTTGATCTAGGCATAATCTCCTCAATCTAAAAATTCCCTTGGATCGGCGATATGCCCTTTGAGGGCCGAGGCCGCGACCGTCGCTGGCGAAGCCAAGTAGAGTGTCCCCTGACCAGCACGGCCCTTGAAGTTTCTGTTGGAAGAATAGATCCCGACTTGGCCCTCTTTGAGCGTCCCCGGCCCCATGCCAATGCAAGCGCCGCAGCTCGGCGGAACCAATTGCCCACCAGCGTCGAGAATCTGGCGCAGATAGCCCATCCGGCCAGCCTTCTCCCAGACTCCCAGCGACGCCGGCGCGACGATAAACTGCGTCTTCGGGCTGACTCTGCGCCCGGCAACAACGCGCGCCGCGGCCTCGACGTCTTCAAATTTCCCGCCGGTGCAGCTCCCCACCCAGCAGACGTCTAGTGGGATCTCTTCGTTGATCTTGCTGATGGGCACGCCGTTATCGGGCTTATAGGGCAACGCGACGTAGGGTTCGAGCTGAGAGAGGTCGAAACCCAGCTTGGATTTATAGACAGCGTCGGGATCGGGGTGCAGCTTCCCCACCGGGAAGATCCCACAAGTCGCGCCGCCCTCGACCGTCATATTGGCAATAGTAGAACGATCTTCTTCAGAGAGATGCTGCAACGCGGACCCCGTAAACTCGACGACACAGTTAGTAAAGCCGTTCATGGTCACTTGGCTCAAAATATAGAGAATAATATCTTTGGCAAAAACCCCCGCCGGGGGTTTTCCGTTCAGCTCAACGAGAATGGTCTCAGGCACGTCCACTAAGAGCTGGCCCGAAGCCATGATTTCGGTGAGATCGGTGTTGCCGATCCCAAAGGCGAAGCAGCCGTAAGCGCCATAGGTACACGTATGTGAGTCGGTGCCCACGACGAGCGTATCGGGCTGGATGAGCCCCTTTTCGGGGAAGAGCACATGACAGATGCCCTGACTGACGAAGGGCGCGGGGGGCAGAAACGCATGGGGCAGATTCTGCTCTTTCACGAAGACCGAAGCTTTCTGCACCATCTCTTGGGAGTGCCAGTCATCACGGATAAGGGGAATTTGAATCGTATGATCGGCGACGAAGAGAATCTTTTCGGGATCGCGGATTTTGAAATTTTTGCCGTAAGACCGATAGAGCTGTTCGGCAGCGACGGGGAGCGTCAGCTCGTGTGTGATAACACGGGCAACTTCAGCGTTGACGATCATCCCCGGCTCGACGTAATCCAAGCTGGCTGCTCGCGCAAGGATCTTTTCGGCCAAGGTCATGGGACGCGGCGGAGCACTGGGAATGGTTGCGCTGGCACCGGCTTTATGAAAAGCCGTCAGTCCACCAGCGTCAATGATCGCTCGATGGATGGGAGCCATGCCCTTCCAGAAAGACTCATCGCGCAAATCAATAGTGATCGTATCGCCTGTCTTGGCGTTCGCTGGGACAAGCTCCATGGTGCGCGAGATGGGCAGGCCGTTGTTGACGGCATTTCGATAAAGAATTCTCGCGAACGATTTGGCCACAATGACTTTGATACCGGCTTTCATCAAGGCAATCGGCGCGACTTCACGAGAGCTGCCGCAGCCGAAATTTTCCCCGGCGACCAAGATCGTGTATTCTCCCGCTTTGAAGGGGATTTTTGCCGGGTTCTTGGCAATGTGTAAATCTTCCAAGGCGTGGGGGCCCAACGTATCTAAATCTGTCGTCGTGCAGTAACGAGCGGGGATGATCTCGTCGGTGTTGACGTCGTCACCTGCTATGAAGACTTTCCCGGTGATCCCGCGCACAGTTCTCACCTCGACCTGGGGAGATAGTGGGTCTATTGTAGAGGCTCAAGGTGCGATGGACAAGTTCTGAATGGGCTGTGTGGACAAGACTTCTTTTTTGTCACCGTCTTCTCCGCCAGCCCGTCTGATGGTACACGCGTGTAGACGGTCTGGGCGGTGCCTGCCCTGGACCGGCAAGCGAAGGCGGCCCGCCCTTCCCGTAGTCAAAATCGGGAAGGATCACGCGGGGTAGAGTTTTTTTCAGCAGGCGCTCAATGGCCTGCATATCCGCGTGCTCTTCAGGTGAACAGAGCGTGAAGGCATCACCAATAGCAGAAGCCCGTGCTGTTCTTCCAATGCGATGGATATAATCTTCCGGACGGGACGGCACATCGTAATTTATAACGTGAGAGATGTTTTCTATATCCAAGCCGCGCGCAGCAATGTCTGTAGCAACCAAGATAGAATAACGCCTGGTGCGGAACCCCTGGAGAGCAGCTGATCGTTGGCTCTGCGTCCGATCACCGTGTATTTGTGTCACCTTGTGACCCTGCTGCTGTAAGGCGCGCGTCAGCCGGTGGGCACCTCGTTTGGTGCGCATGAAGATCAGCACGGACGTATGCGGCGTGATCTCCAAAAGTCTCGCCAGCAAGGAAAACTTCAGATGGCGCGGGACGGGATAGAGAAACTGGCTGACTCCAGCAACGGGTGTCGCCCGCGGCCCCACCGAGACAATGACAGGGTGTGTGAGAATCCGGTGAGCGAACGACTCGATCTCTGGGGGCATCGTTGCAGAGAAGAGCAGCGACTGGCGTGTCCGAGGCAAAAGAGAAATTATATATTTAATATCCGGGATAAACCCCATATCGAGCATTCGGTCCGCCTCATCAAGGACGAAAATCTTTATCTGGCGGAGGTTGAGCGTGCGGCGTTCTAAGTGGTCGAGGAGCCGCCCTGGCGTTGCCACAATGATATCCACCCCACGGCGTAGTTCACTGATCTGTGGTCCCATTGATACGCCGCCGTAGAGCGCTGCGCAACGAATTTGCGGCAGAAACCGTGCGTAGTCGCGCACATTTGTTTCAATCTGGGCAGCCAACTCGCGCGTCGGGGTTAAGATCAAGCACCGTAGGCCCTGCCCTTCCTTGAGCAGATCCAATATGGGCAGCACAAAAGCTGCTGTTTTGCCCGTGCCGGTCTGGGCCGTGCCAATCAAATCTTTCTGTGCTAGGATAACAGGGATTGCCTGCGTCTGGATGGGAGTAGGGTCAGTGTAGCCTGCTGCCCGCACGCCGCGGACGACGTTATGTGACAACCCTAAAGATGCAAATGGCATATGGGTTTTATTGTATAGAAAATCTGTGTGGATCGCCACTGGGATGTTTTAGAAAAGGGGCCTCCGACTCTACCAGTCGCCCCAAAGCGTTCCGTAAATGTCTTTGCTGGAGGACAGCCAATACAGTATACTGCACTGTGACTTGGGAGTTCTTTCTCTTGGTTGCCCTGTTGGCCTTCACAGCAGAGTATATAGATGCTTCCCTGGGCATGGGCTATGGGACAACACTCACGTCGTTGCTCTTACTGCTAGGGTTCATGCCCTTGCAGATCGTACCTGTTGTGCTGCTTTCAGAGTTCATCACCGGTTTGATCGCCGCCGGGCTTCATCACACCTATCGTAACGTCAGCTTTCGTAAAGACTCTCTGGACTCGAAGGTAGCCTTCGTGCTCGCTCTCATTGGCGTTGTCGGAGCCGTCTTAGCCGTCTCTCTCGCCGTTCATCTCCCTGCTTGGATAGTCAAAGTATACATTGGGCTCCTGGTGCTCGCCCTGGGAGTCTTCTTGCTCCTATCCCGCTCGGGAAGCTCTAGCTTCTCTTGGAGTCGGCTCGTGGGCATCGGGCTGTTAAGCTCGTTCAATAAAGGTCTGAGCGGCGGCGGCTATGGGCCGATCATCACCGCTGGACAGATTCTCTCCGGCCTCAACCCGAAGGCTGCCGTGGGGATCACCAGTCTGTCCGAAGGTCTGGTTTCACTCGTCGGCGTTTTCACGTACTGGCTCACTGTAGGCGGGACCGATTGGCAACTCGCCGTACCCATTCTGTTGGGAGCCGTCACCTCGACGCCGCTGGCAGCTTACACCGTTCAAAAGCTGCCCTTGCGCTCCCTGAAGCTTCTGATCGCGCTACTAGCCATTGCCCTGGGGATAGCGACGCTTGTGCGTGCCGCTTGGTAAAACCTTCTCGCTTGCTACGACGGCTATGTCCGCTAATTTTCTCCCTACGTCCCGCAAGACCATATTCCCCCTAATAGATTCAGAAAAATCTCTCAGCGCTCCGAGCCCGTTCTCCGCATTTTATGCGTTGCACAGAAAATTTTCGTCACAGGTGACGAACTTCCCTCGCACACACTGCTCCTCTCAAGAAAGACCATCAGGCCGCTCGAACTCTCTTTTCACCCCAGAGCAAAGCTTCACTCGCCCGTACTCTGCCTTTTCACCCATGCAACGATCAGTGAAAATAACCCTTCGAATGGGAATTTTTGTGCTATCTTTCGGTTGACTCACACTTGACAACACCGCACGATCTTTGCTATGCTGTTGGCACTCACCAGCACCAGGGGTTAGCCGAACATGCGATCAGAAGCTGTTTTGAGAGAGACCGTGTTACCCGCTGCTGTCTCGACGCTGCGGCCGGACTACACGTTTGAGCGCTTCATCCATGGCGAGGGCAATACCCTTGCCTACGCGGCCTCGCTGGCCGTCGCAGAGAACCCCGCCCGCGCGTATAACCCGCTATTTATCCATAGTGCCTCCGGCTTGGGTAAGACACATTTGCTCCACGCCATCGGCAATGAAACAGCGCAACGTCATCGCTGGTTGAGAATTCTCTACGTCACGTGCGAACGCTTTGCCACCGAGTTCTATCGCTCGATTCACGAAGGCAAGACCGCACAGTTCCGCAAAATCTATCGCAGCATGGATATTCTCTTATTGGATGACGTGCACTTTCTCCGCGAGAAAGCCGCAACCCAAGAAGAGCTCTTTCATACATTCAATGATCTCTATCACCATGGCAAGCAGATCGTTCTGACTTCGGATCGCCCTCCAGAAGAGCTACCCCAATTGCAAGAAGGGCTCGTCTCGCGCTTCCGTTGGGGGCTCGTCGCTGATATTCAGCCGCCGCCCTTTGAAGCCCGCCTCGCCATCCTACGCGCCAAAGCCCAAGAACACCACCTCGAGATCCCACAGGCTACTTTAGAATTAATCGCCCATCGAGTTCGCTCGAACGTGCGAGCTTTAGAAGGCGCGCTCATTCGCTTGACGGCTGTTGCTTCACTCAATGGCCACGAACTGACTTCTGAGGCCGTCACCGACTTGCTCCCTGCTGATAGGACGCAGCCGCGCGTTCTGACTGTTGATATGATTAAAAGCGAAGTCGCGCGTCATTATCAGATCGCTCCCCAAGCACTCGAGAGCGAGAGCCGCGAGCGGCGCGTGGTGCAAGCACGTCAGGTCGCGATCTATTTGGCGCGCGAACTGACGGAAAATTCCTTTCCGGCTTTGGGACTGGTCTTCGGCGGCCGCGACCACAGCACGATTATGCACGCCTATCGCAGAGCCAGAGCCCTGGCCGAAAGCCCGCTCTTCCGCAGTGAGATCGATCAGCTCAAAGCGCGCGTGCTCAGATTGGCCTCAGCGAGCGAGCCTCGGTAAAATAGCGATGGGATGAAGCTCAAGTGGATCGCTCTGTACAATTTTCGCAATCTCGCCCCTACAGAGTTCGCTCCTTGCGGCGGACTCAATCTCATCGTTGGGCCGAACGCCGCTGGCAAGAGCAACCTCTGTGAAGCGATCTACTATGTCGCTAAAGGCTGGCTCTTCAAGGGGGAGCGCCAGCGCGACCTGATCGCTTGGGGCCACCAAGAGGCCGCCCTGGAATGCGCGATCAATGGCGATCAGGCGCGCATCCATCTCAACGGCAGCGTAAAAACAAAGACCATAGAGATCAATCGTGAAAGAAAGAGCCAAAGCGAGCTCAGCTCGCTCGTGCGAGCTTTGGTCTTCACGCCGGATGAGCTGCAAATTATCAAGGGCAGCCCAGATCAGCGCCGACGGTTTCTTGACCGGAGCATCGCCGATCTCAACCGCGAGTACCGGCAAGTCTCCCTAGAATACGAGCAAGTGTTGCGACGCAAGAATGCGTTGCTACGCAATGGCACTCCCAATAGAGAAGTGCTTGAGGTCTTCAATGAAGAACTCATTGACCGCGGGGACCGGCTGATCAGCAGGCGACGAGCTTATGTGAAAGATATCAATAAGACCCTTTCTGAGCGATACCAAAAGATCTCCGACCGCTCAACAGAGCTCGTGCTCAGATACGAGACGACCGTGTCAGAGACCGATGACGTTCGCGCGGAATTAACGAAGCTGGTCAAACAAGCGACGCGCGAAGAGCTGCGGCGTGGCACAGCGCTCATTGGCCCCCACCGTGATGACCTCTGCTTCGATGTGGATGGGCACGATCTGCGGCGCTTCGGCTCTCAAGGCGAACAGAAATCAGCTCTCTGTGCCGTGCTTCTCACGCAGCTTGATCTCCATTACGAACGCTTCGGTGATTACCCCATCTTGATTTTGGACGATGTGCTTTCCGAGTTGGACAGCGGTCGCATGCACCGCCTCTTGCAGCTTATACCAAAAGATTTACAGATATTTCTTACCCAGACCGTGGCTGATGTGAGCGAAATCCAACCGGAGGCTCGCGCAGCGGCCAATCGGGTCTTTGCCCTCAAAGATGGTCAGCTGTTGGTGATCGTATGATCGAATCTTCAAGTATTGAGAAGATCTTTCGCAAGCATGGCTTGGCTGAGCAGTATCGCGAGCAAGAGCCCGCCTTGCTGTGGGAACGCGTTGTGGGAGCGCGAATCGCCCGCATGACCCAACCGATTTGGGTACATGACGGCGTGCTCTTGGTCGCCGTTCCCAACCACATTGTGCAGCACGAGTTCAGTTTGATACGAGAGGAGTTTAAGAAAAAGCTCAATACAGTGCTGAGGGCAGAGCGTGTGAAGGAGATACGCTTTCGCGTTGAATCTTTCCCAAGGCCACGTCAACTTGTTCAGCTTGCCCAGATTGATCTTACACCAACAGAAGAACAAGAGATCGAGCAACTTGTCTCCACCGTTGAGGAAGACAAGCTGCGCACATCATTGGCCCATTTTATGCAGACTGTCAAAAGACTGGAAAAAGCGCGACAAAAACTGGGCTGGAAGCCCTGTCCGCAGTGCGGCGCGCTGTGCGAACGGGACTTCTGCCCTCTGTGCACAAAGGAGTCTCTATGAAGATCGGCGTCTTCACGGACACTTTTACTCCGCAGATCAACGGCGTCACAAGCATCGTTCAAGAGCTAGAGCGCGTCCTGGCCCGCCAGGGACACGAAGTTTATATCTTTGCCCCGGCATACTCTCGCGCCCAACGCCGCGAGAACGGGCACGTCTTTCGGTTTCCGGCGCTCACAGCATATTTTCACAAAGAAAGCCGTGTCGTCATTCCCTACGACCGGCGGGCCTTTGCGGTTTTCCCAGAACTTGACGTCATTTACAGCCATACCCCCGTCTCCATGGGGCTCTTGGCGCTGCGCGTCGCCCGAAGATACGGCCTCCCCCATGTGCATACATATCATACGCTCTTCACTGAATACTTACACTATCTCCCTCGGCTGATTCGACCCTCGCGCCGCATGGCCGAACGCATCAGCGCAGCCTTCTGTAATCGCTGCGATGCCATCACTACACCATCGGTTGCCATGCGCCACGAGCTGCTCAAGTACGGCGTCCAGAAGCCCATCTATATTTTGCCCTTCGGTGTTGATATGGAACCCTTTGAGCGCCCTATCCGAATAGACGCGCGAACTGTGCTCCAGCTCGCGTCGGATGAGTTCTTCTTGCTCTACACTGGGCGCTTGGGTATCGAAAAGAATTTGCATTTTCTGCTCAGAGCGTTTCGCACGATGCTGGATCGCCGGACGGAGGCGTACCCCTTGCGCTTGGTGCTGGCTGGCAACGGTCCGCATCGCCCGCTCTTTGAAACGTACGCTCAAGAACTCCAGCTCGGCGACCGCGTTCTCTTTACGGGGTTTATCCCACGTGAAGAATTAGTAGACTACTATCGCGCGGCCGATCTCTTTGTCTTCGCCTCAAAGACGGAGACCCAAGGACTGGTCTTGATGGAAGCGATGGCTGCTGGTCTGCCCGCCGTGGCCGTCAGCGCTATGGGTGTTCGGGATGTCGTCTTTGAGAACGAAACGGGCTTGCTTGTCCCCGAAGACGAAGCGGTCTTCGCCCAGACAGTTTTAGATCTTTTGCAGGACACAGAACGACGCGCGCGGCTGCAAAAGGGCTCGAAACGCAAAGCCCATGAAATGAGCATTCAGCAGTCAGCGGCGCGCTTGATTGAGATCTTTGAAGGCCTCAAAACCCCGGCGCGGGTATAATAGTACATAGTCTGAGATTTCGATAGCGAAGGAGGCATCATGCGCCAGTCGATTACGGTATTTTTATTCGGAGCGCTCTTCGTAGTCGTTGCGAGCGCTCAAGGGAGCCCACCGGTCTTTGTTACCCAATGGGGCAGTGAAGGTAACAAAGATGGCCAGTTCAACGCCCTGGAAGCGATCGCTGTAGATAAAGACGGCAACGTCTACGTCGCAGATACGGAAAATCACAGAATTCAGAAGTTCGATGCCAACGGGAAATTTTTGGCCAAGTGGGGCTCCAAAGGCTTGAACAACGGACAGTTTGAAAGCCCCGGCGGCATCGCTATAGATAAAGATAATAATATCTACGTCGCCGACACGTTCAACAACCGCATTCAGAAGTTCGACGTCAATGGAAGATTTCTCGGCAAATGGGGCACGCCCTGTGAGCTCCAGTCGGGCAAAGGCTGCGTTGATCCCGATGGACCAGGCCCGCTAGAGCTTGGGGATGGGCAGTTTAACTTTCCCATCGGGATCGCCTTCGATACAGACGGCAATCTGTATGTTGCTGATGCGTTCAACCATCGCGTGCAAAAATTCAGCCCGGCCGGAAAGTTTTTGGGGAAATTCGGCACCTCCGGCACTGGCGACGGGCAGTTCAACATCACCGTGGGCATCACCATTGACAAAGATGGCAATATCCACGTCTCCGACAACAAGAACGACCGTGTCCAGAAGTTTGATGCAACGGGCAAGTTTTTAGCCAAGTTTGGTGGCCCCGGCACAGAAGGCCATCAGATGCGCCGACCTTATCACCTTGCTATAGACAGTGCCAATCGCGTCTATGTGACCGACCAAGGGCACGATCGCATCCAAGCCTTCGACGCAAACGGAAAGCTCGTATTCGTCTGGGGCCAAGAGGGAAGCGACCCCGGCCAGTTCCAAGCTCCCAAGGGCATCGCGATCTCTCAGAATTTTATTTATATCGCCGACTCGGACAACCACCGCGTACAAAAGTTCGTGATGCGTTAGCCTAGATCAGATTCTCTTTCAGTTTGATCTCGAACGGCTCGGCGATCTTGCTCAAACGCTCCCGATCACGAATGTAGATCTTCGGGCCTTCTAACTCGACATAGCCTTGCTCTTTAAAAGAACTGAGCGTCCGGATGGCCGTCTCCGTCGAGATCCCTGCGAGCTCGGCCAGCTCCGAACGGGAAAGATCAACCCCCACATAGACTCCTCTCTCTTCTGGTACGCCATAGACCTGAGCCATCATCAAGAGCAGACGAGCTAATCGCTCGTCGCTCCCCTCGTAGCTCGTCTCTATCAAGCGATCCTGAAAAGCTTTAATCTCGAGCGATAACTTCTCTATAATCTTGAGAGCCACACTGGGGTGCCTCTCCAAAAACGATATAAATGGCTCCCGCTGATAGAAGTTCATCTTGGTCGATTCGAGCGTCTGAGCATAGGCCGTGTACACTTCGCGGTCAAACATAGTTTTCTCGCCTAGCATCTCACCGGGCCCCAAGAGCTTGAGGATCTGTTTCTTTCCTTGGGGTGAATGCTTGGCAAGTTTAACCTTCCCTGCACAAATCATATAGAAGCCAAAGGCCGGCTCACCCTCCTGAAAGATCAGTTCGCCCTTGTCATAAGAAACTGGGCGTGCCATGGCGCGCAGTTCCTTTAATCCCTTCTCTTCAAGGTTCGCAAAGACCCATGAGCACTCGCCGCGACAGTCGGCCGGATGCTCTGATGTCGGATGGAGCATACACAAGCACCTCCGGTCAGTTTAATTCACGGACTTCTTCAAAAACCCCCATTGCTCGGAACCGTTCCGCTCGAGAGTCGGCTCGGCGCTCAGGGGGTACATCCTTCACTGTCAGCAAATGTCTCTGTAAGGCCGCTCCCAGCGCCTGGGTCGCCATCAGGGGATCCAGATGGGCTCCACCTGGAGGCTCTGGGACGATCTCGTCAATGACGCCCAACTGCAACAGATGATGCGCGGTGAGCTTGAGTGCTCGCGCAGCCTCCGGCGCGTTTTTCGCATCGCGAAAGAGAATGGCCGCGCAGCCTTCGGGCGTGATGACAGAATAGATCGCATTCTCCAACATCAAGACCCGATCACCGACACCGAGCGCCATCGCCCCACCGCTCCCACCTTCTCCAATGATCGTGACAATAATCGGGACGCGCAAGTGGAACATCTCATAGATATTCTGGGCCAGAGCGCCGCCGACGTTGCGCTCTTCGGCCCCTATGCCGGGATACGCTCCCGGAGTGTCAATCAAGCTGAAGATGGGGAACCCAAACCGATCGGCGAGCCTCATGACCCGGAGAGCTTTTCGGTATCCCTCTGGGTGCGGCATCCCGAAGTTTCTTTTGACGTTTTCCGTCGCATCACGTCCCTTTTGCGTACCGACGATGGCGACTGTTTCTCCTGCAAAACGGGCCAGCCCAGCCACGATCGCCGCATCGTCTCCATAGAGTCTATCGCCGTGAAGCTCATAAAAATCTTCCATCAAGAGCTTCACATAATCGAGCACGTAGGGGCGCTTGGGATGGCGTGCCAGCTTAACGCGCTCCCAGTCGTCGAGCACTGTCGCTGACACGGACACTTCTGATGCCCGCAGAGCCACGAGTTTCGCTTCCAGTCGCGCGATCTCCTCAGAAAGATCGAGCCCGTCGCGACTGAGCTCTCTCAGTTGCTCAATCTGTCGCTCCAGCTCGGCAACAACTTTCTCACTCATGATTGCTTCGTCGCAAGCGCCATGCGACCGGCTCCTCCAACTGCTGGTGTAAGACCGGCTGAAAGAATTTGAGAATCTTGATCAGTTCATCGCGCAAGCTCTCACGCTTGACGACGTTATCTACGATACCGTGCTCAAAAGCGAATCTATCCGTCTGAAAATCCTCGGGCAGATCTTGTTTGAGTGTCTGTTGAATGACCCGCCGTCCGGTAAACCCGATCAGAGCCCCTTTTTCTGCAAGGGTAATGTCCCCCAGGCTGGCGATGCTCGCTTGCACCCCAGCGGTCGTGGGATAGGTCATGATGGAGATAAACGGGACGCCGGCTTCTTCGAGGTTCTTCCGGCATGCCGATGTTTTCGCCATCTGCATGAGCGAGAGGATCCCCTCGTGCATACGAGCTCCGCCCGTTGCGGAGATCAAGATGAACGGCACGCGTTCTTGAGCTGCTGTGTGCATCCCATGGCAGATCTGCTCGCCCATCACCGAGCCCATACTTCCCCCAATAAACCGAAAGTCCATCACAGCCAAAATGACCGGCTGGCCATCAATGCACGCTCGCCCCACGATGATCTCGTTGGCTAACCTCGTCTCTTCTTGGGCTCTTTTGATCTTTTCGGAATAGGGGTGGCCGTCTTCGTCCAGGAAGCCCAGTGGGTCCGCCGCGACAATCGGTCGCGAGATATCCTCAAACGAGTCGGGGTCCGCTACCAACTGAATCCGTTCGGGGGCCGTGAGAAAGAAATACTCTCCGCACTTGGGGCAGATATTGTTGTTCTCTCGAACTTTTTTCTTGAAGACGAGCTCGTTACAGGCCTTGCATTTCATCCAGAGCGCTTCGTCGTCCTTGCGCTCCGTCTGGTCGAGATCGACCTTAAAATACTTCTTCCCAAAGATAGCCATCGTGCTCCTCCCCGTATATCTTATCTGTCCGCCTGTTCCCGCTCCATAAGTGTGGAGAGGGTCAGGGAGAGGTCGCGTCCTACCCCTTTGCACTTAGGTGGCAGTCTATTATATCATAAAGCCAACGATGCCAGCGTCTGAAGGGGTCCTCCGATGAGACGAGTGAACTGGACCATCACCGAACAGCAGCATCACGCCTTGAAAAAGCTCTCGCAAGAGACCGGCTTACCCATTTCAGAGTTGGTCCGCCGCGCCCTGGATAAGTATATCGGACTTCTGGGCGAAGGCGGTGCACAATCAGAGACTGAGCCCCTACGTCCCACAGGAGGCGTTCCGTACTATGGCACCAAGAAATAAATTTCACCTAACCAGCCCCGAACAAATCAAGGCCGGGAAAGTGACGGATATTTACTTTCTGCATGCCCAGCACATTCTTGCAACGAAGGGCATTGACAAGCGCGTCCGCTTAGAAGCCACGCTGAAGAAACGCTTCACTGAAGGGTGGGATTGGGGCGTCCTCTGCGGGCTCGAAGAAGTGCTCGCGTTGCTAGAAGACCTTCCCTGTGATCTCTGGGCGCTGCCGGAAGGCACCATCGTGCACGTCCACGAGCCCGTCTTAGTGCTAGAAGCGAGCTATCGCGCGTTTTCTGTCTATGAAACGGCACTGTTGGGTGTGCTCTGTCAAGCCAGCGGGATCGCCACCAAAGCTGCCCGCTGTGTCCAAGCTGCTGAAGGACGGCCTATCTATAGCTACGGCGTGCGCCGTGTCCACCCGGCGATCGCTCCCATGGTCGAGCGGGCCGCTTATATTGGAGGGTGCGAGGGGGTCTCCAGCGTCGTCGGAGCAGAGCTTCTGGGAATCGAGCCCTTTGGCACCATTCCCCATGCGCTCATTGTAGTTTTAGAAGATTCGACGACGGCCTCGCTGATGTTCGACGAAGTGATTGACAAATCCGTCAAACGCGTCGTGTTGATTGATACCTTCGGCGACGAGAAATTTGAAGCGTTAGAGAACGCCGAATTGCTCAAGGGCAACATTGACGCCGTCCGATTAGATACGCCCAGCTCGCGCCGGGGCGATATGCTCGAGATCGCTAGAGAAGTGCGGTGGGAGCTGGACACGCACGGGTACGAGAATGTCAAAATTTTTATCTCCGGGGGCATTGACGAAGATGTCATCCCCCAGCTCAACGAGGTCGCTGACGCGTACGGGGTGGGCACGGCGATCAGCAACGCGCGGGTCTGTGATTTTGCTATGGACATCGTTGAGGTCCAGCAGCCCGGCGGTCAGTGGGAGCCTGCAGCCAAGCGCGGCACGCGGAGTGGGGCCAAGCAGCTTTGTGTCTGCGGCGAGTGTGGCCATCGCGAGGTCCATCTGTGGGGTCGGGAGCCGCGCGAGTGTCCCAAGTGTCTCGCCAAGTGGGAGCCGCGTCTGAAGAGATATCTGGAGAATGGAAAGCTCATTCAGACACTGCCCACTCCGCAAGAGGTGCGTCACTACGTTCTCGAACAATTGTCGAAAGAGTAGGAGTTACGACCGTACGCTTCTCTATCTCAGTTTGCATTGTTCTGAGGGTTAGCAATAGTCTCCGTACGGACGAGCATCGCCGTCTCAACGACGGCTTTCGGTTCGAGGCCCAAAACTTTTCGTACCAGTTGGTTGCGTCGGTCTAGTCTGTAGCCTTCGATCTCGCGGCTCTCACCCGGATAGTACTTCAAAATCAGCTTGCCGTCGCGCTTGATGCGCTCAAAGAACTCGCGGGCTTCGTTCCAGGAACTGAAACGCAACTCCGGCTCTTCCATCAGCCGGTCAATCACGAGCTTCCAACCGATATAGTGATACGTTCCCTCGAGCAGCTCGCGCTCCAGGCGGTCAAAGAGCTTGACAAAGCGCTCGAATCGCTCGTCCAGTGTCGTATCGGCGCTGAAGGGCACATACGCCGCTACATCCTTGAGCACTTGAGCGACCGTGCCCTCGAGCCCGCAGATGACCACATCCCGGCCGAAATCATTCCGAGCTAAGTTGAGGACATCTAAGAAGATCTTGTCCCCCGTGAGCAGTACATAGCGGGCGATCTCTTTTCTGAATGCCAGGGTACGCAAGACGTCTACGGCCATGCGCATGTCTATCTTATTTTTGGTTGGGCGGCCCTCACGGTCGCGGTCTTTGGGAACGTTGATCGCCTGGACGCCTTCGTTATCCAGCTCTATTTTGAAGTGCTCTGGATAAGTCAGCTCGCTGAAGTCTGCATAGACGTTGATGAACTTGACCCCGCCAAAAGTCCGTGCCTTCTCGACGAGTTCATCAGCCGTTAATTCCCGTCCGTATTGATGTCGAAAACCGATATAGATATTCTCCAGGTCCACAAAAACGGCAGTCTCCGGTTGTCCGTTCATAGAGTTCCTCCTTTACGCAAAAATACAAGATTTTTTTACAGAAGGCGTTTACTTGTCAAAGAGCACGGCGTTATGTCTCATTATAAAAATCCTCTGCCAAAAGTCAAATGCTGGTGGTTCCTGCGCCAAGAGATCGGTACCAGGGGGAGGTGTGGCAATGGCTCAGAAAAGCGGGCATCCTCTCGTGAGCACGATGCTAAGAGTGCTCCGGCGGGGGAGGGGATAGAGCTCCTGGCGTAGGTTGCGGCAGTCAGGGGTGAAGGTGCCCAAGGAGTTTGCAGTGCTGCCACCGATTGTGTTGGATAGAATCTCTCCCGACTGGGTGCTGGGCCCTGGTGACGATCTCTTGACCCATTGCATCAGAGCACAATCGCGAACTGTTCGTGCTTTAGGAGGATCTTCGGTTGCCCCTGTGGGCGCTCCACGCTATAATCGCCGTGGTGATTCTCTTGCTCTACGCGGATTTGCTTATTGTCAACGCGAATATCTACACGGTCTCCTCAGGGCGTGCCCAAGCTCTTGCGGTGCGCGATGGGAAGATCGTCGCTATCGGACAGAACGAAGAGATCAGAAAGCTCGCCGGCCCCAAGACCCAGATCGAAGACCTTCAGGGCAAGACCGTCCTTCCCGGCTTCATTGACGCCCATACGCACTTAGTCAGCGTGGGGCTGCGCGAGTCAGGATATTATCTTGATTTGAGTCCGGCGCGCTCCCTGAATGAAGCCCTTGAGCTTGTGCGAGCACAGGTCAAGCAAACTGAAAAAGCCCAGTGGGTGCTGGGGCGCGGCTGGGATGAGTCTCGCTGGCCGGAGCGGCGTTATATCACCAAAGCCGACTTAGACAAGATCGCCCCCGAACACCCGATAGGGCTTATTCGAGTCTGCGGGCATATTCTCTGTGCGAACAGTCTCGCGCTGCAAAAGATCCCCGTGACCCCTCGCGCAGGAGAGCTCGACGAAGCTGGAGGACTTTTGCGCGAGGAGACGGCTTGGGCATTCTTGCAACAATTTCAGCCATCTGAGCAACAGATTCAAGAAGCGATTCGTGCCGGGGTGAAGCTCGCGCACAGGCTCGGCGTGACAGCGATTCACGACATTGCTAAACCTGAGCACGTCAGAGCGTATATGGCCCTCACCCCCGGCCCCTCTCCCGTGGGTGAGCCACGGGAGAGGGGTGGCACAGCCGGGGTGAGGGCCCTGCTCCGCGTGCGCCTCAACATCGAAGTGCAGTATTTAGACCATCTGATCGCTTTGGGTTTGCGCACAGGATTTGGCGACGAGCTCTTAAAGCTGGGTGCGATCAAATTCTTCGCCGACGGTTCAATTGGTGCGCGCAACGCTGCGCTGTATGAGCCTTATCGGGACCTAACCCCAACCCCTTCCCTAAAGGGAAGGGGCTCCCCTCCCGCTTCAGGGGAGGGGTCCCACAATATAGGCACACTCAACTATGAACAGAGTGAACTCAATCATTTGGTCAAACTCGCTCACGACCACGGCTTCCAAGTCATGATCCACGCCATCGGCGACAGAGCGATTGACGCCGCCTTGGACGCGCTCTCCCACGCCGGCGCGACCCCAGAGCATCGGCATCGCATCGAGCACGCTGAACTTTTACACCCCCAACAGATCGCTCGCATGAAGCAGAGGGGAATCATCGCGTCGATGCAGCCCAACTTTGTGCAATGGAGCGGCCCCGGGGGACTCTACGAGACCCGTCTGGGTTCAGAACGCGACGCGCACATAGATCCCCATCGCAGGGTCCTCGATGCCGGAGTACGGATGGCTTTCGGCTCCGACGGGATGCCGTTCGGCCCACTCTACGGGATTCACTGCGCCGTGAACGCCCCACATCCAGACCAGAGAATCTCCGTCGAAGAAGCTATCCGGGCTTATACGCTCGACGCCGCTTACGCTGCTTTTGAAGAGAAGATGATGGGCTCGCTGGAGCCGGGCAAGCTCGCCGACTTCATCGTGCTCTCCGACGATCCTGCCCAAGTCCCGCACACAATAAAAGAGATCAAGATCGAAAGAACCTGTCTAGCAGGAGAGCGGGTCTTCTAGAATTGCACGAGGACTAGAGCGTTTGTTATGATGGCATTTTAGGAGGGAAAAGATAATTGAAAGCGATCATTCTCTGTGCCGGTGAGGGCACGCGCATGCGCCCGCTGACCTACACGGGCGCCAAGCACTTGATCCCCGTTGCCAACAAGCCCGTGATCTTCTACAGCATCGAAGCTGTCGCCCAAGCGGGCATAAAAGAACTGGGGATTGTCGTCAGCCCGCACCGCGAAGAAGAATTTCAGCTCACTCTCGGCGACGGCTCGCGCTGGGGGCTCAAGATTTCTTATATTTTGCAGCGTCAGCCTAAGGGTCTCGCACACGCCGTGAGCTGCGCTCAAGACTTCATCGGGCACGAGCCCTTTTTAGTCTATTTGGGAGATAACTTACTAGAAAACGGCGTCGCGGACTTTGTGAGAGAGTTCAAGCACGGCCACGCGAACGCTTCCATTGTGCTCTACGAAGTCGAAGACCCACGTAGCTTCGGCGTGGCCCAGCTCAAAGACGGCCAGGTCATCAGAGTGATCGAGAAGCCCAAAGACCCTCCAAGCAATTTAGCGATTGTCGGCGTCTATCTGTTTGATGAGAAGATCTTTGAAGCGATCCGCGAGACCGCGCCGAGCTGGCGCGACGAACTTGAGATCACCGACGCTATTCAAAAATTAATAGACAAGGGCTATCGCGTCACGCCCCATTTAGTTCAGGGCTGGTGGAAGGACGTAGGCAAGCCCGAAGATATGCTTCACGCTAACAGATTACTGTTGGAGCGCATCGCCACCACAATCGAAGGGGAGCTCGACAATAATTCACAGCTCAAAGGGCGGGTGCAGGTTGCGTCGGGAGCAAAGATTATAAACTCAGAGCTGCGCGGCCCGCTGGTGATCGGCGAGAGCGCGACCATTGAAGATTCGTTCATCGGGCCGTTTACGGCCATCGGCCCATCTGTCGTTGTCCGCCGGAGCGAGATCGAGTACAGTATTGTGATGGAAGGCTCGTGCATTGAGGGCATCGGGCGGGTTGATCACAGCTTGATTGGGCGCAACGTCCAGATCAGCAAGAAGGATCGCCGCCCTGAGGCCCTCAGCTTCGTGCTTGCCGACAACAGCCAGATAAAATTAATATGAAATTAAAAAATAAAGGGAGGTTCTTATGAAGATCACGATCAGCGCCATCAAAGCCGATATCGGGGCTGTTGCCGGGCATATCTGCCCCAGCCCAGGCGTCGTCACCTCCGTCACGGAGTTCGTCAAGAAGAACGCCAAGGGATTACTGATAGATTACTATATCGGCTACTGCGGCGACGATATTCACATTCTGATGACCCATCAGAAGGGCGTCGTAAGCAAAGAGATTCACGGTTTAGCATGGGAAGCATTCAAAGCGGGAACTGCTGTTGCCAAAGCTGAAGGGCTCTACGGCGCTGGGCAAGATTTGCTCAAAGACAGCTTCTCAGGCAACGTGAAGGGTCTGGGGCCGGGCGTGGCCGAGATGGAGATCGAAGAGCGTCCCGCAGAGCCGTTTCTGTTTTTTGCTGCGGACAAGACCGAGCCGGGGGCGTTCAATCTCCCGCTCTATTTGGCATTTGCCGACCCAATGTACTCCTCAGGGCTTATCCTGAGCTCAACGCTGGCCGCAGGGTTCACGTTCACGATCATGGATGTCAACTACACCGAGGGCGATAGAATTATCAGACTGAACGCCCCGGAAGATCTGTATGACATCGCAGCGTTGCTGCGCGATAACCATCGCTTTGTCATAGAGAGCATTCACTCCCGAAAGACCGGCGAGATCGCCGTGGCGTGCAGCACGACACGACTCCATAATATTGCCGGGAAATATGTTGGGAAAGACGATCCGGCGATGCTCGTGCGGGTGCAGGCGCAGTTCCCCGCGACGGGCGAGGTGCTCGCGCCGTTCGAGATCGGGCACTACGTTGCCGGCGACTGCCGGGGGAGTCATAACGTTCCGCTCATGCCCGTCAAGAAGAATTCGACTATTGGGTACTTTGACGGCCCGGCGATGGTGCAGTGTCTTGGGTTCTCCATGAAGGAGGGCAAGCTCGGCACTCCAGTAGATGTTTTTGATCATCCGTACTGGGACTGGGTGCGGCAGAAGACGGCGCAGAAGATGAGCGAGATTCGGCGTCAGGGTTTTTCAGGACCAGCGATGGTGGGCATGGAAGAGCTAGAATACGGCGGGATCGCCGAGAGATTGCACAGATTAGAAGAGAAGTTCTCGGTGCGGAAATGAAATCTGTAGCCTGATGCTGAAGCATCAGGCTCAGGAGGTGAAAGCCCGCTGAAGAGGGCTAATAGCGTGCTTCAGCACGCTTCCGTTTACTGAGCCGGCGACTTCAGTCTTCGGCACTAGAGGCGAAAACTCACACATGAAGTTAGCTCAGAGAAGCTTGACCCAGATGTGGCTGGACTATGACGAAGAGGCTGACGTGCTCTATATCCATTTTGAGGAGAAGCCTAGCTCAACGCATAGCGAGCTGCGCGATGATGGCATCATCTTGGACTATCATGGGAGCCGACTTGTCGGGATCACTGTCTTAGAAGCCTCACGACGAGGCTCTCCCGGCAAGACGGTGCGCACATAAATGCACAACGATATCGAGCGTATTCTGTTTACGGAATCTCAGATCGCTCAGCGGGTGCGCGAGCTGGGTGAGCAGATCTCGCGCGACTATGAGCAGCTCTTGGGCGACAGAATCTTTCACGAGCCGCCCGTTGCTGTGGGGCTGCTGCGCGGCGCTGTCATCTTTCTCGCGGACTTGGCCCGCTCCATGCGCATCCCCATAGAACTTGCTTTCATGGCGCTTTCGAGTTACGGCATGAGCGCCTCCCCCGGCGAGGTGCGCACGGTCAAAGATTTAGAAATCCCCGTCACGGGAAGACATATCCTGATCGTGGAAGACATAGTAGACACGGGACAGACACTGGCGCATCTCCAAGAGCTGTTACACGCTCGCCATCCGGCCGGCGTGAAGATCTGCGCGCTGTTAGATAAGACCCCGCGCCGCACACGACCTGTGAAGCTCGATTATGTCGGATTCACCCTCACGGAAGACGCATTCGTCGTCGGCTATGGGCTGGATTACGCCGAACGCTATAGAAATTTGCCGTACATTGCGGCGCTGAAACAGAGCGCGCTCAAAACGTGAGGCTCCCCATAAAACCTGCAATGGCTCACTACACCCTCGGCATCGAGACGTCTTGCGATGAGACGAGCGTCGCCGTGCTGCGCGATGAGAGAGAGATTCTCTCTAATATCGTCTACTCCCAAGCACACTTACACGACAAATACGGGGGCGTCGTCCCCGAGGTCGCCTCGCGTAACCATATTAAGAAGCTCCCGTTTGTCGTCAAAGAAGCCCTCGATCAAGCTGGGATTGATTTTTCAGCTATCTCGCTGATAGGCGCGACCTACGGGCCGGGGCTGGTCGGCCCCCTCTTAGTCGGGCTTTCGTATGCCAAAGCCGTCGCGTACGCACTGAACAAGCCGTTCGTCGGCGTCAATCACTTGGAAGGGCATATCTTTGCGCACTATCTCGAAAATCCCGACGCGCCGCCGCCGTTTCTGGCTCTCATTGTCTCCGGAGGGCATACGCTCTTAGTCGAAGTGCGCGCCTATGGGGAGTACGAAGTCTTAGGAGAAACACGCGACGACGCTGCCGGTGAAGCTTTTGATAAAGTCGGCAAGCTTTTAGGCTTGGGCTACCCCGCTGGAGCAGCTCTTGACAGATTAGCCCGCCAGGGCAACCCGAAAGCCCTCGCGCTTCCCAGGCCGATGCGCGACTCGGATTCTTTAGAATTTAGTTTCGCCGGCCTCAAAACAGCGATCGTCTACTACTTACGTGATCATCGCGACGCCGACCGGGCCGATGTCGCCGCGTCGTTCCAAGAGGCTGTTGTAGACGTCTTGGTCGAGAAGACGCTCCGCGCAGCGCAGCAGCTTCATATCAGACGAATAGCCGTCGTGGGCGGGGTTGCAGCAAATTCTCGGCTGCGAGAGTGCTTCCTCGCTCAGAAGAAGTGTGAAGTCTTCTTCCCCACGATGGAACTGTGCACCGACAACGCGGCGATGATCGCGGCGTGCGCGTACTTTCGGCATACGGTCTTGGGGCAGAGCAGTTCGCTCGATCTGGCACCGGAGCCAGGGGTGGACCTAACCCCCTTAAGCCCCCTTCCCTAAAGGGGAGGGGCTGGGGGAGGGGTCTTGCCCCCCCCAAAAAAATCCCCCAACACTTCCAAGACGTTCAGCTCTGTTACTTCGGCTTGAGTGTCCAAAAGCTCACTCAGACTGGGGCGCGTCCGCCCGCCATCCCCCGAGACAAGCTCTTTAATATATAAGCCCCCTTCACAGTGAATTTTTAGTATAGCTTCTGTGGGGCTGAGAAGCTCCCCATCGATCTCTGGCACGCGTCGCGTGCGCACCAAGTCCGCGCGCCGATGACTGACCCGTGTCGGGGTGCGCTGCTCGATCGTCGCGCCGCGCAAGCGCTCCAGCACCTCTTGCAACTGCTCAGGCTTGACCGGTTCGGCAAAGCGCACCCGTGCTTCGTAGACTTTCTCAGCTTCGATGCTCTTGAGACGCTCCACGACAGAGCCTTTGACAAATTGCAGCTCGCTCACTTCGACCTTCCTCGCAGCGTTGGCATTGATCTCCCTCTGAAGTCTCTCCAGATCGAGCGTGCGCACTTTCGGCTCTTCGATCTCGATGACGAACGGTCGCCCAGAACCTAACATCAGCGCGTCGATGTCTTCGCGGCCGGCGCCGTGAAACGCCGTGCCCGTGCCACGCGTCTCGCGCAACAACGGGGGGCTGATCAGCTCTTCGACGCTCTCTTGATAGGTCTTTCCCGTGAAAGCGCACTCCGGGCAGCCGCGCCCGCGACACTGCCGGCAGGGCCACCTCGTCTGAGGGATCGTCCGCACGAATTTCTTGTAGCGCCCGTAAATGAAGAGCGGGTTGATGCGAAGCTCAAGTTCGGATTTTTCAATGTCCATCACCAGAACGATCTCCGGGTCGAGGAAGTCCACAGTGACGGGATGGCCGCGCTCGGCCAGCAGCGCCCCAAAGAGCCGCCCGACCTCGCGGTTGAACTCCTGCTTGAACGGCTCTCCTTTGAGTTGATGTTTTTCTCTCAACGCTTGCTCGGCCAGGGCAATCGGCGGTGGGACGCGCGTACCCATCAGATAGGTTTGAAACTCAAGCCCCTCGACGGCGGCTACAGCACGCCCGGCCCATTCACGGACGTGCTCAAAGGCTCCAGAGCATATCCGGCACTCTTGATCTTGAACGGCGTACCCCTCCATGTTGAGCACAATGCGCAGGGCTCGGCCACGCTGATGATTGCGCAGCCCGGCTCCCAACTGCGAAAAGGCTCGACCCAGACAGTGATCACAGAGATTTCCATTAACCAGCAGTTGGCGAGCCTTCTCTAGCAGAGCGGACATGCGGCCTTGGCCTCCCCTTTCTGAGGAGTTAGATTATACCCCATCGGAGGCCCGCCCTGACATGGAGGGCCTAAAGCAATTGAAAAATAATTTTCGGCGTTCTCAAAAGCTTTTGCGCGTTTGCTGTGCTGGTATCGCCGTTGCCGGGCTCGCGGCGTTGCTCTTGGCTATGACTCAAGCCGGGCGTCCGGCACAACCGGTGTCGAACGCCGCGCTCATTCCATCTTTCCATACCTCCACGCCAGGCCTTGACCCACTTGACAGGCTTCCAGAAGTTCGCGTGGTCTATCTCCCGGCTGCCGTGGCCGCCAACCCTCGAAAGCTCCACGAGATCATGGAAAACTCCCGACGGGTCGGGTTCAACGCGCTCGTCATAGACATCAAAGACAACCACGGGACGGTAGCCTACGACACCAAAGTCCCGTTAGCGCAGAAGATCGGGGCGCGTGGCAATCTCCTCAAGCTCGACGAACTCGTGCCCCACCTGAAAAAGTTGGGTTTTTACGTGATCGCCCGCCAAGTCGTCTTCTACGATCCCAAGCTGGCTAAAGCCCTCGCCCCCGGCCCCTCTCCCGTCCGTGAAGACAGGAGAGGGGTGGCCGCACGGCTCGCCGAAGGTCGGGGTGAGGGCCTCGTATGGGTCTCGCCGGCGGACGAACGCGTCCAAGAGTACAATCTGGCTATCGCCGCAGAAGTTGCTGCTGCAGGCTTTGACGAGTTGCAATTTGACTATATTCGTTGGCCCGACGGCGGAGCTTACAAGCCCATCTATGCCGAACGCTATGCGGCCATCGAGAGATTCTTGCTGCGTGCCCATCAGCGGTTACACGGGAAGATTCGGCTCTCGGCAGACGTCTTCGGGCGGACGCTCTGGCCGTGGAACATTAAAAAGATAGACCCTATTGGGCAACACTTGGAGGCGTTTGATCGCTACGTTGATGTCTTGTCGCCGATGGTCTACCCGTCGCATTACGAAACCGAAGAGTTGCGGGCAGATCCGTATGGGACCATCAAAAAAGCCCTAGAGAGCGGGTTGAAGCGCCAATTGCGATTAAGACCTTTCTTGCAGGCGTTTGAGATGCGCATCCCAAGCCATTTGAGCTATGCCCAGTATATCCAAGCCCAGGTACGTGCGACACGCGATATGGACATTACGAGCTATCTCTTCTGGAACCCCAAAGGGGATTATTCCGCTCTGTGGCGTGCCTTAAGCGGGTCTAGCGAATCTGAGGACGAAACGTCTCGCTGAGCGCACAGGCAGAAAGTTACTGAAAAAACGACACCTCTTGACGTTCTGATGAATATAAAGTAGGCTAATGTTGAGAATTCGAGCGAGGTGATCATCATGTGCAGCGGTAGGTCAGGAGTAGTTGCAGTTGCTGTACTCTTGTTGAGCGGACTGTTCGGGAGCGGCTTGGCCCAACAGGACGATCAAGCCCTTCATGAGGCCTTGAAAAAGCTTCTGTTGACGGAAGATGAAGTCGGCGAACTGCTCGATGGGCGATGGATATTAGACCAGACAGGCCGCCTAAAGAGCGAAAAGGAGGCCGATTTGGGAAATGCGGTCAGCGCCTTTGGCATCTATCTCAAGCGCGGTCGAACACGCGATGACATCATTCGATTGGTTACGGTACTGCTCCAGTACCCAAGCGAATCGGAAGCCAAAGCCCTGTTTGACAGAGGACTAGTCTCGGCTATCGAGCCTGATCTACCGAGCGAACTCCCCGCAGAATGCGCCAAACCGGTCCTGGAAGCCCTCAAAGAGATAGCTGACCAGGTGCAGTTCTTCAAATACGCCGGTTCGGATAGGTGCGACGACCCCGAAGGTGTACGAGGGCTGGCCTTCCGCAAAGGGGCACGAGTGGGAGTCTTTCGCTCGAAACTGACGACCGAACAGTTTATTCTCTTAGCCCGGAAACAGATCGAGGTCATCGTCAAAGGGCGCTCTTGACACAAAAGCCAATTTGCGTCTATAATAGCACCAAATTATAACTCTGTGTAGAGGAGGTGATCTTACATCTGAGAAAATCTGCACAGCCCCATACAAGGTCTGTCTCGGTGTGCGCCAAAAGACCGTATAACAAAGGAGGTTTGTTGAGAATGCGTCTACTAGAGATTCTCGCTGTCTCTATGGTAGCACTCGTCAGTCTGCCCCTGCTTGCCTCGGCAGACCCCGATCGCACGTTGGATGAAGTCGTCGCCTGCAGCCAGAAAGACGACGCCATTAAAGAGTACCCGGCAGCCTGCTACGTTGCCGTCGTCCTCAAAAAGATTGACGGAAAGTCTGCTGCTGAGGCTCTCAAGATTGTTGAAGATGCAGCGAAAAGTATCCCGCCGGCGGCAGCGCTCGCCAAATCGTCCCTGGACAATATCGCCAATAAGCTCCGATTGAAGATACTGCAAGATGAGCGCGATGCCCTGCTCAAATCGCCCAAAGAAGCCGAAGATTTTCTAGACGCTTGCAACAAAGGCAGCGGGCCAGATTGCGCGGCGGCCGTAGCGCGACTGTTGGAGTACGCCGGTGTTGGCCTTCTCGAGCCGACGTTCAACGGGGAGGCTTTGCTCAAGGTCCTCGGTGGCGCTAAAGTCGACGTCTCCGAAATCGCCGGCGGAGCCAACGCAGATATCCAGCTTGCTGCCGGAGCGCATTTGGCTGTGACGGTCCCACCTTTCTCCGGCATTCTCAGCCCGCCGGTTGGGTTCCCGGACGGGATTATCAAGTACGGCAAGATTCCCGGAACCCCAGGAGATGAGACCGGGCTCATTGTTGCTGGAAAGACGGTCTACGCCCGCGCTGCAGGGAGCGACAAAGCCGTGGGGAAGACTTTCGAGGACTGGATCCCCCCCCGGGGCATTGACGCTCGAAAAACAAAAGCGATCTATGACAGGCTGACCAATGCTGAAGCAAAGGGCAAGATGGAGCTCGCGTATATGCTGGCCCGTGTTTATGTGAACATCTTGCGTGGCAACATCGTCGAACGCGGCGTCCCTGAGGCTGTCAAACTCTCCGACGCTTGTCTTACGGGCCAAGACATCGTGCTGGGTGGAGAGAAGTTTGAGTGCAGTAAGTATAAATCACTGCGTTTAGCCATGGCCAACGAGATTCAACCCGGCTTCTTACGGTTTTTTGGCCCGTTGGGGGGGATCACGTGCGAGGATCTGCGCCGGCGTGCCGAAACCGGGGCAACACCCGGCATTCGGTTGGCGGCTGCCCGCACCTATGTCTCCGGGCAAGTTTTCAGCGGCCTCGAGGTCAAGTGCATCGAGCCGTATACCAAAGCATCGCTCTTAAAGCTCATCCGTGAAACGAAGAGCGCCGAGCTGCGCGCCGAAGCCGCCGGTGACGTCTGGATGGTCTTTAACGATGGGAAGCCCATCGGGGCCTACTTAGGGCCTCGGGGCTTGGCAGCCCTCCTAATGGAGACCGGCGATGCCGACGAGAAGCTCTTGGACGATCCCCTCCCTGAAGTGCGCCAAGCTGCTTGGCTAGCTGTTGGACTCTCCTGGGCTAAGTCGAAGAGCCGCGCTGCCAATTGGGGCGAGGCCACCAAAGGCAAGACCGAAGCCCGCAGGCGCGCAGGGGCGTTCGCGTATTTCTTCCCACGCGGCTTAGACCAGTTCCGCACGTTTATGGAGCCGCTCGCCCAAGGAGAGGAAGTCTCTGTTGACAAATACACGCTCGATGGCGCCAAAGCCCCTGTGCGGGCTGGGGCGGGGCTTGAGGCCGTTCCCGTCTTAGCCAAGCGCCCTGAGGCCGAACTCGAGAAGTGCGCCGATACCGCAGCCACGCCGGAGTTGAAGGCCGTCTGTGCTGAGGCACTGGTGCAGACGCTCGCGAACAAACCCGTTTCAGATTTGATCACTCAGACGGGCACGGGCGGCGCCGGCCGCTCCAAGGCCGCGGGCCTGGCACTGGCGCGGTCGCTGATCGGGCCACCAGGACTGAGCGAGCAAGAGATAGAAAGACTCGTAATCTCTCACTCTATATCTTATCCGAGGACGGATGGGTTCCCGGTGAAAGAGCCACTGACGGCGGCGTTAGTAGAGTCTTTCGGCACCCGCATCAAAGAGAGCATCAAGCCATAAAAACAAGAGCCGAGTAACCGAAAACCCGCTGGAGGCTTTTTGGCTTTCAGCGGGTTTTCTGCGGTCAGACGCTGCGCCCCTGGGTGGAGAAGGGGTCAGCCGCGTCGCGCAGGGCGTCGCCCATAAAATTAAACGCGAGCACGGCAATGATAATAAAGAACCCGGGGATCATCAGCCAGGGGTGATACGTCAAATTAGAGATAGTATTATCTGTAAATTGGTTGAGTAGCTGGCCCCAGCTCGTCATAGGGTCGCGGATGCCAAACCCCAAAAAGCTCAAGGCTGCTTCAGCTAAAATAAGCCCGGGAATGCCCAGCGTGGCGCTGACGATCAAGTAGCTGAGTGTATTGGGCAAAAGATGTTTAAAAATGATACGGCCGTTGCCGGCCCCCATCGCTTTGGCGGCCAGGGAGAACTCTTGCTCGCGCAAGACTAAAAAAAGCCCGCGCAGCGTCCGGGCCGTCCCGCCCCAGCCTAAAACAGAGAGAATCATAATAATTAGCAAAAACGAGATCGCCGGCGGCAGACCCGGAGGTAAGATCGCCGCCAGTGCTAACAATAAGGGCAAGCCGGGGAACGAATTCAAAACTTCGATCATTCTCTGGATAAAAATATCCCAGCCTCCCCCGAAATAGCCTGAAATCCCCCCGAAGAAGATCGCCAGGGTCAAACTAATAGCGAGAGCCAACGGCCCGATGGAGAGCGAGACCCAGCCCCCAATGAGCGTACGCGAGAAGAGATCGCGCCCGACATCATCGGTGCCAAAGAGAAAGACCTGACCGGGTGATTCCGGGTTTCTCTCTCCTGTCCCGAAGAGATGGATGTCCGTTGGAATCAGCCAGAAGAGTTGGTACGGGTCGCCCTGAACAAAGAAACGAATGGGGTAGACTTGGTCTGTATTCTCCCGATAGATCCAGCGGCCGCGCGGATCGCGCTCGCGCTGCAGGCCGTAGACAAAGGGCCAACTCAGGCGCCCATCTCTGTCGAAAAAGTGAATCGGCGTTGGCGGCGCAAAGGCAAAGCGCCGATGCTGTGTAGCGTAGTCATAAGGGCTGATGAAGTGCGCAAAGAGCGTCAAGAGTGTGAGCAGCACGATAATGACCCCGCCGAGAGCCCCCAGCCGGTGCCGACGGAAGCGCCGCCAGATGAGCTGCCCCTGACTGACGGGTTTTTCAGTCATAGCGAATCCGCGGGTCCACCCACGCCAGCATAATATCTGCTAAGAGATTGCCCAACAGGAGCAAGATCGCGAAGAACATCAAGAGCGTCTGCACTAAATAGTCATCATACGCCCGCAGGGCATCGTAAAAGAGCCGCTCGACTGTGGGGAAGTTGAGCACGATCGCCGTGATCAACGCGCCGCCGATCAGCCCCGGCAGGCTCTGCCCAAAGATACTGATCATCACATTGAGCGCATTGCGTACTGCGTGCTTATAAATTACGACCCGCTCGCTGAGGCCCTTGGCGCGCGCGGTCATAATATACTGAGACCCCAAGATGTCGAGCATCTGGCCGCGCATAATGCGCATCAGCCCGGCGATCGAAGAGCCGCCGATCACTAAGACCGCCGGCCACAGATGCCATACATAGTCGAGCCACTTTTTGAGCGACCAATCCCACGGCCAAGGCGACCCGCCCATGTGCTCTTGCACAAAGAGCCCGCCCACAGACGCCCCCGGATTTCCCGGACAGAAGAACTGCCAGCCCCAACTGCACAGCGTCGGCGTGAGCGAGACGACCAGCCAGTACATCAAGACCAAAGCTAAGAAGAAATTGGGGATGGAAAGCCCGGCAAACCCCAAGATCGTAAAGATAGTGTCTCCCAGCGAGTACTGGCGCGTCGCGGCGTAAATCCCCAACGGCAGCGAGATGAGCCACGCAAACAGAAACGTCGGGATAGTCACTAGCAGTGTGAGGGGCAGCCTCTCCCAGAAGAGCTTGGAGACGGGTTGATTGGTCTCAAATGAGAAGCCAAAATCCGGGTTCCAGTGGATGAACGGAAGCTGAGTGCTCACCGACCAGACTCTCCATCGTTGTCCTGTTGCAGGATCGGTGCTTTCGCTGCTGAAGAGAACTCCTTTGAGCCAGCGCCAGTACCGTTCCACACACCCGCTCCATTGCCACTGGAGCGGCTCGCAGGGCTTTTCTAGCCCCAAATGCTTCGCGATGTTTTGCAGGGTCTCTTGGGAGATGCGCTCGTTGAGCTTATATTTGGTCAAGAAATCGCCTGGTGCCAGTTGGACGACCATAAACGCAACGATGGAGATAATGAGCATCGTCGGGATCATATAGACTAATCGGCGCACGATGTAGTTGAGCATAGTGCAGGGGCTTGAGGCCCTCACCCCCGGCCCCTCTCCCGTCTAGACGGGAGAGGGGTGGCGAAGCCGGGGTGAGGGCCTTGACGTTTATTTCCCTATTCGACGTTGCTCGTCCTTCCACCACAGAGTGTCGGAGAAAAAGAGCGTTTCGAAGTTGGGCTTGAAATTCTCGTTGTTGCCCAAATGTGCTTTGCTCGCAAAGAGAAACTGCTGATTGACCAGATAGATATAGGGCAGGTTCTCCGAGACCAGCTGCTGAAACTCTTTATAGATGCGCTTCACTTCGTCCTCGTCGAAGGTCGTTGCACCCAAATCAAAGAGCTCGTCGACGCGCCTCTCCCATTCGGGGGGGCTGTCTTTCGCCGAATAACGCCAGAAGTGCAGTCTCCCATTGGTCTTCCAGACGTTCGAACCGTTGTTCGGCTCCGACCCTCCGGTCAGACCTAAGACCATCGCTTCGAAAGTGCTGGTCGTCAATTGGTTGACGAGCGCATTGAAGTCAACAGCGCGGGCGTTGGCCTTGACCCCGATCTTGGCGAAGTCGTCCACCAAAAGCGAGACGATCTTCTCACGAATCTGGTTGCCCGAGTTTGTCACCAATGTGAACTCCAGCTCGCGGTCTTTTTCCGGGCCAAAGGGCGTGAGATCGTTAGGTCGGTCTTCGGGGTTGGCGAAGTTCTTTAAGAACTTGTTGGTGATGTTGCGCGTGCCGTCGCCATCTATATCTTGTAAGCCGATCTCGTCGAGGAGCTGCGCGGCTCTCTCCAAATCGTACTCGTACTTGGTGAACGATTCGCTCTTGTCGTAGTACGGCGAGGGCATGCTGACGGGGCTCCACTGCGGGAGTGCCAAGCCGTTATAGATATTCTCTATAATAGAAGTCTTATCAATGGCATGAGCTATCGCCCGACGGAACTGCACACTGCGAAAGACTGCCTGAAGAGCCTTATAAAAGGGCTTGTCCTGGCCGACTTTTTCGGCGTCTTGATTAAAAGCCAGATATGTTTCACCAAACGTCGGGCCGGCCCGAAGGAGTTTTCGGTTGCTTGCTGTGTCAAGGCAGATCGTCTTATCGCTCAAGGCGCGACAGTCTCTCTCTAAGTCTTTCACGCCTTCCATCAGCAACGGCCAATCTGTTGGCCGTGGGCCGAACGTATCGATCTCGCCGGCTTGAAACTTCAAGAACACTGTGTTCTGATCAGGGACAATGAGAAAGACAAACTGATCCAAATAGGGCAACTGCACCCCATTGGCGTCTACTTTCCAATAATACGGGTTGCGCTCCAGGACGACTTGCTGGTCTACGTCGTAGCGCACAAAGCGATACGGCCCCAGGCCGACGAATTCTTGAGCGGGCGTGCCTAGGCTCCAGGTGTTATTGAAAAGCTCTGGCGAGACGCCAGCCCACTTGCCGGCTGCAGCTTGCTCGAGCACTTTCTGGGCATCGTCTATAGCCCGTTGCAACGCTTCGATCAGCTCGGCTTGGTCTTCGGAGACCGCTGTTTGAAGCGCTTCGAGTGCTGTCTTGAGAGCGCTCGCTGATTCCCAAACTGTGTTGGCTTGTTGGGCGCTGACCGCCTCGCCGAGAGCCGGCACCTGCTTGTCAACCTCGGCCAGCTTCTCTGGAGAGACTCCCCGCAGGGCTTCGCGGTTGTCGTCAATGATCTTCTTCAAGCCGTCAAAATATCCTTGGGCTCCGGGGTTGAGCTTGGCTACTTTGTCGGCTAATTTGTACTTGGGCAGAATCTCAAATCCCAGCGAGTTCAGGATGGGCCGGAAGGGCTTGGGCATGATCACTTTCACCGTCTCGTCGTCAATCTTGACGAATTGCAAGGGCTTGCCCTCGACGTGGAGCAGGTCTCGGCCGGCCGAGTTGACCTCGGGGTTGAGATGGAGGTCATTGTATGTGAAGAGCACGTCGTCGGCGTTAAAGCAGCAAGTGCCATCGGACCAGCGGACGCCTCGCCGCAGGTGAAAAATGATCCCTTGACGATCATCGGAGATCTCCCAGGCGACGGCCAGGCCGGGGGCGGGCGTGTAGTCCTCCCAGCGAGTTTCGATCAGACCGGCGTGCATCAAGCCCGTCACATTGGTCGAACTGGTTTCTTGAGCAACGATGGGGTTGAGAGTCTTGGGCCCACTAATTGCCCCCACGACGATCTTGCCTCCCGGAACACCCGGCTCGCTGAGGCCCTCCGGTTCGCTGACCACCTTCGCGTCGGTGGGGATGACGCCTCCACGCGACGATTGTGCCTCGATGACAGTGATCTCGACTTTCTGTCCTCCAAGCTCGACGGTCTTCGTGCCGGCGCTGGCAAAGCCGCGAATCTGGAAGTGCAGGTGGCGCGTGGCACCGGGGCTGACTTGGGCTTTCTGCGTGCCCAACCGTTCGCCGTCGAGCGTCAGCGCCACGTCTTCTGTGACCTCATTCGTCCCTGGGTTATAGAGATAGATATTGAACGCAACGGTTCCGTCCTTGGTTACGGTTCGGTTGCTGGGATAGACTTCGATGCGCCTCACCGAGAGCGCCCCGACCTGCCCTACTGCTTCCTTGGGCTGTTCTTTTTGTTTGATCTCCAGCCGCTCTGGGGCTTTTTGTTCTTTCTCTTTTTGTTCTCTTTGTTCTCTCTCTTTTTGCTCTTGCTGTTGCCGCTCTATGTCCGGGGGCTTCACTCCCGGCGGTACCCCTTGGCACCCACCCAGCATAAAACTGACCCCGATCACCATCGCCGTCACTCCAATCCACAAAAGCGTACGCATCACGAACATCGTCTCCTTTCCTTGGGCTCGGTCATCTTTAGAATACCACATTTGATCTGAGCAATCCAACGGCTGCCCGTCATTCATCTCCATTCTTCCGACGAGCATAGCTGTATTGAGCGATTCCCCACAGACCAACGATCAACCCCACCAACGACGACGCATACGACAGAAAACTCAAGAAGAACGTCGGTTCCCACAAGCGCAGCACCATCAAGAAGGGCAGGAGCATACCCAGCATCAGTAAAATGCAGCCTCCAGCAATCAGTCGCAGAGGGGATGAGAGCTTCATCAGCGGTAGAGCCAACACTCGACCAAGTGCCCCGACTTTGGCTCAAACTCCGGCGGAGT
Organism: Candidatus Fraserbacteria bacterium; assembly: GCA_037440025.1. Lineage (GTDB taxonomy): Bacteria > Bipolaricaulota > Bipolaricaulia > RBG-16-55-9 > DRXL01 > JANXCC01. Next base: position 53,073 of record JBBIUX010000003.1, on the reverse strand, counting down.
TTCCCGGTCGCACAACCCCTTCATAAATGCCGGGCAGCGCGGGTGAAACCGACATCCCGATGGAGGCGTGATCAAGCTGGGAGGCTCCCCCGCAGGGACTTTCTTGAACGTCGTGGCATTTGCCGGGTCAGGATCAGGGATCGCCGCTAGCAGGGCTTTGGTGTAGGGATGTGCAGGGTTCTGTAACAGCTCGCTCACACCCGCTTTCTCGATGATCTTGCCCGCGTACATGACAAAGATGCGCTCGGCAAAATAGCGCACCGTCGAAAGATCGTGAGTGATATAAATAATCGCCAGATTATGAGAGCGTTGCAGGCCTCGCAACAGCTCTAAAATTTCGACGCGCACCGAGGCATCGAGCATCGAGACCGGCTCGTCAGCCACAATGAACTTTGGCTTCAAAATCATAGCCCGGGCGATCACCAGCCGCTGCTGCTGCCCCCCCGACAGCTGATGGGGAAATTTGGAGAGAAAGTCCTCCACCGGTGTCAACTTCACTTCTTCTAAAGCCTCATCAATGCGCTGGTCCTTCCCTTGCTTCACCCCATTGATCACCAGGGGTTCGGCCAAAATACGGTGCACGCTCATAAAAGGCGGCAGCGCCCCATAAGGGTCTTGTTGTACATAGCCGATCTGTGCACGATACCAACGCAAATCTCCCGCTCCATTCAGGCGTTGCCCCTCAAATAGCACCTCGCCCTCAGTAGGATGATAGAGCCCTAAAATGGTCTTGGCCAGCGTAGATTTCCCGCAGCCGCTCTCCCCCACAAAGGCGACGGCCTCCCCCTGCCGCAGGTCGAAGCTGAGACCGTCCACCGCACGCACAAAGCCAGTCCGCCCGAAGGCGCCACGCCGCAGCTCAAAGTGCATGCGTAAGTCCTTCACCGACAACAGAATGCCCTTGGACATAGCCAATCAATTTTAGCGATACAGCCAGCACTTGACCAGCCGTCTCCCCTGCACCTCTATCAAGGGCGGCTCCGTATCGCATTGAGAGAACCGCACGGGGCAACGCGGTGCAAACCGACATCCGGAAGGAGGGTTGATCAAGCTCGGCGGACGACCCGGAATGAACTCGAGCTTGCGCTCCTCTCGCAGTCGGGGCACACTGGCCATCAGCTTCTGCGAATACGGATGAAGCGGGTCCGGGTAAAACTGCGCGGCATCGCTCAACTCGACCAGCTGCCCCGCATACATAATAGCCACCCGGTCGGCTACCTCGCTTGACGTAGCAATATCGTGCGTAATGAGAAAGAAGCTCTTCTGAAACTCCTGCTTGATTCTTTTCAGCGTGTTCATAATATTGGCTTGCGTCAGCACATCTAAGGCCGACGTCGGTTCATCTAAAATAATTAGATCGGGGTTGGTGACCAAAGACATAGCGATAACCACACGCTGACGCATGCCTCCGCTCAGCTCGAACGCGTAGCGTTGGAGAAAATCCACAGGCACCCCCACCAGCTGGACGACTTCCTGAGCCCGCGCCCAAGCATTGTGCTTATCCACTCCGTAGTGAACTATCAACGGCTCAGCGACTTGATCACCCACCTTGAGCACCGGGTTGAGAGAATTCATGGCTGCTTGGGCAACCAGCGAGATCTTGGTCCAGCGCACCTCCTTACGAAAGCGTTCTTCACTGAGTGGCATCAGGTCCACGTCATCGAGCCGGACCCTGCCGCTGTACGAGTGCACATTGCGCGGCAACAATCGTAACACGGCCCGCGCTAACGACGTCTTGCCGCAGCCGGACTCTCCTAAGATCGCCAGCGCTTGATTGCGTTCCAAATCGAAGCTGATGTCATCGACGGCTTGCACGATGCCCTGCGTGGTACGAAAGTATAGCTTCAAGTTTTCCACACGCAAAAGCGTCTCCGACTTCTGTCTTCTGATTTCCGGCTTCTGGCTCTCTAGCTTTTTCATAGCCCTCTCAACCGGGGGTTGAAAATCCGATCCAGGGCGAAGCCCACCAAGGCAAAGCCCAAGCCTGTAAGCATTAACAGTACTGATGGCCCCAAAACCCAATAGTAATAGCCCTTGTACAGTGCGCCGTTGGCTGAGGCGTCATTCAAGACCTTGCCCCATGTTGGCAAGACCGGATCGCCCAACCCCAAGACGGCCAGCGAAGCTTCTAAGAAGACCAAGCCCGGAATAAGCGTCACAAATCCCGGCACCAGCACGGGGATCACCCGCGGCACCATATAGCGCACAATCACCCGGAGATTGCTGGCGCCATAGGCTCTGGCGGCTTCGATGTAGGGCGACTCCTTCACTTGTAAGAAGATCGCACGATAGACTTTGATCCCCGCCCCAAAGATACTCAAAGCCGTTATGACGATCATCATAACCCAAATGCTGCGAGAGTAAAATGTCCCGATCATAATGAGAATAGGCAGAGTCGGTAGGATAATATTCACTTCGGTGATCCGTTGGATAAAAGCATCAATCCAGCGCCCATACCACGTGCCGATGGCGGCGATAATCAAAGTAGTAAAGCTCGTGCCCACAGCGACGATGAAGCCGAAGGCCAATGCAATCGGCGTACCCCACAGCAGAGCGATCATCAAGTCCCGGCGCTTGTGGTCCGTGCCCGCGAAGCCATGTACCGTCCCGTAGATGACCAGCTTGGCATCAAGATCTGACTGGGGCTCAAAGAGCGTCCCTTCGACCTGCAATTCGTAACGTCCTTGGAGAGGAGCCTCTCCCTGTGAAGCAGCCAAGAGCCCGATCTCCGGGGGTTTTCCTCCCAAGCGGCGCTCCAAGTGCGTGTCCTGAGAGATATTGTATCTTTCACTCGCCTTCACCTTGCGCTCGCCGAGAGAAATTCCCCGGCCGTCAGGAGTGCGCCAGCGCAACGTGACATAAGGCAGAACTTCGGCGAACTTGGCCTCGAGAAAGAGCGTGATCTCGCTGGGGAAATCGTCATAGCGATAGTCCAATGCTAACGAAATAGTGACGGCCTTTCCGTCGGGAGAGAGGGTCTTGCTGGCTCTCCCCCCCAGTCCCTCTCCCGGAGCTACTGAAGAGGGTGATAGGGGTGAGGGCCTGAGAGTGCTCACCACGATCGTCTCGGGGAGCTTTTTCGCAGAGAACAGATTGATCCAGCCGGGCTGGGCATTGCGTGGGCTCTCTTGCCAAATATCTTCGCCGCCGCGCCAGAGCGTGATCGCTTCACCATACGGGATAGCTATCACCGTATAGAGCGACAGACAGATCAGAAAGACGATGATCCCTACTCCCACTAAGGCAGACGGATATTGCCGCAGCTCTCTCAGGCCAGACTGAATGGCTCTCATAAGTTCTTATGTCTCCGCCCCGACCTTCACCCGCGGGTCTACGAAAGCGTAGGCAATATCTAAGAGAAAGACCGTCAGTGCCAGCAGGTACGCGTAGATCACTGTGGACGCCACGATGACCGGGGTATCGTACAACCCGATGGCTTGAAAGAGCAAGCGCCCTATGCCGGGCCAGTTGAAAACGGTCTCTAAGATGATCGCGCCGGTCCACAGCCCGATCAGGGTGAAAGCAAATTGCGTGATAATGGTCGGCAAGGTCGGTCGCAGAATATACCGGCGCTCGATGGTTCCAGAGGGCAACCCTTTCGCCCGGGCCAGCTCGACGTAATCTTCACTGGAGAAGATCAGAAAGAAAGTTCGTCGGGAATAGATGCTAATAAAAGCCGCACTGAGTAAGAGAGCCACTGTAGGCAAGATCATATGCTGGAGGACACTCAGGGCATACGAGGGCGTGTCTTTGGGCGGCGGGGCCTCGACCATGCCGCCAAAAGGCAGTACCCGCAACAGCGAGGCAAAAATGAGAATGAGAAAGATCCCGTAAAACCATGCTGGGGCTGCTGAAGTGGGGGTCAGAGCAATGACCAGCCTATCGAGAAAACCCCCGTAGCGTCGAGAGAGCCACAGCCCGACAAGGAGAGAGCCGAAGAAGAGCAAGAGATTGGTTGTGCCAAAGAGCAACAGGGTTGCTGGGAGCCTCTCCAGCAGGATCAAACGTACCTGGCGCGAGCCGGAGTCACTGGACAGCTGTTCCGCTCGGCCTAGACTCAAGGTGAGCGCATCCCACAGATAGGAGAAGCTGCGCCAGATGAACGGCCGATCTAACCCCAGACGCTTGATTTCCAGTTCGATGCGCTGATCAATGATGCGACGTACCTCGCTAGGAGGAAGCTGTTGCAGTGTTGGGTCCGTGAGAACGGCTGCGCCCACCACCTCGCGGATCTGCGCAATACGAATCTGGTCTACATAGCCACCCATGTTCGCGATGAGGATAGCTAAATAGACCCCGACGATGACGGTGACGGCGAGGGCAATCCCCCGGTAGAGGGTGTACTTGACGATGCGCGTGAGGGCTTCCATGATAATGGTTTATTGGGTTCTAAAGGTGACCTCCTCGAAGGAAGGGATGCTCACCAACTTGGAGACGACGATTACCTCCAGGCGGTTAGCCCCTACAATCAGCTGTGCTGTCTGCTCTGGGCTGAGCGCGACACGAAAGAGCCCGTCACCAACGGCTTGGGCCTCGCCTAAAGCCGTCAGCTGACCGCGGCCGTCAAAGAGTAAAAACTTCACGAAATCTATATCTTTGGCAGCATACGGCTCGCCCTTGAACGTCACTCTCACGTTAAACTCTGCCGAGGTTCCAATATGAACTTCGGTGGGACCGGTGATGTCGACCTCGGCGATCCGGGGCTCGGTGAACCGTAGCCATTTGTCCGGGGGATCGGGGAAGTCTGTAAATCTCTTGATGACGATGTTCTTCTCCACGGGATGGACCGAATCCAGATAGAACGGCCCCTGGCCGACCCAGAAGTGTCCGCGCTGTTGATACCAGGCACCCAAGAGCCGATAGCGTTCTTTGGCTTCTTCAGGAGTGATAAACTCTTTCAGGGTGGCCTCATAGGGGATGAAACCTTGCTCAAATGCCTGAGCCCGGTATTTTTCTAAAACTGCCAACGTCGGCCCTGAGATGTAGTTAGCCCGCTCGACTTTGAGCTTATCTGACTTCGCTGCCGAGAAAGCGAGCTCTTTATTCTGTTCGGCCAAGATCCCGATGGCAAAGGACTGTAAAGGAGTATCAGTGTATAGATAGCCTGCCCGCGAGGAGGCAATCCACTCGGCATCAGGGTAGAAGAGATCACTGTAGACCTCAACTACTAATGGGTCTTGCTGCACGATCTTGAGCCCGCGGAAGTGGCGCATGAAAGTCTCGAACGCAGAGACAGCCGCTTCGTCGTAGATGGGGCTTTCGGGCTTGGCCCGCTCGAACGCCAGAATGAAGCTGAGCACCAAGTCCGCCGGAGAGATCTTCGAGCCGTCGTGCCATTTCATCTTGAAGAGATTTTCGTCATAGTAGACGACGGTCTTTGTTTTTGCTGTCGCCCCTTCGGGGTACTTCTCGCCTACCGTGATAAACTTTTGGTTGACAGGGTCCCAATCCGCCCAGGCATCCACGGGGACTTCAATAGATGGGAGGAAGCTGAGCGTGAGCCAGTCGTGGGTCTTGGTGACCGGAATTCCCTCTTGGACATAGACGTCTACGGGCTTGACGCGCTGAGGCCAGTACAGCCCAGTGAAGGGGTCAGGCAAGGTAGCTGTCTCCACGGTCGCGCGGATGATCATCGTATCGAAGATCCAGGTGGTGCCTGCGACGGGGTTCCAGGGCTCCGTCAAAATACTAGGGGCTCCGTAGATGATCCGTCCGCTCTCACGATCACGCAAGCGCAGCGTGAAGGGCCACAGCCACGAACCGGAGAAGCCCCCGGCTAAATCTGAAGCTAAAGCCACCTCGGCGCGGCGCGCCCAGATGTCAATCGTGTCCACCAGCCAAATCCGCACAGAGTCCTTAATGGCTAATTGGATCGCCTTGGCCATCATCTCCTGGCGCTCTTCCCAACTATGATAGTCGCGGCGTGCCAAGCGATCTGCTAGCTCGTCGAACTCCGGCTCGGGGGTGTAGGCCTGCCAGAGGGGGTCAGGGCGCCCACGCGGCGTATAATAAAAATTGAAGTTGCCGGCTAAATCTCGACTGATCACCGTAGAGACCCAGCCGCCGGTGTAGAGATGCCAACGGCCGTCGGCGGGGTCGCCTCCGATCCAGATCGGCGAGGCCTCGGCCGCTGTCTTGTACTGACGATCTACTGTAAACCCCAGGTCTTCTAACAGCGTCGCTACATAGTCGCCCATCTCGCGGCGCTTGTCCTCGATGCGAATGATAAAAGCCAGGTTGACCGGCTCTCCTTGGTAGTACCACTGGCCGTCTCTGAGTTCTGCCCCGAGTTCCTCCATCTCTGCGCTGATGACCGCCTTGGCTTTTTCGGGGTTGTGCGCGTAGAAGATTTCCAGAGAGCGGGCGACATCCGCCAAGCGGGCGTAGTCAGGGAAGCTCGTATTGATGGGCAAGAAGCGCGGGACGGCAAGCCCGCCGTAGATCTCCTCAGCGATATATTTACGGTCTACAAGCCAATTGAGCGCTTCGCGGATCGCGGGGACGGAGAAAGGGTTAAGTTTGCCGGTCTTGGGGAAGGTGGGGCCGACGGGATTGAGCGTCAGCTCCGCCGAGCCCCCATAGGACGTCTCGTATTGCAAGGTCGGGGATTCCCTAACCTTGCGAGCGAGCCCAGGGTCCCGGATGCCGAAGGCATATATGTGCACCTTGCCTGCTTCAAGCATATCGAGGACCTTCGCCTGATCGGCCTCCTGAACGAAGACCACTTCTTCTACCATTACCGGCCTTGGTGCAGTGCTGGGAGCTTCTGGAGTCGGTTGCGGTGTGGGCTCAGGCGTTGGTTCAGTTGTTGGCGTCGGTTCTTCGGTCGGTGGCTTCGGTGGCTTAGAAGGCTGTGTCGGTTCTGTCGGTGCCTGGGGCTGCTGGGTCACTTGTGGTGGTTGCGGTTGTTGTGGCTGCTGCCACGGCTGCGAGATCAATATAAATGCCCCACCGATCACAATCAGTATCCCGATAGTCAGCCAGATACGCGCTTTATCAGACATAACATCTCCCTCCCTTAGGGTGTACTCACCCTTAAGGGTAACATATTTTGCGCTGTCAATTCAAATCACCCTTCGCGTTCGAGCACGGCCAAGAACGCCTCTTGGGGGACTTCGACCTTGCCGATGGCTGCTAAGCGCCTGCGCCCGGATTGCTGTTTCTCTAGGAGTTTCAGTTTGCGCGTCACATCGCCGCCAGACATCCAGCCGGTAATATCATTGTGTCGCGCCGGAATCGTCTCGCGTGCCAGCACTCGTTTGCCGATGGCCGCCTGCAAGGGAACGGGAAACATCTGTGAGGGGATCTTCTCTTTTAGTTTTTGGCAGATAGCCCGGCCCGCATAATACGCCTTGTCTCGGTGCACAATCACAGAGAGCGCGTCCACTGGCTCACGATTGACCAAAACATCCAATTTCACCAGATCAGACGCGCGATATCCGATGGACTCGTAGTCCATCGAGGCGTATCCTTGCGAGCGGGCCTTGAGTTTGTCATAAAAATCCGTGGCGATCTCGGCCAGAGGCAGCTCGTAGTGCATCGCCACGCGCCCATCACTGAAAAAATCCATCCCATGGTACTCGCCTCGGCGCCGCTCCAGTAACTCTAAGAGTGCGCCCAGAAATCGCTCCGGTGTGAGAATCTTTAAGCTGACATAGGGCTCTTCGATCCGCTCGATCCGAGAGGGGTCTGGGAATTTGCTGGGGTTGTCACAACGAACGACATCGCCGTTTTTGAGCAAGATTTGGTACTCTACGCTGGGCGCGGTAACGACCAGGGGAATTCTGAATTCACGGTCCAGCCGCTCTTGAATGATCTCGGCGTGAAGCATCCCCAAAAAGCCGACGCGAAAACCTCGACCCAATGCTTCCGAATGCTCCTCTTCAAACTGAAACGATGCATCGTTCAAGCTGAGTTTTTCCAGCGCGTCGCGCAGGGCCGAGAACTGCCCTGGCGTCGTGGGATAGAGCCCAGCAAAGACCATTGGTTTCAAAGGGCGATAGCCGGGGAGAGGCTCCGCGCAGGGGCGGGCGACTTCGGTTACAGTATCACCAATGCCGATCTCGCGCACGTCTTTGATCTTCGCTGTGAAAAAGCCGACTTCGCCTGGGCCCAGCTCCTCCGTGAATTTCATATCCGGGGTGAACACCCCAACAGTCTCGATGGTGAACTCTGCTCCCTTCCCCATCATTTTCAGCCGGAGTCCGGGCTTCAGAACCCCATCCACGACGCGAATGACGGGAATGGCGAATCTATAAGTATCATAGAACGAATCATAAATCAGCGCCCGTAAGGGCCTTTCGCTATCCCCTCTTGGGGGTGGGATGCGCTGCACAATCGCTTCTAAGACTTCGGCAATGCCCACCCCCAGCTTGGCGCTGATCTTTAGGGCTTCTTCCTTAGGAATGTTTAATTGGTCTTCTATCTGCTCTTCGACACGGGGCACGTCGGCCTCTTCCATGTCTATCTTATTGATGATCGGGATGATCGTTAAGTGCTGTTCTTCGGCGAGATAGCAATTGGCCAACGTCTGGGCTTGGATTCCTTGGGTTGCATCAATAAGTAAGAGAGCGCCTTCGCAGGCAGCGAGGCTCTTGCTCACTTCGTAGACGAAGTCTACATGACCGGGGCAGTCCACCAAGTTCAGCGTATATATCTGACCATCGCGGATGCGGTACTGAAAAGTACACGTTTTGGCTTTGATGGTGATGCCGCGCTCGCGCTCCAAGTCCATCCGGTCTAGAAATTGGTCGCGCATTAAGCGATCGGGGATCGCGTGGGTGCGCTCGAGAATTCTGTCAGCGAGCGTGGACTTACCGTGATCAATGTGCCCGATGATCGTGAAATTTCGAATGAACCGAATCTCGTGCATCAGACGGCTTTTTGGACTTTGCCGGCCTTTAGGCACCGCGTGCACACGGTCAGTCGCGTCGTTCGTCCGCCGACCACAGCGCGCACAGTCTGCAAGTTGGGCTTGAACGTGCGATTGTTGCGGTTCCCGGCGAAGCTCACTTGCTTTCCAAACTTCGTCGTCTTGCCACAGATAGCACATGCTGGCATGGAAGACTCACCTCTGAAAATTCTTGGCCACCAACGCTCATGGAGCGTGATTGCAGCCGGTAAGCCAATGGCTTGTATTATCGCAAAAAGGTGAGCAGATCGCAAGCTCTTCGACTTGTCTCATGTGTTTTTGAGGCAAGGCAACACGAGGGTGCGACGACGGGAGAAGGAGAGCAGGGCGGGTAAGAAGACCAGCGTGAACAGCGTTGTAAAGCCGATACCGTACAAGGCTGATTGCCCAAAAGCCCGCAACCCCGGCGTCGCCGCAAAGAGCAAGCTGCCGAAGCTGACCATCGTCGTTAACGCCGATCCCAGGATGGGAAGCGATGTTTGCTTCCAGATTACACCGACACGCGGGTCCTTCAAAAAACCGTGCAGCTGATACACAGCGTAATTGACGCCGTTTCCGATCAACAGAGACGAAATAATAATATTGGCGAAGCTAAAATCAAGCCCGGAGAGCCGCATTGCCCCAAGCATCCATAAGAACCCCAGCCCCACCGGGATGACCCCCAGAAGCGCCCAGCGCCAGCCCACCCCAATACTGAGAATCACGAAGATAATCGCCGTAGCAAGGAGGGTCGAGGCTTGAAAATCACTCTTCATCTTGCGTTCGAGATGCTCTTGCACCATAGGGTAGCCGATGAAGTCATTACTGAACGTTCGCACTGTTTCAATGAACTCGCTATAGATCTGGGGCTCGTTGATCGTGGAGCGTTTCAGGTGAGCGTAGATGATAAACTCGCGTTCTTCAGTGATGAAGCGCTCTTGAAGCTCTTTGGGCAAGACGTTGAGGAGCCCCTGAACCTGTTGGAGTTCGTCTATCCGCTGGAGCAACTCGCGCACGCTGTTGTTCAGTTCGAATAAGCGCGTGTGGAGGTTGCCCAGGCGCGTTTGCATCGCTTCCAGTCCTTGAATACTGGTCTCGATCCCCTCCAGCTGGATGATCTGTGCTTGAACGGCTGGGGCGACTGTCTCGGCTCCTGCACCGACGAGAGCCACGCGGTCAAGAATGTGGGTTAAGTTACTCTTGAGCTCGACGATCTGCACCGTAAGGTCTTGGAGGAGTTGAAGTTCTTCGCTGCGCCGTTCGATTTCAACTTTGGCTCGCTGGAGATCTCTCTCCAAATTGAGCGATACTCCTTGGAAGAACTGCTGGGCCTCAACGGGATCAGAAGGCAAAAACATTAACAGCGAGGCGGCGGTGTCTATGAAGCCGCGAGCTTTGAGGTCTTGCAAGCCTGCGTTCACTTGACGAAGCTCTGTGAGCGTGGGGGCGAAGAAGAGAAAATATTCGGCCAATCCGGAAGTACCGGCATCGAAATCGCGTCGCACAGTCTGCTGAACAAGCCGTGACGGCAGGTCTTGGGGAGCCAACTCTTCATCGGCGAAGCGGAAGCCAACGTGCACAGCTTGGCTGAGCATAAAAAGGCTGCCTCCAATACTGATCAGCACAATCGGCCAGCGTGCCCACTGCCAAAACCTCTCCCCGCCTTCGGCCCTCCTCTCCGCGTCTGAGAGGAGGGGGGGGTGGGATTCCGCACGGCGACGTCGGCGCAGCATAATGTGCGAGACGATCATCAGTGACGGCAAGATCAATAGCGTCGCAGTGAGCGCCAACAGCACTCCAACTCCAGCGATGATCCCCATCTCATAGAGTCCGGGGGAACTGGCGCTCATGAGGCCGAAGAGCACACACGCTGTAGCTAAAGACGCTGTGATCAACGCGCCGCCTTTGTACAAGACGGCGGATTTGAGGGCTGTCTCGATCCTGTAGCCGGAACGACGCTCGTTCAAAAAATGAGCAATGAAATTGATCCCGTAATCAATGCCCAATCCCAAGATCAAAGGAGGCAGAAAAGAAGTCACCAGATTGAGGCCGTTCGTGGCGAACTTCGCCCAAGCTACGGTAGCAATCAACGCCAGAAAGAGCACGATGAGCGCCAATACTGGGTAAAAGAATCGGCGCAGAGCAATAATAATAACTACCGTGACACCGATGGCCGACAGAATGGTCGTGTTGCGCATATCTACGTTCAGTTGGTAGTTCGTCTCCGCCGCGAGCGTATAGGGGCCGGTTAAGCCCCACGTCACCCCCTGGTCTTCGAGGTTCAGAGACTGAAGCGTCTCTCGCACAGAGCGGGTGATGGCCCGGTTGTACTCTAAACTGTACTGCGAGCTTTGCCGCGGTCGTGCGTTGATCAGCAACTTAGTGCCGTCTTTGGAAAGATACAGCTCTTGCGGCCATGCTAAGAGAGTGTCAATGGTCACGTTGATCTCTCTAACTGTATATAACAAGTCAGCGACGAGGCGATCAGCCGTCTGGATCACTAGAGGGGCGCGATCGAGTTCCTCTTTTACGCTCTCGTTGAGTTTGCTCAGCTCTTCGAAGCGTTTTACAAGCTCTAACGGGTTCAGACCGAGCTGTCGCCAGTCGAGCTCAGCCCCGAAGATCTTTCTGAGTTCGATGTTGATCTGGGTATAGAGCTGGACGAGATCGCGCACCCCCAGCACGGTCGTCGGCTGTTCACTTGGCGGGGGCGCAGGAAGAATGCCGCGCAATCGCTCTTGGTATTCTCTCAGTTTCAGAAATATCTCTTCACGAAGGGAGAGCAGTTCATTGCCGCGTCGCGTCTGGATATCTTTGGTAAAACTTACCGAAGCGATCTCCGGGTTCTCTGTGAGGTGTTGGACGATCTGCTCCGCAGCGGCTCTCAGATGCTCGGCGTCGCGCAGGGAATGTTCTGGGGCCTTGAGCGCCAGCACGATGCCGATCGCATCGTTTTTCGTAATGATCTCCTCGCGCTCTTGGAATTTGAGGGTGAGCGAATCCCCGGGGGGTAATAGATCCAAGAACGAGCTGCGCATGGGCAGATCGAGAATATAGGCGAGCGCGGCGCTGCTGAGCAGCGCGGCAAGCAGTAACACGAGCCAAGCCCGTCGGCGTACCAGCCGATAGAGCCAGTGTAAAAGCGCATCGCGCATGATTGGCTAGGGAGCAGGCGTAGCCGGAGCCTCTTCAGCACTCTTTTTGAGTTCTTCTGGGCTGGTGACGTCTACGGTGTATCCCGTCAGTTTCGCGGTCAGCCGGACGTTCTGTCCGCCCCTGCCGATGGCCAGCGACAGTTCATCATCTGGGACGATCACTCGGGCTTCTTTATGCGCTTCGTCGAGATCGATCTGGAGCACTCTGGCCGGCTCGAGCCCGTTTTTGATAAGCTCGCGCACATCGGAGCTCCAGCGGATGATGTCGATTTTCTCCCCGTTGAGTTCGCGTACGATCTCTTTGACTCTGCCGCCGCCGGCACCCACACACGTACCAACTGGGTCGAGTTCTGCCGTGAGCGAGCGCACGGCGACTTTGGTGCGCACTCCCGGCTCGCGAGCGATCGCTTCAATCCGCAGGAGCCCCTGCTCGATCTCCGGCACTTGGAGTTCTAACATCTTCTGGACAAACTCTTTCGCGGCACGTGACAAGATAATCTTTGGGTCACCTTGGGTGCGCTCGACTTTCAGCAAATATGCTTTCAGCACCGATCCGACGCGATAGCGTTCGCCGGGAATTCTCTCCGATTCGGGCAAGAGCGCCTCGGCTTGCCCGAGATTGACCCAGACGTCGGCTCCTTGGAAACGGTGGACATGCCCGCTGATGATCTGACCCACACGCCCTTTATACCGTTCCAGAACCTTCTCGCGGCGCTTGCAGGTGATCTCGTTTTTGATGGTCTCTTCGGCCTTTCGCGTGGCGATGCGCCCGAAGTCCGTCAATTTGATATCTTTTGCTTGACCGTCCACGACCAGATGGATATCGCCTGAGGTGCGGTCAATCTCGATCTCCAGGTTGATGGCCGGGCCGAACTCTTCAATATACGCGGCTTTGAGCCCCTTCTTCACGGCATCGTACAGGTCTTCCCGTTCGATGCCTTCTTCTTTGGCCATCTCTTCTAAAGCTTCGAGAAACTCGATATTCATGCGCTATCGTCACCTCAGTTTACTCCGTCTTCACGATAGGGAGCGACCCCCGGTGATGCGTTTCCTACGACCACGAGGAATCGCAGAACTATCTTCAGAGAAAACGGCTTTCGATCACCTGGGCATGATGCACATCGTGGAGAGAGAGCTGAACTGTCTCTCCCTGAGCACCTTCAAGAAAGAGCTCGTTGTTGGCCATTCCTTGCAGCCAGCCCGTCAAGACTTTTTGGCCCTCTCGTGGGGAGCGCAGACGCACCTCCACGGGCTTGCCAAGAGCGCGTTCATAGTGCGCGCGGGTGTGCAACGGACGATCTATCCCCGGAGAAGAGACTTCGAGCTCGTAGCTGTGCTCGATGAGCGCATCCAAAGGCTCTTCGAGGGCGCGGCTCACTCGTTCACAATCGTCAATACTGACCCCTCCAGCTCGGTCAATATATACGGTGACTTGCCAGCGCGGTCCGGAGGCTCGCAGGTCGAGCCAATAGAGCTCTACTCCCTGCGCGAGGGCGATACGCTCAGCCACAGTCTGTACATCAGCTTCTATCTGGGAAACCATTATAATTTTATTATACTCCCAAGACTTTTTCGGTGCAATCGAGCAGTCTGCGCCAGAGAGTTGTCTGCATCACATACGCTTGGTACTCTAAGCTATGCCGGTACGACGGGTTTTCCGAGTATCTGAAGGTGTGGGATGCCAGCGGCTCGATCGCTGGTTGGTGGCCCAGTTGGGTGATCCGACTCTGACGCGGTCGCGCGTGCAAGCTTTATTGAAAGCGGGTGCCGTCTTGCTGAATGGACATCCGGCGCGTGCCGGGCTGCGCTTGCGCCCAGGGGACCTGATCGAAATTGAGCTTCCTGATAGAGAAACAGAGGCCATAGAACCCGAAGAATTCACGCTCCCTGTGCTCTATGAAGACGAGCATATCATAGCAATTGACAAGCCCTCTGGGATGGTAGTCTATCCGGCAGCCGGGCATCCGCGGGGCACGGTGATCAATCAATTGATAAGTCACTGTGCCTTGGCGAGCTTCGGAGCGCCGCGCCGGCCGGGGATCGTCCACCGACTGGACGAGGGCACCAGCGGTGTCTTGCTGGTGGCCAAGAGCGACACGGCGTATCTGAAATTAATTGAACAATTCAAGAGCAGGGCTATCGAAAAGATCTACATAGCCTTGGTGCGAGGACGTGTAGCAGAAGACGAAGGTCGGATTGAAGGCCCCATCGGGCGTGATCCCGCCCGGCGACAGCGTATGAGAATCCTCCCCACGGGCAAACCAGCCGTGACGGAGTTTCGTGTCCTGCAGCGATTTTCTCAGATGACGTTGCTGGAGGTATGCCCTGTGACGGGCAGAACGCATCAGATTCGAGTACACTTGAGCGCCATCGGCCATACGGTTATGGGCGATGAGCTCTACGGTTCATCTCGCTCTGGGCGTCTGATGCTGCACGCGTGGCAATTAAAACTCTCTCATCCCGTGACGGGCGTACACCTAGAGATGCTTGCCCCGCTCCCCGTGGAGTTCGCCTCTCTCAATGCGTCGCAAAGCGACAAAGATATAGTCACTCAGCGCAACGTATGAGAGCGCAATACCGCCGTATAGCACATAGAGCGCAATCTCCGCAAAGCGCGCTGTGGGGTCGAGCGCAGGGGCGAGCAGCGTTCCAACGAGTCCTACAGAGAGCAGAGTAGACGAAGCCTTGCCCAGGGGACGAGCTTCGATGACCACCCAACGTGATGCCTTTCGGCGAAGCCACAGAGCCCCCAAGAGCAGAACGCTTTGCGGCAGAGCGAAGGCAACAATGGCTGCTATCGATAGGCTGCCCTGTATAGCCAGCGCGATAAAGAGACTGAGAAAGAGCGCTTTGTCGGCCAATGGATCAAGGGTTTTCCCCACGTCGGTGATCTGTCGCTGGGCTCGTGCCAGTGCTCCATCGACAAGATCGCTCAAGAGCACACAGGCGAGCAGTATGTAGAACAGCCACAGCGGGCCGCTGAAGAAGAGAAAAAGCAAGAAGGGTATACAAACCAGACGGAGAAGTGTGATCATAGTGGCAAGGGTCATCATATGAAGTATAATAAATGCAATCTCGCTTGGCAATTTAGAGCATGAGGTCCGGGGGAAAACGGAACGACATCAAAGAGAGCAGACGTTTCACTCTATAAATCTACAACCGAGGTGAAGTATCCGGTGATAGACACAAGTATGATGCTGCGTGATAAGCTGTCCATCTACATCCCTCAAGAAAAGCGGAAAGAAAAACCGGTCGAGCGGCTCATCCAGCTAGCCAAGAGAAAGGATCGCTCCGTGAATTATCTGGTTGTCCAAGCGATCTTGGAGTTCGTGGAGCGTGAAGAGCGCAAGAAGGACCGAGACTGATTAGCAAAAAGCGAGCTGGGCGCTTGGCCACGCGGGTAAGGGAAGGGTTTCTCTAGGGGTAGGTTGTTAGTGACCAAGCGCCCATACGTACAATACAACTTGCTTCTCCGTACAGTTTCCCTCCGTTGGCTTTCATCTCTAAGGTAGTGAGAGTCACAGCCTTTTCCCAAGATGCATTGTAGAATATCTTTCATACAACGGATGCTACGGAAAAGGTGGACAAGATGAGGGAAGAGCGATTTATCGCTCAATTGGAAAGCTTCTTGAAATTGCGCGTTGTCTGTGATGAACATTACGAACTGGCCCAAGCTCGTGATGAGCGCCCGGCTTCGTTTATCCTTAATGTTTTAGAAGACCAGCGACTCACACGTGACGAGAAGGTCCATCTGTTAGAGATCGTATTGCGCTCCTGTAATATCGCCGTTGAGCGCCTCTAGCTCTTGTGAGCGTTTCTCTTGACAAGCGGTGTAAACTGGTGTAATATAAGTGTTACACGGATAGCAGTCATCGAGGGAGTGGGTGATATCTGAAGACCTCTACACAACCTCCTTACAAGCCGGTCTTCGGTTTGTGCGTGAAGGAGCGACAGCTAGGGGGGTGGACCCCAGGGATGACGAGGGTTTTGTCCATCTATCTGGTTAGGCCCCCGGAAGATGGAATTTTTCCCCTGGTCTCTGCTGTCAGATCTGCGACAAGCTGAACCGGCGCACCCTCCGCCCGGGGGGTGCAAGAGATAGAGGAGGCCGCTCTGCCGTAACCAACAGGCAGAGCGGTGTCTTTTTAGAGCCCCAATTGAGGGGCGATCTCCTGCATGGCTTTGATCACCAAATCTCCTGCACGAGTGCCAGTGCCTCAGATCGGTTCATGCCAATCCCCTCGCTTGATGAGGGGATTTTACGATCTGGGCCCGGACTGGTCGAATAGACCCAATTGAGGGCTCTTTGGCGGTGGTGCAGTCTGTTGCTTCAGGGCTTGAGCAGCGCGACGGCTTGCGTCGTGGGCTTGGTGGATAGGCTCCGGCAGATGGCCGTCATCTTTGAGAGCGAGCCAAGACAGCTCTAACGCCGTCTCCAAGTCCATGCGATGTCCTGGCGAGACGAAGAACGGCTCGCCGTGAACTCTGGGCTGGATCGCCGCACCGGCCCACCGATCCCCAATACGAATATAGCAGACTTCGCCGGGCGCTAGCGTTTTGAGAGCTCTGTCAGGCTCGCCGTGTAGGAGCGATTTCGTGATCCCGACGGTGGGGACGTCGAGCATCACTCCCACCTGAGAGGCGATCCCTGCCTGGCGATGATGGAGCGTTCCCGTTCCGTCGACGAACGTAATATCGGCTAGGGCTTCTTGCTCCTTAAGCCTTTGCAGAAGCGCGAGCATCACCGGCAGCTCTCGAAAAGCAAGATAGCTTGGGATATACGGGAAGCGCACTTCCTGAGCAAGTGTCTGCACGTCTATTATTTTTAAGCTGGGCAACGCCAAGTGCACATATGCCCCGACACCCTGAGCACCTGCGTAAGAGAGGTCCACACCGCCGACGGTCTGGTACTCTTTCTGGTCGGGGATCAAGTGCATTCTTTCTCGGATTTCGTTCTGGATCTGTTGAAGCTTTTGCAGCGGCTTATCTGAGCGAAAGTCCCGAAAGAGGAATTTTGCCGGCGAGAGCACGCGACCATCTCTGACGGAAATGCCTTCAGTTTGGAGACGCTGTGCTTGGGCTTCGGTAACTGTTCCGTCATAGCTCACGACTCGATAGGCGGGGCCTTCTTGTTTCTGTTGTGAGAGGATTGAGCCCACGACACGTGCCGCGATGGGGTCGCCCAGCGCCATAGCGATCTCACGGAAGGTCGAGACCCTGCCCTTGGGGATTTGGGCGACGAGTTCTAGGGTGATCTTCTCAATATCAGGCAACGTGAACATGAGCGGCTCCTGCGCTCATCATAACTCATTTATGAGTACTCCTTCACCAAGAGCGCGATGGCTTCACGCATGAGCTCAGACTTGTTAGCCTTGCGGCCCTCACGCTTGCGGATGTGCAATTGCAGCTCTTCGAGGGCGATCACGTCGTCGGGAGCCAGATAGAACGTAGCTTTCACCAACCCCGGTGCAGATTCTTCAGAGTTCGTTCGGGATTTGGGCTTATAAAAGTCTTTCATGATCTCGCTCTCGGCGAGCGGATCGTGCGCAATGGAACGGCGAGTCTTCATCGCAGGCTCACCTTCTCGCGGACATGGTTCCCATTAGTGCTCGGCGTCTCGCTCAGCACGCGCTCGACCAAGTTTTTATAGTCGCGCGCGCCGTGAGAGCTTGGGTCGTACTCAAAGATGGTCTGGTGATGGCTGGCGGCTTCAGCCAGGCGCACATTCGCGCGAATGGGATCGGTGACTTTCCCGTCGAAGTGCAGCCCTAGTTTTTCTAAGACTTCTCGGCTCTTGCGGTTGCGTCCATCATAAAACGTCGGGATGACGAGCGTGATATCAATCCGGTGCTCCAAGATCTCGTAGACCATCTTGAGGTTTTCTAGCATCTGCCGAACGCCGACAAGTGCGAGATAGTCCATGCTGACGGGGATGAACGCTTCGTCAGCATAGACAATGGCGTTCTGGTTCAGGAGATTGAGACTGGGCGGGCAGTCGAGCAAGACGAAATCGTAGCCGGAGAGTTTGGCAAGTTTTCGGCTCAAGACGCGCTCGCGGCCGGGCAGTCCGGTGAGAATCAGTTCGGCTTGCGCAGCGGTCTTGGTGCTGGGCAGCACGTCAATACGCTCGCGCACGGGGGCGATGCACTCTTGGGGAGTCGTCGTCTCTTCCACAAGCAAGTGATAGAGCGACTTTTGTGGAACGACGTCGAACCATGTGGCGACATTGCCTTGCGGATCCATGTCCACGAGCAAAACTTTTCGGTCGCGGTCGGCCAGGGCGGCGGCTAAATTCACAGCCGTCGTGGTCTTCGCCGTGCCCCCTTTTTGGTTGATAATGGCGATCTTGCGCATCCTCTCACCTCAAGCTCTTTGATGGTATGCCAGCACGTCGGCTTATCACTATCTTGCCAAAGGACAGAAAGAATGCCAAGGACAACTGTCCCGCCTAGACGGGCCGGCGGCTGGCTGCCTCCGTCGCCGCGCCATAGATCTCTTTCAGTGCTATGCCTTTCTCGTCAGCAATTTTTTTGCAGTCTTCGTACTCCGGCGCGATATTTATAATTTCAGATCCAAGTAGTCCCAACTTCACCCGAACTTTTCCGTACTTCGTCTCGACCTCGATACTCTTTCGCGCGAGCTTTTTGCGCTGCACCGGATAGTAAATAGCCCCCAGCGTCGTCGTCTCACGGAAGAGTGCTTCGCACAATTCATCTATTTGAGAAGCTGTGCAGAGCACACGCACCAAAAGACCAGGTCGCCCCTTCTTCGTCAAGATACTTTGAGCGCTGACGCTCTTGGCACCCTTGACAAAGAGATTTTGCTGGACGTACGGAAAGAATTCGGGGTTCATGTCGTCAATCTCCGTTTCGATGACTATCGCTTCGTCTGATTCGAGGGCCGAAAAGCTCCTTCCGACGAGCAGGCGGAGTACGTTTGGCTGAGCTGAAAAATCTTTCGTGCCTGCGCCATAGCCGATGCTCTGCCAGCGGGCTGGCGGCACGGCGAAGTCCGAAGCGAGATTTTTCAGAATGGCTGCGCCGGTGGGCGTAACTAATTCCGCTTCGATACCCGAAGAATAGATGGGGAAATCTCTGAGCAATTCGAGCGTCGCCGGCGCGGGCACGGGCAGCCTCCCATGCGCCGTCTCAACCGTGCCGGAGCCGACGTTAATTTTTGAAGAGTACCAACACTCGATTTGCAAAGACTCGATCGCGACCGCCGCGCCGACGATATCTAAAATCGAGTCGACTGCCCCCAGCTCGTGAAAGTGAACGTTCTCTATTGAGATGCCGTGTAGCTTCGCCTCGGCTTGGGCGAGACTGTGAAAGATCGAGATTGCCTGGGCCTTTTCAGTCAAAGTGAGTTGACTGCGCTCGATCAAGTGTCGAATCTCTGCCCACTGGCGATGGCTGTGAGCGTCGGGAGATGTCTGAAAGTGCAGATGTGTCGCGGTGATGCCTCCCCGCTGCACTTTTTCTGCAATGATTTTTATATCCCCCAAGCCGAGCGTCGAGAGTTTTTCACTTAAAAACGCTGACTTGATCAGCCCGGCATCGAGCAGCGCCGCCAGAAACATATCCCCGGCGATGCCTGAAAAACAATCTAAATATGCGAGCTTCATAGTCTGTTGATCTTCGTCGCTAAGGCTGCCGCGCCAAAGCCGTTATCTATATTGACGACGGCCACCCCAGGGGCGCAACTGTTGAGCATCGTCAGCAGTGCTGCCAACCCCTCAAAGCTCGCCCCGTACCCCACGCTCGTCGGTACAGCGATAACGGGCTTGTCTACAAGCCCAGCCACAGCGCTGGGCAAGACCCCGTCCATCCCGGCTACGACGATCAGCACGCGCGCTTGGTTCAGTCTCTCACGCTGCGCCAGCAAGCGATGGATTCCAGCTACTCCGACATCGTAAAGCCGCTCAGTCTCATTGCCCAGGTACTGTGCCGTCACAGCAGCTTCTTCGGCGACGGGGATATCTGACGTCCCCGCGGCAAGCACGAGCACCGTGCCGCCCTGGGGGGGCTTCGGAACTCCGAGGGTCAGCAGCCGCGCCTGTTCGTGATAGATCATATTGGGTACGAGTGTCTGCGCGGCGCGGGCTTGGTCTGGGGTCGCGCGCGTGGCCAACACGGGCTCGGTTCTTTTTCGCAACTCTTGCATAATCGCGGCGATTTGCTCTGCGCTCTTGCCCGGACAGAAAACGGCCTCGGCGACTCCGCACCGTCGCTCGCGTTCAACGTCCGGCTTAGCGTATGCTTCCCAAGACTTCATTCATGCTCCCACTGCGATAGCCCTGGAGATCGAGCGTCACGTACTTGAATCCCAGCTTTTTCAAATGTGCGATGACCGCTTCACGGTGCTCGAAGACTCTTGCCATCTCCTCGGGCGGCACTTCAATGCGCGCCGTCCCGTCGTAGGTGCGCACACGGACTTGGCTCAACCCCAGCGTAAAGAGAAACTCTTCGGCCTGCTCGACTTGCTTGAGTTTCTCGATAGTGATTGTGCTGCCGTAGGGCATACGCGAAGCCAGACAGGCCATCGCCGGTTTCTCAGCAGTGGGCAGGCCGAGTGCGCGTGCGATCTCTCTGATTTCGGGTTTAGTTAGGCCGACTTCGAGCAAGGGGCTCTTCACGTTGTAGTCTCTGAGAGCGCGCATCCCTGGCCGAAAATCAGCCATATCCGAAGCGTTCGTCCCGTCGAGCACCACGGCGAACCCGCGAGATTGTGCCAGCGCGATCAGTTTGCCAAAGAGTTCTTGCTTGCAGTGAAAACAGCGATGCGGCGGGTTATTCACATAGCGGGGGTCGTCCAACTCGCGGGTGAAGATGATTTCGTGGGGGACGCCCAACTGTTGAGCGAGCTGTTGCGCGGCTTCCAGCTCGCGCTGGGCATAGACAGGTGAGTGAGCTGTCACAGCGAAAGTGCGATCTGTGAGCTCTTGCTTGGCGATGGCTAACACAACGGAGCTGTCCACGCCGCCGGAGAAGGCGACTATCGCGCTGCCGTAGCTGCGCACGAGGGCGCGCATCCTCTCTAGCTTCTGAGCGATGTGGCCGTGTAAGTTCATTGGGATTACTTTACAAAGAGCCGGGACGCCATGCAATACCGCACTGAGCAGCTTGCGCCCATCCCCCATAGCGATATAATGAAAATGGTATCTGTTAGATTAGAAAGGAGGGCTTTTATGGAACGACTCACTGGGACTTTTAAGGTCAAATCGGGGCTCGCCGAGATGCTCAAGGGCGGCGTGATTATGGACGTGGTCAACGCCGAGCAGGCCAAGATCGCGGAAGAAGCCGGCGCCGTCGCCGTCATGGCCTTAGAGCGAGTCCCGGCAGATATTCGTGCCGCTGGCGGCGTGGCCCGCATGGCCGATCCCAAAAAGATCAAAGAGATTATGGGCACCGTCACAATCCCCGTGATGGCCAAGTGCAGAATTGGACACTTTGCCGAGGCGCAGATTTTAGAGGCCTTGGGAGTAGACTACGTTGACGAGTCCGAGGTGCTCACGCCCGCGGACCCGGAGCACCACATTGACAAATGGCAGTTCAAAGTGCCGTTCGTCTGCGGCGCGCGCGATCTGCCCGAGGCATGCCGACGAATCGCTGAAGGGGCAGCGATGATCCGCACCAAGGGCGAAGCGGGCACGGGCGATGTCATTGAAGCCGTCCGGCACATGCGCCTGATGAATAAACAAATTCGGCAGGTCCGGCAGGCTTCTGATGAGGAGCTGGTCGCGTTGGGCAAAGAATGGGGCGCTCCCGTCGAAGTGCTGAGAGTTATCAAAGAGATGGGCAAATTCCCCGTCGTCAACTTCGCTGCTGGGGGGATTGCCACCCCTGCTGATGCTGCCCTGATGATGCAGTTGGGCTGCGACGGCATCTTCGTCGGCTCGGGAATTTTTAAGTCCAAAGACCCCGAAAAGCGTGCCAAAGCTATTGTGATGGCGACAACGTACTTCAACGATCCCAAAGTGCTCGCTGAAGTCTCTGAAGACCTGGGCGAGCCGATGAAGAGCATCAGCGCGGCTCATCTCGAAGAAGCTGAGCTTCTGCAAGTTCGCGGGAACTAGTCATGTGCGTCGGCGTGTTGGGACTGCAGGGCGATTTTCGTGAGCACTTAAATATTTTGCATTCGTTAGGCGTTGATGCTCGCGATGTGCGCACCGCCGCGCAGCTTGAGGAAGTCGAAGGGCTGATTATCCCCGGAGGCGAGAGCACCACGATGGCCTATCTGTTAGAGAAGACCGGCATGCTATCGGTGCTTAGAGAACGTGGCCGGCAGGGTTTTCCCATCTACGGGACGTGCGCCGGGATGATCCTTTTAGCTCGTGAACTGAATGGTTCTTCCCCGGAGAATCGTCTCAACTTGATGGACATCACCGTCACACGCAACGCTTACGGGCGGCAGCTCGACAGCTTTGAGGCCGATCTGAATATCAAAGAGATTGGGGCATTTCATGCGATCTTTATTCGTGCTCCCAGGGTCGTCCGGGTCGGCCCGAAGGTCGAAGTGCTGGCCGAGCACGAGGAAATTCCGGTATTCGTGCGCCAGAAGAATCTGTTAGCGAGCAGCTTTCATCCAGAATTGGCGGGGGATACCCGGATTCACAAGTATTTTCTCAAGATGGTTGCCGATGAAGGAAGGTGAGCTTATGGCCCACATGGAAGCGCCGACAAAGAAGATGACGTACGAAGAGTTTTTGAACTGGTGTGATGAAGACACCCGGGCCGAATGGGTGGACGGGGAGGTAGTTATGGTTTCACCGGCGTCGTTACCTCATCAAGAGATTGGGTGGTGGGTAGGGCATTTGTTACAGGTCTTTGCAGAAGAGCGAGCTCTGGGGAAGGTGCTGGGCGCTCCGTTTCAGATGCGCTTAGCTGAGCTGCAGCGCGGGCGGGAGCCGGACTTGCTCTTCATCGCTAAAGAGCACCTTGACAGGCTCAAAGAGACGTATCTTGACGGCCCGGCGGATTTAGTGGTAGAAATCGTCTCGCCCGAAAGCGGCCCGCGCGACCGTGGCGAGAAATATTACGAGTACGAAGCCGCCGGTGTGAGAGAGTATTGGCTCATTGACCCAGACCGCCAGCAAGCCGAATTCTATCGCTTGAATCAAGAGAAGAAACGCTACGAGCTGATCTCCCCCGACGCTGATGGCGTTTATCGTTCACAGGTCGTGCCGGGCTTTTGGCTCAAGGTCTCCTGGCTCTGGCAGCGGCCCCTGCCCCGCGTGCTCGATGTGCTCAGAGAACTCAAATTGATCTAGAATGCCCCAAAAAGGAGGGAACGCAATGCGCACTCTCAAGTTTTTCGGACTAGGCGCGGCCTTGGTTGTGCTGGCCTTGGCTGCGAGGAATAGCGGGCAAGTCGGTTTCGGGCAGGCCCAGCACTCGCATGGATGGTGCTGATCCCGGCAGGCGAGTTTCAGATGGGGGACAGCTTCAAGGAGGGTTGGGACGGGGAGCGACCGGTGCACACGGTGAATGTGAGCGCGTTTTATATGGACAAGTACGAGGTGACCAAGTGTTTTTGGGATGAGGTGGCAACATGGGCAGCAGCCAACGGCTATGACATTACGGCTGGGGATGGTGCGGGCAAGGCGGAGGATCATCCGGTCCAGGGCGTCACGTGGTATGAGGCGGTGAAGTGGGCCAATGCGCGCAGTGAGAAGGAAGGGCTGACGCCGTGCTACTACACGGACGGTGCGCAAGAGACCGTGTATCGGACGGGGAGTGTGGATGTTCCAATAGAGAGTGTGAAGTGGACGGGATGTGGGTATCGGTTGCCCACAGAGGCGGAGTGGGAGAAGGCGGCGCGTGGGGGCGTAGCCGGACATCGTTTCCCATGGAGTGATACGGATGAGATCCAGCACGCGCGGGCAAACTACTACAGCTGCCCCGTTCAGGGGGTGTGCAGTGGCTACAGCTATGACACGAGTGCGACGCGGGGGTATCACCCAGACTACGCCAATGATCCAATGCCATACACCAGCCCGGTGGGGTCGTTTGCGCCCAACGGGTATGGGCTCTATGATATGGCGGGGAACGTGTGGGAGTGGGTATGGGACTGGTACGACGGTTCATACTACTCGAGGTCGCCTGGGAGCGACCCGCGTGGTCCTGGCCCGGCGTCGGGCTCGAGCTCGAGCCGCGTCCTACGTGGCGGCGGCTGGTTCACCTACGCATACTTCTGCCGCGTCGCCGATCGCGACGGCTTCACGCCCGACTACAGCTTCTACAACATCGGCTTTCGGGCAGTGCGGCCTGCAGGTCAGTAAGGTGAGCGGTGGATTCCGGTCAAGCCAGCGGAGCGGGCCCGCCCGGAGGGCGGGCGGCGAGACCGGAAGGAGGTAGGGGCGACCGGCCGGTGGCCCCTACAGGAAGACACGTATGACCCATTACGACCCAGATAAACACCATCGGCGCTCGATCCGCCTGCAAGGGTACGATTACGCCCGCCCCGGCGCGTATTTTGTCACGATTTGCACCCACAATCGGGAATGCACCTTGGGTCAGATCGAGGGCGGGAAAATGATCCCCTCGGAATGGGGCCGCGTGGTGTACGAATGCTGGCGGGCCGTGCCCTCCCATTTCCCCAACGTCACCCTGGACACATTCGTGGCCATGCCCAATCATGTGCATGGGATTATTGTGATTCGGGATGAATGGGGTGACGACGATGGTAGGGGCGAAGCATTTTTGAAGGCGCAAAATGCTTCGCCCCTACAGGGCACCCAACCCGGTTCTTTAGCAGCCATTGTCCAGAATTTCAAATCGGTCTCAACACGCAAAATCAACCAGATGCACGGCACGTCGAGGATGCCCCTGTGGCAACGCAATTATTACGAGTCATCCGCAGCGAGGACGAATTGCATCAGATTCGCATGTATATTGCTAAAAATCCCTTGAGATGGGAGCTGGACGAGAATCATCCGAACCGTCTGCTTGGAAGGTGAGGGGCTGAGCTGTGCTCGCTATAATAAACCCGTGGTCAAAAAGGAGGCCTTATGATTCGCGTTGCTCTCAACGGCTTCGGTCGCACCGCGCGCGCGTTCTTTCGTATTGCCCAACAAGACCCGCAGATCGAGATCGTCGCCATCAATGTTCGGTCGCAGACTCCCCAACAAGCCGCGTATCTCTGCAAGTATGATTCGGTCTATGGACGTTTCGCTGGGGATGTGGGCTTTGGCGAAGACTTTATCGCCGTGGACGGCAAGAAGATTCGGCTGCTTCAGGTCGAAGACCCGGCTCAGCTTCCTTGGGGAGAGCTCAAGGTGGATGTCGCTGTGGAAGCGACCGGCGTCTTTCGCGATGCTCAAAAAGCCGGGAAGCATCGACAAGCGGGCGCGAAGAAGGTTTTAATAACGGCTCCGGCCAAGGGCGATATTCCTACCATCGTCTGGGGAGTCAACGAAGAGACCTACGACCGAGCGAAGCACCAGATCGTCTCAGCGGCTTCATGTACGACCAACTGTCTCGCCCCGGTTGCCTATATTTTGCACAAAGAGTTCGGCATCAAGAAGGGTCTGATGACGACCGTGCACGCCTACACCGGGAGCCAAAACTTAGTAGACGGCAGCAACAAAGAGATGGTCGAGGGCCGTGCAGCAGCGATCAATATCATCCCCACGACCACGGGGGCTGCCAGCGCCATCGGTGTAGTCATCCCTGAACTCAACGGAAAACTTGACGGCATGGCTTTCAGAGTTCCCGTCGCGACGGGGTCTGTGACTGACTTGGTTGCCGAACTTGAGAAAGCCGTCACGGTCGAACAGATCAACGAGACGTTGAAGCGTTACGCCAACGGCCCGATGAAGCATATTGTGGGTGTCTCTGAGTGGCCCTTAGTCTCTAGTGACTGTGTAGGTGACCCCCGCTCGGCCATCGTCGCTCTCGGTTCTACGAAGGTCATAGAGAAAAACTTGGCGAAGGTCGTGGCGTTTTACGATAACGAGTGGGGCTATTCAGCTCGGCTTGTGGATTTGGTCAAGTATCTATGACCGGCTTAGAGATTCTGATCAAAGCGCATTCGGGGTTGCGCTGGGTGGTGCTCGCTCTGGTGGTGATGGGTGTTGGGCGTGCGGGCTGGAGTTGGCTTACGGCACAGCGCTATCAGAGGGTAGATCGCCTGTGGGGGGCTCTCTCCGGCGGGCTGATGTACGTCCAGATCGTGCTGGGGTTTGTCATCTTCTTTCTGTTGGAACCCGAGGTGCGCCCCGCATATTGGCACCCGGTCTTGATGGTTCTCGCGGCGGTGAGCGTCCATCTGGGAGCACTGTTTGCGCGGCGTTTGGGCAAAGATCACCAGAAGCATTATGCTCATTTGCTGGCGTATCTGGTCGGCTTGCTCCTGATTTTATTGGGTGTCTACGTCGTGCGCGGCTCGCTCTTTTAGGTGACCGCTATGGGAGCAGTGCGCTCGCTGGGGCTGGCTCTCTCTCACGCCGTGCGCGATTTCTTCTATCCGCCGCATTGTGCCGTCTGCGAAAGACCGTTTCTAGAAAATGAGAGAGCGTTTATCTGCGATGAGTGCGAAGAGCAGATCGAGCGCATAGATCAGCGTCATGTCTGTCCCTGCGGCATCCCCTTACCCGAAGTTCTGGACCTCTGCCCGGCCTGTGGGAGCAATCAACCAGTCCTTGAGCAGATACGCTCGTTCGGCTGGTACGAAGAGCGCGAAGACCCCAAGCACGTGCTCAGTGCGCTGATCAAAATTTTCAAATACAGCGGCGAGCGTGCGCTCGCATCTCTCTTGGCAAGCTATCTTGATCAAGCTGGCCAGACGTTGCGTCCGCTCATCGAACAGATCACGTTCGTCCCCATGCACCCCAAGAACGAGCGCAAGCGAGGCTTCAATCAGGCCGAGCTGTTGGCGCGTGAGCTGGGGAAGCTTTGGGCAATCCCTGTAGTAAGCATGTTGGAGAAGACCAAAGACACGAAGCCCCAAGCGAGTCTGCTGAAGGCTGCTCGGCAAGAGAACATCCGTGGGGCCTTCCGACTTGCAAAATTTATCTTGTGCGATAGTATTCTCATAGTAGATGACGTCTGCACTACCGGTGCGACGTTGAATGAGTGTGGACGGGTCCTGAAAGAGAGTGGAGTCGCGAGAGTCTACGGGCTCACCGTCGCGCGGGTAGCGTTGGGCAACGTGGAACTTGAACGAAGTGAGGACGCATGAACGTCCAAGGGATCGCGCTGGGGGAGTACCAAGCGAACTGTTATGTCGTCACCGCCGGCGACGTGGGGCTCGTCATTGATCCTGGCGACGAAAACCCTGAGCTTTTAGAGTTGATCGGCGACACGAAAGTCGTCTATATTCTGAACACCCACTGTCACCCGGATCATATCGGCGGCGACGAGTTTCTGCGCAAGCATTGTGGGGCTCGACTGCTCTTTCACCCCGACGACCGAAAAATTTTCGACTACTTTATGGCTCCCCATATCGAACCCGACGGTTATCTGAGTGAAGGGAAGACCCTCGAACTCGATGGCTTGGTTTTTGAGGTCTTGCACACGCCGGGGCACTCGCCGGGCAGCGTCGTCTTCAAGGTCGAAAGCGAAAGAGTGCTCTTTACTGGGGATTTGCTCTTCGCCGGGAGCATCGGGCGCACAGATTTTCCCGGCAGCGATCCCCCACAAATGGCCCGCTCGCTCAAAAGGATCTTAGAGCTTCCGGGGGATTATGCGCTCTACCCCGGCCATGGCCCCGTGACCAAGCTCTCGGTCGAACGCTGGACGAACCCGTTCTTGCAAGACTTAGAAAATCTATTAGGAGAACTGTGATGGCCGGTCGTGACGAGATCGAATTAATCCGCGAGCGCGCCGATATGCTCGAGATCGTCTCGCGCTATGTCACCCTGAAGAAGGCTGGCAAGAATTACGTCGGGTCTTGCCCGTTCCATCAAGACAAGACACCCAGTTTCACCGTCAACCCTGATAAAAAGCTCTTTCACTGTTTTGGCTGCAACGAGGGGGGCGACCTCTTTCAGTTTTTAATGAAGATCGAGCGCATTGATTTTGCCGAAGCTCTGGCGCGCTTGGCAGCCCAAGCAGGAGTGCCGATCCGGCGCGAGCGGGCCTCGCCTCTGAGTAAATTCAAAGAGCTGAACGAGCGCGTCTGCGGGTACTTTCAGATCAATCTAGTGAGCCCGGCAGGCCGGAAAGCCAGAGACTATCTGAAGCAGCGCGGCTTCTCTAAAGAGATTATAGAAAAATTCAGACTGGGCTACGCCCTGCCCAAATGGGACGATCTGACAAAAACATTCCCCAAGGACGGGGAGACTCTGGAAACTTTGGGACTGGCGCTACGAGGGAAAGAGGGCACGCGGTATGATCGTTTTCGGGAGCGCTTGATCTTCCCCATCTGGTCGCCTGCCGGAGATATTATCGGCTTTGCCGGTCGGGCCCTCGGCGACGAGGAGCCGAAATATCTCAATATCTCAAATACCCCGCTCTTTGAGAAGGGATCTGTTCTCTATGGGCTGAACTTCGCCAGTCAGGCTGCTCGCGCCTACGGCACGCTCATTCTCGTTGAGGGCTATACGGACGTCATCGGTGCTCATCAGGTGGGAATAGAAAACATAGTCGCGGGTATGGGAACGGCCTTGACGGCGGCCCAAGCACAGTTACTCAAACGCTATGTTTCGCGGGTTGTCTTGGCTTATGATCGCGATGCCGCCGGGCGTAACGCGACCTTGCGCGGCATGGCCAACTTGCGCAACGCCGACGTAGAAGTTTTTGTAGCATTGCTACCTCCCGAGCAAGACCCCGATAGCTTCGTGCGAACCCAGGGGCGCGACGCTTTTATACAAATCACAGAGGGCGCTCTTCCCTTCCACGAGTTTTATCTACAGAGTGCACTCGAGGATCACCGTGCAGCAACCCTAGCGGGGAAAGAGCAGATTTTGCAGAATGTAAAAGAGTTCCTGCCGACGCTTGTCAGTGCCGCCGTGCGCCATGAGATCATCCGGGAACTTGGGCGGGTGCTCAACTTACCGGAGGAAGAGGTCGCACGGGCCGTGAAAGCGGGCAAGCGAGCGGGTATAATGACCCCGCCATCGGCAGAGAAACCTGCCTGGGGAGCAGAAGAGCAAGTGCTCTACTTCGTGCTCCAGGGGGATCTCTCGCTCGATAGGCTGCGAGACGAACTGGACGTGAAGGACTTTACTCGGTACCCTGAGATCGCTCGATCGCTGTGGGAACTGGGTGAAGAGTGGACGGTCGACGGGTTGTTGGAAAAGCTCTCGGCCGAAGATCAGGTGACGGTACGGCGGCTGGTGCTGATGCAGCCGCCCCTCAAAGAGAGTGACCGGCAGCGAGCCCTCGCGGAAGCGCCGAGGCGACTGCGCCAGGTACGGATCGAAGAGCAGATCGCGTGGCTGCGCGAGGAGGTGCGGGCAGCCGAGCGCGCGGGGGATCGCGAGAAGGTGTGGCGGCTCCAAGGAGAATTGGTCCAACAACAACAGCAGCTCCTCCACGGGGGAAGGAGGTAGTGTGAGTATCAGCAGAGGGTTGGAGCACGAGTTCGGGCCCAACGGCGTGCCGGACGATGCAGCAATCTACGATATCCCCGAATTCACGGAAGAAGAGCTCGAAGAACAAATTTCAGAAGAAGAGACCGAAGAAGAGCCCGAAGAAGATGGTGAAGCTCTCGGAGTAGAGGTGGCCAATGACCCGGTCAAGATGTATCTTCAAGAGATCGGCAAGATCAATTTGCTGTCGCGTGAGCAGGAGGTCGCATTGGCCAGCCGGGTCGTCGCCGGGGAGAAGTGCGCCCGTGACGAGCTGATCACCGCGAACTTGCGCCTTGTGGTCTCCATCGCCAAAAAATACATGGGCCGTGGGCTTTCATTTCTCGATTTAATTCAAGAGGGCAATATGGGCCTGATGCGCGCGGTGGAAAAGTTCGATCACACCAAGGGATACAAATTTAGCACGTATGCCACGTGGTGGATTCGTCAGGCGATCACCCGCGCTATTGCCGACCAATCCCGTACCATACGTATTCCTGTGCATATGATCGAGACGGTGCGCGAACTGCAGCGCGTCAAGAAGGAGCACGTCCAAGAGCACGGGGCGGCGCCCGATCTGCAAGCGCTCTCCAGTGAGTTGGGCATCCCCGAAGAGAAGATCAAGCAAGTCGAAAACGTCTCGCAGTACACGAGTTCCCTGGAGCGCCCCATCGGCGAAGAAGAAGAAGACACCCTAGGCGATTTCATCGAAGACAAGGATGCACCCTCGCCGACCAAAGAGACATACAGAATGTTCTTGGTCGAAGAGCTCGACCGGGCGCTCAACCAATTGAGCAATCGCGAGAAAGATATTCTCAAGTTGCGCTACGGTCTTGAAGATGGCCACCTCCGCACGCTGAAAGACGTCGCGAGGGTTTTTAACATCACGCGGGAGCGGGTGCGCCAGATTGAGATCAAAGCCCTAGAAAAACTGAAGCACCCCACGCGCAAGGAAGAGCTGCAAAAGTTCCGCCAGCTCCTGATGAGTGAGGACTAAGCCGACGGCATTCTATTCTCAAAGACCTCTGCCGCTCATTCTTGGGCCGACGGCTGTGGGCAAATCCGAGCTGGCCGTCGAGCTAGCCCTGCGAGTAGACGGCGAGATCATCTCAGCCGATGCCCGCGCGATCTACAGAGATCTCAATATCGGGACGGCTAAGCCGCTGCTGGAGCTACGTCAAAAAGTCTTGCACCATCTCATAAATTTCAAAGACCCCACTGAACGCTACGACGTGATGGAGTTTCGCCGCGATGTTTTAAGAGTGATCGAAGAGATTTGCGGACGGAGGAAGCTCCCCATCGTCGTCGGGGGGAGCACGCTCTATATTTCTGTGCTCACTGGGACTTTTTTTGCCGGTCCGAAGGCCGATTCTCGTGTACGCCAGCGCTTAGAAGCCGAGCCCCTAGCACACTTGCGCGAGCGTTTAGAGAAAATTGACCCGCAAGCAGCGCAACGCATACACCCCAATGACAAGATGCGCACGGTGCGGGCACTGGAAGTCTACGAGCTGACCGGGCTGCCCATCACGCGCTGGCAGCGAGAATCGAAGATTCCGTTCCCGTATCCGTTTACGAAGATCGGGCTCCGCTTAGACAGAAAAATTTTGTATGAGCGCATCAACGCCCGTGTGGACGAGATGATCGCCCAAGGGCTGCTCGAAGAAGCGAAGGCCCTGAGAGAGAAGCTGACCCCGCAGATGCCCGCATACAGAACTATTGGCTATGAAGAGTTCTTTGCATATCTTGACGGAAAGATCTCGTACGACGAAGCTGTGAGATTGATAAAAAAGCATACGCGGGAGTACGCCAGGCGCCAGCTCATCTATTTCAAGCGCGAGCCCGATGTTCATTGGATTGACGTGACGGGGAAGTCTTTGGAGCAAGTTCTCGACGAAGCCCTACGGCTGCTGGGGCAGCATCTGAGCGAGTCGGCGTAAGATCTCGCGGGCGACCTCGCGCTTGGCCATACAGGGTAGTGTTTCGCTGCGTCCATCACGATAGAGCAACGTGACGATGTTCGTCTCGACTTCGGGGCCAGCCCCCGGCGACGTGATGTCGTTAGCGACGACAATGTCTAAATTCTTCTCTTTGAGCTTTTCGCGGGCGTGTTCAAGCAATTTTTCTGTCTCGGCGGCAAAGCCGACCAGTATTTGGTTTTTCTTCTTACGTCGGCCCAGCTCAGCCAAAATATCGGGCGTCTTTTCTAATACTAGCGTCAATTCGTTCGCGTCTGACTTTTTTAGCTTGTGGGAAAGGGCTTTCCTTGGCCGCCAGTCAGCGACCGCCGCGGCCATCAGAATAAGATCGAACTTGGAAGAACGTTCCAAAACGGCTTCTCTCATCTCCTCGGCGCTCTCGACACGGATGCACTCGACCCTTGAGGGGGGCTCGAGCTGCGTCGGCCCGCTGATCAAACAGACTGAATCAGCCCCTAAATTTCGCGCTTGCTCCGCGAGCGCATAGCCCATCTTCCCCGAACTCTTGTTGGTGATGCAGCGCATGGGGTCGAGCATCTCGCGTGTCGGCCCCGCTGTCACTAACACCCGCCAGCCCTTCAGCAAAGAACGCTCGGTGAAGATTTCTTCGATAGCTTTGAGAATTTTCTCTTTAGATGGAAAACGCCCCACTCCCGCGCGTCCGCTTGCCAAGCGCCCTCTCTCTGGCTCGAGAAAGCGATACCCCAGCTCTACGAGCTTTTTTTTGTTCTCTTGAAAGACGGGATTGGTGTACATCTGGGATTCCATCGCGGGGATCACCAAGACGGGAGCACGAGTTGCTGCTAATGTTGTCGTGAGCAGATCATCGGCGATCCCGTGGGCTAATTTCCCAATGATATTATACGTTGCGGGCATGATCACAAAGAGATCGGCGCTGTGAGCAAGCTCCACATGAGCCAGGGGGTCATCACCGAATATGTCCGTAAGAACTTTCTTATGCGAGAGAGCCTCAAACGTCAGCGGCGTAACGAATTGGCAGGCGGCATGGGTCATGATGACCCGGACATCAGCGCCAGCTTGAGCCAACCTGCTGACGATATGTGCGGCTTTATACGCAGCGATCCCCCCACAGATACCCGCGACGATCCGTTTCCCCTCAAGAGTGTTCATTATCTAGCGTCTGGTGCGCCACAGGTTGCGCAGTCCCGTGAGAAACTCCGGCACGACCTTCTGAGAAAACCTCGGCCAGATCACGACCACAACAAACAGCAGCCACGCCACGAGCAACGCCCCGTAGAAGGGAGCAAGTGCCCAGGCCACCAAGAGCATCCCGACATACGGCGGCACCTGCACCGCCCAGCGCAAGTGCAACGACCGGAAGTACCACAAGGAGAGCATAACCATCACGATATAGCTGAGGGCTACTAAGGGTGAGATGAAGCCTGCCAATGCTAAATAACACCAACACCCAAACGATAGCGTCATATCCGCCGTCAAGTCGTGATCACTCATCCAAGTGTGGAGCTGGCGGGGGTCCCGGCGTGCCATCGCCCCGTCAATCAGATCAGTGACCCAGGCCAACCATAACGTGAGCATCGCGGCCTCGACGCTGTTTTTCTGCAAGCCCAGCCAGATCAGATAGACTCCGAAGAAAAAGCGCGAAGCGGTCAACAGATCGGCCAGGGTTTTAGCGTGCACCATAGCCTTCCACCTCCCCGAATGTACTATAACTCAGTCTGCTGCTTTTGGCAAATGGCGACGGCGCCGATACTCTTTCAGCGCCAGCTTGAGCGTATCGAGTGCGAGCGTGGCGCAGCGGGGACGAGTCATCACCACTTCTCGACCCAATAGCTCCATCAGGTCATCGGGGTTTAGAGCGTCGGCGTCGGAGAGGGTTTTGCCCTTGAGCTTTTCGGTGCCGCAGCCGGGGTTGCCCCAGCTCATCTGGGCGTCGGGATTTTCGATCTTGCCCCGGTTGCGCGGGTTCTCGTAGTGGTCTAAGAGGAATTCAAGTTGGGCTTGCGGACTAATTTTGTCAAGTTTTTTGCATCACGGAAGGCGCGGAAGAACCACAGATTACACGGGACGGCTTTTTCTGTGCTTTCCGTGCGATTCCGTGTGGCTTCGTGATTCTAAAAGATACTTTTCCCCAGCCCGCCGTCGACTTGGATCACCGTCCCGGTGATGTAGCGGGCGTTTTCTGAAGCCAAGAACGCGACGAGATCGGCGAGCTCTTCGGGCTGGCCCATCCGCCCCATGGGAATATCTTTGGTCCAGAAGCGCCGGGCTTCTTCAATATTTCCCATCGCACTCAGCAACTGCTCCATGCGGGCTGTCTGCATGGGGCCAGGGCAGACCGTGTTGACCGTGATCTTCAGCGGGGCAAGCTCGTTGGCCAAGCTCTTGGCCAAGCCGACGACGGCTAAGCGCAGTGAGTTCGAGAGCACGAGGTTATCCAAGGGCTGCTTGACCGAGACCGATGCGATATTGATAATCCGTCCAGTGCCGCGTTGTTGCATGTGGGGGATAGCTTCTCGACACAGGCGCACGACGCTCATCAATGTCAATTGAAAGGCTTGCTCCCAGTGGGTGTCGTCAAAGGCAAAAAAATTCCCCGGTGGTGGCCCGCCAGCGTTGGTGACCAGCACATCTACCCCACCGAACGTCTGAACCGTCTGGTGCACTAAGTGCTTGATGTCGTCAAGGCGTGTCACGTCAGCACGGACGGGCAGAATCCGAGTATGTGTGAGCCTTTCGATCTCTTGGGCCGTGGAGCGCAGGGTATGCTCGTCGCGGGCGCAGATGGCGAGCTTCATACCCTCTTGGGCTAATCTCAAAGCAATTGCTTTTCCCAAGCCCTTGCTGGCTGCAGCGACAAGCCCGTTCTTTCCAGAAAGACCGAAGTCCATGAGCTATCTACCTCCTAGGGAACTGTGAGGCTATTTTACCGAGAGAGGCTGGGCAGCCCCAGGGCAATCTGGCGGAAGAAAATCAAGCAAGACTTCTCCCCTATAAGACGTGCTGTGGAGACAGCCGTCTTGGTGCAAACTCAACGCCCGTGGTACAATAAAGAGCGTATCGGATGGTTTGTATATGAAAATATTGGTGGTGGATGACGACCCCGACATTGCAGGTCTGCTCAAACAGTTCTTAGAAGCAAAAGACCGGTGCGTGCAGACCGCCGCCGATGGTCCCCAAGCGCTGGAGCTCTTTCGCAAAGAGTCTCCTGATCTGGTTATTCTTGATGTGATCCTGCCGGGCATGGACGGCTGGGCCATGCTCAAAAAGATTCGCGAGCAGTCGCAAGTACCCGTGCTGATGCTCACCGGCTAAGGATGCGCCCACCGACAAGGCCAATGGGCTGCTCTCCGGTGCCGACGACTATATCGCGAAGCCCTTCGATCTGGCGGAGTTAGAAGCGCGCATCGTCGCAGTAATGCGCCGCTACAAAGCCCCGGCGCGCCCTAGCGTGATGAGGGTGGGCGAACTCGAAATTGACGACAGTATCAAGCAAGTCAAGATAGTAGGCCGGACGGTCTCCCTCTCGCCCAAAGAGTATGAGCTGTTAAAACTGTTAGCCTCGGAGCCGGGGCGCGTCTTCTCTCACCAAGAGATCATTGCTGAAGTCTGGCAGAACAAACCCTTGATCACGTCAAGCGATGTGACCAAATATATCTATCTGTTGCGAGAGAAGCTCGAAGAGAACCCTGATAACCCCAAGTACATTCTGACAGTGCGGGGGTTTGGCTACAAGCTCGCCGTTTGACAAACGCTCTCTAGGAAGCTACAGTAAAAGTGCCTATGGAAGACTCTAGCAAGACTAAGCTCAGCTACGAAGAGTTTTTGCAGAGATACGACGAGGACACCCAGGCCGAGTGGGTGGACGGTGAGGTGGTCTTGTTGTCGCCAGCATCCAATCGTCATCAGGATTTGGTGCGATTTCTTACGGTTATTCTGAATGTGTACGTGGAAAGGCACGACCTCGGAGTGATTCGTCCAGCGCCCTTCCAGATGAAAGTCGGGCTCTCCGGGCGCGAGCCGGATCTGCTCTTTGTCACCAAAGAGCATCTCGAGCGCCTCAAGGAGAGCTATCTCGACGGCCCCGCAGATCTAGTCATCGAGATAATCTCGCCGGAGAGC
The DNA here is from genome assembly GCA_037440025.1 of Candidatus Fraserbacteria bacterium. Lineage (GTDB taxonomy): Bacteria > Bipolaricaulota > Bipolaricaulia > RBG-16-55-9 > DRXL01 > JANXCC01. The sequence goes on along the minus strand of JBBIUX010000003.1, from coordinate 17,439 downwards.
CGGCTGCGCGACCGGGGCGAAAAATTGGCAGAGTACGAGCTGGCGGGCGTGCGGGAGTACTGGTTGCTCGATCCCGAAGAGAAGCGTGCTGATTTCTACGTTCTGAGCTCGGACGGGCGCTATGATCGGCGTCGGCCCCAGCCCGACGGGCGCTATCGCTCCGGGGTGTTGGCAGGGCTCGAGATAGACACAAATTGGTTCTGGAGCACTCCCCTGCCGCCGGTGCTCAGGGTACTTAAAGAGCTGAAGCTCGTGTGAGCCCAGTTTAGGCCCTCCTGGTTTCCATTTTTTGGGCTTTGTAGAAATCTCCTGGAGCTGGCGGATCAATCCGCCGTCTCAGGAGGTGCAAGCGTGCTCAAGTAGGGGCGTATGGCCATACGCCCTTACAAAACCCGCTTCAGCGGGCTTGTATCTGCTGAGACGCATGCTTGAGCATCCGGCACCCAAGGATTTCTACAGAGCCATTTTTTTATATTCTTGTGAGGTTCTTTCCTGCTCTATCTTAATACTAATACTAATTCCAGTTCATTGTGTCACCTTGAGCGAAGCGAAAGGTCTCTCTGGAAAGATTCTTCGCTGCGCTCAGAATGACACGATGCAGTAGAATTAGTATAATTTGCTTCCGAGATGTCACCATGCGCCCGGCAACTGAAGTTGCGGGCTGGGCTTACCGGAACGTTTTTGGTGCAGCATTTTTCCACAGTAAGCGGTCGCACCGAAAACGTTCCGACCAAGCTTGCTCGCGCAGGCTTCCAGTCTCCGTGGGGAGACTTCGTAGATCGAGCCCGCGGCTTCAGCCGCCGGGCGAAGCTATATATGTCTTGAAAGAGCACTAGTCTTTTACGCTATATTGAGAGCGAGGTGGTGTCCATGCTAAAAACATTCGCAACTAAGCTGGAGGAGCGGCAAATCAAGGCGCTGCGCTTGCTGTCAGAAGAGACCAAAATCTCACAGGCCGACTTGGTGAGAGAGGCGATTGATCGCTATCTGAAAGAGCTCGACTCGGCTTGTCAGCGTCCTCAAGCTGCATTTGGCGGCAAGGAGTTATATCCCACCCTTTTCGCCAATGCAGCCGCACTAGGCCACTCGCTCTTGCTCAATCATCCCTTTGTGGACGGCAACAAGCGTACGGTCTGGGAAGCGATGAAGCGGTTTTCTAATCCCGTTTGGGGATCAGCTTAAGACGCCTGAGATCTTCGACAGTCCAACGAGCCTGGGTGAGTATATCCTTTAAGGTCTTAGGGGGAAATGTTTGCCCGGGGTGATGAAAGGGCACTTCTACCCTACGTCCATCAGGGTGGCGGAAGATCAAATGGCCTCCTGGTTTGCTGGTCTTATAGAATCCATCTCTTAGAAGAGCGTTGACCAGCTTGTGTGCCGTAATATTTTTAGCTGATGGGGGGAGCGTTGTCATCAAGGAGCGGTTACAGCAACCAAGGTATCAGGAGATACTTTTACGAATTCCTGAGGTTCGTGAGGGATAGGCTCTCCGTGAGCGCGGCGCTCTTCAATGTCTATTTCAATCGCTTCGCGGATGTTCCGCAAGACCTCTTCTGCTGTATACCCCCATGTATGACAACCGGGCAAAGCCGGCACATAAGCCCGGTAGGCCATACGCCCGTCTTCAAAAGGGTCTTCTTCAATGACTACCTTGAAAATATAGGTCTTCATGATCGTTCCCCCGCAATAGTATAGCATAAAGCTTCTTCTTCCACATCTTGTCACTGCCCGGCTCAGGGAGATGAAAGTAAGGGAAGCTCAGCACTCTCAGTGTGGACGCCGGTGCTTGAGAGAAAAGTGCTTTTTGCAGTATATTTGAAGGGGTTTTCACCATGACGCGGGCGACGGGATTCTGGAGACGCCATCGCAGTCTCATCATCGGCAGCCTGGGGATCGTTTTGAACGTAGCCTATCTTCTGAAAGGTTATCTGCAGCACGGAAGCGGCATTGTAGAACACCTATCTAGTGAAGCTAGACATGATCTCTGGCTCTTTGTCGGGCTGCTATTGCTCATTCCGCTCTTTCTAGCCATCGGCTTTCTATTGGAGCAGACCGAGCGCGAGCGCCGCCGCTTTGAAACGCTCTTTGAGTCTGCCAGCGATGGCATCTACGTGCGTGATCTCGATGGTACGATCAAGTTTGCCAACTCAAAATTCTTGGAGATCCACGGCGTCCGACGCGAAGATGTCATCAGAAAACGCTCGACGGAGCTGCTGGCGCTGCCGCGCCCGGAGCGCAAGAAGATCTCGTGGATGATCCGCCAAGCAATACTGCGCGGCGAGCCTCCGCCCCCCTTAGAAGCCCCCTTCCGTCGCCCTGACGGCTCCCCCGGCTGGCTCCATGTCAATTTGGCTTTTCTCAAAGAGGGCTCCCAGGTCAAAGAAGTCCTGGGGATCAGCCGGGACATCACCGAACGCAAGCACGCCGAGCTGCTCATCGCCAGCCGCAATAAAGTCTTAGAGCTTGTCGCTCAAGATGCCCCGCTCTCGCAAGTGCTGGAGACGATCTGTCGCTCCATAGAAGAACTAGCCCCTGGCGTGCTCTGCTCGATCTTGTTCCTGGAGGGCGAGAAGATGCGCCACGGCGCCGCCCCCAGCCTCCCCGAAGAGTACAATCGCAAAATAGACGGGCTGACGATCGGGCCGACGGTCGGCTCGTGCGGCACGGCGGCGTATCTGAAGAAACCAGTCATTGTCAGCGATACGTTCTCTGATCCCCTGTGGGCGGACTTTCGCGATATAGCCCGTCAGTACGGGCTGCGGGCCTGCTGGTCTACTCCGATCCTCTCGCACCAAGGCGAAGGCTTAGGGACTTTTGCCATGTACTACCGCCAAGTTCGTTCACCCAGCGCCTATGAGCTGCAACTCATCGAGCAGACGACGCACTTGGCAGCACTCGCGCTAGAACGCCAGCGCAACGCCGAGCTGCTGCGCTCGAGCGAGGCTCGGTATCGCTCACTCTTTGAGAGCATGCCCATTGGGTTATATCGCTCGACCCCAGAAGGACGCATTCTCGATGTGAATGACGCGCTCGTGCAGATGCTCGGCTACCCCAGCCGAGAAGCGCTGTTAGCAACCCCGGCTCAGGCGCTCTTCTTTGACATCACTTAGCGCCAGCGCTGGCAGGCCGAGATGGACGCCAAGGGCGTCGTGAAAGATTTCGTCGGACAACTGAAGCGCTACAGCGGCATCCCTATCTGGGTGGTGGACCGTGCACGCGTTATCCGCGACCCCCAAGGAAAGACGCTCTATTACGACGGCAGCTTGGTAGATATCACTGAACAAAAACGAATGGAGGAGCAACTGCGCCTCTCGGAGGAACGCTATCGCGATCTCTTCGAGAACGCCAACGACGGCATCTATATTCTCGACAGAACGGGGCGCATCCTCTCGCTCAACCGCAAGGCCGAAGAGCTCACGGGGTACAAGCTCGGCGAAATTCGCGGACGATCTTATACGCTGCTTGTCCCTCCCGGCCCGGAGTGCCAGAAGGCCCGACGCGCCTTTCTTAAGAACATGCGCGGCGAGCCAGATAAGAACGAACTGACGATCACGCGCAAGGATGGCCGCCAACTCATTCTGGAGTTGAGTACCCGCCCGATCTGGCAGAATGGACAGATTGTGGGGATTCAAGGGATCGGGCGCGACATCACCGAGCGCAAAGAATTAGAAAAATTGAAATCTGGTTTCGTCAGCACCGTTTCACACGAGCTGCGCACCACGCTCACTTCGATTAAGGGCTATGTGGATTTGGTTCTGGCGGGCGACACCGGTCCGCTCACCCCCGAACAGAAAGAGTTTCTCACGATTGTCTCCCAAAATACCAGTCGGTTGACGGCTCTGATTAACGATCTCTTGGAGATCGAGCGCTTGGAGTCGGGGAGAATCGAGTTCGAGTTCACCGAGCTGAACTTAGAAGAAGTCCTGCAGAACGTCGCGCGATCTCTCCAAGTCAACGCGGAGCAAAAGGGCTTGGAATTCGTCACGGAGATCGCTTCGGGGCTGAAGGTGCGCGGGGATCGCGACAGGCTCACCCAGGTCTTTCTCAATCTCGTCAGTAATGCGATCAAATACACGCCCGCGGGCACGGTCGAGCTGAAAGCCTATCGGGAGGACGACACGGTCGTCGTCGCCGTGCGCGACACCGGCATCGGGCTCTCAGAGAGCGATATGAGAAAGCTCTTCCAGAAATTCTTCAGATCAGACAACCCCTATGTGCGCAAGGCCGGGGGCACGGGCTTGGGGCTTTCTATTGCCAAAGCGATCGTCGAGCGCCATAACGGCACAATTACTGTCACGAGTCAGCTTGGGCAGGGGAGCACGTTCACGGTGCGTCTGCCCGCGCTCGCTCGCCCTGAGCGCCCCTTGGTGCTCGTCATCGAGGACGAAGTCGCCATAGCTCGGCTGATCGCGACATACATCGAGAAGATGGGCTATCGCGCGGTGATGGCCTACTTGGCCCGCGACGGCTTCGATCAGGCCGTCCGCTTGAAGCCCGACTTGATCACGCTCGATGTGCTCATGCCCGATTTAGACGGCTTCGCGCTCATTCAGCAGCTCAAGAAGCATCCCGTTACGGTGAATATCCCCGTGATATTTCTCTCGATTGTCCAAGACAAGCAGCAGGGGCTGCACTTAGGTGCGTCGGCGTTCCTCACCAAGCCCATTGATGAGCGCAAGTTTTATGAGACGGTGCGCGCGCTGCTGTAGCCCCAGGGCCAGCCCGTGCTCGTCGTGGACGACGACCACGACTATGCCAAGCTCTTGCAAAAACTTTTGCAGCGCGAGGGGTTTTCCGCCGAAATCGCGAGCGACGGCGATGAGGCTCTGAAGAAGATCCGGAATAAGCGCTATCAATTGGTGATCCTAGACAAAAATCTCCCGAAGCGCTCAGGGCTTGATGTCTTGCAAGAGATGCGCAACAGCAAATCGCTGAGCCGTGTGCCGGTGATCGTCATCAGCGGTTCAGCACATCAGGAAGAGACGGCGCAGGCAGCGCAGATCTTGGGGGCGAAGAAGTTCTTGAGCAAGAAGCTCGCCCCACGAACTGTTGTCGAAGAGATCGTGCAATTTCTAGGGGAGCTATGAAACGCATCTTACTGGCTGAGGACGACCCGCAGATCGCGCGGCTTGTGAAATTCAAACTCGAACGCGAAGGCTTTTTCGTCGAATGGGTCGAAGACGGTGATGCCGCGCTCCGGCGCGTGCGCTCGTGTCGGTTTGACTTGATTTTACTCGACGTGATGATGCCCGGTCGAGACGGCTTCGCCGTGCTCACCGAGCTGCGCGCTGATCCGAACTATCGCGGTCTTCCGATAGTGATGCTGACGGCGCGGGCGGCGGAGCGCGATCTGCAAGCCGGCGCAAGCGCGACGGATTATATTGTGAAGCCGTTCGAGCCGGCGCACCTTGCAGAACGTGTGCGGGCGATCTTGGAGAGATGAAACCTTGCTGGGCGGGGTGTTGATCGGCTATGGTGATTTTCTCGCGGGCCCCAATGTGCTCTTGGGCGAGCCGGTTGGCTCGACGGTGCTTGCGTATTTTTTCTTACACGAGCCGATCACGCTGGTAAAAGCCCTGGGCGGCATCTTAATCTTAGTCGGAATTTACTTGAGTAGCCGGCGTTAGTGGCCCTGCCAGCTGCGTTCGGATAAAAGCCAGTATCGCTTCTGTCGTTAGATCGGCGGGTGTGCCGATGCTGGCGGCCAGTCCGATGTGGTCCCGGCCGGGGATCTCTAAGAGCTGGACCTCGTTGCCGTTGAGCATAAGGCGTTCAGAGAACTGCCGGGCTTGAACGTCCAGCGTGGGGTACTCAAATTGTGCATACACGACCAAGAAGGGGGGTTCGTTGGAGCCGATGTGTGTAATGGGAGAGGCGTCGAGGCGCACTTGGGGATCGGTCCCGAAGACAGCATCGTAGTTCGTCCCTGGGGGTATAACTGTGACGTCATAGACGCCGCTCAAGGGGATCGCTCCTTTGATGGTGCGGGGTAAGAGCGCATGGACTTGGAGATACTTTTCGTCGAGCGCCAGGAGTGCTGCCAAGTGCCCGCCTGCTGAGTGGCCCGTTATAAAGATCTTTTCCGGGTTGCCTCCGTAGCGGGCTATATTTTTATAGATCCACGCGAAAGCTCGCGCGACGTCTTCGATGTGCGCGGGGTGAGAGACTGCCGGACTGAGACGATAATTAATCACACCGGTGGCAAACCCTTGGCTGGCAAAAGTGCGCCCGACGAAGCTATAAGCATTCTTGTCCCCTGACGACCAGCTACCGCCGTGCACAAACAACAGCACGGGGACATCAACGAGGCCTTCTGGCATAAAGAGGTCAAGCCGATGCTTGACGGGGTGGGCGTCGGGGCCATCGTAGTAGATCAAATCTGCGAAGACGTTTACTTCATAAGGTGGATTTTGGAGGGGTTGCGGCGCTCCACCTGCCCAAGCAAAGGACACTATCACGAGTGCAAAAGCGATCCGGCGCATAAGGTCTCTTTAGTGCCTGTGCAAGAATTGCAGTATCTCTTCAGTCGTTGGGTCGTTCGTCGTGCCAATACTGACGATGATCGTCACGTGATCTTTGCCTGGGGTTTCGAAAAGAGCAGCTTCGTTGTGGTTTTGCTTGAGCAAAGCGAAGAGTTGTTGTCCTTGGGTAGCCAATCCGGGAAAGTCGAACTGAGCATAGATCACGAAGAAGGGCGGCTTGGTGGGGCCCACGTGCGCAAGGGGTGAAGCATACCATCTCTGCTGAGGATCGGCACCGAAGACCATGCGATAGAGATTGAGCATACCGGTCACATCATAGACGCCGCTGATGGGGATCGCGCCCTTGATCGCTGCTAGAGTCAAGCCGTGGGCCTGGAGATATTTTTCATCGAGGGCCAGCAGGGCCGTCAGATGCCCCCCCGCCGAGTGGCCCATGACGAAGATTCTTTCAGAATTGCCGCCGTACTGGGAAATATTTTTGTGCACCCAGGCGAAGGCCCGCGCGACGTCTTCGATATGCGCCGGGTGCTGCACTTCAGGGCTCAACCGATAATTGATCACGGCTGTAACAAAACCCTGTTGGGCAAAGGTTCGCCCGATGAACGGGTAGAGATTTTTATCGCCGGAGGTCCAGCCGCCACCGTGCACGAAGAGCAAAACGGGAGCATCTTTTGTGCCGTCGGGCACGAAGAGATCAAGTCGGTGTTTGACCAGATGGGCATCGGGGCCATCGTAATAAGCTACATCGGTGAGGGCTTGAAAAGAGTGAGGTGGCGACGGCTGAGCTGCTCCGAAGTTTGCAGCCATCAGAACTGCTACAGTGAGTGCACATGCAATTGTGCGCATAGGACCTCCTTGGATGAGTATTGTAACGGGGCGAGAGAGAGATTACCAGCTCAATCGGCTCTCACGGCCTCTTCTTCGGCAAATTGCAGCGTATAGAGCGCCCAGTAGAGCCCCTGGCGGGCGAGAAGCTCTTCGTGCGTGCCCTGCTCGGCCAACACGCCCTTATGGAGCACCAATATTGTGTCTGACTCGCGAATGGTCGAGAGCCGGTGCGCAATGGTCACTGATGTTCGTCCGCGCAAGATTTTCTCTAACGACTCTTGGATGAGGCGCTCGGTCTGAGAGTCTATATTGGCCGTCGCTTCGTCTAAGATTAAGATCTTGGGATCGAACGCCACAGCACGGGCGAACGCCAAGAGCTGGCGCTGCCCTACAGAAAGCGTTGCGCCGCGCTCTTTGACTTCAGCGTTATAGGCGTTCGGCAGCTTTTCGATAAATGTGCTCGCTTGAACAAAGCGGGCGGCTTCAATCGCGTGCTCACGGGCAATCTCTTCGCTCTGCAGTCGGATATTGCCCAAGATGTCTCCGGAGAAGAGAAAGACGTCTTGGAGGACGACGGCCATCTGGGAGCGCAAGAATTTTATATCCAGCTCGCGAATATCTATGCCATCGAAAAGTATCTGACCCTTCTGAATGTCATACAGGCGCGTGAGCAAGCTGATGATGGTAGTCTTGCCCGAGCCGGTGGGGCCAACGATCGCCACGCGCTCGCCGGACTTGATTGTGAACGAGACCCCTCGTAAGACCCAGTCGTCGTTCTCATAGGCGAACCAGACGTCGCGAAACTCCAGCGTGCCCTGCACCGTGGGTGGGATGCGGCCCTTGCCATGGTCTTCTGTAGGCTCATCGAGTAACAGAAAGATTCTCTCAGCTGAGGCCATAGAGCCCTGCAGAATATTATATTTCTCGGCCAGATCTCTAATGGGCGCGAAGAGCATCTCGACGTAGCTTAAGAAAGCGACTAAGCTGCCCAGGGTGAAGCTGTTTTGGATCACCCCCCAGCCGCCGTACCAAATGATGAGCGCCACGGCCAGCGCGCTCATCAAATGGATAATCGGCTGGTAGACGGCGAAGACCATCAGTTGGCGCATGTTCGCTTCGTACTCTTCTTGGTTGATAGCTTGAAACGTCTGGTGGCTGCGGCGCTCCTGAGCAAAGAGTTGAATGATTCTCATGCCGGAGAGGCTCTCTTGGATGTAGGCGTTGAGCTTGGCCAACTTTCTGCGAAATTCGCGATAGGCGTCGCGGGCGCGCTTGCGAAACTCCCACGTCGCGTAGACGATTATCGGAGCGAGCACTAAGATCAACAGCCCTAACTGCCAGTTCAGTTGGAGCATAATAATAAAGATACCCAGCACCAGGAAGACATCTTTAAAGAGATAGACCAACACAGATGCGTACATCTCATTGATGGCGGCGACGTCATTGGTCGCCCGCGTCACCAGTCTGCCCACGGGGTTTTTGTCAAAGAACCTCACGGGCAGCCTCATCAGATGGTCAAAGATTTGTGTGCGCATATCTTGCATGATCTTTTGCCCGCTCAACTGCAAGAGATAGACCTGGGCAAAACTGAAGATCAATCGCACGAACAGAACACCCACAAAGAGCGCAGCGAGCAGATGGAGCCCCCCGATCTGAGAGGTCCGTATAAAGCGATCAATTGCAATTTTTGTAATGTACGGCAGGGACAGCTCGCAGGCCGTGATGACCACGATCAGTCCCAGACAGACCGCAAAGAGTTTTTTATAGGGCTTGACGTAGGTGAGCAAGCGGCGCATCAGGGCCGAGTCATACGCCGCGCCGAGCTTCTCTTCTTCCCAGTGATAGCTCATAGCACCTCTCCCCCATCCCCTCCCCTAAAGAGGGAGGGGAGTTCCCCCTTCCCTTTAGGGAAGGGGGCAGGGGGTTAGGTCTTCACCGCCTCTTCTGCCTGCTGCAGCTCATAGAGTCGCGCATAAATCCTGCTCCGTGTCAGCAGCTCTTCGTGCCGTCCGCGCTCCACGATCCGCCCGTGATCGAGCACTACAATCAAGTCCGAGTCTTTCACTGCCGAGATGCGATGTGCAATAATGATCGAAGTGCGGGCTTTCAGGACGTCTTTCAGATTATGCAAGATCTCTTCTTCTTTTTCGGCGTCCACAGCAGAGAGCGCGTCGTCTAAGATTAAAATCTTTGGGTCGAGCAGAAGCGCCCGCGCAATCGCCACTCGTTGTTTCTGGCCGCCGGAGAGGCTGACGCCGCGCTCGCCGACGATGGTCTCTAAACCGTTGGGGAATTCTAAAATTTCTTTGTAGATGCCCGCGCGCTCGGCCGCGGCGATGATCTCTTTCTCGCTGGCCGTCGGTCGCCCAAACGCAATGTTCTCTTTGATCGTTGTTGAAAAAAGAAAGGGGTCTTGCGGAACAAGAGCGACCATGTGGCGCAAGGCGCTTATGCGAATCCGGCGCACATCAACCCCATCTACAAAGAGTGTTTTCTCGGGAGGGTCGAAGACGCGCAAGAGCAGGTGAACGAGGGTGCTCTTGCCAGAGCCCGTCAAGCCGACGATCCCCATAGTTTGGCCCTCTTCTATGCGAAAGGAGAGATCGCGCAAGATGGGGACAGGGTGTCCATTAGTGCTGGGATCAGCGATGGGGTAGCTGAAGTTTAAGCGCTGGCACTCGATTGAAGCCCGCGCCGGGAAGGGCTGAGCGTCGGGGACATCAATGATCTCCGGCGAGGTGTCGAGAATTCTCTCGATGCGCTCCATGGAAGCCGCACCGCGCTGCATTAAGTTAATCACAAAGCCCAGAGCCATCATGGGCCACGTAAGCATCCCCAAATACGACGTGAACGCGACAAAATCGCCCAGACTGATATTGTTGCTGATCACTTTCTGGCCACCGATCCATAGAACGATAGCACTCGAAAGCCCGGCGAGCAAGGCGATCATCGGCTCAAAGAAGCCCTGCACTCGTACCAAGCGCAAGTTCTTCTCGATAAAAAGTTCATTGGTGTGCCCGAAGTCGTTAGAAAAACCGGACTCTTGGACAAAGCTTTTAATAACGCGCACGCCGGCGATCGCTTCGCGCACTTTTTCTGTTAACAGAGAGAAAGCTTCTTGAACGGCCGTAAAGCGTTTATGGATCATCCGGCCGATCACCACGACGAAGACCGTCACAAAGGGCAGAGGGATGAACGCATACAAGACCAGCTCCCAACTGATTGAGAGCATAGCTGCCAGCGAGAACGAAACCATAATAATCGCATCGGCCAAGGCGAGAATGCCCATGCCACAGGCGAACTGCACGGCTTCGACATCATTCGTAGCGTGGGCCATCAAGTCGCCTGTTTTTGTGTTGGTGAAAAAGTGCGCTGAGAGCCTCACCAAGTGCGCATAAAGCCGGTCGCGCAGGTCGCGGCGGATCATTCGTGAAGTGCCAAAGATAAAATAGCGCCAGAAGAAGCGGAAGACCGCGACGACGAGCGCGATCCCCAGCACATAAGAAGCATAGAGCATGAGCCGAGCTGTACCCGTCGCGGCCAGCTCGTCAACCGCAGCGCGGATGATGAGAGGGATGATCAGCTGAGCGCCATCTACGACGAAGAGCGCCAGAAGCCCTAGAATAATGCGGGTTTTATAAACCCACAGATAGTGAAAGATACCACGCATGGTAGCAAAGAGATTGTAACGCGCGAGTGAGAGGGCGTCAAGACAAAGTGATTTCTACCGACACGATACGAGACTCGATTGGTTTGAGCTTTGTGATGTGCACGCAGACAATAGGCTGGCCGCCTGCGCGTGTGACCAGCCGCCGACTCCAGCGATTGAATGCTTCCTCACCTTCTAGCTGGAAACACAACACTGCTCCATCTGGAATCTGATCCAGCACTTCAGGATGGGCTAAGACGTAGTGATCAAACTCGGCTCCCAGTTCAGCGTTCAGCTGCTTCCAAATTTCTTCCCTAGGCATCGCGGCAACCTTTGTCGTGCTCATGGAAACTCTCCTTTCAGGTAGCGTTCTCGATAGCTCTGCCAGTTCTTCCGGATGTCCTGTTGAGCAAAGGCGAGCGCTTGCGCGTAATCTAGCGGCAGCTTCTGCTTCTTTTGCTCTCCTTGAAGATTCAAACGGTCGCAGTGAGCATAACCATGAGCGCAGTCGTAGCGGAGCGCCGCTCGCCATTCTCCTTGCGTCTCGACTTCGAGTTGAACAAGAAACCTTTGTACTTTGCCTCTACTCACTTCAAACTCCACGCGCAGCCGTGTGTCCAAATCCAGAGAGCGGAGGTAATATCTTCTCTTGGTCACGGCCATTTATAGCGTGGAATGCTGCACTTGTCAAGGTTCTTGATAGGCGTTCAGGCAGGCATCATCTTGACAGTGTTGGGTGACTTGTGTTATAAGTCTGACGTAGCGAAAGAGTATCTTAAGGAGGTTCGCGATGCGCCAGTCACTGGTTTTCGCATTGGTGGTCGGGCTGCTATTGTTTGGCAGCTCTATGGCAAGCAGCCAAGCTCAGGCAGGAGTGCAGGTCAAAATCACCATACCCACGGACGGATTCATCACGTTCAGTCCCAAGATCAAAGTGCAGGGAACAGCTCAAGCGCCGGCAGGCGCTAAGCTCGATTTGGTTGTTGTTAGCGTCAACGGGAATATGTAAACGGTATTAAGCGTACCTCCTATGTTGATAGAGGTAACGACTTCTCTGAGGGAATGCTAGGGCTTTACGTGGCTCACGCGCACAATGTTGCCTTCGACAATTTCAAAGTCGAATCTCTGGAAGCCCGACCTCAGTCGGCGCTGGCTGCTGAGAAAGAAACGCCTCCGATCCCAGACTGGGAGCTAATTAAGACTCAGCTTGCGCAGCTCTCGCCGCAGCTTCAGGACCTAGATTCTCGGATTAACACTCTGCAGGTTGCTGTCGGGTCGGTAAGCAAAAATCTGCCCGAAGCGCAAGCTTCTGTGACTCCCGAGGACCTCAACGTGATTAGTCAGAGACTTGATAGCTTGGAACAACTCTTGCAGGCCCAAGGTCAAGGCAAGGAAATCGAATCTCTCAAGGCTTCTTTAGGAGAGCAGATCGCGCAAATTAAGCGCATGAGCGATGCGGTGGATCGCATGGCAGAAGAATTTACGCCGTTGCGCCAACGGGTGGAATCTGCAGCAGCGAAGGCAGAATCCGTCGAGAGCAAGGCGACGCTGGGGCTGATCGTGGGCGCAGCGGGGGTGGCGCTGGCGGTGCTGGTTATGCTGGGGGTGCTGCGATAAATTATAAACACCGAAGCTGTTTTAGAATCTACACCAACTCCAAGAACAGCAACTTCGGATTCTCTAAATAGCTCATCACTCTCTTGCAGAAGCGCGCACCCACGTCGCCGTCTACGACTCTGTGGTCGAACGAGAGCGAGAGCAGCATAATATCGCGAATGACGATTTGGTTCTCTCGCACGACCGGGCGCCTCTTGATCTCGTGCACGCCCAGAATCGCCACTTCAGGATAGTTAATAATTGGCGTCGCGAAGAGCCCGCCTAGTGCCCCTAAGCTCGTGATGGTGAACGTGCCTCCTTGCAAGTCCTGAAGCGCGACCTTGCCCTCGCGGGCAGCTTTCGCTAGTCGTTCGATCTCCGTAGCGATCTCTAGCAAGCTTTTTCTGTTAGCCTCTTTCACGACGGGGACAATGAGACCGTCATCAGTCGCGGTGGCAATCCCAACGTTATAGTATTTTTTGAGGACGATCTCGCCCCGGGTTTCGTCCAAAGAAGCGTTCAATAAGGGCATCTCTTTGAGAGCAGCCACGCAGGCTTTCACAATGAACGGCAAATACGTCAGCTTTACGCCCTTTTGTTCTGTTAAGGGCTTCATCTGCTCGCGCAGCTGCACCAGCTCGGTCATATCCACTTCGTCCACGTAGGTGAAATGCGCGGCAGTGTTCTTCGACTGGTGCATGTGCTCGGCGATGCGCTTGCGAATCCCTCGTAATGGGATGCGCTCTTCGCGCCCATTGGCACTGACCGGAGTTGGAGTGTAGGCTGGCGCGGGCGTCGGTGGAGGAGTAGGAGCTTGAGGGGCAGTGCGGGCTGTGGCGAACTGGCGGACGTCTTCGTCGGTGACGCGTCCGGCGGGGCCGGTCCCTTGAACGAGTGCAATATCTATGCCCAGCTCGCGGGCGAGCTTGCGGGTCGCTGGAGTTGCCAGCACACGAGCAGGGGCGGCTGTGGCCGTTGCTGCCGCAGGGGCAGGGGTCGGCTTGGTCGTTAGGGGCGTCGGAGCGGGTTCAGGCTTCGGTTCGGGTTTGGGCAGGGGTGGTGCAGCAAGTTCGCGCTTGGGTTCGGGTTTGACTGTTGGGGCTGGCGCGGCTCCAGCTTCTTCGATGACGACGAGCACCGAGCCGACTTTGACGGTCTCGCCTTCTTTACCGTTCAGTTTCAAAATCTTTCCGGCGCGCGGCGCAGGGATTTCTACTGTCGCTTTGTCGGTCATCACTTCGACCATCGGCTGGTCTTCTTTGACGAAGTCCCCTTCTTTGACGAGCCATTTGACGATCTCTCCCTCGTGGACGCCCTCACCGATGTCCGGCAGTTTGAACTCAAAGGACATTGCAACACTCCTTCATCATGAAGTTGTTGCTACAGATTGTAAACGTTGAGTGTCGTTTATGCCAGAAAGCGCGAGTATAGGTGGAACACTGCACGATCGCGTACCCTCAGTATAGCGCGACGCGCCGCACCGCGTCCAGAATTCGCTGTGCGTCCGGCAGATAGATGTTCTCCAGCGTATACGGGAAGGGCGTGTCGAAGCCCGTTACGCGCGCAATCGGAGCTTTCAGACAGTCAAGGGCTTCTTCAGCAATAGTAGCGGCAATCTCGGCCCCAAACCCGCACGTCTTGGGCGCCTCATGCACGATCACGGCTCGCCCTGTCTTGGCTACGGAGTTCACTATAGCATCACGGTCAAAGGGCAGCAGTGTTCGCAAGTCTATAACTTCGCACTCGATTCCTTCTTTGGTTGCTTGTTCTACAGCCTCTAAAGCTGTGTGAACCATCGCCCCGTAGGCGAAGACCGAGACGTCGCGGCCCTCACGCGCTCTTCGTGCTGGGCCGATGGGCACCGTGTAATCACCGTCAGGGACTTCTTCTTTGATCGAGCGATAGATGCGCTTGGGTTCCATAAAGAGCACGGGGTCTTCGTCGCGCATCGCTGAGATCAAGAGCCCTTTTGTATCAGACGGTGTTGAGGGCACGACGACTTTGAGCCCCGGCGTGTGACAGAAATACGCTTCCGTGCTCTGAGAGTGATAGAGTCCGCCCTTGATCCCGCCGCCATAGGGCGTCCGAATGACGACGGGGCAAGCGTACTGTCCGCCGGAGCGCCAGCGGAACTTCGCTAATTCAGAGACGATCTGGTCATACGCAGGAAAGATAAAGTCCATAAACTGAATCTCGGCGACGGGTCTCAGTCCGTAGAGCGCCATGCCGATTGCTGTGCCAATGATGCCGTTTTCGGCTAACGGCGTGTCAAGGACTCTGTCAGCTCCGAATTCTTGATATAAGCCATCTGTCGCCCGAAAGACACCGCCTACTTTCCCAACGTCTTCGCCCAGGACGACGACATTGGGATTGCGACGCATCTCGGTTCTCAAAGCGTCATTGACGGCTTGAACCAAAGTGAGAATAGCCATAACAAAAAGAGACGGGCTCATATTAACTGGTGAGACCTGGGCGTTCAACTACGAGAGATTTTCGATTTTCACCGGCTCGACGGGATCAGCAATGGGGAAGCCGAAAACTCTGGAGTAAAAATACAGCTCGGCTTCGAGCGATCTTTTGATATTCTCGGCTTTGCGAAAGCCGTGCTGCTCGCCTTCAAAGGGGACATACGCGACGGGGATGCCCTTCGTGCGCAACGCTTCGACCATCAGCTCGGATTGACTTGGCGGGACGACTCTATCTTCCAGCCCTTGGAAGAAGATCACCGGGCACGAGATTCTGTCAGCAAAGTGAATGGGCGAGCGCTCATAATAGAGATCGCGCCGTTCAGGGTATGGCCCAATGAGACTGCGATTGTAGCGCGACTCAAATTTATGAGTGTCTTTATCTAAAGCTTCAAGATCGCTCACGCCGAAGTAACTTGCCCCGGCTTTAAAAAATTTTCTGAAGGTGAGCGCGCAGAGCGTCGTGTAGCCTCCGGCGCTGCCCCCGCGGATCGCCACGCGCTCGCCGTCCACAAGCCCCTGTTGAGCCAAATACTTCGCAGCGTTGACGCAGTCGTTTACGTCTACGACGCCCCAGTTGCCCTTCAGCCTCTCTCGATACTCGCGCCCATAGCCGGTGCTGCCCCCGTAGTTGACGTCCACAACAGCAAAGCCACGACTCGTCCAGTACTGAATCTCCAATTTGAGCGTTGATGTTGTAGCGCTCGTCGGCCCGCCGTGGCTGAAGACGACTAATGGGGGTTTCTCGCTTGGTGGGGCTTGAAAGTCTTTGTTTTTCGGAGCGTAGAAGAACGCATAGGCAGTCTTGCCGCCCTCGGTGGGGAGCTCGATGGGCTGCGCTGGCGACAGATATTCTCCATCAATCTGAATCTCGCTTGAGCGACGGAGCACGTCGAATCTCTTTGCTTTGAGATCGAACCGAACGATGGAGAGCATCTCTGTGGGCGAGCCCGCACGGAAGACGACGTGGCCCGCCCCGGCTCGCACGGAGCTGATCTCTGTATACGGCGTCTCGATCTGCTCTAGGGTCCGCGTTTGTAGATCAAGGCTGGCTAGGTGCCAGACGCCGCGTTGCACGTACGCACAAACGATGCGTTGGGCAGACTCAAACGCATACGTGGACATGCCAAAGCCCCACTGCGGCTGGCCAAACTCCGCTTCCATATTTGTCAGAGCCTCGATCTGACCGTCGCGCCACCGATAGAAGTTCCACCAGCCCGTCCGATCGGAGGCAAAGAGCAGGGAGCGCCCGTCGGGGGACCATTCGGGTTGGAAGATAGATTCGCTGGGGCCCCCTGCGACCCGCATGGGCGAGGTGACCTCACCCCTACTATTGAACTCGCCGACCCATAATTCCGTGCCGTCCCAGGGCATGTTGGGATGGTTCCACGTCAGCCACGCTAATTTTGTTCCGTCAGGGCTTAATCGGGGTGAAGAGTAGAAATCGTTCCCTGAGACGAGCACTTTGCTGCTCTCAGGGTCGCCGCCTTGTAGGGGCGAACGGCCGTTCGCTCCTACGACTACCAATGTATTGACGGCCTCGCGCCCGACGACGGTGTGGTCTTCACGCACACAAATCATTCGATTGCGACGACCGTCAATAATGGCGTCAGCATAGCGCAAAGCTTTTTCGGGAGTGAT
This sequence comes from Candidatus Fraserbacteria bacterium, assembly GCA_037440025.1. Classification (GTDB taxonomy): domain Bacteria; phylum Bipolaricaulota; class Bipolaricaulia; order RBG-16-55-9; family DRXL01; genus JANXCC01. Next base: position 778 of record JBBIUX010000003.1, on the reverse strand, counting down.
GGGCTGGGGCGAAGCACCGGGCTTTTGGGCATAGAGCCGTTGGTCTTTGAAATTGGAGAAATAGACCGTGCCGTCCGAGACTGAAAAGTCGCCGCCGCCGTATTCGTGCACCGTTGTGCGAGCGTAGAAGGGCGCGGGAGTGATGTCAGAGATCTTTCCGTCGGGAGTTCTCTTGACGATGACATAGCGTCCTCCTTCGGCGGGACGGGATTCGAGCCAATAGATATCTTTTCCATCCAGCACGATCTGCATCAACCGCACAGAACCGCGCGCGATCAGGTCTGCCGTGATCGGCGACTTCCAAGAGCCGTAGGGGGCAATGGTGGGCATGGTGTCACTCCGTTCTTCCGTCCGAGATTTTAGTTCTCGTTGTCGAGAATTTTACACAAAAGAGCGCTGATGATCTCTCTCACCGTGAGGTTGCGGAGTTTACTATAGTCAATCTGATTCATCGAGCCATAGTGACGGTGACTACCGGCTGTTGAGAGATACTGACGACAGCTTCTTTGGGTATGGGCTCTCCGTGTTCGATCAGGCTTTCGATGACCATTTGCAGCACTTCTTGGATATTTCTGAGGGCTTCTTCTCTGGTTTCCCCCCCCCAGCAGGAGGTGAAAAGCCTCTAGTTGTAGCGAAACTCGTCCATACTTTCTCTAGCTCAGTAGCGATCTCATTGGGAATTTGTACTTGTTTAGCGTCTGGCAAGTGTGGTAAGGTAAAGCTATGACGCAGAATGCGGAATGCCCTAACTGCCGCACGCTCCAGAGCCAGTTGAAGG
>JBBIUX010000002.1:0-169069 GCA_037440025.1 Candidatus Fraserbacteria bacterium | reverse complement strand
TTATACTTCTTACGCATCTGGGCCTCCTTGGTCTCAAAAATCTCTCAGAGCAAGGATGGCCCATTTGTTCGTTCAAAGCAAGTGTGACAGAGCACTAGTCAAGAGTGCCCCGATTCAGATCTTTGGAGGGGGCAACGAGTTCCATAACAATGGCCAAGACCTCTGCCCTCCCGACTACCCCTGGCCGCCGGGGTTTCGCAAGTAGTCTGAAAGGCAAAGAATCTCTACGGCTTCGTCAATTGAATCTGAAAGAGCTTGGGCCAATACTTTCCGGTGACGAAGAGCCGGTCGCCCTGAGCGTCATAGGCAATCCCGTTGAGCACGTCTACCCGTGCTGAACGGTCCTCCGGCTTGAGCAGTCCGGCCAGATTGATCCAGCCTACGACCTGCCCCGTCTCTGGCTGAATAATCGCAATGCGATCCGTCTGCCACACGTTGGCGTAAATGAGCCCGTTAATATATTCAAGCTCATTGAGCCGCACGACCGGGCCATTCTGGTCTCGCACTTCAATGCGCCCGATCTCTTGGAAAGTCTCCGGGTCCCAGACGAAGAGCGTCGCCGAGCCGTCGCTCATGATAAGACGGCTCCCGTCGTGTGTAATCCCCCAGCCCTCTGTGGGATAAGAGAACTCTTTGAGCAACGTGAACGTCTCACGATCGTACACGAAGCCCTTTTGCGACTGCCAAGTGAGTTGCACAATCTGATCTTTCCACACGACGATCCCTTCGCCGAAGAGATCGCTGGGCAATTGGTGAATTTGCAAGACCTTGCCCGTCTCTAATTCGACCTTGCGCAGCGATGACTCCCCCCACATCCCCGTTCCCTCATAGAGAATATCGTCTTTGTAGTAGACCAACCCTTGCGTGAAAGCTTGTGGGGCATGAGGATAAGTTTTGACGCTCTTATAGCCGTAGACGGGAACTTCATCGGAGACTTTTACGATGCCGACGGAGCTTCCGCCCGTCTTCGGCGCATAGATGTACAAGAGCAACGCTCCGACGAGCGCCAGCAACACAACACCCAGTATGACAAAGATTCGGTTCATAGAAAATGGGCGCAGGAGACTGTCGGCTTTAGCCGAAATGCGCCCTTGACAAAGCACCTCCAATCTTTTGTAATTGAAATCGGAGATCGCTTGGGCTTCTCAGGCCTTCAGCCAGCTCCGGTTGCACAAGCTCCTCTACTACGACCTGCGAAAAAAGTTCGGCCTGCCCGCACAGATTGCCAAGGTCGCCGTTGAAGAACCGCATGGTTCACCTGCAAGCTGACGGCTTCAGCCGTCAGTAGTTGACTTAAAACCCCCGCCCGACAGTATCTACATGAACGACGTTCTGACAGGCGACTACTGACCCCGTCGAAGCGACTTGGTGGTCGACTCTACTGCCATCAGGTCGCGTCACCGTCACCTTGGCAACTCGGCCCCCCTTCGGAATATAGGCGATACAGCCCCCGCGGACTTCGCTCTTCCAGTATGAGGGCGCTTCGAACTTGATCTCAATAAATGGCCGGATGACAAGCTCGTTGGGGATAGTAGGCTGGCTCTGCGCTGTCTGCCACAACAGCTGCACACCGATCACCAGCACCAGCAAGAATCCCACCGATATTAAGACGACTAGCAATTCCCGCCTCATCTTCGATCTCCCCCTCGACTATAGATTGCTCAGATTGTACTCCAAAGAACCCCAGTGGTAAAACCAGAGCCGGTTATCACCGTGGGTGCGCTCCTCGAGAGACTTTAAGGATCCGTATTCTGCTTGAACTTTCTCTTTCTTAAAAATTTCGGTCACGACAAGTGCGCCGGGAGACACAATGGGGTGAGAAGAGAGATGGACGAGGGTCTTGTGGGCAAGCTCTTTCCCGTAGGGCGGTCCAATGAAGACCAGATCGAACTGCTGGCCCTGGCGGTGAAACATCTCGATAGCTTTCAGCGCATCAATCTGATAAACGCTCGCTTGCTGGGCCAGCCCGAGATTCTCGATGTTTTTCCGAATAATCCAACACGCTTCTTCAGAGATATCTACGAAGACACACGAACGGGCGCCACGGCTGAGCGCTTCTAAGCCGATGCTGCCCGTGCCAGCGAAGAGATCGAGAAAGTGAGCTCCAGTGATAGCGTTGTCTAAGATATTGAAGAGCACCGCACGCACGGCTTCGCGCATGGGACGAAGATACCATTTGATCTGAGACGTCGGTTCGATCAGAGGGCGGCCGCCCAAGCGTCCGGCTAAGATACGCATAACACCACCAGCTTAGCCGACGATCAGGTTCACAGCAACCATCAGCCCCGCCCGGTGGCTGAAGCCCCGTGCTCGATCGTAGGGGCAGACCTCGGTGTCTGCCCAGGGCGAACACACGGGTTCGCCCCTCCTGACGAGGGAGGGTTTTGAAATCAGGCTCTAAACAGAAGCCACAGGGAAGTGCTGTTGGTGCTCTAGGAATTCACGCACTGTGTGGCTGAATTTTTGGGGGTGTTCAATAGGAGGCGAGTGCCCACAGCGGTCGAAGAAGACCAACTGCGCATCTGGCAAATGTTGATGGAACTGATGCGCGACGCTGGGAGGCGTGACTTCATCTTGTGCGCCCCAGACGAGCAGGGTTGGCACTCTGACCTTCGCTAGCTCATCATCCATTCGGTAATCTCGCGTCACTTTCGCTACACGGATGAGAAAGCGCACATAATGACGGTCCTGTAATTGCTGATAGATCTGCTCAACTAACTGATCGCTGATATGGCGCTCGTCGAAGAAGACTTTTTGGGCTTGCTCACGAACGAACTCTTTGTTAGGCCGGGGCAAGGAGCCATCAGCGAGATGGCGTTCATAGAGCCCCGCGCTGCCGGCTAAGATGAGCTTGGTCACCCGATTGGGGTACTTGAGGCAGAAATCGAGCGCGACCTGCCCTCCGAGAGAGTTGCCACACAGCGCGGTCTGTTCGATCTCTTTGTAATCCAGAAACGCTTTAACAAAGTCGGTCAGCGGCTGGAGGGAGTTGACGGAGATCGAGCCATCTAAAGGGAACTTTGGTGCAAGAACGTGAAAATCCTGCGCGAGAATGGCAATGACTTCAGACCAGTTGGATGGGCCACCGAAGAGCCCATGAAGGAGCGTTATGGATGGGCCCTGCCCTACCTCGAGATACTCAAATGCCCCCTGCATAAAAAAGCTGCATCCTCCTTGCCAAAACGGCATATTTTCAGTATCTGTCGATTTTTTGCTCGCGACAGAATTGTAGCATTCTTCGGTTATTTTGTCAACAGCGTGTACGAAAGCCTGAAGGATAAGGAGGAGAGGGCCTGGTCCATACGGATTCGAACCGCTTCCTTAGCGGCCTGGGGAAAAATCCCGCGGGGGTGCGGGCAAAACCCTGGACCGCCGTCAGGCCCTTTCGGGCCTGCTGCTCGGATGCACCATGCGCGGGCCAAGCCCTCTGCTCAAGGAGGTGATGAGTGCGTCCGCTCTTTATCGCTCTTATAATACCAACAGTTTTGGGACTTCTGACACTTGGAAGGATTGAGTTGGGGAAAATGCTCTTCTCTTGGGCACAAAAAGCACTTTGCGCATCTTTTTTCTCATAAGATAAGGCTTTCCGCACACGCTTGCGCTCAACAGCCTTCAAGAACTATAATACTGCCCATGAGAGTGCGAGTGCAGCTCTTCAGCCTCTTGCGGGAGGCAGTTGGATCGGACGAGCTGGTCGTGGATTTCGGTGGGTTGACGGCCGGCGAGCTATGGACGGAGCTGGAGCAACGATTCCCGGCCTTGGCTTCTTTTCGCCCCTCACGTGCCATTGCCGTCAATCGCCAGCACGCTCAGGAGAGTCAGCCTCTCAGCGAAGGGGATGAAATAGCCTTCTTTCCGCCGGTGAGCGGAGGGTGAGAAGCTTTTGTATATCGAGATCACTGAGCGAGCTATCTCAACGGAAGATGCTCTGAAAAAACTCGACCTCAAGGGCTTGGGAGGGCTGGTGACTTTCTCCGGAATCGTGCGGCCTACAGATATAGAAGGCCGTCCCCTCTCTCATCTCGAATATGAAGCTTATACAGAGATGGCCCACGAAGAACTGCACAAGCTCTGTCAAGAAGCCGCGCAGCGGTGGGGGGTCCATCAGATAGCGATCATGCACCGCGTAGGACAAGTTGAGATCGGCGAGCCCAGTGTCGTCATCGCCGTAGCCTCGGAGCATCGTGCGGAAGCGTTTGCGGCCTGCCGTTATCTCATTGATACGCTCAAGCAGACGGTTCCGATTTGGAAGAAGGAGATTTGCATGCTTTAACCAGGGCTATGCAATGCGTCAGCCGGAGCTGCCCGTCACATGTGTGCAATTGCCACTGTAGGGGCAGGCCCCTGTGCCTGCCCAAGGGCAACTAGGGTATAACGAGTTTACGCCCACGCGTCAAGTGGGTTGACGAGCAGTACTTTAGGGAACTATAATAGCCTGAAGCTCGGAGAGTAGCGCAGCGGCAGCGCGCACGGTTTGGGACCGTGAGGTCGCCGGTTCAAATCCGGCCTCTCCGACCAACTTCTCGTAAACCGGGTGATCTGCTCTCATGGCCGAGGCGCGCGACGAGCTGACAACCTACCAGTCCCTTTATCGCACGTGGCGCCCGCAACGCTTTGCGGAGGTGGTCCACCAAGAATACACGGTACGCACGCTCCAGAACGCCATTCTCTCAAACCAAATCGCCCATGCGTATCTCCTAGCCGGCCCTAGAGGAGTCGGGAAGACTTCTATAGCCCGCATCTTCGCCAAGGCCGTCAACTGTACAGATCCCCAGCACGGCGAGCCATGCAACGCTTGTGATATCTGCAAAAAGATCACGCGGGGCAACGCTCTGGATGTCATTGAGATTGACGGGGCAAGCAATCGCGGCATTGACCAGATCAGACAGTTGCGCGAGGAAGTCAACTTCGTTCCCGCTGAAGCGAAATATAAAGTCTATATCATTGACGAAGTCCACATGTTGACCAACGAGGCGTTCAATGCGCTCTTAAAAACTTTAGAAGAGCCGCCGAAACACGTCATTTTTATTTTTGCTACCACCGAACCGCACAAAGTGCCCTTGACGATTATCAGCCGGTGCCAGGCGTTCGAACTGAAACTCCTGCCGCCGGAGCGCATCGAAAAACGCCTGAGAGAGATCTGTGACGCCGAGAAGATTGACGCCAGCTCACGGGTGCTGATGACTATTTCGTACCGTGCCCGCGGAGCCCTGCGCGACTCGATTGTGATGCTGGAGCAACTCGCTTCGTATAAAGGGGCCGCGCGCATCGAAGAGCACGATCTCTTCGAGATTATGGGCTTGGCCAGCGAGGAAACTGTTACTGAGTTTTTGCAAGCGCTGCTGGTACGCCAGGGCCGCCGGGCATTAGAGATCATTGCTGATGTAGCCGAACGGGGCAAAGACTTGGAGCTTTTTGTGGACGAGCTGATCGAGCGGTCGCGCGACTGGATCATCACCAAGCTCGACGGGCACCCCGTGCCGACAGAGGCCAGCCTGGATATGCTCATCGAGCTGAGCACTCAGCTTTTGGAGCTAAAGCGTGAATTGGGCCGCGCCTGGGAGAAGCGCATCTTGCTTGAAGTAAAAGCACTGGAGCTGACACGGACAATCTCTGAACCCTCAGAAAAAGCCTCTACCCCAGCGCGGACAACGCTCTTCGCTCCCTCACCAGCACGTCCCAAAACCCAGCATAGAGAACCGCCCAAAGAGCCCAAACACACAACAGAAAAAAGTGAGATCGTCCAGAGCGAAACCGACAAGTGGACGCAGCTCTTGGAAGAGATCAAGCGTGACCGCCGTGGCCCCGTACATGCGCTCCTGCTCGACGGGCAGCCCATTGAAGAGCCCACTGTGCTGCGCATCGAGTACGACCCCCAGCACACCTTTCACAAGGAGCGCCTCGAAAAAGACCGGAAATACTTAGAAGAAGTCGTGGCACGGGTGTACGGACCGCGCCGTGTCGAGATCGCTTTCAGCACGGTGACAACTGGAAATGCTCCGACGCGCCGCAAGAGCAAGAGCACGGAGCTGCATGAAAAAGCCGAACTAATCAGAAAGACATTTGATGGCGAAATCTTAACCTAAAATTTTAAGGAGGCCTTATGCAGTTCCCCGGCGGGATGAAAGAGGCAATGAAGCAAGTCAAAAAGATGCAGGAGCTGATGGAGCGGAAGCAACAAGAGCTAGCCAACTTACGGGTGGAGGCGTCGTCGGGAGGAGGCATGGTCAAAGTTGTCGCCAACGGGAGAGAAGAGATCGTTGACATTGCAATCTCGAAAGAAGTTGTGAACCCAGACGACGTGGAGATGCTCGAAGACCTGATCTTGGCTGCGATCAAAGAAGCACAAACAAAATCCAAAGAGCTGGCCCAGCGCGAGATGGGGGGCATCATGGGGCAGTTGGGGTTGCCGAATATTCCGGGACTGGGCTTGTGAGTTCATGGACAAATACCCTGAGCCGTTAGAGAATCTCATTAGGGAATTTCAAAAGCTGCCGAGCATCGGGCGCAAGACCGCAGAACGACTGGCGTTCTATTTGCTCAGTCAACCCCCAGAAGAACTTGAACTGCTCAGCCAAGCTGTGGCCCACGTCAAAGAGCAGATTCGCACGTGCAAAGAGTGTTTTAACTTCACTGAGATTGAGAACGAGTTGTGCGCAATCTGTCGCGACTCCAAGCGCGATTCTTCTGCGATTTGCGTAGTCAGCCACCCGCAAGAACTGTTGAAGCTGGAGAAGACGCACGAGTATCGAGGGCTCTATCACGTTTTAGGGGGGGTAATCTCGCCGGTGAACGGCGTGGGACCGGAGCAGCTCCATATCGAAGAGCTGTTGGTGCGGCTGAGCAAAGGAGGCGTGCAAGAGGTGATTCTCGCGCTTGACCCCAAAGTCGAAGGCGAAGCGACTGCTATGTATTTGGCGAGGAAGATCAAACCCTTCGGCGTCAAAATTACCCAAATCGCGCACGGGGTGCCGGTGGGGCGTGATTTGGAATTCGCCGACGAAGTGACGCTCTCGCGGGCGCTGGCCGGGCGGATTCAGATTTAGTGCAAACACCTTAGGAGGAAAAAGAGATGAAAGCCATCGTCATTCGCGAACACGGCGGCCCGGAAAAACTCAAACTCGAAGAAGTCCCCATTCCTGAAATCTCGGAGACGGAAATGCTCGTCCGGGTGAAGGCCTGTGCACTCAATCACTTAGATATCTGGGTACGTCGCGGCATTCCGGGGATAGAGCCTCCGCACACGCCTGGGGCCGACGTCGCTGGAGTGATTGAGAAGGTCGGCTCCGCCGTGAAAGATGTAAAAGTCGGCGAACGGGTTGTGCTCAATCCCAACTTAAATTGCGGCGAGTGCGAATACTGTCAGATGGGCGAGGACAGTCTCTGCGTGCAGTACGGCATTTTGGGCGAGCACGCTCCCGGCGGCTACGCCGAGTTCGTCAAAGCGCCCGCACGGAACGCCATCAAACTTCCAGAGCATATCTCGTTCGATGAGGCGGCGGCTGTGCCCTTAGTCTTCATGACGGCGTGGCGCATGGTCGTGACGCGAGCGAAGGTCAGGCCTGGCGAAGATGTGCTCGTGTTGGCCGCAGGCAGCGGCGTCGGCAGTGCAGCTATACAGATTGCCAAGCTCTGCGGCGCGCGCGTGATCGCCACGGCGAGCACCGACGAGAAATTGGCGCATGCCAAAGAGCTGGGTGCTGATGTTCTGATAAACTACGCCAAGGTCGAATTTGATAAAGAAATCTGGAAGCTGACGAACAAACGTGGCGTGGATGTAGTGGTCGAAAGCGTCGGACAGGCGACGTGGCAGAAGAGCCTACGAGCCCTGGCACGCAACGGACGCTTGGTGACGTGCGGCGCCACGACCGGACCAATTGGAGAAACCGACATCCGCCTCGTCTTCTGGAAGCAACTGCAGATTTTGGGATCGACGATGGGCACCCGGCGCGAACTCAATGAGGTTCTACAATTGGTCTGGGCAGGAAAGCTCAAACCGGTCATCGCTGGAGCATTTGCTCTCAAGGATGCGGCTAAGGCTCAAGAAATGCTGGAAAAGCGCGAACAGTTCGGAAAGTTGCTCTTGCACCCCTAGCGGGATACAATAGTGAAAGGCTACCGGTACCCTGGTAGCCTTTCACACCCATCTCGGCCCTCGACAAGGGGTGGAGACTTTGTCGAGGGCTGTTGTCTTACTTCTTCTTTTTCTTCGCCGTCTTCTTCTTCGCAGGAGCTTTCTTCTTCATCGGCATCGCCATGTCACCTCCTCTTGAGCTTATGGTGGAGTTGCTCATGGGTTTAAGAGTGTGCAAGCTGTTGAGATTGAATGATATGTGTAGTTTCAGAGGTGAAAGAGAAGAAAGATAGAAGGAGGTAACCTGGGAGAGAGGGCGATGCAATGATGAGAACTCTCGAGCTTTGCCTGTAAGCTCGTTTCTCGGTTTCCGTCGCACTTTTCGGCACTGCTGTCATGCGCTTCATACACCACCACTCATGGTTATCAATGTGAGTATAGAGCAAAAATTTTTTTATGTCAAGAGGTACGCGTATGATCTCGGTCACTCATCGTGGTGAATATGGGTATAGCCGGACACTCTCGGTATCGCATTTTTGCTGTACACTTGGGGCAATATACCCACTGTGCTGTGTCTGGGGAGAACGTTGCACTTGATCACTGATAGTGTGGCGAGATAGACTAGCGTGATGAGAGAGCAGCCATCTTGGATATGCAAAGGAGGAAACCGTGAAAAAGTTTTTTCTCGTTTTGTTCTTGCTGATCTTCGCTCTTGGATGGTCGCAGCCCGCACAGGATGCCACGACATTTTCCAGAGAACCTATCGAGGTGTATTTCACTGATCCGCTGGCGGGGCTGCCTCTGATGGATAAGCCCGGAGAGCAGGCCAACGGCGTAGATCGCGCACTCATTGCCTTAATTGACTCAGCCCAAAGGACGATTGATGCGGCCGTCTATCGGCTCACCCATCAGCCGGTGATTCACGCTTTGCGCCAAGCCTGTGACCGCGGTGTTACCATCCGTCTGGTCACAGACCAGTCTTCTGTAGAAGAGTTCACCAGTGCTTATAGCCAGCTTCAGAATTTACGGTGTTTGACGCTCAAGACCGACGCCAGCGCCGATGTGCGCGGACGCTTTGCGCATACGATGCACCACAAGTTCGTCGTGATTGATGGAGCTGTTCTCTGGACCGGTTCGCTCAACTGGGCCGAGAGAGAACTCTTCTTTGATGCCAACAGTGCGTTGGTCATTCGTGACGAGCGCCTGGCCCGGCTCTTTGTGACTGAGTTCAACGAGATGTTCCTTCGAGATCGTTTTGGCGAAAATAAATACGATGGTCGGATTTTCACACAACTGAGAACATATATGGTAGACTCAACGCCGGTCGGGCTCTATTTCACCCCCAGCGGCGCACCTCAAAAGGTCGTGCGCGACGCGATCCGTCAGGCGAAAGAGAGCATGCAGATCGCGATGTTTTATTTTACTGACGATCTACTGATGGCCGAGCTGGCGGCAGCTTGGGCTCGCGGGGTACAGATAGATGCCGTCTGGGACTTTCGCGGCTGGGAGCGTTTTGAAGACTCGGAGATGGACGAGATGCTCCATCTCGGGGTGGGCGTAGTGGATGCCCTGCCAGGACTGGCCCACCACAAGTTCGCTGTGATTGACGGAAAAACAGTTATGACGGGTTCAACGAACTGGTCCGACAGCGGCTTTTTCAGCAATGATGAAAATCTCCTGGTGCTCGAGAGCTCCGCGCTCGCGGCGCAGTTCTCTGAGCATTTTGAGCGCCTCAAACAAGACGCCCTAGACTATGATATGACGCCGACGCTGCCGCCCCGGATGACGGTGCGCCATCACAATTGGGAAGATGTGTTAGCGCGGATCGAATGGAGACCCCATCTCCTGCGCCCCGTTGAATTCTATGAGCTCTGCCGTGCACGCCAATCGTTCGGCCCTTGTGAGCGAGTCTATTCCCACATTCCAGCCAATCACCGTTACTTCGTTGACGAAGAAGTGCAGCCGGGACAACAATGGTTCTATCGGTTGCGGGCTCGCGCTCAAGGTGGCTTCACCGATTGGTCCAACGAGTTTGTTCTCACAGTGCGGGCGCCCTTCTGTTCGATCTCCGGAGCACGCGAAGAGTGCGATTGCGACGATGGCCAGGATAACGACGGAGATAATTTCACGGATTGCGACGACTTCGACTGCAAAGCAGCCACGAAGTGTCTGGGGCCTCAATGGAGAGTGAATGACCGCGAGCGCGTCGTGCTGGGGCTCACGCCGGTTCGGGTGCTCGAAACCCAAGCCGAGCGCTATCTGGGACGTATAGTAACAACAGAATTCACTGTCGTCACCAGCACCGTTCAGGGCGGTGTCATCCGCCTTCAGTCCGATAGAGATTTTCTTACTCATCTGTCCGCGATAATTTTCAAGAGCGCTGAGCCGCGGTTCACAGGGCTTGGGGTACAGCCGGCGTCGTTCTACCAGAACAAAAGGGTCCGTGTGACCGGTGAGTTTTCTCAGTATCAAAGCCAGCCGCAGATCATCCTGCGGTCCCCGTGGCAGATCGAGCTGGTGCAATGAGCTACTCTGTCGCTGAAGTCGCTGTTCCGGTTGGTGTTGAGCAGACGTTCGACTATAAAATTCCCGAAGCGCTGCGCGGGCAGATTCAGATCGGCCAGCGGGTGCTCGTGCCGTTTCGGGATCAGCCCAAGGTCGAAGCTTTTGTTGTGGCCCTCAAGGAGACCAGCACGTTTGAGAACCGTCTTCGTGAGGTCTTTGCCATTGTAATACCCGAACCGGAGTTAGACGAGCGCGAGCTCGCACTCGCGCGCTGGATCTCTGAATATTATCTGGCCCCCTTGGGGGTTGTGCTTCAAGCAATGGCCCCAGCGCATTATCGGCCTCAGCGCGGGCGCACGGCCGGGTATGTGAAGCCGATGATCTCGCTGGCAGAACTGTTCGCACGGATCGAGACGCTCTCGCGTAAGGCTCCTCAACAAGCCGCGATTCTCAGAGCCCTGCTGAGTCTGGAAAATCCAACGGACAGAGAGCTTTTATCGCGGGTCGGCTGTGGGCCGGGACCATTACGCGCTCTCGCTCAAGCTAGGCTGGTCACTATCACCAAGAAACCTCGCAGATCAGAGCACGTGGAATTTCATGAAGCGCCGAAAGCGATCACGCTGAACACCGAGCAGATGGCGGCCTTAGAAAAGATTACCCAGGCCCTCGCCCTGTCCAGAGTCTGGGAGTCTGGAGGTCTGGAGTCTCTCGACTCTCGACCTCTTGACCCTGGACTCTCGACTCTTCGGAGGACTTTTCTTCTCCACGGCGTCAACAACAGCGGCAAGACCGAAGTCTACATTCGCGCGTGCCAGCGCGCTCTAGAGCACGGTGGCCAAGCGATCGTGCTCGTCCCGGAGATCTCGCTGACCCCACAGTTAGTCGCACGCTTTCGCAATGTCTTTGGCGAACGAGTCGCCGTTTATCACAGTGGGGTGACGGATGCTGAGCGGACGCGCCAGTGGCAGCGTCTCAAAGATGGGGAGGCCCAGATCGCCATCGGCGTGCGCGCCGCGATCTTCGCCCCATGCCCGAATCTCACACTGATAGTGATTGACGAAGAGCACGAGAGCACCTATAAACAAAACGATGCTGCCCCACGGTATCACGTGCGCGAGGTAGCCCTCAAGCGAGCTGAACTCACTGGAGCCACGGTCGTCCTGGGCAGTGCCACGCCCAGCATAGAAAGCTACTTCAACGCTCAGCAGGGGCGCTATCAGCTGCTCGCACTGAAGGAGCGCGTCGTCAGCGCCCAGCCGCCAACGATCAAGATCGTAGACATGGCCGAGCGAAAAAATCTATTGAGCCCGCTCCTACACGCTAAGATCGAGCAACGATTGAGCAACGGAGAACAGATCATTCTCTTTCTCAATAAACTGGGCTACTCGATCGCCATCTGTCGGTGCTGCCGCGAGACCGTCACATGTCCGCTCTGTCAAATTGCTCTTACCATGCACTTGCGCGAACAAGAGCTGCGTTGCCGGTATTGTAACTACCGAGTGCGATTGCCCAAATGTCGGTCGTGTGGCTCGACGGATTTGCTCTTTGAGGGAGCGGGCACGGAGAAACTGGAGCTGGAAATCCAGAAGAGCTTTCCCAATATAAACTTTCGTCGAATGGACTCCGAGAGCGTGCGTCGCGGCGAGCACAGCGCGATCTTGGAGGCCTTTCGTCAAGAACAGATTCAGATGCTTGTGGGCACTCAGATGATCGGCTTAGGACTGGACTTTCCCAATGTGACCTTGGTAGGGGTCGTTTCGGCAGATACTCTTTTAGATTTCCCCGATTTCCGCGCCGGAGAAAGAACTTTCCAATTAATCTCTCAAGTTGCCGGTCGTGCCGGACGGGGAGAGAAGCCAGGCGAAGTCATCATTCAGACCCGACACCCAAACAATGAAGTAATTCGCTTGGCAGCGGCGCAAGAGTATCTCACATTTTATACACACGAGATAGAACTGCGGCGGGCGTTGGGGTATCCGCCCTTTACGCGAATAATCTTTGCGACAATAGACCATCATAACGAAATCAAAGCCCGCGAACAGGCCGACCGACTCAAAGAGCATTTGGAAGCTTTAGGGACTATAGAGGTTCTCGGCCCGGCGCAGGCGCTGCCCTATCGCCTGAGGGGGCGCTATCGCTGGCAATTACTCGTCAAAGGCTCTGAAGGTTCCGTGCAAACGGGGGTATGGGCCACTGTCAAAGAGCTGAAGCTCTCGGACTCAGTGACGGTGAACGTTGATCCTCAGCTCTGAAGAGAATTTTTGTCGCTATAGGGGTGAACTCGGAGCGCTCGCGCAGCTTCGCATAGATAGCGGCACAGGCGAAGCTCAATGCCATCAAGCCAAAGCCACTGGCCACTTGGACGAGAATGACAGCGTCGCCGGAGAATCCCCAACGTGTGGAACTCCACCAGCCGCCGAGTACGATTCCCACGATAAACATTATCGCTGGGATGAGATAGAGCAATGCAGAAGCCTTGACGACGGACGCGTTGGACTTGAGCTGCACCAAGACGCGATCACCGGCAGCCGCGCCGGTTTGATTGAGCGCTTCGATATCAATGACGGAAGACTGTCGGAAGAGATTGCCCAAAACGCCGCGGCGCTGGTCTACTTCTTCCGGTGAGCACGCGGTGCTCAAGATACACGTGCAGTTCTCACACGTACCCGTTCGGTACACTCTCACGCGCACGCGATCGGCAGTTTGAGCAATGACGATTCCTTCGGCCGTGTCTTTGACCATGTGACGACACCTCAGCTAAAAGTATACTAAAACATCCGAGTTTGGCAAGGATAATATATCTTCCGAGGTCAAAGAGGAGCCGAGCGCCGCCTGACCTTCGAAAGCGTCTGAATCACGGAACTCACGGAAAGAACAGAAGGCACGGAAAACGACTTCCTCCGTGGCTTCGGCTTTGTAGAAATCCTTGGAGCCGGATGCTCAAGCAGCCAGCTCAGGAGATGGAAGCCCGCTGAAGCGGGTTTTGTAGGGGCGTATGGCCATACGCCCCTACTTGAGCTTGAGTCGCCGGTCCCAGGGAGGTTTTCTACAGAGCCGTGGCTTCTCTTCACTTTCCTTGGCCCGGCGGCTGAAGCCGCGGGCTTTGTACAGCCCAGCCCGCCACTTCAGTGGCCGGGCTCCCCAAAGTGGAGAGGCGTCAGGCGGCGTGACCGGTTCTTTCCTACCCGCCGTAATTCAAAATATGCTATAATGTTGACAGCATAATATCATTACAGACCAAGGAGTGGTTGAGCGATGTTCACCGTTACTGAGAAGGCGGCGCAAGCCCTGCACCAGTTCTTGCAGAGCGAGGGCAAGGGCGATCACGCCCTGCGCGTGGTGGCCCAAACCGGCGGGTGTTGCGGACCAGCCTACGGACTCTTCCTAGAGAAAGAGAGCGCACCCGGCGACACAGTTGTAGAAGCCGGACAAGTCAAAATCTTTATAGACCAGATGAGCAGCTCGCTCCTGTCCGAAGCCAAACTTGATTTCAGCGACGGACCGGAGCAAGGTTTCTTTATAGACAATCCCAAAGCCCAACAGGGGTCTTGCGGCTGCAGCTCCGGCGCCGAAAGCAACAACGGAGGCTGTGGCTGCGGCTGTGGACATTGAAACAGAATAAAAAGCAAAAGGGAGAGGGGATTGTATGGCTGTAACGTGGATTCTTCTAGGTGTCGTCACCCTGCTCATCTTTTTGGTGATCGGGCTGTACAACAGCTTGGTCACCTCCCGCAATCGCGTGGACAATGCGTGGTCGCAGATTGATGTGCAACTGAAGCGTCGTCATGATCTCATTCCCAACTTGGTCGAAGTCTGCAAGGGCTATATGAAGTACGAGCAATCGGTGCTCGAAGGCGTGACCAAGGCCCGCCAACAGGCAGTGCAGATCTCAGGGGGAACCGTCCAAGAACGTGCCCAAGTCGAAAATATTCTCACCGGAGCCCTACGCCAGCTCTTCGCCGTCGCGGAAAACTACCCTGACCTCAAAGCCAACCAAAATATGCTAGCCCTACAAGAAGAGCTGAAGGCGACAGAGAACAGAATCGCGTTCGCGCGCCAGCACTATAACGACTCGGTGATGACATATAACACGCAGATTCAGCAATTCCCGGCCAATCTCTTCGCGGGCAGTTTTGGCTTTCAGCCCAAGGTCTTCTTTGAATTGACCGACCCCGCCCAGCGCGAGCCGGTCAAAGTGCAGTTTTAGGAATGTACGACGCGATTGCCGCCAATCGCCGCAACACCTTCTTGCTGATGGCGGTGATGACGGCGGTCTTGATGGTGCTGGGCTATGCATTGGGGCTCTACTGGGGGCTGGGTGAGGGCGGCCTCATCATAGCTGGGATTGTCGCGCTCTTCTGGATAGGGATCGGCTATTTTAACGGCGACAGCATCTTGCTGTCAGCCAGTCGCGCTCGCGAGATTCAAAAGGCCGACCATCCCCAGCTCTTTAACGTTGTCGAAGAATTAACGATTGCAGCGGGCCTGCCCATGCCCAAGATCTATATTATCGAAGATTCAGCCCCAAATGCGTTTGCTACCGGGAGAGACCCCCACAACGCCTCCGTAGCCATCACTACAGGGCTCTTGGAGAAGCTCAACCGAGAAGAATTGCAAGGCGTAATGGCCCATGAACTTTCGCATATCCAGAACCGAGATATTCTCTATGCTACGTTGATTGGAGCCATCGCCGGTGCGATCATTTTGATTTCAGACGTCTTTCTGCGCACCCTGCGCTTCAGCGGTGGACGAAGCAGCCGCAGCGGCAAGAGCAGAGGAGGAGGCGGCGCAGCGTTCATCGTCGTTGTGGGAATGATATTGGCAATTCTCGCGCCGGTGATCGCGCGACTATTGCAATTAGCTGTCTCGCGGCAGCGCGAATATCTCGCTGACGCTTCGGCAGCGTTGATGACTCGCTATCCGGAGGGGCTTGCTTCAGCGCTAGAAAAGATCGCGCGCGACCCGGACCCCTTGGAGGTCGCGAGTCGCGCTACTCAGCATCTCTTTATTGTCAATCCGTTTGAAAAAGACAGGTGGAGCTTAGACTCTCTGTGGGCTACTCATCCGCCTCTCGACGAGCGAGTGAAGCGTTTACGGGCACTCCAATGAGTAGGGGCGATTCGCGAGTCGCTCACACGGTGCGTCAATTCATATGAATTTCGCTCTCTTGAATGAGGTTCTCGAACGACACGAGCTTCTGGCGCAGCTTCATGCCTTTTAATCGCTCTAAGGCTTCTTTCTCGATCTGGCGGATGCGCTCGCGGCTGAGGTTGAACTGCTTGCCCACTTCTTCTAAGGTGAGCGGCTGTTGGCCGCTCAAACCAAAGCGCAAGTCTAACACCTTGCGCTCGCGCTCGCTCAGCTCGCTGATGGCACGGCGCAACTCCTCGCGTTGGATGTCCGAGAAGGCCTCTTGCAACGGAGAGGACTTCGTCCGCCCGATGAAGTCACCCAACACAGAGCCCTCTTCTTCATCGCCAATGGGCTCCTCGAATGAGCGTGTGTATGGGCTGATTTTCTTGACGCGCTCCACTTCTTCTACCGGGACGCCGAGCATTCTAGATAAGTCTTGCAAGCTCGGCGGCTCACCGTTCTCTTGGACATATTCTTCCTCGGCTTTATAGATTCGTCGCATCAATTCGAGCACGTGCGTCGGGATGCGAATAGTTCGCGCTTTATCGGCGATGGCGCGACTGATCGCCTGGCGAATCCACCACGTCGCATAGGTACTGAATTTGTACCCCTTACGATGGTCGAATTTTTCGATGGCTTTCATCAGGCCGATATTACCCTCTTGGATCAAGTCCAACAGAGACAGCCCGCTGCCCTGATGCTTTTTCGCGATGGAGACGACCAAACGCAGATTGGCCAGCGCCAGCTGCTCGCGGGCTTTCTTATCCCCCCGAGCGACGCGCCGCGCCAGCTTCACTTCTTCCTCGCGGGTCAGAAGAGGGACTTTCCCAATCTCCTGCAGATACAGCTTGACGAGGTCTTCAGAGAGGTCGCCTTCAACTTTGCTCTCTTCAGCAGTGTGCAGCTCAGGCTCGATCTCCTCTTCAAGCTCCTCATCGAGTTCTTCTTCGCCATTCCCCATCTCGAAAATCTCCGTTTCTTCTTCTGTGTGCATGCGAATCACAAACTCCTCCTATATCTATTCTAGACAAGATTCTCGTGGTTTCAGACACAAAGAAACCTCTGGCCTTGCCAGAGGGTGCTTTTACACCAAGAATTCCTGCGCAAGCTGGCAATATTATAGCTTTCTAGATAGCTACTGTCAAGAGCAGTTCTGGATTTTGGGCAATCTGTGCACCTTTGGAGCCACACTGTACCGAAAAGCTTTATACCCTTCGCTGCAAGAGCATATCATCGCAAATAATCCCGAATCTAAATGGACAATCACGGTTTTCACCTCGACTAGAAGGTGCTCGCTGTCCGTCCTTGAAGAGCGCACTCCTCGCGCGGAAGAGACAGGGCTCCTTGTAGCCTTGGCTACGAGAAGGTAGAGTAATTTCATGGATCTGAAGCGAAAACAAATCGGCGTGTTGATGGGTGGGCTCTCACCGGAGCGCCAAGTTTCGCTCTGGTCTGGCCAGAATGTCTGTGACGCGTTACTACGCCGTGGCTACCGAGCGAAAGCGCACGTGCTCGATGAGACAGACCAGATTATTCCGGCTCTTTCTGAGATGGACGTCGCGTTCATTTGCCTGCACGGCGGCATCGGCGAAGACGGGACACTCCAGGCCCTCTTAGAGGTCCTGGGGATTCCCTATGTCGGGTCGGGGGTTTTGGCGTGTGCTTTGGCTATGAACAAGCTGCAAGCCAAGCGCATCTTCGTCAGTCAGAAGTTGCCCACGGCTCCTTGGATCGAGTATAACTCAGAGCTGTGGCCTAATTGGCAAGACCGCGCGGCTACAGAGATTGGGTTTCCCTGCGTCGTCAAGCCCATTGCCGAAGGCTCTAGTGTCGGCGTCCATATCGTTCACACCCCAGCAGAGCTGATCCCAGCTTGTCAGGCCACTCAAGAAGCATTTGGAGATTTCTTCGTCGAGAAATTCGTTCCTGGGAAAGAGATCACCGCCGGAGTGCTGAGAATAGATGGCGAAGACTGTGCTCTCCCATTGATCGAGTTGCGCCCCCATCGAGAATTCTATGATTACATTGCCAAATACACCCCTGGTGAGTGTGATTTTATTACTCCCGCCGACCTGGATGTCGAAACGACCCTAAGCGTACAAGAGGTGGCCCTCAAGGCGCACAGGGTGCTGGGCTGTTTCGGGTTCTCGCGGGTGGACTTGCGCGTGACGCCTGAGAATGAGCCCTATATACTCGAAGTGAACACCCTGCCGGGGATGACCAACACGAGCGATCTCCCTAAAGCTGCGGCAGCCTTGGGAATAGCATTCGACGAATTAGTTGAGCAGATGCTTCTCACAGCCATTGAAAAGAAACAATGGGCAGCCGGAGTTCAGAGTGTTTGAGTAAAGCGTCGGCAGCGCACATCGTCGGGCAGGCACCAATAAAACTGAAAACGCTCTTCGAGCCAGCGTCCGATCACACTTCCCCGCGCAAGGTGATGCGCATAGTGCGCGTGCAGGCACTTGACGCTCTGGGGCTCACTAATTCCGGCGATCCCTCGATCTTGAAGAGACTCCAGCCAGCCGCGCTCAGCCAGCAGTTTCTGGTCTTCGGGACTGAGCAGCGACAAGCGTTCGTGAGCGTAGCGCAGATGGTCTCGACGATAGCTGGCCTGTAGCTTCGGGTCGCGTTGAATGTGCTCTTGGAGTTTAGTAATGATCCCTTGTTCTTCGAGGCGGGAGAGTTGTTCAACAAGAATGGGACAGGTCAGCCAGAAGAGCGTCGGGAATGGCTCTATGGCGTGTCCGTCTTTCAGCAAAGGTGCGACGCGAACAACACTAGGGTACCCCCAGGGGCAGCGGACTTCAACACCCAGCAGGCCCCGCGGAGGACGCCCCAACTGACGCTCTATGACAATGAGATCGTTCGGCATCGTCTCTACGCTATCAGAGCGGTTTTGCCAATGCAAATGTTTGCAGGTGGACAGAGCATTTCTTATACTCGTCTGCGGAGGCGCTTTTTATGAGCATTCTCATTGATGGCAGTACAAAAGTGTTGGTGCAGGGCATCACAGGGAAAGAGGGCAGCTTTCACACGCTACAAATGATAGAGTACGGGACCAAAGTTGTCGCGGGCATGGTGCCGGGCAAGGGGGGCTCGCAGTTCCACGGCGTTCCCATCTATAATACCGTGCGTGAAGCCGTCACACAGCACGAGATCGACGCGACGATGGTGATCGTCCCCCCGGCGTTTGCTGCCGACGCCATGGTAGAAGCTGCCGATGCAGATATCGGCCTCATTGTCTGCCTTACGGAGCATATCCCGGTTCATCACATGCTGAAGGTCTATCAGATTATGAGAACCAAGGGGGTACGCTTGATCGGACCGAACTGCCCAGGGCTCATCTCGCCCGGAAAGTCGAAAATTGGCTTCTTGCCTAATCACGTTTTCAAGCCTGGCCCCGTGGGACTCGTCAGCCGGAGCGGCACGTTGACGTATGAGATCGCGGCCCAGCTATCGCGTGCAGGGATTGGACAATCCACGGTTGTTGGGATCGGAGGCGATCCCATCGTTGGCAGCTCCTTCGTTGATATGTTAGAGCTTTTTCAGAAAGACCGTCAGACCAAGCTCGTTGTGTTGGTCGGCGAGATCGGCGGTACAGACGAAGAGAAGGCTGCCGAGCATATTGCCCAAGAGATGACGAAGCCAGTTGTCGCATACATTGCCGGTTTTTCGGCGCCACCGGGCAAGCGCATGGGCCACGCCGGAGCGATCATTTCAGGGAGCGAGGGCACTGCGGAAGCAAAAGCAAAGGCGTTAGAATCGCAAGGGGTCTCCGTTGCCAGAACGCCGGGACACGTGGTCGAATTGGTGCGCCAGATACTGTAGCCTTCCCCCACGGCTCTCGCCTTGCGACTGCTCTGCTTGCGCTAGCTCACAAACTTGCGTTAAGATGTCGTCAGAGGAATTGTATGGGGTTCAGTTGCGGGCTGGTCGGATTGCCGAATGTCGGCAAGAGCACCATCTTCAATGCCCTTACGGTTGCCAGGGCCAAAGTTGAGAACTATCCCTTCACAACGATTGAGTCCAACATCGGCGTTACCCCAGTTCCAGATCAACGCCTTGACCAGGTGCATAAACTCTTCCCCGACAAAAAGAAAATTCCGACGACGTTGCAGTTTCTAGATATCGCTGGCTTGGTCAAAGGAGCGAGTGAGGGTCAGGGATTGGGGAATCAATTCTTAGCAGAGATTCGAAACGTAGATGCGATCGTGCACGTTGTTCGTTGCTTTGAGGACCCTGACGTTGTGCACGTGGATGGCTCGCTCAATCCCAAGCGTGATATTGAAATCGTCGAGACGGAGCTTTTATTGAAAGACTTAGAAACCGTAGAGAAGCGTGTCAAATCATTGGCTTCTCGGGTGAAAGTCGGGGACAAGGCGGCTAAGGTCGAACATGACTTTTTCGAACGGGTGCGCCAGGCGCTCGCGCAAGGGCAGCGCCTTTTTGAGACAGTTATTCACGAGCATGAGCGCCCGTTTCTGAAGGATTTGCATCCCCTCACGCTCAAGCCCGTGCTCTTCGTGGCCAACGTCGGCGATCAGGGGGAGAACGAATATTCCAACGAGGTCGAAAAGCTCGCTGAGGAGCGCAACACAAAGTCGGTGATCATTCGTGGGCGTTTGGAATCTGAAGTTTTGGAGGCTGCTGATACAGAAGAAGAGCGTCGTGTCTTCCGGCACGAGTGGGGGGTTGAAGAATCTGGGCTCGATGCTCTCGTGCGTGCCGGATATGAGATTTTGCACTTGGTTACGTTTTACACGACCGATGGTCCGGAAGTGCGGGCCTGGACGGTGCCCAAGGGGACGCACGCCCCGCAAGCCGGGGCGAAGATTCACACAGACTTTGCTGAACGTTTTGTGCAGTGCGAGGTCGCCCGCTGGGACGAGCTTGTGAAAGAAGGCTCGCTGCACAAACTTCGCGAGCTCGGGCATTTACATCGTCATGGCGAGAAGTACGAAGTGCAAGACGGCGACGTGATCCATTTTGTCGTCGCTTAAGGTCTTGAGAGCTTCTCGTGGAGGGCGCGTTCCACGCACTTGGGGACAAAGCGCGTTACGTCTCCCCCATAGCTCTTGACTTGTCGAACAATGCTCGAACTGATGAACGAAAAATCTCGACTTGTCATCAGATAGACGCTCTCAAAATCTGGATCTAAGTCCCGATTGGTCAGTGCTAACTGGAACTCGTACTCAAAGTCGGTGCTGGCGCGTAGTCCCCGTACAACAGCACGCACGCCAAGCTCTCGTGTCAGATGCACTAATAATCCGTCGTGCGCGATCACTGTGACATCATTCAGGCCTGTCTCTTTGAGGGCTTCTTCAACAAGGCGTTTGCGTTCTTCCAGTGAGAAGAGCATGGGTTTGCCGGGATTGCGCATCACGGAGATCGTCAGCTCATCGAAGAGCTTTTTCGCACGCTTGATGATGTCAATGTGTCCATAGGTGATCGGGTCGAAGCTGCCGGGATAGAGTGCTTTCGTCATACAGAAATCGTAACAGATTGTTCAGAATAAAGTCAAAACTCCGTCCCCAATCGCGCTTTGATCCCCTTGTCGAACGGGTGCTTGATCTTGCGCACTTGGGTCACTAAGTCAGCGATCTCTTCGACCTCAGGGAGTCTTTTGTGACTGCCCGTCAGGACGCACTCGGTCTTGGGAGCTTTGCTCTCCACGGCTTTGATCAAGTCTTCCGAAGAAATGACGCCCATCTGCACGGCGTAGAGAGATTCATCTACGATGACCATGTCATACCTGCCCGAGGCCAGCGCTCGCGCCGTCGCTGCCAGCGCTTGGCGTCCGGCTTCCAAGTGCCCCTCCGTCGGTTTTCCGATCAGCCACTCGGGCATTCCAAACCGCTCGAACGAAAAAGTTTCGAAACGCTTGAGTGCTTTGAGTTCGCCGTACTCTTCGAAAGCCTCGACGCCCTTGATCCCTCCCTTCAAGAACTGAATCAAGTGCACGCGAAAGCCCCGCCCCAGCGCACGCAGCGCCATCCCCACAGCAGCGGTCGTCTTGCCCTTGCCGTCCCCCCACCACATCTGCACCAAGCCCATCTCGTTCTTGAGCTCCATAGGCCCTCCCTTAGAATGTGAGCAGCTCGGCGTCGATGTGATAGACGCTCAGCCCTGTGTGAATCCGCGCGCGCACGATGTGATCTATCTCGGCGCTGGGCAGTAGCGAGATGATTCTCATGAGCGTATCTTCCGGCCGCCTCCTACGGGAACTATATATCTCTCCCCCGTGCCGTCCACGATGCGCACCCGCGTCCGAAAGACCTGTTCGATCAGCCCTTCTGTCAACACGCGCTCCGGCTCGCCAAGAGCAAGAACTCTTCCCTCACTGAGCAGAGCGATGCGATCTGTGTAGTGCAACGCCAGGTTGAGATCATGCAGCGAGACGAGCACCGTCAGGTCTCTTTGGGCGAGCGAGCGAAGTAATTCCATAATCTCGATCTGGTAGTTCAGATCGAGATGGGCCGTCGGTTCGTCCACCAGCAAGATTTTCGGCTCTTGGGCCAAAGCTAAAGCAATCCAGACGCGCTGGCGCTCCCCGCTGCTTAAGCTGTGAATCGTTCTGTCGGCGAACTCGAGCGTATGTGTCAGCGCCAGCGCGCGGGTCACGATCTCGTGATCTTGAAAAGAGAGCCGCTGCCAACGCTCCAGGTGGGGCAGCCGCCCTAGCTCGACGATCTCTCTCACCGTGAAATCGAACGAGCAAGAGACTTCCTGTTCCAGGGCAGCGATCTCCCGCGCGAGCGCCTTAGGTCCAAGCTCGCTCAACCGGCGAAAATTGAGATAGACCGTGCCGGTTTGGGGAGCAAGCCTTCCTGAGATCGCCCGCAGGAGCGTAGTCTTGCCGGAGCCATTGGGCCCCACGAGCCCAAAGACTTCGCCGGGCGAGATCGTTAGATTGAGATCGCGCACCACGAGCAGACCGTTGTAGCCCAAGCGTACTTCTTCCAAACGGATCATAACGGGACTCCCGCCTGCGCACGCCGGCGCAGCAAGAACAAGAAGAACGGCGCGCCCAACAGCGCTGTAATAATCCCCACCGGCAGCTCCGCCGGAGCGAGCACCGTCCGCGCCAAAGCGTCACAGAGCACGAGCAAGACTGCCCCGCCCAGCGCTGACGTGGGCAAGAGCATTCGGTGATCCGGCCCAACTATCAGTCTGAGTATATGGGGCACGATCAGCCCGACAAAGCCAATCGTGCCCGAAACGGCCACGGCCACAGCCGTGAGCACCGTCACGGCCAACAATAAAATTTTTCTCAAATGGCGCGGCTCGACTCCCAAATGGGCTGCCATCTCTTCTCCCAAAGAGAGGGCGTTGAGATCGCGTGCGAAGAGCAGCAGCACTGCTCCGGTCACAAGAAGCGTTCCCACTAGCCCAAGAACGTAGAGCCACTGAGCGCCACCAAGCCCGCCTAAGATCCAAAAGATCAGACGCCGCGCGTCTTGGGAGGCCCCCCCGTAGAAGAGCAGGAAGCTCGTCACTGCTGAGAAGAGCGCCGCGAGCGCCACCCCGGCAAGAATGAGCGCATAATTGTCCAACTGCGCTACGCGCGTCTTCGCTATACGGTAGACGATCCCCACGACAAGTAGGCCGCCGAGAAACGCCCCGAGGGGGAGTGCCCCCAGATAGCTATCAAGATGGAGTGCGATGACTAGAGCTGCTCCCGCGGTCGCCCCGCTGGCAATCCCCAATAGATACGGATCGGCTAACGGGTTGCGAAAGAGCCCCTGCATGACAGCCCCGCAGAGCGCCAGCGCCCCGCCGACAAGAGCAGCAAGGAGCACCCGAGGAAGCCGGATCTGCGTCAGAATGAAGAGATGCGTCGAATCCAAATCGAAGGGCGACAGGGGCACAGCCCCGATGGCGATGCCCGTCGCCACAGCTCCTACAAGCAAGATGCTTAAGCTGCTGAGAGCCAGCGGGCCTTTACACTGCCTCATGGCGCACCTTCCTGGCCCTCACCCCCGCCCTAACCCCCAAGCCCCCTTCCCTAAAGGGAAGGGGGAACTCCCCTCCCTCTTTAGGGGAGGGGTCGGGGGAGAGGTCACAGGGGGTGAGGGCCAACCATCCTTACCGATTCGGATGCAACAAGTCCGCGACGGTCTTGATCGTCTGCGCGATGCGCGAGCTGACCCACTGCGACGCCCCGATCCCGTAGACGCGCTTCTCTCGCACGGCCTTCACCCCTTGCAGCAGACGATGCTGCGTAATCAGCGGGATCAGCAATGGGTCAGTGAAGATGACGCTTGGGTCGCGCTTGACGATCTCCTCAAAGCTCACTTGTTTATAATCTGCGACGTCGGGGAAGATATTAATCCCCCCGGCGCGCAGCACGATCTCGTTCTCCGGGGTGCCGCGACCGGCAGCAAACGGCGGCTGCTCCCCCGCCGGATAAAGAATCGCCACCGTCGGCTTGAATCTGTCTAGTACCGTCCCTTCTATCGTCACGATCTCCTCGGCGATCTTGCCGATCAGCGTATCGGCTCTCTTGGTGTCGCCCTCGATGACGAGCCCAACTGAGCGAATCGTTCTAAAAATCTCAGTGACGCTGTCAATGGCTCCGCTCCCCTTCTTGCCCAAGCTGACGACGATCAAGCCGGCCCGTTCGAGGGTATCGCGTATCGCTCCAATCGCCCCAAAGACGACATCGGGCTTGAGCGAGATGATCGCTTCGACATTGGGGTTGAAGGCCGGCCCGACGCGCGGCACGTTGGCTACTTCCGGGGGGTTATCGGCCGACTCGCTCACGCCGACAATACGATTTAGAGCCCCTAGATCGATGAGGATCTCCGTGTAGAGCGGCGTCCCGGCGACGACAATTCTCTCAGGACGCTTTGTAATAGTGATCTGTTTGCCGCGGTCGTCGGTGATTGTGACAGGGTAATCTGCCAGCGACGGCACGACTATCCCTACAAGCAACAAAGCGACCAGCCCGAACAAC
This sequence comes from Candidatus Fraserbacteria bacterium, assembly GCA_037440025.1. Lineage (GTDB taxonomy): Bacteria > Bipolaricaulota > Bipolaricaulia > RBG-16-55-9 > DRXL01 > JANXCC01. Next base: position 144,398 of record JBBIUX010000002.1, on the reverse strand, counting down.
TTCCAGCGTGTCCAGCGCATAGAACTCCTCCTTACTGTTCTGTGAGAATTACTCTATTTCGATGCCAAAGCCCACAAGACGGCCCACAGCCCGCGCGCCGCCGCTCCTCGAGCCGGTCCAAAGACGATCACGATCAGATCACCGTTGCGTAGCTGTGGAAACGCCTGTTCGAGCAGCCGGCTATCGTAGGGGTTGTGCTCCGCAAGGGGTCTTTCTTCCTCGATGAAGTATATTGCCTCCTTCTGCTTGGTGAGAAAGAGCGCTGCCGTTGCGCCCTCTCGGATCGCTATATCTCGATAGAGCCACGTTTGAAAGCCGGTGGCTGCCCCACGCACTTGGGCCATGCGGTTGTAGCGATCGAGCATCAGGTTGTGCAGGCGAACTTCTCGAACGTCTACGACCGAGTTGAGCTTTGCCAAGAGCATCTGCTGCCCGCGCTCTGTCAGTACGGTACCCAGCTTGGAGAAAACAACGAGCCGCAGGGTTGCGAGTTTCTCTAATTCCGTGCGCACAACGCTCTCGGTCAACCCCGTTCGCTCCACAAGCGTGCGCCGCCCGACAGAGGCGTCTCTCAGCTCATAGAGCAACTGGTATGCTATGTGCTCGCGCACGGGCGCGCCCCTGTGGGATGCCATCTCCCACCTCCAAGCGTATTGTACTCTTTTCCATGCGGCTGCGCAAGAGAAGGCTTCCATGTACGTCGTTTGACAAGACGCTAGGGCGCAGTTATAGTAGTACCCCTGGGAGGGTAAGATGATGAGACACCAAACCCGCCGAGAGATTTTATCCGAAGACACCGGTAGCCCATACTATGAGCTACGCAAGTATCCAGAACCCACGGTCTGCTCCGTCTGCAGTTTGGTTTATCACAAGGGGCGCTGGACCAATGGTCTTTCTGCACCTTCTGGCGCCAACAGAGGGCTCTGTCCAGCTTGCAGGCGCACGCAAGATCGCAACCCCGGTGGTGTCGTCTACTTAGACGGCTCGTACTTGCAAGCTCGCCGCGATGAACTTCTCAATGTCGCCAAGAACCAAGAAAAGTTAGCCCGCGAGCAGCGGCCCCTCCAACGCATCATGTGGATCAAGCCCAATGGGAATGGTCTAGAGATAGCTACGACGAATTTCCACTTGGCCCGCCGCATCGGCGAGGCGATCCATCAAGCCCACAAGGGCCAGCTCGATGTCAAATACTCTGAAGGAGACCGGTTCGCCCGCGTCTACTGGCACCGCGACGACCAGCCAAAACCCAAATAAATGTCTATTCGCGAGGAGAGCCTCGGCGCTCTCTTAGAGAAATTTTCCGCAGCGACGCCCACGCCGGGTGGGGGCAGTGCTGCGGCCTGTGTGGGGAGCATTGCGACTTCTCTCGTGGCGATGGTCGCGGGGGTAACTCTTGGGAAAAAAGCCTATCAATCCGTCGAGGCGGAGATGCGCGGTGTGCTCTCCGAGGCGCTCACGCTCCGCGACGAGCTTGTAGGGCTTGCCGAGCGCGACAGCGAATCGTTCAATGCCGTGATGGCCGCGTACAAGCTCCCCAAGGAGACAGAGGCAGATCGTGCTGAGAGAGAGCAAGCGATTCAGTTGGCGCTCAAGGGAGCGACCGAGGTCCCCTATCAGACGGCGCTGCGCTGCTCTCGTGTCTTAGAGTTAGCTGAGCTTGTGGTCACGAAGGGGAGCAAGAGCGCGGTGAGCGACGGGGGTGCGGCGGCTGTGCTCGCCGAGGCTGCGGTGCACGCGGCGGTGCTCAACGTTGCCATCAATCTCTCGGCGATTGCTGACGAGTCTTTTACGAGCGAGTATACTCGTGAGCGGGAGCGGCTGGCCCGGCAGGCGCAAGAGAAGCGCGCGGCGATCGTGCGAGCGCTCACACAGCGTCTTGGAGGGTGACTGCACAAGAACAATGGGAGTGCAGATGATCTGCATGGACCCGCCCTATGACATGAAGCACCGTTCTGTTTGCTTTCCAGAACGGAGAGCACAAGCGGATCGCTGTCAAGGTGCTTTAGAGGGAACGAGGTGGTGAGAGTGGCGAGTTTAGAAAAGGAGGCAGTGGTCTATGGGCAAGTATAGGAACGGTCCCCTCAGGGAGCCTAAGATGACAAGCACCATCGGAACTTCTGCTATTTCTCAAGATATCGAGCGTCTGTTGAAATGGCTCATCGAAAACGGCGTGCGCCTAATCAACCCAAACGAGATCAGGCAATATCTCCTGAACTTCCCCGACTTACTCGATGTTGTGCCCGTAGCGGTAAGGGCTGCTCACAAGCATCTGCCAAAGGCGCAGCTCGTCCTGCAAGTTTCTTATGACCAAGAAATCGAGGATGCATACTTGGCCTTTTATGTACGACTGAAGCAGTACGATAAATCGGTCCTAGAGCGCATTGAGGATGCTGAATCCGAGTTCATTGACCTTCTTGCCGATACGAACGGGTGGTTGCAGCTAACCACGGACTTCAGAGAGCCAGAGATATCCCATGCCGTTTGATTGGAGAGACTAGATGATCAAGTTCCTAACCTTAAACACTGCGTTCAGAATGCCATCAGCATTGCACAGAAGACAATCCAGGAATGCAGGTGAAAGGCCATGTCCCTGCTCGTTGATAACCCCATCATCAATTCACCATTTGAGGAGCCCACTTGCTGGTGGGCTTATGCAGAAGAGCAGCCTTAGGAGTTCACTATCACGGCTTAAGTTTCTTGCTTCGCCAAAGCGCTCGCTTTATACTCATCGGATGAAAGACTTCACAACCCTCTCCATCGAAGCGGCCCATCAGGCCGGAAAACTCCTGCGCGACAATTTTCGCCACGGACACTCTTTTGAAGTCAAAAGCGGCTTCCGCGATCTGGTCACGAAGTTCGACCACCACGCCGAAGAGATCATCGTCTCTCTGATCAAAAAGCATTTCCCCGAACACTCTATTCTCACCGAAGAAGGCTCGGTGCGCCCTACAGATACAGCCCCGTATCAGTGGATCATAGACCCCATTGACGGCACGACCAACTTCGCCCACGGCCTCCCGTTCTTCGCCATCTCGATTGGGCTCTACTATCAAGATGAAGCACTCGTGGGCGTGGTGTATAATCCCATCCATGACGAGCTGTTCGTCGGCGAAGCCGGGCGCGGAGCGCACCTCAACGGCCAGCCCATCAGGGTCTCGCAGACCGAGACCCTGCACGAGAGCTTGGTCATGACCGGCTTCCCCTACGACGAGCGCTTGGCAGCACGACATCTGGCGTGGTGGGGGCGGTTTTCAGCAGCAGCACAGACGTTGCGCCGACTGGGCTCGTCGGCGTTGGCGCTCTCGTATCTGGCCGCCGGCCGAGCCGACGGGTATTGGGAGTTGGATTTAAAACCGTGGGACATAGCGGCAGCCGTGCTGATCGTGCAGGAGGCCGGAGGGAGAGTGAGCGATCTGTGCGGCGGCCCGCTTGATCTTCATGGCGGCGAAGTCCTGGCGAGCAATGGCAAGATTCATAATGAGATGATCAGCATTCTCCAGGGCGAACGTGAGTGACGATGGAGCAGACATACATTGAAGAGATTGGCAGCAAGGTTGGAGATGAAGTGCTCATCTGCGGCTGGCTCTACAACCGCCGCGAGAGCGGCAAGATTCAGTTTTTATTGATTCGTGACGGGACGGGTCTCATACAGGCCGTGGTCACCAAAGCCGATGGGGCAGCGTTCGAAAAAGCCCGGGAACTCACTCAAGAGTCATCGTTCAAAGTGCGCGGCATCGTGCGCGAAGATACCCGTGCCCCTGGCGGCTATGAGCTACAGATCAAAGCCATAGAGATCGTACAGCATGTCGAAGAAGAGTACCCCATCTCGCTCAAAGAGCACGGACCGGGCTTTCTGCTCGATCACCGGCACTTATGGGTTCGCAGCCCCCGCCAAGCAGCAATCTTGAGATTGCGCCACGAGGTCATGCAGTCCATTCGGGACTTCTTCGATGAGCAAGGCTTCATTGCGACCGAGTCACCTATTCTCACCCCATCCGCGTGCGAGGGCACGACGACGCTTTTTGAAGTCAATTATTTTGACCAAAAAGCATATCTCTCCCAAAGCGGACAGCTCTATCTGGAAGCGACGGCGATGGCTCTGGGAAAAGTCTATTGGATCGGCCCGGCGTTCCGCGCCGAAAAATCGAAGACGCGCAAACACTTGACAGAGTTTTGGATGGCTGAAGCTGAAGTTGCCTTCTGTGAGCACGAGCAGAATCTCACATTGCAAGAAAGGCTGGTGAAATACATCGTTCAGCGCTGTCTGCAAAAGCGTTCACGAGAGCTCAAGGAGCTGGGGCGCCACACTGAGGTCCTGGCAAAGTATGTTCAAGAGCCATTTGCTCGTGTTACATATGAAGAGTCTCTCAGGCTGGTCAATGACCTACTCAAAGAAAAAATCGCTTCAGGTGAGATTGAAAAGCTGAACTGGGGCGATGACCTCGGCGCACCTCACGAAGAAGCTTTAGGACAGCACTTTGGCCGGCCCGTCTTCATCGAATTCTTCCCAGCCAAGATGAAGGCGTTCTATATGGAACCTAAGCCCGATACCCCAGAGCTTGCTCTTGCTGCGGACTTGATCGCCCCTGAAGGCTACGGGGAGATCATCGGAGGGAGCCAGCGCATCTCCGATATAAATCTCTTGCGCCAGCGTTTGAAAGACTTTGGGCTTCCCGAAGAGCCCTATCAATGGTACATAGATCTGAGAAAATACGGGGGCGTTCCCCACGCCGGTTTTGGTCTGGGTGTGGAGCGTCTCACAGCGTGGATCGCCGGAATAGAGCATCTACGCGAGGCGATCCCCTTCCCGCGAATGCTCTACCGGATCAAGCCGTAGGGCTTTACCGTGTTTGACAGGCCTCAGAGCCCCTGTTATAATCAGCGCATAAAACGAGGAGAAAGATTTTGATGGAGGCGGACAAAGACTCAAGTTTTGAATTTCCCACAGAGAGAAGCTCGCTGACGCGAAGGAAATTCCTTGGATGGCTGGGCTGGGGCTCGTTCGCGTTGGCCATGGGCGGGGTTGCCCAAAGTATTCCCTACTATCTCAAGCCGCAATTAACCTATGAGCCCACCACGACGTTTACCGTGGGTCGTCCCGGTGATTATCAAATTGGCGAGATGAGGCCCATCGAAGCGAAACGGGTTTTCATCTTTCGCACACCAATTGGTTTTCAGGCACTCTCGATGGTCTGCACGCATCTGGGATGTAGCTATAAACCCTTTGGGCCTCCTAGCAAAGAGTATCAAGAAGTACATGCCCTCTGCCCTTGTCACGGCAGCGTCTTCGCGCGGGACGGGCGAGTCTTGGGAGGACCAGCGCCGCGACCACTGCCGTTTTATGAGCTGACCCTCACGCCTGACGGACGTCTCCAAGTCGACAACGCCAAGATCGCCTCGAACACGCAGTATCTGACTGCCGATGGAAAAGCCATCGAGGGACCTGCGCCCGATGGGAGTGACATCAAGTTCTCATGATGGATAGGCTCCTGCTCGTTCTCCAGAGCATTCGGCGCTCGCGCCTCTGGCTCTCGATCTTCCGTCGCGAGGGACTCCCTCAGACCAAGGCCGATCTGCTGGCGATGAACCGCCGCAACTTCTTCGTGCACATCTTGCCCGCCAAAATTCACAGAGAATCCGCGCGGCTCAGCTACAATTGGCTCTGGATGGGAGTCGTCTCCACCTGGCTCTTTCTGATCACAGTGATTACCGGGGTCTTTCTGATGTTTTACTATGTGCCCTCCGCCGAGCGGGCGTATGATTCGATCCGCGAGATCGTCAACGCTGTCCCTTTGGGACGTTTCATGCGCAACATGCACAAGTGGGCCGCCGAGCTGATGGTCTTCGCCGTCTTCTTCCATATGTTGAGAGTTTTCTTTACCGGATCGTATCAGAAGCCGCGTGAGTTCAACTGGGTCATCGGCGTCTTGCTCTTGGTGATTACGATTATGTTCGCTTTCAGTGGGTATATCTTGCCTTGGGATCAATTAGGCTACTATGCAGCTAAGATTGCCAGCAACATCGCCGATGGCACGCCGTTTATCGGGTTCTATGTGCAACAGATTCTCTTGGGAGGCACGGATCTCTGGCAGCCCTCGCTCTTGCGCTGGTACGTCATTCATGTCTTCGTTCTCCCGATGGCGTTGGTCTTTCTGGTCGCGCTGCATTTCTGGAGAATTCGTAAAGACGAGTACAGCAAGCCATATTGGACCGAAGAAAGGAAGAAACAATAAGATGGCCGTTCTGGGATCGCTAAAGACCTTTCAGGGCGGACACTATTTTGGGCTCTTTGAGGGGACCCCGCGCGGCAAGCGATTGAAAACCGCGTCACTCCCAAAGAAAGTTATTATCCCTTTGCGTCAGGGCTTCGGCGCCGAAGTGGCGCCTGGTGTCAAAGAAGGTGACCGCGTCAAGGCAGGACAGATCATCGGACGCAATGAGCCCGATCCGCAAAAGCCATCAACGCCGGTTCACACTAGCATCTCGGGAAAAATTCTCAAAATAGAGAAGCGCCCGCACCCCCTGAGCGGCGAGGTGCTCTCTGTCATTATCGAATCTGACGGCAGAGACGATTGGAAATTGCTCGACCGCCCGGCCAACTACGAGCGCCTCTCCCCAGCAGAGCTGGGGAAGATTCTCTACGAAGCCGGAGTGACTTCCGGAGGCCAAGCCGGCTTTCCCACAGTCTTTCACTCGGCCCTGACCACACCCGATCGCATTCGCTATTTATTGATCAACGCCATAGAAACTGAACCGTTCTGCGAAGCGACTGATCAATTAATGTACGAAGAGTTTGACCAGTTCGTCAACGGCATCAAAATTCTTCGGCAAGCCCTGGGCAACGTGCAGGTCCATATTGGGCTCGGCTATAACAAGCCCAGAATCTACGAAGAATTGGTCACGCGATTCGAATACTATGACTGGTGCACAATTCATCAATTGCGCCCCAAATACCCCCAGGGCGACGACGCCGTCTTGATCCGCACGCTGCTGGGGCTGCTCATGCCCCAGCGGGGCTACGCCACGGACGTTCAGTGTGTTGTGCAAGATGTTCAGCACTGTGTCGCTACGTATAAGGCCGTGGTCGAAGGGCGGCCCTTTGTGGAGCGTGTTGTCTCCGTCGCCGGATCGGCCCTCAAAGAACCGGGGAACTTCCGCGTGCGAGTAGGGACACCGTTGCAGGACTTGCTCGACAATAACCTCAAGAGCAACGGACGCATTGTCCTGGGAGGCGTCTTGCGTGGACAAGCCCAAGGCGATGTCGAGGCGCCCATTCTCAAAGATACCCCGGCAGTCATCGCCCTCAGAGAAGCCGAGAGAGAGCTCTTTCCCGTTGCCGGCCCCGGTTTTGACCGGGATTCTTTTACGGGGGCCTATCTCAGTCTGCCCTGGGTCAAAACGAAGCGGGCTACGACGAGCCTCAATGGGAACCCTCGCCCTTGCGTCAAATGCGGGTATTGTGTTGACATTTGTCCACAGAATTTGGTGCCGGCTCTCTTGGGAGAATACTCGGCCAACGGTCTTCTAAGCGAAGCCCAGCATATTGATCTCTTTGCGTGTATCGAGTGCGGACTCTGTGCGTATGTCTGCCCCAGTAAAATCCCGTTGCTCGAACAGATCCGCGAGGGCAAACGCAAAATCATAGAAGAGGCGGTCTAAGGAGCCAGAATGTTAAAAGACAGAATCTATAATTTCTTCGAAAAAATCCATCACGATCTGCAAGCCCGTCGCCGCGACGGTTTCGCCATTCTCTGGGAGGGCTTGAAAGACTCGATCTTTGGCGGGAGCGACAAATCTGCCCGCCAAGCACCCTACATTCGTGATGCCATCGGCATGCAACGGTACATGGGAGCACCGATCATTGCCTGCATTCCCTTGGTCTTAGCGAGCATTTATTTTTATGGCTGGCGTTCGCTGGCGATCATTCTTTTGACATATCTCATCGGGGGGATCGTCGAACTCACGTTCTGTGCGATCCGCAAACACGAGATTACCGAAGGCTTGTTGGTGACGTGCATGTTGTATGCGCTGGCGCTGCCTCCGACGCTGCCCTTCTGGATGGTGGCGGTTGGGATCGCCTTTGCTATTGTCATCAAAGAACTTTTTGGCGGCTCAGGCTACAACATTTTCAATCCGGCTATCAGTGGACGAGCTTTTTTGTTATTAGCGTTCCCCTCGGCGATGACTACCAGATGGTACGTGCCCTTCAATCCGTTGACCGACGGCTTAGGGGGCTTGGTGCACTGGTCCCCGGAGACGGCTGAAGCTGTAGATGCCATCGCTAAGGCGACACCCTTGGGGGCGTTCAATTCTCCTGATATAGCTAATCCCGATCTCTTGACGCTCTTGACGGGCTTTGGCCGGGCTGATAGTTTAGGGGCGACGTCAGCTATTCTCGTCCTGCTGGGGGGGCTGTATCTGTTATCAACGCGGGTCATTGACTGGCGCGTCTCCGTTGTGATGATCCTCAGCGCAGGGCTTCTCTCCCAGTTGCTCAGTTTTGCCGCGCCGAATGACTTCCCCGACGGCTTGTACGCCGTGCTCTCCGGCGGGCTGCTCTTTGCAGCCTTTCTCAACGCCACCGACCCCGTTACTAGTCCCATGACCGTTCGTGGACGTTGGATCTTCGGTATAATGTTAGGAGTTTTGACTGTGCTGGGGCGCGGCCTCACAGGCTATGCCGAGTGGGTGACGTTCTCTATCTTAATAGGGAACATGTTCACGCCCTTGCTCGATCGTTTTACGATTCCCAAGAGCTTCTCTGCACCAGCTGTGCAAAAGAGGTGACCCATGGCTGAGCAACACACCCCCACTAAAAAGAAGAAACCACTGATCGGTGCGCACGAGTGGCGCATGATCTTCGTGCTCACGGCCATCGCTGTGGTGGCTGGCGGGCTCTTGGCCCTCGTCAACGAAGTGACCAAGGCGACTATCGCCGCTAACGCGAAAGCCCGTCTGCGCTCCAGTATTCTCGTGGCCTTGGGTGCTTACACTGCTGAAGAACTCTTCCCCAAAGAAGGGCTTCCCCAGCTGACCCCTGCCCAGGTCGACCAGTATTTCAAAGAGCACATTGAAGAGATCAAGACCGACAGCTTCGTCTACTGGAAGTTTTATCAGGACAAGATCGGTGGGGAGCTGTCGGCCTATGTCGTTCGTATTACGGGCAGCGGCTTTCAGGGCGTGGTCGCGATGCAAGCAGCTCTCAAGACCGATCTCTCTGAAATTCTGGGGGCCCATGTGGTCGAGTTCGAGATCGGCGAGACTCCCGGCTTGGGCTTTCGCATGACCGAAGAGAAGTTCTGGAGCCAGTTCAAGGGGGTCAAGACTGGACCGAAGATCGAGTTCGTCAAATTTCGGGATGAAAGCACTCCTAAGGCTCCCTATCAGTTCGACGCCATCACCGGGGCGACGTATACGTCAACGACGGTGCGCGACCTACTGAACGAAGCGATGGCCAACTTGAGAAAGGCCCTGAAAGACCAGAAAAAATAGGGCAAAGAACGACCTTGAAAAAAGCGGACTACTATAGTATGCTTTTTATAGCTGACCCTAAGAAGCCGGAAGGAGTTGAGGCACATGGCTGAAGTGAAGACAGCAGCAATTTCGAATGTCATGCAAGCATCAGCCCCAGCGATTCCATTGACACAACGTCTGCCCCAGACCAAATCATGGAAGGAGCTGGTCCGAGATATCTGGGACGACAACCCGACGTTTCGAATGATCTTAGCGATGTGTCCAACCATGGGTGCAACCAACATGGCCATCAACGGCATGGCTATGGGGTTGGCCACCATGATCGCTACCATCGCATCGAGCGCCACCGTAGCTGTCCTGCGCAACGTCATCCCTGCTGAGGTGCGGCTGCCTGCGTATATGATCGTCATCGCCTTCTGGGTCACCGTGGTTGACATCTCTCTGCGAGCGTACCTGCCGCCGTTGTCGGCGGCCCTGGGGCCGTACGTTCCGTTGATTATTACGAACTGTTTTGTGCTGGGACGCGCGGAAGCCTTTGCCAGCCAGAACAGCCCGGGCCTGTCGGCCTTAGATGCCATCGGTGTGGGCTTAGGCTTCACGATGTCTCTCACACTGTTGGGCATCATCCGTGAGCTGCTGGGCTTCGGCAGCTTATTTGGGATTCAGATCTTCAGCAGTTGGACTTCTTGGGTCATCATGATCATCCCTGCGGGGGCTTTTCTGGTCGTGGGGCTTTACGTGGGGATCGTGCGTCAGTATTCGCCGGGGGGCCAGATCGGAGGAGGCGCGTAACGTATGGATGTCTTTCTCATCGTTCTGGGTGCGATCCTGACGAATAACATTTTGCTCACGACGTTCTTGGGAATCTGCCCATTTATCGGGGTTTCGGGCGAATACGCGTCGGCGTCGGGGATGGGCATGGCCGTGATCTTCGTGCTGACTATGACCTTGCCCGCCAATTGGCTCATCAAGCACTTTGTCCTCGACCCCCTGGGAGTGAGCTATCTTGCGCTCATTGTCTACATCGTGACCATTGCGTTCTTGGTGCAAGTCGTGGAGATGTTCATGAAGCGCTTCCTCCCTGCCCTGTATACGTCGTTAGGAGTCTTTCTGCCTTTGATCACAGTCAACTGCGCCATTTTGGGTGGAGTGCTCTTTGCCCTTGCTACGTGGAATCTGGGGTTTGCCCAGAGCGTCGCCTATGGCTTTGGCGGCGGTGTAGGCTGGGCCTTAGCGATTATCTTGATGGCCGCGATCCGGGAGCGCTTACGATTTGCTCCCATACCGGAGGGCCTCAAGGGCCCCGGCTTAGCGCTGATTATCGCCGGCCTGATGGCTATGAGCTTCGTCGGCTTTTCCGGGATGATCAATATTCGGGACTTTGGAGGATGAGAACAGCTTCAAGCTTTTCACAAGGGCTTGTGACTGATCTTATGGTTTATCTCGTACCGGTTGCGACAATGGCCCTCATGGCCATCTCGGTGGCTTTCGTTTTGGGTCTGGTAAAAAACTTGCTCACCGTTGAGGGAGAGGCGCGCGTCAAAATCACCAACGACGGCAACGAGCTGGTTTTGCCCTTAGAACAGAATCTGATGCAGGCGCTCAAAAAAGCGGGCTATGACCTCTTTGCTCAATGCGGTGGCAAGGGCACCTGCGCGACCTGTCGCGTCAAGGCAATCGAAGGGTTGCCGGCCGATCAGATCACCACGGCGATGTTGGGCCCGTTGAGCGATAAACTGCGCAAGGAGGGCTGGGTGCTCTCCTGCCAAGTTTCGATGAAGAACGACCTGAAGATAGAGCTCTTTAAGCCCTTGGTGATGTCTTGGCCCAAAGTTGAGGGGAAGGCCGAAGAAGTGACTAAGCCCGCTGCCCCAGCGCTCTCGCCCGCGGCGGCGAAATTGCGCGCTGTGCTGCCGGGGTTTGACTGTCTTGCTTGTGGCTACCCCACGTGTGAAGAATTCGCTGAAGCTTTAGCAGTAAACAAAGCGCGGCTGGATGGCTGTTACCCCGGCGGCAAGCCGGTCTTGGAGAAGCTACAGAAAGCCGTAACCGAAGCTGGCGTGAAAGCGAGCTAGTATGCCCAAAGTCGTCATTCTTGGCCAGAAAGAGTTTGAAGTCCGTCCGGGGACCAATCTCTTAAAGTTCATTCAAGAGAATCGCTACGATGACCAGCTTCCGGCGACCTGCGGCGGCCAAGGGCAGTGCTCAACTTGCGCGGCGCGCGTCTTACAGGGCGGCGGCGATCCTAACCAGAACGAACTTGATGTCCTGGGCGAGGAGCAGATTGCCAAGGGCTGGCGGCTGACCTGCCAGATCAACGTCACCCAAGATATTGAAGTTGAAATCCCCGGCTATGAAGTCGCGGAAGCCCTCCAGGTTGAACCGGACCTGATTCGCGATGTCTTAGCCTACGCCGCCGAAAAAGCCCCGTTGCGCCAGCTTCCTTCGACGCAAACGCTCACTGTAAAAAGACTTAAAGACTTGAGCAACCGCACGGAGTCGTTACTAGAAGGCGGCGGCGATCCGCGAGATTTTGAAACCCTGCATACGATCTTTAATTATGTGTCGAAAGAGCACAAAGTGAAGGAGATCCCGACCGAGTTCGAACTGACCGACGAGAAGGTGCAAAAAATTCTGGATGCGTTCGCCAAGCGTTTACCCGCCGAAGAAGAGGAGATCATCTCGTATCCGTATTTTCTCTATGTAGCATTTACAATCTTGTTCTTGCTGACGGCGGGGCTGGGGATTTATTCAGTCTTTCGGGATGCGCCTCTCGAAGAACCAGCGACCCCATCGTTCACGCCCAACCCTGAGAAAGCCCCCTGGTACTTTGTAGGCATTCAAGAGCTGTTGGCGATCTCACCCAATCTAGGGCCGTTTACGAGCGTGGCCATCGGCGGGGTGATCGCGCCGGGGGTTTTCGTGCTCTTGCTCTTAGGAATTCCCTACATCGAGCCGTACTTAGAGTTTTGGCGCAAAGACAAGAGCAAGCCGGTGGGGCGGCGTCTGCGAGATCGCCCAGTGACGACGGCGCTCTTTACGGTGATGATTGTCACTGCTATTGTGCTCATTATTATTGGGCAATACTTCCGCGGGCCCCAATGGGAATGGGTTATCCCCTGGCAATAAGCTATTACTCCGGTGTGATAATCTGTGGAGTAGCAATGAGTGACAGGCTCTCTTTGAGTTCAGCGGGCAGCGTAAAATATCGCTCGACATGCCCTAACAGCCCGTTTAGATACTTTCTCGGCTGTGTTGCGTCTGAGTACGCTTTGAAAATCTCCAAACTCTTCCCTATCCCTTCTTGGGCTTCTTCGGGAACCAGCGGCTCTTTTTTTGAATACTCTTGCAGCCCATTCCAAAGATGGTTCGCCAGAGCTGTCCCCCCCGCTTCCACAATCATTAAGGGGCTGAACCGACGCCGTAGCGATTCTAAAGCTTCCAAGACTTCGCTGTCCGTGCCCAAGGCCCGCTCGCGATAGAATTGATAGACGAGCATTTCTACCATTGCGATAAAATCAATCAACCTCTCTTTACCCGCTTTGTAGAGCGGCTCCGTCTTTTCGATCCAGAGGGCATGAAACTCTTCAGCGAGCCGGAGGCGTTGATAGCTCTCGTGCGTTCTGAAATACTTGCAACTGATGGGGCAGTTAATATCAACCCCGCGATGCTGCCCACAGCACGTCGGGCAGATCAGCCCTCCCAAGGCCGGACAGGCCCGCTTGCCTGCTCGCTTGCTACAGTACACACAAAGGGACATTAAATAAATCCCATTTCCGCGCGGATCTCTTCCGACATCATCTCCGGGTTCCAAGGCGGGTCGAAGACGAACTCGACTTCGACATTGATGTCCTCGCCGTAATGCTCTTTGATCGCGCGCTCACAATCGGCTTGAATCTGCTCGTAGAGAGGGCAGCCTACAGTCGTGAGCGTCAGCTCCAAGCGAATATCTTTGTCGCCGCGGATGTCAACGTCATACAGCAACCCCAAATCCACTACGTTGTAGCCCAGCTCCGGGTCGAAGACGTTCTCGCGGATCACTTCGCGCACATCGTCAGCGGTCACTGCTATCACCCCTTTGTTTGCTGTTTGCCAAATCGCTCGATCAAAAAATCAGCGATCTCTTTGAACCCTTGTGCTGCCGGCGATGATGGCTCAGCGATGACGATGGGCATACCGGAGTCGCCGCCCTCGCGCAGCTTTGGGTCAAGCGGAATTTGTCCCAGCAAAGGGATATTCTGGCGTCGTGCTTCAGCTTCGCCGCCCCCCTGCCCAAAGATATACTCCCGATGACCACACTTGGGACAAACATAGTAAGCCATATTCTCGATCAATCCCACAATAGGCACATTGAGCTTCTGAAACGCCCCGATGCCGCGACGCACATCTGAGAGTGCTACTTCTTGGGGTGTCGTGACAGCGACAGCCCCGGCGAGCGTCACGTCTTGGGCTAAGCCTAGCTGGGCATCCCCAGTTCCCGGTGGCAGATCCAAAATCAGATAGTCCAGCTCCGGCCAGGCTGTGCTCTCTAAGAGTTCGTTAATCGCTTTAGAGATCATCGGGCCGCGCCAGATGAGCGGATCGCTCCCGGCTACGAGCAGCCCGATAGACATGGCGTGAATGCCGTATTTGAAAACGGGAATAAGCTTTGACTCCTGCACTTCGGGCTGTCCTTGCAGTCCGAGTAAAGTGGGAATATTGGGCCCATGCACGTCGGCGTCAAAGAGCCCGACTCGCGCGCCCTGCTGCGCCAGTGCTACAGCCAAATTGACGCTCACTGTGCTCTTGCCCACCCCGCCCTTGCCGCTGAAGACTGCAAGCATATGAGCGATCTGGGGAAAGTGCAGCTTATGCGTTGGATGCATTGTTTGGGGGTGGGGCCGGGGGGATTGAGCGAATTCTATCTGAACGCTCTCGATTTCCGGGATTGTTTTCAGCGCTTGCTCGGTCCACGTTTTTAGTTGGGATTTGGAGGCATACGCTGGCATGAGGCGCATCCGCACATGGGCACATCGCTTCTCGTCAACCGAGAGATGCTCGACTAAATCGTTCAGTGGTCGGTGTACGGTGGGAATCTCAACGGTTTGCAAGGCTGTGCGGGCACGCTCGCTGAGTGTCATGATGAGACCTTCACCCGTTCGGTCTGCTGCATGGTCATAACGTCGCCCAAGGTTAACGACGCGAGATACTCGTCGAGCTTTTGGTTAATGATCTCCCAGACGGAGCTTGTGGGGCAGTCGGCTTCGATGGCACACTTCAGTGCTGGATCGAGACAGGTCACCAGTGCGATGGGGCCGTCCAGGGCCTTGACGATCTCGCGCAGCGATATGTGCGATGGGCGTTTTTTGAGCAAGTACCCACCGCCGCGCCCGTGGGTGGCCTCCACCAAGCCATGCTCGCGTAGCTCCTGCATGATCTTCTCCAGAAAGGGCTCCGGGATCTTGTGCTCCGCTGAGAGCTGGCCAATGGACACCGGCTCTCGGTTGTACTGTCGGGCGAGGGTGCAGAGCGCCCGCAGCCCGTAATCGCTTTTTCGGGTCACTTTCATAGGGAGAATTCCAAACTCCGAGTAAAATACTCTGAGTTCATTCTAGAAAAGACTGGAGCGAAAGTCAACCGTGAAGATTTCTGTCATTCGGTCGGCTGGACTTGTCCTTTGCTGGCGAGGGCTTTGTCAAGCAAGCGTTCGAAGATCGCCCAGATGCGAGCATACCCTGTCGCAGGGTCATGCTCGCTGATGTTCTGGCGAGCATTGACCCGCGCGATTTCTTTCGCCTTTACGATCAGCGCTGCCGCATCCACGCTCTGGCCTGCTGCTTCCAGAGCCATGCCCTTTTGCATCAGTTTCGTATACTCGCTCCCCGGACCGTGACAGGCCTCACAAGTCACGTCCATCGTCTTGAGCGTCTCTTGGTCTATGAACGGATGATCTTGGTACTCTTCGGGGTTTGTACTCGTCATAAACTCTTCTCGGAACCAGCGCTCGACATGTTGCTTGCTCGACTCAGGGATGTAGACATCGCTGATCTCTGGGTAGCCATGGCACGCGACACAGGTCGCCGATCCGACAAACTGCAACGGCTCGCCGGTGACCGCGACGTCGGTGCGCTGCTCGATCACGTTTGCTTGAGGGTTTTCAGTACGGAAGGGTGAACTGCGCTCCCCAAAACCTTCGACCAAGAAAGTGTCTTTGTGCAGTTGCCACCAGGCGACGATCTTCTGAATGACTTCGTCGCGCTTCTCTTGAGGGTCATTGAAGAGAAAACCGAAATCGTTGGCGGTCATCCAGCGGATGCGCTCGATCCCCCGCTGGCGCTCAACCCAACTCCCTGAGTGCAGCTTTTCGATGCTCTCTTCAAAAATCTGAGCAAACCGTGTGCGCATCTCGTGGTGGGCCGGCTCGGCGCGCAGCGCCAGAGCATTGCCCCCATGACACGCCGTACAGCCAATCTGATCGAACGGAAGCTCTTGAACAACTGCCACATCTTTGTGGGTCTCTCGTAAGTCCCGGAGAGGCTCTCGCTCGAAACCCGAAACGCCAATATTGGCATGGCAGCTCATACACAAGTCGGCGCTACGGCCCACTTCGGTGACGACTTTTTTGATCTGAAGGTTCGTTTCGGCATTGACAGCGATCATGAGCTGATCGAGCAACGAAAGCGACCCCTTCTCTGTTCTAGCTTTGTCCGTGAAGATTTTCGTCAGATACGCTCGTTGATACTGTTTCCATTCTTGGTTGTAATTGTCCAGGGCGACGATGAAGACCAATAACAATAATAAAACAGCTGACACAGCGAACCATTTGCGAGCGTTCAGCATAATCTATTTTTCTCCTTTGGTGCCCTATCATAGCGAATCTTTTCCGATCTCGCTAGCTCGCTGGCGAGCCCAGCGGTCGGCCTCGCTGATCTGCTCCAAGCTCGGATCAGAGACGACGCTGTGTTCTGAGAGAATTCTCTCCAAAACGCGGGCGATCCCGGTGAACGGCACTTCGCTATTTAAAAATCTTTGTACTACCACCTCGTCGGCGGCGTTGGCGACAGCAGGGAGCGTTCCACCGTGACGTCCGGCTTCATACATAAGCCAGAACGCCGGATAGCGTGCTCGTCCTACTGGTGCAAACTCCAATCTCTGCTTGACCAAGTCCAATCTCTCTCCCAAAGAAGGGACGCGCTCAGGGTAGGTGAGCGCATACTGAATGGGCAGCTTCATGTCCGTCGCGCTCAGATGGGCTATGATATTGCCGTCTGCCAGCTCCACCAACCCGTGCACGACACTCTGGGGGTGAATGAGCACGGAGATCTTTTCGTAAGGCATATTAAAGAGCCAATGGGCCTCGATGACTTCAAACGCTTTGTTGACAAGCGTTGCCGAGTCTATAGTAATGCGCTTGCCCATCTGCCACGTGGGGTGTTGGAGAGCTTCGGCGGCTGTGATCGCGTCAAACGAATCTAACGGCCTCGTACGAAACGGTCCACCGGAGGCCGTCAAGATGATCCGTGCGATCTCGGCGGACCGGCGGTGTTGCAGAAGCTGCAAGAGCGCACTGTGCTCGCTGTCTATGGGGATCAAGCGAGGAGTCGAGAGTCGAGAGTCGAGAGTCGAAGAGTCGAGAGACTCTAGACCCCCAGACTCTAGACTTTTTTTCACCAGATGTCCACCGATGACCAGCGACTCTTTGTTCGCTAAAGCAAGCGTTTTGTTCGCCTTCAATGCTTCGAGAGTGGGAAGCAGACCTGCTGCGCCGACGAGGGCGTTGACGACGAGATCGGCCTGGGGTAACGTCGCTGCAGCGTGCAGCCCCTCTCCGCCGACGACGATCTCGCCGCTCCAAAAAGCCTTCACGAGCTGTCTGAACCGACCGAGGTCTTTGGCGCGTTCGATGGCGATCAGCTCTGGCTGGAAGCGCTGGGCTTGCGCGGCCAAAAGCTCTAAATTCTTCCCCGCGGCAAGAGCCACGACGGAGAAGCTATGACCGGCCCGATTGAGGGCTTCAATGACTGCAAGCGTTTGCGTGCCAATCGAGCCGGTCGAACCTAAGATCGCTATGCGCTTACTTATGGCACTCGGTGGCATCCAGCTCCGGTTTGGCTTTGTAAGAACACCTGGCTACTTCCTCGCCATAGGCATCGCGGAGCCACGCAAGATCGGCGCGGTCATCCCAGACCTCAGCGCTTGGGGAGTCCACGCCAGTCCAAGGCCCGTACAGATCGATCTCTGCTTGGCCACAGGGGGCATTGGTCTTCCCAGTGACTGCAGGTCCAGAGTGCACCCGCACCCTCCCGCCTGCTGGCACCACGCACCCTGGGGGAAAGACAAAGGCCTGAGCGATCCGCTCGCGCTCCGAGGTGCTACTAAACAGCTGCCACCCGGAGAGATCTACCTCCCCCTGCCCCGCGTTGCCCAAGGTGACGACCTCATCGTCACCACGATAACGAAGAGAGTCAATGACGATGCGAGGGGGGATTAAGCTCTCGATGCCCATGGTGAAAGCAACGGTCACGGTGGGGCCGCTGAGCCGATCGAGTGGGCCGGGCCAGCTGAGATTGCCCCCCTCTTCACTATTGATCCCCCAGCCGCTCCACGGGAAGGCATACACATACCCGACGGTCAGGCTCAGTGCGGGATTGACGGGCTTGCCTTGCAGTCTTCTGCCTTTGGGCACTTGGATGTCTACCTTCTCTATGGGGACAGGCACAGAGACACTCAGATAGGGTTGCACCACCCAGTAGCCACGGGCGAGCTCCCCTGTGGCGTGAACGAGCTCAGTGAGGGCATGATCAAACGTGGTGAGGTCACGACGAGATCGCGAGAGCTCGAGAAACGCGCCGCCAATGCCCACGAGGGAACCGACGGAGACTTGTCCCAGCCCAACGATGCTCTGTGTGAGCTCGGTGACCAGCCCGCCATAGAGGAAGATGAACGCTGTCTCCCCTTGCTCTTGAGAGCTGCTTAGCTCTGGCAAGGCCAGGGCTAATTGCCCCCCAATCCCCAGCCGCAGAGGAAAGTCATGCACCCCCAAGATCGTGTGCAGCCCAAATGAGAAAAAGTGCTCACTGACGCCGGGATAGTTATACACATGGAGCAGGGAATTTAACTCCGATAGAGGCAGAGAGAGCCAACCGGCGGAGATGCCGAGCGTTCCGGTCACTTGAGCGTGGGCCCCATAAGGGAGGAGGAGGAGGACGACGATGATGAAGAGAGTTAAGGCGATCCGAGAGGGCTTCATAGAGAAATCACCTCACACCAATGAGTATAGGGTGTTGCAGGCTGTCAGTCAAGTACCGCAGGGGTTAAGCCACTTGCGGGGTGCGCGGGAGCACCAGCGAGTCCTTCAGCAACGCGTCGAGTTGCTCGCCCTCCAGCACTTCGACCTCGAGCAGTCTCTTGGCCAGCTTGTGCAGGGCTTCGACGTTGCGCTGGAGCGACTCCCGCGCCCGCCGATAGCACGACTCGATAATGTTCTTAATCTCTTCGTCCACCAACGACGATATCTTCTCGCTGTGCTCGCGGTTGAGCACCAGGTCCACTCCCAAAAAGACATTTCCGTTCTCTTGGCCCAAATTGATCGGACCAACCCGCTCGCTCATACCGTAGCTGACCACCATGCGCTTGGCGATCTCGGTCGTTTTTTTGAGGTCATCATACGCACCGGTCGAGATCTCACCGAAGATGATCTCCTCGGCAGCGCGGCCCCCTAAAATTCCGGTCATGCGATCCAGCAGCTCTTCTTTGGTGAAGAGATATTTATCGTTTAAGGGCAACTGTAAAGTATAGCCCAGTGCTTCGCCGCGGGGGACAATCGAAATTCTATGGACGGGATCGGCTTTGGGCAAGAGCTTTCCCAGCAGCGCGTGGCCCGCTTCGTGATACGCAATTTTCACTTTTTCTTCTTCGCTGAGTAACCGCCCTTTCCGTTCAATCCCGGCGATCACTCGGTCAATCGCGTCTTCGAAGTCTTTCATGCCTATCGATTCTTTGTTGCGGCGCGCGGCCAAAAGCGCGGCTTCATTGCACAGATTCTCCAGATCGGCTCCGACAAAACCCGGCGTGCGCCGCGCGAGCACGTTCAGCTCAACATCAGGCGCGAGTTTTTTGTTCTTGACATGCACCCTGAGAATCTCTTCCCGTCCTTTGGAATCGGGCGCCGGAACGGAGATCTTTCGGTCAAAGCGCCCCGGCCGCAACAGCGCCATGTCCAAAATATCTGGACGATTCGTAGCTGCTAAAATAATGACGTGCTCGTTCTTGTCAAAGCCGTCCATCTCCGAGAGCAATTGGTTGAGCGTCTGTTCTCTTTCGTCATGGCCGCCACCGATCCCCGCGCCGCGCTTCCGTCCCACGGCGTCTATCTCATCTATGAAGATAATCACGCCGCGCTTGCCCTTGCCCTCTTCTTTCGCTCTTCTGAACAGATCGCGCACGCGAGCTGCGCCGACGCCCACGAACATCTCGACAAAGTCCGAGCCCGATATGGAGAAAAAGGGCACATCGGCCTCACCGGCAATGGCTCGTGCCAACAGCGTCTTGCCCGTCCCGGGCGGGCCCACCAAGAGAACGCCTTTGGGAATCTGGGCCCCGATCCGGGTGAATTTCTGCGGGTCCCGCAGATAGTCCACGATCTCTTGAACTTCTTCTTTTACTTCGTCAATGCCAGCAACATCAGCAAAGGTAACGCGCGAATATTCTTTGTTGACTAATTTGGCTTGACTTCGACCAAAGTTCAGTGCCCCAGAACTCTCGCCCTGCATCCGTCGCATCATCGCGTACCAAAGCAATAAGATAATAAAGAACGGCAAGAGCGAGAGCAAAACTGAAAAGATCCACGAAGAATCGCTGGAACCTTCAAAGCTCACCATGACGTTGCTCTTTGTCAGTTCTTCTAAGAGCGAATCGCTTATAACGGCTTCCGTGCGAAAGCGTTCTGCCGTACCTAAGATCTTTTGCATCAGAGCGCTGATCTCGTCGGCCTTCTCTTTGCGAGCGCGCAGGAGTGCCTCCACCGAACGATCTAAGCTTTCGGCCCGCACGGTCAAGCCGACCACCTGGCGTTGGATAGAGCGTTCAGGCGCGGGGAATTCTTGGCGGAACGCCTGTATCCAGGCGAGCCGGCGCCCCTGCAGCTCGAGGAGCTTTTGCACGCTGTTCCTGCGCTGTTGCTCGCGCTCAATCTGGGCATCGAGCGCACGGAGCTGGTTGTTCTCGCTGAGGGGGCGCACGCGCCCTGTCGCCGTGGCCAACCCCGATCCCTTGATCGTGACGGTCGTCACTTGGCCGGCCTGGACCAGCGCGAGAAATTCCGTGTACCGAATCTGCTTCTCAGCAGAGTCTGAGCTCCCTAGAAAAGATTGCAGCAGAATGACAGAGAAGATCACCACAACGATCACCAACGCGATATTGCGAAAATTGCGGTTCCGCCTCTGTTGTTCGTCATCATTGGGAAAGTTCAACCTACATCCTCCTCATCGAATAACTCCTGCACGGTTTCATTCTAGCACTTCGGATGGCGTCCTTCAACAGCCCCCCAACCCGTCCGTCCCCCTCCCTTCCAGGAAGAGGGTAGAGTTGTTAGCTTTTGATGGCCTGCCAGACTTTTTCGACGATCTCCAGCCCCGCCCGCCGCTGGGCCTCTTGCGTTGACGCACCGATATGGGGCGTCAAGAGCACCTGGGAATGTCCCATCAAAGGAGACTTTGCAACAAAGAGATCGGCGGCGTATCGTTTGAGTCTTCCCGATTGCAACGCCTCAAGCACTGCTGCTTCGTCCACGAGCTCGGCGCGCGCCGTATTGATGAGAAAGCTTCCCGGTTTGCATTGCTCCAAGAGCTTGGCGTCAACCAGCCCGCGCGTCTCTGGCGTCAGCGGGATATGCAGGCTGACAAAGTCCGAACTGTGCAATAGCCCTGCTAACGGGACCAAGCGCACTCCCGGCTCAATGTGCTCCGGCGTGATAATGTCATAAGCCAGCACCTTCATGCCGAAGGCTAACGCCAAGTGAGCCACCAATCGCCCGATGCGGCCGTAGCCGATCAGTCCCAAAGTTTTCCCGGCAAGCTCGATCCCATAGCCCTTCACTCTCTCCCCGGCAGAGACAGCGCGTATGGCTTGGGGCAGATCGCGTGCGAGCGCGATCATAAACCCTACAGTGAGTTCAGCGACGGCGTTGGCATTGGCCCCCGGTGCGTTGAGCACGAGAATATTCGCTTTTTGAGCCGCTTCGACGTCAATATTATCCAAGCCAGTTCCGGCGCGCCCGATCACTTTGAGCTTCTTGCCCGCGATAATGACTTCTTTCGTGACTTTGGTGCGGCTGCGCACGATGAGCGCGTCATACTCTGAGATCGCTTCCAGCAATTCGTCGGGGGAGATATCTGGCTGGACGGCGACGTGCGCGCCGGGCTGCTGCTGCAGCCATGCGATAGCTTCGGGATGTAACGGGTCACTGATCAAGACCTTGAACATAGCTGTAGTGTACCACATGCTAGGGCGAGAGCACAACCGTAAGAGAGAGCTCGTCGCGAGCGGAGGGGGACGTCGCCTGCACCGTGAACCGCCCCGGCGCAAGCTCTGCCTCAGCCAAGGGCTTGACAGTCAGTTCGACAGCTTTACTCTCGCCCGGCACGAGCGCGAAAGAGTCCTCGCGCAGCCGAAACTGCCACCCCACCGGCGCCGCTGTGACTGCAAGCGTGACGCGAGCCGAGACGTTCCCACGATTGGTCACTGTCAATGCAAGAGTCGTCTCTTCATTAGGGCGGGCAATCAGATCAGACGAAGTGAGCGCAAGCTTGAGGCGCTCGCGAGCCCGTACGACAATCTGAGTTTTCCCGACAGCGGAATCGGAATCGCTATGAGCACGAAGCGTGAGCCAATAGCGTCCCGGCGGCGTCCCCGGCGGGATCTGCATGGTGAGAAAGATCTCTTGCTGAGCGTGAGAGCCAACAGCGATGCTCGAGAGCCCGTCGAGCAGCGTCCAGCCCTCCGGAGCTTCGACGGAGAGTTCGTAAGAGCGTTCTTGGTCGCTGAGATTGCGCAGCGTGAAGACGACGGTCACAAAGTCGTCGGGGTCGCCCTGTACGGTTGTCTTCACTGGTGAGACCCTGATCGGGCCGGCGCTCTCTTCGTATTGCACGGAAAATCTCTGCCAGGCCCACAGAGCGACGACGACGAAAATCAGGGCCCCGCCGAGCGCAAAGAGGACGCTCTTTCTCATGGCCGCACGGGGACGGTCTTGGTAATAGAATTCTGGAGATCGTCGTTGTCCGTGACCGTGAGTTTGACGGGGAAGTCGCCCGCTCTGGTGAAAGTCCACTCGACGATCTTGCCCACAGCATCGGGCTTGCCGTCGCCGTTGAAGTCCCACTCGTAGCGCACGATCTGGCCGTCGCTGTCTGTAGACGCCGACGCGTCGAAGAGCACTCTCTCGCCGACTCTGGGCTGAGCCAGTGTGAACGTAAAGTCAGCGATGGGGGCAAAGAGCACCGGGCGCGGGACTTCGTACGCGCCGAAATCTAGAGTGACCGTCTGGCCGGTTTGTACTGTCACGGTCGCGCTGAGCGGCGTCGTCGGCTCATAGCGCTTGGGCAGGGTCGTTCGATCCAACGTCACGGTGTAGCTGCCCGGCGGCACCTGCAAGACGTACTGGCCGTTGGCGCCGGAGCGGGTTTCGACGCTTGTTGCGCCGACGGCGAAGACGCGCACATTGGCTAAACCGGGTTCATCAGGATCGGCTTTGCCGTTGCGGTTCTTGTCGTCGAAGACTCGTCCAGTGACGATGCCCACCGAGCGCATGGGGATTTCTAAAGAGACTACTTGTCCGACGGCGACCGCCACTGAGACGGGCAGAGGCACGGTCGGGACGAGGCCCACGGGCGCTCGTGCGATCTCGACTCTGTATGAGCCGGGGGCGACGGGCGGGAACCTGAAGTACCCTTGGGCATCGGTGCGAGCGAGTTGATTGTCTAATCGTAAGAGCGCGTCTTTGACGCCAGGTTCGCCCTGATCGCGTTGGCCGTTGTTGTTTAAGTCTACGAAGAGATAGCCCTCGACGCGCCCCTTGATGATCACAGACTCGAAGGGCATGGCGAACTTCGTGCGCACTTCGAGAGTAAAGCTGAGCGACGACGGCTCGGTGAAGGCAAACGAGAACGAGGCGCTCACCGGGCCGAAGAGCGTCGCGCTGAACGACCCGAAGTAGCTCGAGAAGAACGAGTAGAGCAGATTCGTGTTCAGCCCCAAAAGCAAGAACATGGAGACGCGAGCGGTCGTGAACGCCAAGCGCCCGATGACCGTCACCTGATGATCGAGCGTGGTGTTCGTATTAGGGTCGACTTGGAAAGTGCCCTTGGCACTCAGATTAAGCGAAAGCCCTTCAACGCCTAGCAACGGGCGCGTAATGAGCGAGCTGGAGAACTCGAACGTATCAGTATTATTAGCGGGATTGAGATTGTCCCGGAAGAGATTACTCTGGAAAGTCAGCACATAGCTGATGGGGCTGGCGATGTCAGCAATCGTGAGAGATTTGATATCCTCGTCGGTGCTCAAGGGCGCAAACGGGGGATCGTTGCTCCGTCGAGAGATGAATTTGACGTCGAAGAAGACGCTGGGCAACCCCAGTAAGAAACTTCTTATAATAAGCCGCCCTTGCGATGTGATAGCGGTGAGCTCTTGGATAGTTGGCTGGCTGAAGAGATCGGTTCTCTTGCCGGAGACCAGGGCACCGAACGCCAGTGCTCCGGCCGATCCGGTGCCGAAGAGCGACCAGATCTGGGTATCAGATATGACAGCGGGCACACCGGTCAAGCTAGGGAAGTCCGGTTCAACTCGCAAGTATTCCCCACCCAATGTCACCCCGAAGAACGAGGGAGCGGCACGCAAGAAGAACATGCGGCGCAGGCCAGCACTCACTTCGGCGACGGCTCCTTCGGCAGCGAGCACGCCGCTGCGGAAGTTCGCTGCCGTGAGCGTGTAGGGAGTAGCACCGAAGACGCTGAGACGTGCCAGCGACGCCCGCACGCTCGCCCCGTTGAAGTTCAAAGCTAGGGCTTTCTGCTCTTGGGTGAAATCCCCATCTTGGTCTTCAAACGTCGCCATCAGCGAAAAGAAATTCGTGAATCCCAGCTCGACGCCGCGTCGCGGCAGCGCGTTATAGATCAAGGGCGACTGCGGGAGATCCCCCAGATGCACAAAGAACGTCTCGCGCTGCGAGGTGAAGAAAAACTCTTTCACGCTGATGGGCAAGCCAGAAGGAATCTGAGATCGCACAATATCCGAGATTGTGATCTTGAAACTAAAGCGTTGCTCTTCGGGCAGCGTCGCGTAGGTCAGAAACGAGATGAGCGGGGTCAAGGTACTGCTGCTCAAGGCGACGTTAGCACTCACGGCGAGCTCCGCGGGGGCGAGCAAGTGAAGCGCTGTGGGGACTTTGGCAGCTTCCGGCGGCAGAATGATCAGCGTCGTCGCACCGTTGGCTTGTACCCCTTCGCTGCGCAGCGAGACCGCCGTAAGCGTGACCGGCTCAAACCCCGCCGGGGCGTCTTGGGGAATTCTTACAGTAACCAAGACCGAGCGCGTCTCGCCCGGCAGCAGCTCCACCAGCCCCGGCTCAACGCGCGTCGCAAAGCCCCGTGGCGTGAAAGCCTCCAGCCGGAATGCGTCTATAACGTTGCCCCGGTTGGTCACACTGAACGAGAGAATCACTTCGCTGCCGGGGTCGACTTCTTGGGAATCGGGGGCACGCACTATGACCCCGGCGGTCTTCTCGATGGTGATCGTCGTCTGGGCGCGGGCTCTCACAGCAGGGTCGCCCTGAGAGACGGCTTCGAGCGCGATAGTGTACGTTCCAGCGGGCGCCTCTTGCAAAACGAGCAGGGTGACGAAGACCGGCTCCTGAGCGCCGGGGGCGAGCGTCAGCGGCGGGATCGCCCCGATGACCTGAAAGGTTGCCGGTGCGTCTACCGAGAAGAGATAAGTATCGGCTGCTGTTCCGCGGTTGATGGCCAAAAACGTGAGGGTGACGATATCGCCGGGCAGGGTCGAGCGTGGCGGCGGCGCAATCAGCTCAATGGGCTGCCCTTGGGCAAGGGCTGTGCAAACCGCCATGAGCACGAGCGCAATCCCCGCACACGCTCTCTTCACCATGAAAGCCTCCCTGATGCACCCTCACCCCTCAAGGGGGTTCGAAGGTTCACGAGTTCGAACCCGTGAACTCGCGAACTTGCGAACCTCCATCCGGGGTGAGGGGGTATATTTTTTCAAATCTGAAACCGCACCTGCCCGGCAACTAAAAAGTCGCCGCCAAAATCAATGATCACCAACGCCAAGTACGTTCCCGACGGCAATCTCTCCGTCACGGGGATCTCCAAGCGTCGCTTGCCGCCGGGGAGCATCGCCATTTCTTCGGCTGCTTTCTGCACAACGATCTCCCCATTGGCGTTCACAATGCGTAGCTGCGTCTTTGCTATTTGAAATGTTGTCCCGGTGTTCTCGTACTCGACGACGATGCGCAAGGGCTTGTCGCGCTCCGGCAGCAACGTCTGTACGCTTACAATTCGACCGCGATTGACAGCGTTTGTTGGATCAGTATGGCGAATTTTGACGACAAATTGTTCGGCTGTGCCGATACTGACGGGAATAGAAGGCTGCTGTCCCGGCGGCGGAGGCGGCGGCTGAGCGCCCGACGACGGCGCTGGACTCGTCACAGCGAGCGCCGCCCAGTGCGGCCCACGCTTCGTCGCAGGAATCTCGATCTTGAATGTGATAAGCTGTTTCTGCTTGGGGGCAAGCGCAAACTGCGCCGGGGTAAACGATAAGAACTTGGCGAGCGAGCGCTGGTGCGTCCCCGGATTGAGGAGGACCAAGCCGCCCTCGATATTTCTCTCATAATCTTTCAGTTCGACGGTGAACTCGCGGGGCTGATCGCTGCTGTTGATCACTTCAAACGCTCCGGTAAAACTGCCTCCGGGAGGGAGATTGACGTCCACACTGAGAGCAGATATGCCGATCTGGGCCTGCACAATGAGCGAGCTGGCCCACAGCAATACAGCGAGAAAGCTCCATCGCACCACGCTCTTGCTCATAGAGACACCCCTTCAGATATCTTCTTCGATAGAGTAATTCACGGTAAACTGATACGAGCCGATCTTGCCGTCGCCAAAATCATCGAGCATCACCCGCATATCAACGTTCACGGTCACGCCGCCGGCTGGGGTCGGTGTACCCGTGGCCACGATGACGCCGGGGAGGCTCCCCGCAGGCTCGAAATTCCCCAGATAATTCTTCACTTCGACGGCGTTGCCCGTGGGGTCATCGGCTCCAGGGGGGTAGCTTGTCACCGATGCAACGGCCCGGACGCGCCAGTTCTTCGTCGAGACGACTTGCAGCGTCGTCTGACTGAGAAACTCGACCTTGCCGGACTCGACGACGGAAGCGCTATTGACGTTGGCCGAGAGCGCCCCGCCAGAGATCACGGTCACGGTCATCACGTCTTGGTATTCAACCGTGATGCGCACGGAGTCCACATACGAAGTGCCTGTGGAACCGAGTTTTGACAGGCGCACCCCAAAGTTTGCGGCGTTGATCTCTGTGGCGGTCCAGGTGGTGCCCCAGAGATCCGTGGGGCTGCCCACTGTGCGGAAGGCACTGGTGCTGCAGTCGGTCTGCCCTGCGACCCCGAAAATATCTTGGGTATTGCCCACGGGAGATCCGCCCTTGAGCAGGCGCGCTCGTACGCCATCAGTAGTATCAGAGCCAGCAAATTTCACTTCGACGGTGATCCCCTGAATGACGGCTGCATCGGGGATGGTGAAGCCAAAACCTGTGAGATCTAATGCTCCTCCGGGAGCGCTGCGCGACGCGCAGAGATTATCTGGGGTGCCCGTAGCGTTAGAGGGGTCTGTCCACCCTACATTAGAAAAAGTGCTGGCATAGTTTGGGCCTTGGGAGACGGCCTGCACAAGCAAGCTCCCCACGGTGAGCACGAGCACAAGCAATCCCAAGGCACGTATGAGCTTCATGCTCTACTCCTAAGGTGTCGTGTCTGTCGTCGTAAAGAGAATGACACCGAGATAGAATCCCGGCAGCGTGCTCACGTCCCACGAGCGAATATCCAAGAAGATCTCGCCCCTAAAGTCTGCGCCATTGAGCCCTGCGGTGTTCTCCCCAAAGCCGCGGCGGTTCTGGGGATCGGGCTCCGACAGCGACGTCTTATCCGTGCAGACGCCGAAGTCGTCAGCGAAATCGCAATCGGTGGAAAAGTCTTCAGGCCCGGCATCGAAGATATTCGTGTCTACGGTCACGACCGACGAGTTGAGCCGGTAGGGCGTCAGAGCGTCAATGTTGACGTGCCAATCGCCGATCTTGAACGGCTGCGGCCCCTCGATCTCCAAGGGCGTGATCTCGACCGTAATAGATGGGATAACGGCTTGGATGAAGAGCGGCTGGGGGATGACGAGCGTCACGCGCACAGTTTGGCTCGTCTGAGCCAAGCCGCCCCAGGGGAGCAGCGCGGTCAAGAGCATCAGCACCACGGTGACCCTTGGAGTCCTCATAAAAATCTCCCCCAGATTCTAGCGATACTTAAGCTCGTTAGGGAGTAGTATCCGTCACCGTGTAGGTGATCGTGCCGGTCACAAAGACGGGCAGCTGTGAGGACTGAACATCCCAGCCTGCGGGGCCGACGCCCATGTTCACGAAAATATCGCCCTCAAAGTCCGCGCCATCTGTGCCGGCGGTGTTGTAGCCCGTGCCGCGTCGCGTGTTGGGGTCTACATCGCCCATCGTGAGCGACTGATTTGGTGCACAAGCGCCGAAGTCGTCAGCACTATAGCAGTCAGCCGTG
The DNA here is from genome assembly GCA_037440025.1 of Candidatus Fraserbacteria bacterium. Taxonomy (GTDB): domain Bacteria; phylum Bipolaricaulota; class Bipolaricaulia; order RBG-16-55-9; family DRXL01; genus JANXCC01. Next base: position 116,089 of record JBBIUX010000002.1, on the reverse strand, counting down.
AAGTCGGATGTGTCGGCGTTGACAACATAGGGCGCAGAGAAGGACGTGAACTGAGAGTTCAGTCTGTATTGTGTCACGGCATCAACGTTGCAGCCCCAGTCGCCGATGTCAATGGGCTGTGGCGCTTCGATATCAGCCTGCAAGATGATATAATAAATATCTCCCGGCTGAACCGGAGGCACACAGTCAAGATAGAGCGACTGGCCGATCTCGATAGTCACGTTCTGCTGGGCGACTAGCCCCGAGGACAGAGATAAGCCGATAGCCCCGACGAGCAGCGCGATGAGAAGCTTTCTGGTCATGATGCATGCCCTACTTTCAAGATTTTTGCGCTATGGTGTCGAGTCTGACACGGAGTAATTGATCGTCCCGCTGACGCTTCGTGTTGGCGGGATGGACTTGACATCCCAGTCGCTCACGTTGAGCCAGACGTTCCCTGAAAGAACTGCGCCTAAACTCCCAGCAGTATTGCCGCCGCTGCCCAGGGTGATCGGGCCAAAGGTGCCGCCCGCGCCACAGATTGGAGTGCCGCCGCCAGAAGCTGTCGTACAGGTCTCGGAGAAATCATCAGCACTCGAATTGAGAATATCTGCTGTAGACGTCATGGTCATATCGGCGCTCAATGTGAAATTCGTCAGCGAGTCCACGTTGCAGCTCCACGTCCCGATGTTGAACGGTTGTGAGCCCTCGATATTGCTCTGAGTGACGGTATAGGTGATGTTTGCCGAGGCTGAGCAGTCCAGATAGAGCGATTGGCTGACGTTGATGGTGACGATCTGCGACGTCTGGGAGAGGCCGCCGACCCACCCTAACGATAGTCTTGTCTCACGCAAGATGAGCCTGAAGCCCGCCCTTCTTTCTCATGCAAGATGAGCCTGAGCAGGGGGGTTGCCCCAGGCGGCGTGAGTCGAAATCCTAGGAGGTATGATGCTCATGCTCAACGACTCACGCCCCATGAGTATGGAAGAGCTGCTTAGAGAGCATAGCGCACCGTGCCCCCTGCTTTCACACAGCTTGAGCGATCTCCTCCAACGCCTGAGGGTTCTCAAGATTAGAAAGATCGCCCAACTCTTGGCCCAAAACTTTCGCGCGGATCGCCCGGCGGAGAATCTTGGCGTTGCGCGTCTTGGGCAGCTCTTGGACAAATTTTATCTGCTCCGGCGCAAAGGACTTGCCCAAGGCTTCTATGACCCGCTCGCGTAGCTCCTTCCTCAAAGCGTCATTGGGCTCATAGCCTGGCCTCAAAACGGCATAGCACCAGATGGCTTCACCCTTCAATTCGTGCGGTACGCCGATGGCTGCCGACTCGGCCACTCCTGGATGGCCCACCAACACAGACTCGATCTCCGCCGGCCCAAGACGCTTCCCCGCAATTTTTATCGTATCGTCACTGCGCCCGTGCAGATACCACAAGCCGTCCGCGTCAATCGAAGCCCAGTCCCCATGCACCCAGACGTTCTCCCAGCGCGACCAATAGGTCTGAATATATCGCTCCGGGTCCTTCCAGACCCCGCGAGTCATCCCCGGCCAAGGCTTTTTACAGACTAACTCCCCAACGCCGCCACGCAACGGATGGCCGTCCGCGTCGAAGACGTCTACAGCCATCCCCAACGCCGGGCCGACCAAGGCACAGGGTTTTAAGGGCGTAATGGGCAAGGGCGATAAGAAGCACGCCCCGACCTCCGTCCCTCCGGAAAGATTAATAATAGGACAGCGCCTGCCGCCGACGTGCTCAAAGAACCATAGCCACGGAGCGGGGTTCCACGGCTCCCCCGTCGAAGCTAAAATTCTCAGACTGCTGAGATTATGCTTTTTGATCGGACCTTCGCCGAACTTCATCAGCGCCCGAATCAGCGTCGGCGAAATACCCAAAATAGAGATCTTATGGCGCTCGACCATCTCCCATAATCGGTCTACGTGGGGATAGTCCGGTGCTCCCTCATAGAGAAAGACTGTGCCACCCAAGGCCAACCCGCCCACGACCTCCCAGGGCCCCATGATCCAACCCATGTCCGTCACCCAGTAGAGAATATCTTCGGGATGGAGATCGACTTGATGGGCCACTTCTTGAGCGATCTTCACCAAAAATCCCCCATGAACGTGCACAGCGCCCTTGGGCCGGCCCGTCGTCCCCGACGTATAGATGATCATAAACGGGTCTTCGGAGTCTGTCTGCTCTGTGGGGCATTCTGAAGGTTCTCGCTGAGTGAGCTCGTGCCATCTGACCGACCTACCCCCCTGGCCCCCTTCCCTTGACCTCTCCCCCAGCCCCTCCCCTAAAGAGGGAGGGGAGCCCCTTCCCTTAGTTAGGGAAGGGGTTGGGGTTAGGTCCGGGTCGGGGGTGAGGGCCCGCTGCTCACAGACAATCAGATGCTCTACCGTCGGGCTGAGCCTGACGGCCTCTTGGGCGATCTTGCCCATCTCGATGCGCGCTCCCTTGCGCGAGAAGCTCTCAGCCGTGATCAGGAGCTTGGCCTCACAGTCATTCAGCCGTGCGGCCACGGCGTGAGCGCCAAAACCCGAAAAGATCGGGGTACAGATCGCACCAATCTTGGCGCACGCTAAGAGAGCCATGACCGTCTCGGGCAGCATGGGCATAAAGATCCCGACACGATCTCCCTTCACGATACCCAGTCTCTTGAGGGCGTTGGCCAAGCGATTCGTCTGCTCGTAGAGTTCTCGGTAGGTGAGCCGCCGGACGCTTCGGTCTTCCCCCTCCCAGATGAGCGCGATCTTCTCTGGGCGAGCGTGAGCATGCTTATCTACGCAATTGTGGGCAATATTGATCTTCCCGCCGACGAACCACTTGGCCCACGGGATCCCCTGGGAGACGTCTAAGACTTGTCTGTAGGGTGTGAAGAACTCGATTTGCAACTCTTTGACGATGGCGTCCCAGAACCATTCGATCTCGTCGGTCGAGCGTCGGACAAGCTCGGCGTAGTCTGTGATATTATATTTCTGCATGAAGCGCCAGATGTTGCTGTGCTCGATGTACTCGGGTGTAGGAGTCCAGGCGAACGCCATACGGTCTCACTCCACCGTGACGCTTTTTGCTAAATTTCGCGGCTGATCCACGTCGGTGCCGCGCAGGTCTGCTATGTGATACGCAAAGAGCTGTAAGGGCACAACGAAGAGCAACGGGGCCAGCCAGCGCGAGCTTGGGGGAATCTCTACGATAAAGTCCGAGACGCGCTCGATCTCTCTATTGATTTGATCTGTAACGGTGATGACGATGCCCCGACGCGCTTTGACTTCTTCGATATTTGAAAAGACCTTTTCGTAGACGCTGCTTTTGGTCATGAGCACGACGATGGGCATCTGGGCGTCAACGAGCGCGATGGGGCCGTGCTTGAGCTCCCCGGCAGCGTAGCCCTCGGCGTGAATATATGAAATCTCTTTGAGCTTGAGCGCGCCCTCTAACGCGAGGGGGTAGAGCAGGTCTCGGCCCAGAAACAAAAAGTGTTCTTTTTGGTAGAACGTTTGTGCCAGGCGCGCGATCTGAGGTTCTTGCTGCAAGATGCTTTCTACCAAGACCGGCCCTTGAACGAGCGCCTCTAATGCCGTGCGCACGTGCGTCGCCGAAAGCCAGCCCCGCTGCTGCCCCATATAAAATCCCAACAGATTGAGCACTACAAGCTGTGCCGAAAACGCTTTTGTCGAAGCGACGCAGATCTCCGGGCCAGCGTGGGTATAGAGCGTGGCGTCGGACTCGCGCGTCAACGTCGAGCCCATTACATTGACGATCGAGAGCACCGCAGCGCCCCGCTCACGGGCTGCTCTGATCGCCCCCAGGGTGTCAATCGTCTCCCCGGACTGCGAGATGGCAATGACTACAGTCTTCTTGTCTAGGTACGGCTTGCTGTAGCGAAACTCTGAAGCCAACTCGACGGCGATGGGTATCTGAAAGAAATCGCGCCACAGATATTTGGCCGCCAGCCCGGCATAATACGCCGTCCCCATCGCTACCAGATAGACCATCTGGGCTTCCTTGAGTTGTTCAGTGAGCTCCGTCAGTTCCGGGAGCATTACTCTTCCCGCGGCGAGCTCGTAGCGGTTCTGCAACGTACTGGCGACCGCCTGGGGCTGCTCGTGGATTTCTTTCAGCATAAAGTGCTTGTAGCCTTGCTTTTGGGCAGTGACGACATCCCATTCGATGCGCTGGGGCGTTCGCGCAATGGCTCGCCCTTCAAGATCGCATATCTCGATGCCGTTTCGTCTGATGACGGCCAGCTCGCCATCATTCAGAAAGACCATCTGGCGGGTGAAGTTGAGCAGAGCGGGGATGTCCGAAGCAGCAAAGTTTTCGTTCTGGCCCAAGCCCAGCACGAGCGGGCTGCCCTGACGCGCTACTACGACTTCATCGGGAGAATTTTTAGCCAGTACGGCAATAGCGTAGGCCCCTCGTAATGGGCGCAACACTTCGCGCACGGCTTGTAAGAGATTGGTGCCGTCGTACCGTTCTTCAATCAAATGGGCGATGACTTCTGAGTCTGTCTGCGACACAAAGATATGTCCCCGGCGCTGAAGCTCTTCTTTGAAGGGCAGATAGTTTTCGAGAATGCCGTTGTGAATGACCGCGATGTTCTTGTGACAATCACAATGGGGGTGAGCATTGACATCTGTTGGAGGACCGTGGGTAGCCCAACGGGTGTGTCCAAGGCCGATGGTCGCATGAGAGACTTTGTTGCTCAAGCGTCCGGCCAGCTTGCTTACCTTCCCAGCGCTCTTCTCGAAATAGAGACGCTCGCTCTCCAAAAGGGCGATCCCTGCAGAGTCGTAGCCGCGATACTCAAGTTTTTGTAATGCTTCGAGCAGCAGATCTTTGGCCGGGCGTCGTCCGACATAGCCAACGATACCACACATCGTGAGCCTCCTTGCACGTTGTCCGAGTATATAGTCTCACGCGCGCTCTGACAAGGCCCATAGGGCATCAAGACGAGTGTAATCTGCGCTATTTTGTCAGTCGCTCGTCGGCATGTTATAATCAGCGTGTCTGAAAGTAACCTCGAGAGGAGGTTGTGCGATGCGCGAAGTTGAGGTCAAAGCGCTGGTGATGGACCCGCTGCAGAAGATGCCGGTGCTGTTGCTTCGCGATCCGCAATCCAGAAAGGTCGTGCCCGTCTGGATCGGACACCCCGAGGCGACCGCAATCGCAATGATCATGCAGAACCGGGACTTCCCTCGTCCCCTCACACATGATCTTGTGAAGGTGATCTTAAAGTCCTTGGGCGGCGACTTGGACATGATCGTCATTGATAGTATTCAAAACTCTACGTACTTTGCGACGCTCTATGTTCGCGACCACACCGGCAAGACTCACGAGATCGATGCGCGGCCTTCGGACTCCATTGCGATCGCTTTGCGCATCGGCAGCCCAATCTATATATCTGATGAAGTCTTCCAAGTGGCTGCGGTTGAGATGCCAGCCGCCGAAGACGAGGGCGACACCAGCGAGAACAGTGACCGTTTCAGGGCCTTTGTTGAGGGCGAGATGAAGTTGGCTGATTTCAAAAAGTTCGTCCAGTAGTGAGGCACAGCACCGTCATACTTCAATATACGGGAGAAAGGGTATGCTCCGCAGTCTGCGTGAGCTGGATGTCACAGAAAAACGCGTTTTAGTTCGGGTAGATTATAACGTTCCGCTCAAAGACGGACGAGTAACAGACGATACTCGTCTCCGCGAAAGCCTACCGACCGTTGAATACCTTCTCCAACGCCGCGCCAAGGTTATCTTAGTTTCGCACTTAGGCCGTCCGCAGGGAAAGGTCCTTTCAGAATTACGACTTGGCCCCGTGGCACATCGTTTTTCAGAGTTGCTCAAGCGCCCCGTCACCAAACTCGACGACTGCATTGGACCGTCGGTCCAACGCGCCGTTACTCAGATGAAACCCGGAGATGTAGTTTTGTTAGAGAACGTGCGCTTCTATCCCCAAGAGGAGGCCAACGATGAAAGCTTCGCGCGGGAGTTGGCGCGCTTGGCCGATCGCTACGTGAATGACGCCTTCGGGACGGCCCATCGTGCTCATGCCAGCACCTACGGGGTGGCACGGTTCTTGCCGTCTGCAGCTGGTCTGCTCTTGGAGAAAGAAGTCACGATGCTCAGTCGAGCGACCCAAAATCCTCCACATCCCTTTCTCGCCATCATCGGCGGGGCAAAGCTCACAGATAAGATCGGAGTGCTCAAAGAGCTGATCGGGAAGGTTGACGCATTTCTGATTGGCGGAGGGGTGGCCTTTACGCTGTTAAAAGCCCAAGGGGCAGACGTGGGCAACTCGCTTCTGGACGAAAAGATGTTGGAGGAAGCCAACGGTTGTCTGCGCAAAGCTCAAGAGCACGGGACGGAGATGGTGCTACCCAGCGACGTGCACATCGTTCAAGAATCTCCTACAGGGGAGGTGCAGAAGACCGTTGCACCGGCGAAAGAAATCCCCGACGGTTGGCAAGGCTGGGATATTGGGCCAGAGACCGTCAAAGCTTTCAGCAGACGCGTCCACACCGCGAAGACCATCGTCTGGGCCGGCCCTTTAGGAAAGTTCGAGAAGCCACCCTTTGATACCGGGACCCGCGAGGTCGCACGGGCCATTGCTGAATCAAACACTTTTGCCATTATTGGTGGAGGTGACACAGCCGCGGCTCTCCACCACAGCGTTCTCAAGAACGCGAAAAATATTCATTTCTCGACAGGCGGGGGAGCAACGTTGGAGTTTTTGGGTGGGCGCAGGCTCCTGCCCATCGAGATATTGCGGAAACAATGAGCTTCTTCGTGGTCTTGTCACCGTAAGAGTGAGGTGCTATAATGAGCGTAGTTGCGGGCGTAGCTCAGCGGTAGAGTACTGGCTTCCCAAGCCAGGTGTCGCGGGTTCGAATCCCGTCGCCCGCTCCACGTTTTTATTCTTCACTGATGACAGCATCCGCTTCGATTTCTACGAGCATATCTGCATTCACTAGACGGCTGACTTCGACCATCGTCGTTGCGGGGTGAATCTCGCCAAAGAACTGGCCGTGCGCTCTTCCGATCTTCTCCCAATCATCAATGTTCGTGACGTAGATGCGCGTGCGAACGACATCTTTCAGATCGGCCCCAGCTTTTTGTAGAGCTGATTCTATGTTCTTGAGAGCTTGAACCGTTTGCGCATACGGATCGCCTGGGCTGATGAGCGTGCCGGTCGCCCAATCAAGAGCTGTCGTCCCCGCGACATGAACATATGGTCCAACGCGGACAGCGCGAGAATACCCAACAACCGGTTCCCATGGCGTGCCAGTGGGGATGTTCTTGCGTTGCATATCTAACTAGGCCAACTCAATCTCGACCTTCTCGATCAACGACCGAATCGGCCGAAGCTTCTTGACCGTAATGTAGGTGATCACAGATTTCTTTGCTGATTTCTGAATCCAAGAGCGTGCCCAGGTGTTAAACTCGTCATCTCCTTCGACTTGCATACAAAGGACAGAATCATCCGGCATCTGTTCGAGAATTTCAGGGTGTTCCAAGCAGTAGCGTGTAAACTGATCGCTCAAATCTGTATGCCGCTGGATCCATATCTCTTCTTGGGGTACGACCGACATAGCTTTCTCTGGCCCTTGTTTCATCCGTACTCACCTCGTTGAAAACGCTCGTAATAAACGTGCCAGTTCTTCTTTAGATCATCTTGAACGACAAAGCGCAATACTTGCCCATGCTCGATTGCAAATTCCACCCGTGAGAAAACAGTGCTCTCTGCATTCAAAGGAACTCGGAACTTCTTTTGTTTGGCCATGAACGTTTAGTTCGCTCCCACAACCACTTCTAGGGCCTTCGGCAGCAGCTCGATATGTAACGTTCCTGCAGAAAACTCCAGCGGCTCGCCATCAAGATGTCCTAGTAAGGGCTTCTCTGAAAGGATCTCAACCCGTGGCGCGCGCTTGATCTGCACTTCGGGCAATCCCAAGTGCTCACCCCGGCGCACCTTCGGAATCTCTATAATTCGCTTCAGCGGGTACATGTCAGAAATCATATAGACATCAAACAGTCCGTCGTCAATCTCGGCATCTGGGGCGAGCTTAAAGTCTCCTCCGTGGTAGCGCCCATTGGATGCCCCGACCATCATTAGTTTGCCCGATTCTCGCCAGTCCGGAGCTTTGATCTCTAACTCAGAGCTGCGAAAGAACAGCGCCTCGCGGGTCGCGGCGTACAAATATGTCCAGCGAGCCAGCCCTGGCCAATGCCAGCGTCGAAAGACCCGCCATGCGACTGCTCCGTCTAATCCGACACCAAGCCCATTGACAAAATAGCGCTCGCCGATGCGACCGACGTCTACACGCTTCGTTTGCCCTGCTTCGAGGATCGCGACGGCGCGACGCACATCCAGTGGAGGAATGCCCAGCATCTTGACGAAGTCGTTCCCTGTACCGGCCGGGATGATGCCGAGTTTGGCAGGCGTGTGCATCAGCCCAGCGGCCACTTCGTGAATAGTGCCATCGCCGCCGACGGCGATCACCGTAGCAAAGTCTTGGGCGACACGTCGGGCGACTGCAGTAGCAGCTCCCGGGGCTTCAGTGAACTCGTGGCGAAATGAGAGCTTTGAATTTTTTAAGGCGTGCTCAATAGCCGGCCAGAGCCGCTGACATCGTCCCCGACCCGCGATGAGATTGACCACGACGAAGCATTCGTCAGGCATGGAGCTAGTATAGCTTGAAACCGTTTGACAAGCCAAGTGCAGGCCGTTAGAATATTTCAGCGCCGGGGTGGCGGAACTGGCAGACGCGTACGGTTCAGGACCGTATGGGAGCAATCCCGTGTGGGTTCAAGTCCCTCCCTCGGCACCATTTTCTTATGAATCTCAACGAAAAGCCCCTGCACGAGCTCCTTGATCTCATAACCAAGGGGGAGATTCACCCTCGTGAGGTGATTGTTGATCTCTATCGTGCTATCTCTGTTACAGAAGAACAGATCAAAGCGTATGTGAGCCTCGCTCCTCAGGAAGATATGCTTCGTGAGGTGGAGCGTTTGGCTCATACTTCATTGCATGGCTTGCCTATCTCAGTGAAAGACAACATCTCGACAATCGGTTTCAAGACGACCTGTGGCTCGAAATTTCTAGAGCACTTTGAGCCGATCTTTGAGGCGACTGCCGTGAAAAATCTCAGAGACGCCGGTGCAACTGTGCTGGGCAAGACAAATCTAGATGAGTTCGGCATGGGGTCTTCAACAGAGAACAGCGCCTTCTTCCCCACGCGCAACCCGCACGATATGACCCGCGTCCCCGGCGGATCTTCAGGAGGTTCAGCAGCAGCTGTCGCAGCTCATGAAGCGCTCTGTGCTCTCGGTTCAGACACCGGAGGCTCGATCCGACAGCCCTCGGCGCTCTGTGGGGTCGTCGGGCTCAAGCCAACCTACGGGCTGGTGTCACGCTATGGGTTGGTAGCGTTCGCTAGTTCTTTAGATCAGATTGGTCCAATCACAAAGAACGTGCGGGACTGTGCTTTGGTCCTAAATATTATCACCGGCCGCGATCTACACGATTCAACGAGCATCGAGCGCAGCACCGATGACTACATGAGCGAGCTGGGATTCGATATCGAGGGTTTCAAAATCGGACTGCCGAAGGAGTATTTGACGGACCTCAGTGGAGAAGCCCAAGCGCGCGTGAACGACTGGGGGAAGACATTTCAAGAATTGGGAGCGCAGATTGTGGAAATCTCGCTGCCTCATAGCCAGCACACGATCCCGGCGTACTATCTGATCTCATCTTCTGAAGCGAGTGCCAACTTGGCCCGCTACGACGGGGTGCGTTACTCACAACGGGCGAGCAACGCCTCAGTGGAAGAAATGTTCTCCGAGAGCCGCGACAAGGGCTTTGGGCCGGAAGTGAAGCGACGCATTATGATCGGGACCTACGCGCTCAGCGCGGGGTATTACGAAGCCTGGTACGGCAAAGCTCAAAAAGTCCGCGCGCTCATCCATCAAGATTTCGATACGGTCTTCAAGACCGTAGATGTTATTATCTGTCCTACGTCGCCGACGCCGGCCTTCAAGCTGGGGGAGAAAGTAGACGATCCCTTAGCGATGTATCTCTCGGATATTTTTACGGTACCGGCGAGCCTGGCCGGTATCCCGGCGATCTCTGTCCCCGGTGGCACAGTCGGGGGCTTGCCCTTTGGACTGCAAATCGTCGGAGATAAACTGCAAGAAGCCAAGATGCTCCGAGCTGCCTACGCTTTTGAACAAACAACTCGATAAGGGCGCTTGCGCGCACTCGTCAGTCCTTGCTATGCTTGTTCTGGAGGGAATATGGACTTATTGAGCGTGCTACGCCAGGAGATCAACCAAGCGGATTTCGAGACGGCCCTGCACAAAACGGTCACTCTTCTACGAGATCATGTGTCTTACTATGTCCCCATTTTCAGCAACTCAAAAGTCGTCGGAGAGATTGACATTGACAGCGACACACTTGACGCGTTTACCGGGAAAGATCAGAAGTTTTTAGAAAAAGTTGCCGTGTTCTTGGGGGAGAAATATGCCTGGAGCTAGACCTCGTAAAGAGGCTTTGCCAAACGAAGACGCTGCAAGAGCCGAACGATATGTCTTGGATGCGAGCATCATTGTTGATGGTCGCATCACTGAAGAAATTCGTAATAACAAATTCCCTAAAGCTGTTTTTATCGTTCCCCATGCTGTGCTCGCGTTATTGGAAGCCCAAGCTGTGCGTGGGCAAGAGACGGGGTATGCCGGCCTCAATGAACTGAAACAGATGCAACAGCTCGCGTGGGCAGGCCAGATCGAGTTGGTGTTCAAGGGAGATCGGCCACGGTTCGACCCGTTGCGCCTTGCGGAGACCGGCGAGATTCACGCGATGGTGCGCGCTGTCGCTGAAGAAGAAGACGCTGTTCTCGTCACCAGCAGCCGCAGCCAGTCTTTAGTCAGCGAAGCCCAAGGGTTGCCGACACGCTTCTTGGGGGCCGCCGCAGGAGCCCGTGGGCTCGACCAGCTCCAAATCATGCAGTTTTTCGATGAGCAAACGATGTCGGTGCACCTGCGGGCCAAGACCCGCCCTAAGGCCAAACGGGGCGCTCCCGGCCGGATGAAGATCGTCCCGCTCAAAGAAGAACTGATGACGGAAAAAGAGCTGGAACGAGTTGCCCGGGAAATCGTCGAAGTCGCCAAGGGACATCCCGACGGGTTCATCGAGATGGATGCGGGCGGGAGCACCGTGATACAGCTCAAAAATCTGCGAGTCGCCATTGCCCGCCCGCCCTTCAGTGACGCGCTAGAAATCACTATCGTTCGACCCATCGTTCACAAAAAGCTCGATGAATATAGTCATGCTGGTTTGCTGAAGGAGCGCATGCGCGAACGCTCGCGCGGCGTGCTCGTCTCCGGGGCACCGGGGGCAGGCAAGTCTACGTTTGTCCAGGGGATAGCTGAGTATCTCCAAGAAGCAGGCTGGATTCTTAAAACAATGGAGAAACCCAGAGACCTAGAGCTCTCCGACGAGATCACCCAGTATACAGCCCTCAACGGTGAGATGAAGAAGACCGCCGACGTTTTATTGCTCGTCCGACCCGACTACACAATTTTTGACGAGATGCGCGTGGACGAAGACTTTGAAGTCTTTGCCGACATGCGCTTGGCCGGCGTGGGGATGATCGGCGTGGTGCACGCCACGCGTGGCATTGACGCCGTGCAACGACTCATTGGGCGCGTTGATTTGGGGATGATCCCGCAAGTCGTGGACACGGTCGTCTTCATCGAAGCCGGTGACGTGAAAGAGATCTATGAAGTCGAGTTTACAGTGAAAGTGCCCAGCGGCATGGGAGATTCAGACTTGGCTCGCCCGGTGATCGAGATCAGGGAATTCGAGTCCAAAGGGTTGGTCTATGAAATCTACAGCTTCGGTGAACAGGTTGTGGTGATGCCAGTGAAGGAAGTCGCTACGGAGAAACCTGTCTGGCGGTTAGCAACGCAAGCTTTAGAACACGAGCTGCGCAAGGTGGTGCGCGGCGGGTTCACTGTCGAGATACGCTCGGACAACCAAGCAACTCTTTATGTTGACGAAGACCAGATTCCCGTGATCTTAGGCCGCGGGGGCAGCCGAATTCGTGAGCTCGAAGCCGAGCTGGGCATCGGGCTTGATGTCCGTTCCTACGACGAGATGGAGGTGACGCTCCATCAAGATATAGACATAGAAGTGAGCGACCGGCACGTGATTGTGGACTTAGACCCCAGTCTGCGCGGGCGCAATATCGAAATCGTAGTAGACGGCGAGCCCGTCTTCATCGGGTCGGTCTCGCGCGCGGGGAGTATTAAGTTAGTCCGCGGAAGCGAGCCCGCGGAGAGAATTTATGAAGCTCACAAGCAGGGGGGAACCGTTCGCGTGCGGCGGGCAAGCTAAAACCGCCACAGCGCCCCGCCACGATAGCTCCAAACCCGCGGCAGGCTTGGTTGGCTGAAGTCGAGCAGCACCAAGGGCACGACGTCAAAGAAGACAGATATTTTTGAGACGAGCGAAAATCTCCCTCCAGCACCGACCCAGCCCGTCAGCCGCCACGCCTGTTCGGCATTCTGCGTCAAATGGAGAATCCCAGAGCCAAGCTCAATGGATGCGCTCGCCCGCCCAAAGGGGAAGTTGAGAGCTAGGGCAGTCTCATAATGGGCGATTCCCACAGGAGGCCCCTCAAACGCAAAGCCCCAGCCTCCGGCCAAGCGCAACGCCACCCCCGTTTCAATCTGCGTCTCCCCGCGTACCGACAGCAGCAAAACTTTCTGAGATATCGTAAACGTCGGCAACGCCGGCTGAAAGTTGTCTAGTTCCATCCAACTCGTAGCGATGCCGAGACTGGGCGCGCGTTCTTGGGCCGAAGCGTTCACATTCCATGCTAGACAGAGCAGTCCGACGAACCAGACACGCTTCATCTCCATCTCCGAAAGATAATGACACCAAACGGCTCTTGCGCCAGCTAGACTTGAGTCCCCCAAGCAATTTCTTCGACGAACTTGCGAAAGGTCGCACGATCTGGAAAGGCCGTAAAATACTCGACACCGAATTGTTTCCCTTGCCCTCCGAACAAGACCCTCTCGACATCCTGTACGCGATCTGGCGAGAAAACCCCGCTGCTGATGACGGCTTCGATGATATAAACGATGTTCTTGCTTTTTGAGTACAAGATTACATCAGGAGCCTTGGCATGTTCATCAAGGAAAATCCCCAGTTTCTCAGCTGTCTGACCGAGATACTTGAGCTTATGGGCGGTGTCACCTATATACAGAACTTCCGGATCGTCCACAAAAGCAGATGCAAAGATTTCTATAATCTGCTTGACCAACTGGTTATGATGGCCTAGGCTGAGTTCTATAACGTTATCCCCTATTGTAACTCTTACACCGCGCTTGTCAGCGATCTCTTCTGAAATGACTGACGGTTTCTTAAATGAGGATAGAATCTGAGTTCTGCGTTGGAGTGGCGCTTCCAGATAGGTGCGCAGCGTTTTCTCAAATTCCCGGTTGAGGATATAATGCGTATTGGGATCATTAGTTGAAGATTGCACTCGCGTGATGAGTCCGTGGTCGAATAGTTGCTTGAGAGAGGTCTTTCGATAGGTCTCTCTTGTATTTTCGGCAACCTTAACGCGGAATGTCTTTCGGACGAATTCCAAGATGTCATGGATGCGAGCCCCGTCATTTAAGCAAGTCTTGCCGGGTAACAAGCCTTTACGCGGCGTCTTGTCAAGCAGCCCCAGAAGACAGTACCCTGTCTGCCTCGTATTCCAGCGGCGAGGGAAGCCAATGGCCTCCAAAACCGCAGCAATGGCCTTAAGAATCGTTTCTTGTCGAGCAGTCGCCATTAGACTCCAAGTTTTTCCTCGGCCTGGTCTTCTAAAGAAGGTGTTTCTAAGCCTAAGACGCTCGCAATCACTTGGTCCAGCGCTTGGCGATCTCGCCCTTCCGAAAACAGGAAAGACTCGTAGGCTGTCGCCAATTGCCTTCGTTCATTTTCGCTTAATTTCAGGATGTTCAGCACGGGGACACTCCGAATGTCTCCTGGGTTGAGGTTGTAGACCCCCCCTCCGTAGCGATGGGCATGGGCTCGGAAAAGCAGTTCGGCAAAAGAAGAGCTCAGAAAGGCTAACAATGATAACAGATTTACTCCAGGCTTAGGCTGCAGCTCAATAAAATTCTCGTTTGCGATCCAACCAGCTTGATTCCAGATTACTGTATAGCGTTTGAATATCCGCCGAAAAAGCAAAACGGGCCAGCTTCCTCGGCGATTCACTTCAGGTACCACGTTGTACCAGGGCTGCCTGCTGGCGCGTCTAACACGGGGCAGGTTGTGAAAGCCGATTACTTCTTGGTCCTTCCCTCGTGGGATAATTTTCTGGGACTCTCCCCATTCAATGTAACGGAGCACCTGCATTCCTGCAAGCTTGCTCTGGGGCTCACCACAGTAAAGCAAAAAGTGCTTAGCGGGCTGTGTTGGGCTCAGGACGGGACCAGAAATGTCTTTCGGCGAGTGGATGAGGGGCTTCAGGTATTGTGGTTCAACGGGCCATGGAGATCTCGCTGGCACAATATAGAATTGTTTGCAAAAGCTCTGGAAGCCGATGCGCGTCTTGGCCAGGGCTTGTAAAGGTACTAGTCGGGGGTGTTGAGCGAGGTGAAAATATGTTGGGGGCGCGTAGAGAAATTTACCCCAAGATTCCTTAGGCCTTAAGTCACTCTGTGGTTTAACCAAAACACTGATGGCATAGGGTGAACCTTCAGAGAGAGCAGCGTCCCAATCCAAAGGTGAGGGTAGGGTTTTCCAGCGGATGAAGGCCGTGTGAAGGTGTGTTTCGTTTTGAGGAGCACTACTCCGTTTTTCTGCCAGGAGCAAAACGGCCTTGATCAGATGTTCGGGAAAGACTTTAGCTTCAAAGCCGATAATCGCACGGATCTTGAAGCGGCCGAGTAAGAACCTCTTGAAGTTCACCCCATAGTCCATATCAAGCCAACTATCGGTGAGAATGAGCGCCAGTCGGCCTCCCGGTTTCAAGAATTTCGCAGCGTGAACTACGAAATAGCAAGCTAGATCTGTAGAACGAGAGAAGTTTATCGCTGTATCGCTGATGACATATCGTATTTCATCAAGACCGTCTAGCCACCAACGCCTTACATAAGGTGGGTTCCCAACAACAGCCTCAACCTGAGGAAATTCGGCCTTGAAAAAGTCGTCCGAGTACACATGAGGCGGGACCAGACCTAGTGACTGTTCCAATTTGTCTTGTAACTCCTTGTAGGTAGCCTGATCCAGTTCGGCCCCAGAAAGCTGATAGGCAATTTGTTCTACGGGCGCACCTAAGGATTTGAGCCTCTTGATGGCTTCGCAGAGAAAGACGCCTTCACCACAGCCTAGATCGAGCACCGAGTCGGTAGCCGAGCAAACAGCCCAGGTGACCAGCAGTTCAGCGATAGGCTGTGGGGTCCAAACTGCTCCTCTCACCTTGTAATCTTGAGTCATGATGCTTTCAATATATGGAAGATTCGAGCATCGCGCAACTAGGCTTAGTATCTACTGTCCTAGAATTCCTAGCTTGGTCGCGCTCACTATGTCATTTGTCAGCTCCCTTCTCTTTTGCTATTGTGACAGAGAACGCCCATGAAAGTCAAAGTCTTGGATTCGCACTTGGTGAACAAGATCGCCGCGGGGGAAGTGATCGAGCGTCCTGCATCAGTTGCCAAGGAATTGATCGAAAACGCTCTTGATGCCGGGGCGACGAAGATTGAACTCTTCGTCGAAGGCAGCGGCGAGCAGCGCCTCTGTGTCGCTGACGACGGCGAGGGCATGAGCCAAGAAGATGTATTGTTAGCCATTCAGCGCCATACGACGAGCAAAATCTCTTCTGAAGACGATCTGTTTGACATTCGCACGCTCGGTTTTCGCGGCGAGGCGCTTGCCAGCATCGTCGAGGTCTCCAAGACGGTGATTATCAGCAAAAGCGAAGCGGCGCCGGAGGGCGTGCGCGCTGAGATCGAGGGCGGGCACATCACATCTGTAAAAGCTGCTGGGCGCGCCCGTGGCACGACGATAGATGTCCGCGAACTGTTCTTTAACCTTCCGGCGCGCCGGAAGTTCTTGAAATCCGAAAAGACGGAGTTTTTTCATGTTGTGCGAACGATCAAGCGTTTTGTGCTCGCGTACCCCAGCGTACACTTTCGCGCTGAACATAATGCGAAAAAAATTCTCGACGCCCCGCCAAGCTGCGATCTGCGTCAGGCTATCGCTCATCTCTACAATGCTGAGCTGGCGAAAGCGCTGCTCGACGCGCGCGCCGAAATCCCCGGGCTGAAAATTCACGGGCTGATCAGCGCACCTCAGCTGACGCGCTCAGATAGAACCGAACAATTCATCTTCGTCAACGGGCGCTTTGTGAAAGACCCCCAGATCAATTACGCGATCTCGATGGCTTATGACAGTCTTCTCAAGGGCGAGCAGCACCCGTATATCTTTCTCTTCATCGAGATTGCCCCACAAGCTGTCGATGTAAACGTGCATCCCCAAAAGGCCGAAGTGCGCTTTGCCGAGCCGATCAAAGTGCAAGCTCTTGTCAAACAGGCGATCACCAGGGCGCTCACGTCAGCTCATGCGATGCCGAGGTTTGAAAAACTCCCAACCTCTCCCCCTAGCCCCTCACCCCTCACCCCTCTGCTCCCCTCTCCCTCCGAGGGGAGAGGAGATGGAGGTGAGGGTGAAGAATCAGGAGTAAGGGCCTCTCCCTCCGCGCAGCTCGATCTGCGCACAGAGATAGAAGAACGCCGCCAGTTCTCTGCCCCACCTTCTCCCTCCCCTGCAGCCACCGAGCCCGTGTCTGCCTTTCGCGTGTTGGGCCAACTCCACGGGACGTATATCTTAGTTCAGACGGAGTCTGGTTTAGAGATCATTGATCAACACGTGGCCCACGAGCGAATTCTCTACGAAAAATTTCTCGCTCAACTGAAAGAGGGCAAGATCGTGCGCCAGCGGCTCCTGATCCCGGTCACTATTGAAATGCCGCCAGATCAAGCTGAACTCCTCGCGGCTCACCGGAAAGAGTTGGACGAGCGCGTGGGAATTGGTCTTGAGCACTTTGGCGGCGGGACTTTTATTCTGAGAGCTTGGCCGCAAGTGCTGACGAGCGACTGGAGCAAGGCCGATTTCAAAGAAGCGATCGAGCAAATGCTCTCCGTCCTCGAACACGAAGCCGAGCCGACGCTGGAGGAGCTTGCCAAGACGTTGGCAGCGCGGGTGGCGTGCGAAGGCGCCGTGGTGAAGAACCAGTCGTTACGACTTGAAGAGATGCAAGAACTGGTGCGCCAATTGAAGCGAGCGCAGAACCCGTATAGCTGCCCGCATGGACGACCGGTTGTGTTGGTGTATTCGTTAGAAGAGTTAGAGAAAAAGTTCGGGCGGCGATAGTTTCATTCGTATCTCAACGCTTCAACAGGGTCAAGCCGCGAAGCCCGAACTGCTGGGTAGACTCCGATTCGCATAGCGTTCTCGGCGCAGCCGGGGGTCTTTCGAGATGACTGCCGGCGTGATCTCTTGCAGAACGATTGGCCCGCAGAAGGCTTCTACCCCTTCTACGGGCCTACGCCTACCAAAAAAAGCCAGAGAAAGCTACGGCGAAGAACTGCCTCCGAGCGCGATCTCGGTGAACGTTCGGCTCACCGTCAGGCTCTTGGCCCAACCCGTTTTGTCGAAGACCGTCGTCCCGACCAAGAGATAGTCGCCAAACAGCTTGCTCACGCTCAGGGTATCAGACGCGAAGCCCTCAGCGGTGTAGACCGTTGTGCGCGTGAGGGCCCACTCTTGTATGCGCAGAGAGACCTCCCAGATTTCTTGAGAGAGTCCTGCCATCGTCAGCTCGGTCGTTCGCGAGATCAAGACCCCCTGAACAGAGAAGCCCATCGTGAAAGCTTGCTTCGAGAAACTTTGTAGGGTCATCGTCGTGGCGCTCGCAAGGTGAACGCCCTCAGTCGTGGTCGTAGATACGCCCACTGTGGCGCTCCCAAAATCGAATGTGAACTCTGGGATCAGCGTGTAGCTATACGCCAGGGTGAGCGCGAGATCGAGCTCTGCGTACTTCGTGCTCACTGTAACTTGCTCTCGGATGGGGTTTTGGAAGTCTAGCACAACTTGGTTGTCAATAGTGAAGTCGCCCATGACGCCGTGAGCGGTCAAGAGCAACTGTTTCGGGTTGAAGGGCATGAGCGTCATGTCGAGCTGACCGCCCATCTGCCAGTTCTCGATCTCCGTTTGGGCTTGCACCGAGCAGATCAACTGGTCGAGCGAGACCCCAGACGGGGTGAGGGGCAGGCTGATCGAGACCGTCACGTCTACGGTCTGGGCAGTGGCAGCCACGCTCATTCCCAAGACGATGAATGCTATGAGCAACTTCTTCATACCGACCTCCTTTTGGGTACAGCTTCTACGATAATTGCGACAGAAGGGATTGTCAGTCATCAGCGTTACGGAGTGGTTGCCGATGATGGTTCATTGGCATACAATAGGGCTCAATTCTAATTCTTACATAGAGCCGAAAGAAGGAGTCCCATGAAGTTGTCCCAGAGAGTGACACAGATCACGCCGTCAGCGACGATGGCTGTCAAACGCGCTGCCGACGATCTGAAGCGCCGAGGTATTAGCGTGGTAGACCTTGGGCCCGGCGAGCCTGATTTCCCCACACCTGAGCATATCAAGCAAGCCGCGCGCGAAGCCTTGACTCACAATTTCACCAAATACACTGCTGAAAGCGGAATTGGGGAGCTGCGCGAGGCCATCGCGCAAAAATATAACACCGCTTACGGCACGCGCTACACAGCGGAGCACGTGCTCGTCACCAGCGGAGCCAAGCAAGCGCTCTATAACATTGCTGCGGCGCTATTGGAGCCCGGCGATGAAGTGCTCATTCCCATACCCTACTGGGTGAGCTACCCCGAACAGATCAAGCTCGTGGGAGCCAAGCCGGTCTGTATCAGAACGAACGGAGATTTTCAGCTCAGCGCTGATCTGATCAAGGAGCACATTACGGCCCGCACCAAAGCACTGATTCTGAACTCGCCCAACAACCCCGCGGGCACCGTGCTGAACCGACGGCAACTTCAGGAGATCATTGAGCTGGCTCAGTTGCGCAAGCTCTTTGTGATCTACGACGAGTGCTACGAAAGATTTCTCTATGAAGGGGAGCACGTGAGCGCCGTCGAGATTGACACCGAGCGTGTGGTTGCGGTCAGTTCGGCTTCAAAGACATACGCGATGACCGGCTGGCGGCTGGGCTGGTCTGTCGCGCCCAAAGAGATTACCAAAGCGATGGCTACGATCCAGAGCCATCTGACGTCGCATCCCACGTCTATCTCACAGAAGGCGGCGCTGGCGGCCCTGACAAGCGATCAGTCGTGCGTAGAAAAAATGTTATCGGAGTACCGTCGTCGTCGGGAGTTCGCGCTGAGCGAGTTACAGAAGATCAAGAAACTCAGCGTCACCGTGCCACAGGGGGCATTTTTTGTCTTTCCCGATGTCTCGCGTTTTTTCAATGGGGAGATTACAAGCTCTGTCGAGCTAGCTCGCTTCTTGCTGGAGCGCCAGCACATCGCGGTTGTCCCCGGCGCAGCCTTTGGCGCAGACAACTGCGTGAGGATCTCGTATGCGACGTCGCTGGAGCAACTGCGCGAGGGCCTGAAACGTTTTCGCGAGGGCCTGGCAAGCCTATGATCTACTTCTTCGCCGCCTCATCGTGTTTAGCGACGCAGGTCATAAACGCATCGTAGCCGCTGTATCCTCCCCAGACAAGCCGACCCAAAGCAGCGAAGAGCGCGATGGGTGTTCCCGCAAGCAGTATGGGTGTTGCGATCAATCCTACCCCGACAGCAATATGAAAGACTGCCTTCCCTCGCTCTTCATTAAGCCACTGGCCCCAGCCGGGGATCAAAAACGATGCCAATGCGTTTAGGAAGGGATCACATTTGACCTCATCTTTCTGCATCACGGCGGCGTTGGCCACGGGAGCGACGAGCGTGATAAAGAGCAGCCCTGTGACGACAAGCGTTGCGATAGCTTTCATAAGATTCCTCCCTTTTTTACATTATACGAATCCGTGCAGATGCAGGCAAATTTATAGGAGCGCGAAGAACTTTCGCATTGCACTGCGCCGGCGATTACTCGCGCGGTCTATCAGTTTATGGGCGTTCCTTTGATCCATTTTTGTAGTAGCGAGAGCATGGCCAGATCATCAATCGTTTTGTTAGCTCCCTGAACGGTCTGTTGTTTGATCCAGTACTGAAGTGCCTGGAGCATTTCGAGGGTCGCGTCTGGTAAAGTGTGTAAATTAAGAGGGCACCGTTCGAGAGGCAAACTAGAAGCATGCTCGGAGGTGCAGCATGGAGCGGAAAGAGCTGGAAGAGACGGTGAAGCAAGACCTGGAGACCCGCGTGCGCGAGGGCGTCAAAGCGCTGCTGGAGCAGATTCTGGAAGAGGAACTGACCGTACACCTAGGCGCGACTCCTTACCAACGCTCCCCGACACGGAAGGGCCGACGCAACGGAGAGTATGAGCGGGATCTGGTCACCGGCGTGGGGCAGATTCAGCAGTTGCGAGTGCCCCGTGATCGAGAGGGCACCTTCCAGACGGAGTTGTTTGAGCGTTACCGCTGGCTGACCGGCTCGGTGGAAGAAGCCGTGCTAGAGATGTACTTGCAGGGCGTCTCCAAGGCTGAGGTAGCCGCGGATCTTCGGGCGATCTTTGCGGTGCGGCGACGCGAGACTGCAGAAGCTCTGGCAGAGCAGTTCAGCGGTCGTTGGAAAGCCGAGTTCTCTGAGGCGGTGGAGGTGTTCGAGAACGGGATCATTGAGGCCTTAACGTATTTGGACTTTCCCAGCGGGCATCAGGGGCGGATTCGCACCACCAACGGGCTGGAGCGGCTCTTTCAAGAGATCAAGCGGCGGACGCGGGTGGTGGGCGTCTTCCCCAACGAGCAGAGCCTGGTGGTGCTCACCACGACGGTCGGGATACGCGTGACGGAGGAGTGGGCGCTGAGGAGGTATCTGGACATGAGCCTGTTAGAAGCGCACAGACAGATCCAAAGCGGGGCTTCTCAAATTACACAACTTTCGCGACATTGACCTCCCAGTAAGAGCGCGCATCAAGATAGACACTGGGGGGTTGCCACTCGCCGATATAGAGCGGTACCTAAAAAATGATGTTCGTCATATAAAGACCAAGCGAAGATCATATGTGCAAGAAGATTCTGCAGAGGACTACCGAACAGAGAGACTCTGAGGCATTCTATAAGCTGTCGTCAATCAATCCATCTCGGATATGCACTAATCGCGATGCCCGCTCCATCACTTTAGGATCATGGGTTGAGAAGACGAACGTTGTTCCTTGTTTTCTGTTCAGATTGTGCATCAGTTCAATAATCGCTGTACCCGTTGCAGAATCTAAATTGGCCGTGGGCTCATCGGCCAATACGAACGCTGGCTCAGTCACCAGCGCCCTCGCTACAGAGACTCTCTGTTGCTGACCTCCAGACATCTCATCTGGACGATGACTTGCTAAATCTCCGATCCCCAAAGCATTGAGAAGTTCTTGCACCCGCCGCCGCTCCGCCGCTCCCACAGCCGTCAGCAACAACGGCAGCTCAACGTTCTCATAAGCTGTCAAGACCGGCACAAGGTTGAACGTCTGGAAGACAAAGCCCAGACGGTGACGCCGCACTTCCGCTAGCTCTCTGGGCGAAAGCTTTGAGACATCTCGATCTTCAATGACGATGCGCCCGGAGGTCGGCTTGTCCAGACAGCCGATGAGATTCAACAGCGTCGTCTTGTGCCCAAATCCAAACTTGATCTCTCGTGGTGATGGCATATTCTTTTCCATGAAAAAAGAATCTTTTTGCTATGGTTTTTTCAGAAACTTCGCTCTATGTATAAAAGCGAGGGATAGTCCACCCCACTCCGATACACAGGGGGCTCTCCATAATAGAGCCCCCTCCCCTCTCTTATCAGCAAGCTACTAACCTGCTCAAAGCTCCAAGGGTTGAGGGGTTTGCACGTGATGGGGGTGTTCAGCGCCAGCGTAGACTTTGAGTTTCTTCAGCATTCGGCGACCGAGTACCGTTTTAGGGAGCATATTCTTGATGGCCTCTTCTAGGGGCTTAGTCGGGTGCTTCTCGATGAGCTCTGCAAAGGTCCACTCGCGCAATCCTCCTGGGTAGCCGGAGTAGTGGTAATACTTTTTCTGCTGGCGCTTGTCTCCGGTGACTTTGATCTCTTTCGCGTTGAGGACGATCACATAGTCGCCCGTGTCCACATGGGGCGTATACTCGGGCTTGTGCTTGCCCATCAAAATCCTGGCGATCCGTGACGCCAATCGGCCCAACGTCTGCCCTTTCGCGTCAATCACCAACCAGTTCCGCTGAAACTTATCCCCTAATTCTTCTCGTTTCATGAGGGTCGAATGCTGCATTATTTCCTCCTTAGGTTCATTGAGTGTAGCACCCCGCGCACGACATAACTTGCAGAGATATGATGAATGTGCTATCATAACGCACTAAAGGGCAAATTGCAAGAGAGAGAGTCTATCTCTTGACAGCAAGGGCTGCATATTTTATAATAGCCCCCATCAGGGATCGGCTTTTGCCCTAGAGAGTTATTATCTTTCGGCTGGAACGATCTCTCATATCTCCAACGTTGCCAGCAGCACAACGGTTTGCATTCGGTCGTGTTGCAGGGTTTGTACGTTGAGCACAACGAGTAAGGAGTTTTGTAAAGCTATGCCGACACTGAATCAATTGGTGCGCTACGGGCGCACGCCCATCAAGAAGATCAATCGGCGCTCTCAGGCGCTGGAGCACTGTCCGCAGAAACGCGGGGTCTGCGTGCGCGTCTTCACCAAGACGCCGAAGAAGCCTAACTCGGCCTTGCGGAAAGTAGCCCGCGTGCGCCTGAGCAACAAGCATTTAGTCACAGCTTACATTGGTGGCGAGGGCCATAATCTGCAAGAGCACTCGATGGTGCTCGTGCGCGGTGGACGCGTGAAAGACCTGCCGGGTGTGAACTATCACATCGTGCGAGGGTCGCTGGACTCGGCAGGTGTCGAGGGCCGCAAGCGCGGACGCTCTAAGTACGGTGTCAAAAAGAGCGCAGTGGTTGCGGGAGCAGCCGGCGCCTAGTGGAGGACTGATCGCTTATGGCACAACACGTAATGGATCGGGCGATTCCTGGGCGACCTGTGTTGCCGGATGTGCGTTACCAGAGTTTATTAACCGAAAAGCTTATTAATTACGTGATGCGCGAGGGCAAGAAATCCGTCGCGCGCCGGATTGTCTATCGCGCCTTTGAGATCGTTCAAGAAAAGACGGGTGAGAATGCCCTTGAGGTCTTCTTCAAAGCGCTAGGAAACTGTATGCCGAAGCTCGAAACGCGCTCACGGCGCGTGGGGGGGTCGGCTTATCAGGTCCCGTACGAAGTCGAGGAAGATCGCCAGCGTACATTGGCTCTGCGCTGGCTTGTCGGCGCGGCGCGCGAGCGCGGCGAACGGAATACGGCGGAACGGCTCGCGGCCGAGATGCTTGATGCCTTCAAAAACCAGGGCAAGGCCATAGAAAAGAAGAACGAAGCCCACCGCATGGCTGAAGCCAATCGCCCCTTTGCTCACTATCGCTGGTAAATTCCTAATGAACGATTGATCTCCTATGAAAGCGCTCGGGTACGATATTGAAAAGATCAGGAACATTGGAGTCATCGCCCACATTGACGCGGGCAAGACGACCACTACGGAACGCTTGCTCTTTTACACCGGGAGAATTCACGATATCGGCGACGTGGACGAGGGCGATACCGAGATGGATTGGATGCTGCAGGAGCGCGAGCGCGGCATCACCATCACTTCCGCAGCCACCACGTGTTTCTGGCGCGATCACCAAATTAATATTATTGACACCCCTGGACACGTAGACTTTACGGCAGAAGTCGAACGCTCGTTGCGAGTTTTAGACGGAGCGATCACGGTCTTCTCTGCTGTTGACGGCGTCGAGCCGCAATCTGAGCAAGTCTGGCGCCAGGCCGATAAGTACGCCACACCCCGTATCGCATATATTAATAAAATGGACCGGATCGGTGCGGACTTCAAAGCCGCCATCGAATCGATGGTCCAGAAGTTGGCAGTCACGCCCTTGCCATTACAGTTGCCCCATGGTGAGGGCGATCAATTTGCGGGAGTCATTGATCTTATCAAACAGAAGCTGATCGTTTGGGCCCAGGATTCTAAAGGTGCCAACTATGAATACAAAGAAATCCCTGCGGAGTATCAAGAGCTGGCCCATCAATATCGCGAAAATCTTCTCGAAACGCTCTCTGAAGCCGATGAAGCTTTATTAGTGAAGTTTCTGGAGGGGCAACCCATCTCCGAAGACGAGATCAAACGAGCTGTTCGCAAGGCGTGTATTTCCGAGGAAGCGTTCGTGCCTGTGCTCTGCGGCTCCTCGCTCAATAATATCGGGATTCAGCCTCTCTTGGATGCGGTGATTGACTATCTGCCAAACCCTCTGGATCGCGGGATCATTGAAGGCCTGAGCGTCAACGGCGCCAGCGCCGATGGCGCGAGAATCCAGCGCCGCCCAACGGCTGATGAGCCCTTGACAGGCCTCGCGTTTAAGGTCCAGACTGACGAGTATACAGGCAGGCTAGTCTACGTGCGCGTCTATTCCGGCAAGCTGACCAAGGGCTCGCATGTCTTCAACAGCACCACCGGCAAGACCGAACGCATCTCCCGTATCTTTCATATGCACGCCAACAAGCGCACAGAGGCAGATGAAGTGCTTGCGGGAAACATCGCCGCTATCGTCGGCCCGAAAGAGCTGACCACCGGCGACACTCTTTGTGATCCCCATGCTCCTATCGTTCTAGAAAAGATTGAGTTCCCCGAACCCGTCGTCACTGCGGCCGTCGAGCCAAAGACCGACGCCGAAGAAGGCAAACTAGGTGAGGCCCTCTATAAACTCGCCCAAGAAGACCCGACCTTCCGCTACAAAGTAGACGCCGAGACCAACCAAATGATCATCTCCGGCATGGGAGAACTCCATCTGGAGATTCTCTTTGACCGACTCAAGCGCGAGTTTCGGGTAGAGGCGAACATGGGGCGTCCCCAAGTCGCCTATCGCGAAACGATCGCTGAGACGGTTGAGATCGAAGAGAAGTTCGTTAAACAGACGGGTGGGCGCGGGCAGTATGCGCATGTCTGTATTCGCTTTGAGCCGCTCCCCAGGGGAAGCGGGTTCGAGTTTGTGGATGAAGTGAGGGGCGGCGTCATCCCCAGAGAATTTATCCCGGCGGTGCAGAAGGGATTGGAAGAATCGCTTGCAAGCGGTCCCCTGGGAGGGTTTCCTATTGTTGATATGCGCGCGGTGTTGTTCTACGGTTCGTCGCACCCTGTAGATTCGAGCGAAATCGCCTTCAAGACCGCTGCCGCACGCGCCCTCACCCAGGCTTTTGAGAAAACCACGACACACTTGCTTGAACCCATTATGGCCTGCGAGATCGTCACGCCGGAAGACTACGTCGGTGAGATCATTACTGACGTGCAATCGCGCCGGGCGCAGATCACAGCCATGGAAGTCCGTCATAATACCCAGATCATTCGGGCGCTCATCCCGTTGGTCGAGACATTTGGATATGCCACACAATTGCGCTCGATCTCCCAAGGCCGGGCGACATATAATTTGCGTTTCTCGCACTACGACGTCGTGCCTAACACTATGAAAGAAGAAATACTGAAGGGGAGAAAGTAATGGCTCGAGAGAAGATCCGCATTCGCTTAAAAGGCTACGATCACGAGCTGGTCGACGACGCTACCCGACGCATTGTCAAGACCGCGCAGGAGACGCGAGCCAAGATTATTGGCCCGGTGCCGTTGCCGACGGAAGTGCATCGCTATACGGTCCTGCGCTCACCCCATGTCAACAAAAAATCTATGGAGCATTTTGAACGCCGCGTCCATAAGAGATTGATTGACATTAAAGAGCCGACCTCAGAAACGATTAATGCTTTGATGGACATAGAGTTGCCTGCGGGCATAGATATTGAGGTGAAGCTGTAATGGCTTTGGGGATTCTGGGCGAGAAAGCCGGAATGATAGCCTGGTTCGATACCGGTGGAAGAGCACTGGCCGCGACAGTGCTCTATGCCGAACCGTCGGTGATCACCCAGATTAAGGCCAAGGAGAGCGACGGTTACAGCGCGATCCAGATTGGTTATGGTACGATTAAAGAGAAGAACGTCACGAAATCTTTGAAAGGGCATTTCAACAAAGCTGGTCTCCCTTCTAAGCGCACCCTGCGGGAGTTCCGTGTCGCGAAGGTTGAGGAGTTCAAGGTCGGGCAAGAGTTGAGCGTTGCCCTCTTCCAAGAGGGCGAGCTGGTGCACGTGAGCGGCGTTTCTAAAGGCAAGGGATTTGCTGGCGTCATGAAGCGCCATGACTTTTCGGGCGGCCCGGACTCCCACGGCATGAGCAAATGGCACCGACGCCCCGGCACCATCGGCAGCGTGCGCGCCACGGGGCGCACGTTCAAGGGGTGGCGTATGGCCGGGCATATGGGCCACGAACGAGTGACGGTGAAAAATCTCAAAGTATTGAAAGTCTACCCTGAGAAGAACTTGATCGTCGTACAAGGGGCCGTCCCTGGTCCACGTCGCAGTCTCTTAGAAATTCGCAAAGCCTCGTAGAGGGTGAAGTATATGGCTGGAACGAAAACACAGAAGAGCGTGCCGACAGCGAAGCTCGTCGCACCGTTATATAAGTTCGACGGCAGTCCCCCAGGCCAGATCGAGCTGAGCGGGAAGCTCGTTGGCTACAAAGTCAATAAAGATCTGCTCTATCGGGCGGTGCGCACCTATCTGATGAACCTTCGCCAAGGGACGCATTCGACCAAGACCCGCGGCGAGGTAATGGGCTCGGGCAAAAAGCCGTGGCCGCAAAAGCACACGGGACGAGCCCGTCATGGTATGCGACGGTCCCCCATCTGGCGCAAAGGCGGTGTTACCTTTGGGCCTAGACCAAAAGAATACGACTATGGGTTGCCGAAAAAGATGCGCCGTCGCGCTTTGCAATCTGCCTTGCTGGCCAAACTCCAAGAATCGCAGTTCGGAGTGTTGGACCGTGTGGCGTTTGAGAGACCCAAGACCAAAGAAGGCGTTCAAATGCTAGCAAGAATGGGCTTTCCCAAGAGCGAGGAGAAAGCCAAGAGCCAGATATTGTTGGTGGTCTCGCGGCAAGAGTATGGACTCCCCGTGAAGAAGACTTTTTCGAACCTGCCCTGGGCCAAGTGTGTGGAGTCGGGCAGCCTCACAGTGTACGATATTTTGAAGTATGGGCAACTGTTAGTGACGCAGCGAGCCTTGAGCGAACTGGAAGCCCGTTGTGCCGTTGACGGGGCGGTGAACTGATATGGTCTTTCTTGAAGATATACTGCGCGAGCCGGTCGTCAGCGAGAAGGGCTGGCGACTGCAAGAAGAGAACAAGTATGTCTTTGCTGTGCATCCCAAGGCGAATAAAACGCAAATCAAGCGTGCCGTTGAAAATATCTTTAAAGTGCAGGTGCTCAAAGTGTGGGCGCTGAACATGCCCAGCAAGCCGCGGAAGAAGAAATTCTACCAGCAGGGGCAGCTCCCGGGCTGGAAGAAGGCGATCGTACAAGTTGCCGAGGGACAGCGCATCGAAGTCTACAAGTAGGAGAGAGAAGAGATGCCAACACGAAAATTCAGGCCGATCACGCCAAGCCGCAGACATATGGAGCTGCCTGATTTCAGCGAGCTGACCCAAAGAGAGCCAGAGAAGAGCCTGCTAGAACCATTGCGAAAGACCGGTGGCCGCAACAATCAAGGGCGGGTCACCGTGCGTCACCGCGGTGGTGGCCACAAACGTATGTACAGAATTATTGACTTCGCCCGCGGCAAGTTCGGCGTCCCCGCGAAAGTGATCTCCAAGGAATACGATCCAAATCGCTCGGCGTGGATCACGCTGCTGCACTATGCCGACGGGGAGAAGCGCTATATGCTCTCGCCGCTGAATCTGGAAGTAGGCTCGATCATTGAGGCTGGAGAGCATATTGAGGCCAGAGTCGGCAACGCGCTCCCTCTGAAGAAAATCCCCGTCGGGGCTATAGTGCATTGTGTGGAATTCTCGCCCGGCACCGGAGGCAAATTGGCTCGTTCGGCGGGCACAGCTTGTCAGCTGATGGCTGTTGAGGGCGGGTATGCCCGCTTGAGATTGCCTTCAGGGGAGATTCGGCTCTTCCAGGAAGAGTGCATGGCCACGGTAGGGCAGGTGGGCAATATCGATCATAAACACGTGGTGCATGGCAAAGCTGGACGCGTGCGCCATCTGGGCATTCGCCCGACGGTGCGCGGCACCGCGATGAACCCGGTAGATCACCCACACGGCGGCGGGGAAGGCCGGCATTACGTCGGTGGACCTCCGCGCACTTTCTCCGGAAAGCCGGCGAAGGGTGTCAGGACGCGCAGACCCAATAAGCCCAGTGATAAGTTGATCGTCTCGCGGCGCAAAAGGGGGAGGGCTTGATATGGCTCGATCTTTAAAGAAGGGGCCGTTTGTGCACCCGAAATTACTACAAAAAGTCGAAAAGATGAAGCGCGGAGAATTGTCAGAGATTAAGACGTGGTCACGCGCCAGCATGATCACCCCGCAGATGGTCGGCTTGACAATTAAAGTGCATAACGGCAAGACGCACATCCCGGTCTCGATTGTCGAGACAATGGTGGGGCATCGTCTGGGAGAGTTTGCCTTGACGCGCACGTTTAAGGCGCACGGTGGCATCAAGAAAAAGAAGGCTCCACAGCTCAAGTAAGCTGTTTGACGACGGAGGCAAATACCATGGAAGCGAAAGCAGTCGCGAAGTGGATCCGGATCTCGCCGATGAAGGCACGTCTTTTGACGAGCGAGCTCCAGGGCAAGCACGTGGACGAGGCGTTGCAATTGGCGCGCTTCGCTCCCGTGAAAGCCGCTGTACCCGTGCGCAAGTGCTTGGAGTCGGCGATTGCTAACGCGGAGCATAATTACGAAATGAACATTGACACACTGTGGGTCAAAGAAGCCCGCGTGGACCAAGGACCTGTGATGAAGCGTTTGCGAGCGGGCTCGCGCGGGAAGATGTCTATTCGCAAACGGCGAACGAGCCACATCACGATTGTCGTCTGTGATGATCCCCTGCCCAAGGACGGCCAGCCACGAAAGAACCGGGAACAGGAAGGTGAAACGACAGCATAACTATGGGACACAAGACGCATCCATACGGAATTCGCTTGGGAATCAACAAGAAATGGAAGTCGAACTGGTTCTCGGAGAAAAAAGCCCAGGAGTATATTAAAGAGGACCAGCAGATCCGGACTTTGATTAAGAAGCGCTATCACGGCGCAGGGATCGCCAAGGTGAGCATTGAACGCCCTACAGAAGAATTGGTTTCAATTTTGATTTATACGGCTCGGCCGGGGATCATTATCGGCAAGGGAGGACAAGAGATCGACCAGTTCCAAAGAGAACTCGAAGAGGCGATCACGCGCAAGGTTAAGATATATATCAAAGAAGTGGATCACCCAGACTTAGAGGCGATTTTGGTTGCTGAAGATGTGGCTTCGCGGATACAGAACCGAATCCCAGCCCCACGCGCCATGAAAGAAGTGACCCAGCGGGTCATGGAACATGGCGCCAAGGGTGTCAAAATCCGGTGTGGTGGTCGCCTGGGCGGGGCCGAGATCGCTCGCTCGATTGAGACCAAAGCCGGGCGGGTTCCCCTACAAACGATCCGCGCTGATATTGACTATGGATTGGCCGAAGCACTGACAAAGTACGGCATGATCGGGATCAAAGTCTGGCTCTATCGCGGAGACATTTACCCGGCACGAGGTGGTGAGGCCCGTGGCGTTACTGGCGCCCAAGCAGCGCAAGTTTAGAAAAGACCATCGCGGCAATCGCAAGGGCAAGGCCATTCGCGGCTCTCAGGTGGCTTTTGGGGAGTTTGGCATTCAAGCGCTGGAGCCCGCGTGGATCACGGCCCAGCAGATCGAGTCATGTCGAACCGTGATGGTGCGCGAACTGGAGAAAAACTCAAAAATCTGGGTGCGCATCTTTCCCGATAAGCCCATGACGAAGAAGCCTGCAGAGACGCGCATGGGCAAGGGGAAGGGGGACCCGGTGGGCTGGTGCGCTGTCGTGTTGCCGGGGCGGATTCTCTTTGAGATCAGCGGGGTACATCGCGCCAAAGCGCAACAGATTCAGAAGCTGGTTGGGTATAAGCTGCCCATCAAGACGCGCCTGCGGGAGCGTCTGAGGTTGGGCGGGGAGCGTTAAGTATGGAAAATATGGAGCAATTGCGTGAGATGACCGATGCGGAACTCCAGCAGAAAGAACGAGAACTGAAGCGTCAGCTCTTCAATGCGCGCTTCGCCATCTCGACCGGGCAGCAGGACAACACGGCACTACTGAATCAGACAAAACGGCAGATTGCCCGAGTCAAGACGATTCTGCGCGCACGCCAGCTGAAGAGCACTGAGTGAGGGCGAGAACTATGCCGAAGAAAGAGAAAATCGGACGAGTGGTGAGCGACAAGATGCAAAAGACGATCACGGTGCTTGTCGAAACGCGCGTGCAGCACCCGCTCTATAAAAAGTATTATATGAAACGAGCGAAGTTCTACGCGCACGACGAGCAAGAACAAGCCAAGCAGGGCGACCTGGTGAGAATCGTCGAATGTCGTCCGCTCTCACGGCTCAAACGGTGGCGCTTAGCGGAAGTGTTGGAGCGCGCCCGCCCCAGTTTAGGGCAAAGGAGAGCGCAATGATTCAAATTCGCAGCATCTTGAAAGTTGCGGACAACTCCGGTGTAAAGGAAGTGCGGGTGATCAATGTGATGGGGCAACCCAGCGCGGCCTGGGGCCAGATCGGCGATATTGTCGTTGCTTCCGTGCAGAAGCGCATTCCGACCAGTGAGATCGACAAAGGGGAGGTCGTCAAAGGCGTCATCGTGCGCACCCGCCAACCCTACCGTCGCGAAGACGGAAGTTATATCCGCTTTGATGATAATGCTGTTGTCTTGATCAATGCCACGAAGGAACCGCTGGGAACGCGTATCTTTGGCCCGGTGCCTCGCGAGCTGCGCGAGAAAGGCATGGTGCGTATTCTCTCGCTCGCACCGGAGGTGCTCTGATGCATAAAATTCGTAAGGGCGACACAGTGCGGGTTATTACCGGCAATGACCGCGGCAGAGTAGGCACAGTCTTGCAGGTCTTTCCCAAAGAGCATAGAATTGTCGTGAAAGGCGTGCAGATGATCACGCGACATCTGCGGCCCTCGGCGAAACATCGTGAAGGCGGTATCGTACAACAAGAAGGCACTCTGGCGCTCTCCAATGTCCTGCTGGTCTGCCCAGAATGCGATCGCCCAACACGCGTCGGTTTTGTGGTCAGCGAAGCCGGCGAGAAACTTCGCCAATGCAAGCAGTGTAAGAAGACTTTTGACTGAGTGGTGACTGGCAATGCTATACGAACGCTATCGAAAGGAGATCGTGCCCAGGCTGATGAAAGAGCTGAACTATAAGAACGTCATGCAGGTTCCCAGGGTGCAGAAGATTGTTATTAATATGGGCATCAAGGAGAAGGATGATCCCAAGAAAATCGAGGGTTGCGTGAAGGATTTGATGCACATCGCTGGGCAGCGCCCGGTGATCACGAAAGCGAAGAAGAGCATTTCAGATTTCGGGATCACCAAAGGCGACCCCGTAGGGTGCATGGTAACGCTGCGGGGGAGTCGGGCATATGCGTTTTTGGAGAAACTTGTGAATATCGTATTGCCGGCGATCCGTGACTTCCGGGGGGTGAGCGCTGATTCGTTCGATGGGCGCGGGAATTTCTCACTGGGCTTGAACGATCAGCTGGTCTTCCCGGAGATCAAGTACGACCAGATTGCCAAAGTCCAAGGCATGGATATCTGTATTGTGACGAACGCTCACACGGATCGCGAAGGCTACTATCTGCTCAAAGCCCTGGGGATGCCATTCAAAGACTAGAAAGGCGTAGGAGGATGTACATGGGAAAGACGGCATGGAAGGCGCGACTGGCGAGACCGCCCAAATTTTCAGCGCGTCGGTACAACCGATGTAGCCTGTGTGGGCGTCGTCGCGGTTTTCTTCGGGATTTCGGGCTCTGCCGGCTCTGTTTTCGCGCGCTGGCGCACCGGGGCGAGCTTCCCGGCGTCCGGAAGGCCAGCTGGTAAGAGCATCATACAAGAGGGAGCTTTATGGATACCATTGGCGATATGCTGACGGCCATTCGCAACGCAAACGCGCGTTGCCTGAGCCAGGTACACGTTCCGCACTCGAATATTAAAGCGGAGATCGCCCGCGTCTTGAAGAAAGAGGGTTTTATTGAAGACTATCGTATCGAGGGGGAGAAGAAGCGCGATCTGGTCATCGTGATGAAGTACAAGGGGAAACGCGAGAAGGACCCGGTGATCGAGGGATTGGAACGGGTATCGAAGCCGGGACAGCGTGCTTACATAGGGGCAGACGAGATTCCCAGAGTGCGCGGTGGCTTAGGAGTAGCTATTTTGAGCACCTCGCAAGGGGTGTTGACGGGAAAGCAGGCACGCGAACAGCACGTCGGTGGGGAGCTACTCTGTCACGTGTGGTAGGAGGAGTTACATGTCCAGAATCGGAAAGCAGCCAATCACGGTGCCCAAGGACGTCAAGGTGACGATCCAGCCGGATCGTGTTGTTGTCGAGGGCAAGGCAGGCAAACTCGTGCAACACTATGAATCTCAGTATGTGAGCGTGCACATGAGTGACGGCACAATGGTTGTCACACGCAAGGGTGAAGAGAAAGCATTTAAGGCGCGGCACGGGTTGTACAGAGCTCTGCTGGCCAATATGGTCAAAGGCGTGCAGCAGCCCTACACCAAAGTGCTTCAGTTGGTAGGCTTGGGATATCGTGCGAAGTTACAGGGGAAAGATTTGATTTTGGAGATTGGTTTTCACGATCCAGTGACTTATACGCTTCCCAACAGCGTCACCGCCGAGATCAAAGATCAGACGGAGATCACGCTGGCAAGCCCCGATAAGCAGCTTGTGGGCGAGGTCGCCGCTGAGATCCGCGCGCTGCGCAAGCCGGAGCCCTATAAAGGAACTGGTATTCGCTACAAAGACGAGCAGATCCGCCGCAAGGAAGGCAAGCTGGCCGGCGGCGCAGGAACGAAGGCGGAGCGAGTTTGATGAGATTAGTCAGTCGAAATGAACGGCGTCAGCGACGACATCAACGGGCCCGCCGGAAGGTCTTCGGCACGCCGGAGCGACCGCGCTTGTGCATTCACAAGAGCCTCAAGCACGTGCACGTTCAAGTGATCGACGACATCGCGGGACGGACATTAATAGCTGCCAGCACCGTGGAAGAGGCGCTCAAACTGAGAGGCGGAACGATCAAATCAGCCCAAGTATTGGGCAAGGTCATCGCTGAGCGGGCCCAACAGAGAGGGATTACTTCCGTCGTGTTTGACCGGAGTGGGTATCCCTACCATGGCGTAGTGAAGGCCTTGGCTGAAGCCAGTCGCAAGGCCGGACTGCAGTTTTAAGGGAGGAAGACAAGAGTATGGCACGACAACGTGGCGAGCGCCGAGTGGCCGATGAGTTCAACAACGAAGTCATCGATCTGCGGCGTGTCGCCAAGGTGACCAAGGGAACTAAAAACTTAAGTTTTCGCGCGACAGTCATTGTCGGCGACGGCCATGGCCGAGTGGGGCTCGGCAAAGGGAACACCCGTGAGGTTCCTTCGGCCATTCAGCAAGGTATTCGCGATGCGAAGCGCAATCTGGTTCATGTCCCCCTCAATGAAGATCGGACGATTCCCCACGAGATCTGGGGCGAGTTTAAGGCGTCTCGGGTATTGCTCAAGCCGGCCTTTCCTGGCACAGGGGTTATCGCCGGGGGGACGGTAAGCACCATCTGTCGGCTCGCCGGGATCAAGGACATCTTGACGAAAGCGCGCGGTTCTACTAATCCGTTAACCTTGGCGAAGGCGACCATCAACGGCTTAAGCAGGCTCAGGACGGTCGAAGAGGTCGCCAAGCTGCGCGATAAGAAGCCTGAGGAGGTCTTGCAATGAAACTGAGCGATCTACGTCCCACACCGGGCAGCGTGAGAAAGCCAAAGCGCGTCGGTCGGGGAAATGCTTCCGGCCACGGGACCTCTTCAACGCGCGGTGGCAAGGGACAGACGGCGCGTTCCGGGTATCGTATGCCGCCAGCATTTGAGGGCGGTCAGACGCCTCTGTGGAAGCGCGTGCCCAAGAGAGGCTTTAAAAATCCCCACAGGAAAAATTATGCTTTTGTGAATGTCGGCCAATTGAACGAGCATTTTGCTGACGGTGCTGAGATCACCCCGAAAGTTCTCGAAGAGCAAGGAATTATCAAGAGGTTTTTGAGTGGTGTGAAGGTTTTGGGTGATGGTCCGCTTGCTAAGAGACTGATTGTAAAGGCGCATAAATTTAGCAAGAGCGCTCGAGAGAAGATACTCGCTGTAGGGGGCCAGGCAGTCGCTTTGATACCTACAGAAGAAGCTCCTGTTGTTCCGCCTGCCGGGCCGTCAGCGGTGCCCCACGAGAAAAAACAAGAAAAAGAACTGGAGATGCCGAAGGAGCAGGTCGAAACTAAATCCGTGAAAGCCAAGAAAAAAGCTCCAGAAACCAAGGAAGTCAAAGCAGAGAAGAAGACGTCCAAACCCAAGGCGACACCCAAATCCGAGGGCAAAGCGAAAACAGGGAAGTGAGCTATGACTGAAGGGCTGTTGGAAGCATTCCGAATCCCCGAACTACGCAAGCGTATTCTCTTTACGCTCTGGGTGATCATTGTCTTTCGGCTCGGCGCATGGATTCCCGTGCCGGGAGTAGACCCCCAGCAAGTGCAGGCTATATTCCAGGAATTGGGACAGCTAGGGCAGTTTTTGAGCGCTTTTACCGGGGGGGCGTTGGAACGCTTTTCGATCTTCGCCCTGGGCGTGATCCCCTATATTAACGCGTCAATTATTCTGAGTTTGCTCGTTGCTGTGATCCCTAAGCTCAAAGAGCTTCAAAAGCAAGGAGAAGAGGGGCGTCGAGTGATTAATAAGATCACCCGCTACGGCACGGTCGGTCTAGCGCTCTTGCAAGCTGCCGGGACAAGCTATTTCATCCATACGCAAAACTTGGTGCAAGCCGGACAGAGCTTTTTCGGTTTTATGTTCATCTCCATCGTCGCTCTGACAACGGGGACGATCTTTCTGATGTGGCTCGGCGAACGCCTCACCGAAAACGGCATCGGTCGCGGCATCTCCATGCTCATCATGGTCGGCATTCTTGCAGAGTACCCGCGAAATATCGGCCAAATCTGGTTTGATATCACTAACAATCCTAACCCGATGAATGCACTCTGGTTGCCATTATTAGTAGTGATCTTCGTGTTGGTCACGGCTGGCGTGGTCATGGTGCAGCTAGGGGCGCGGCGCATTGATATTCAATATGCGAAGCGCATGGTCAAGGGGCGTGTCTACGGCGGACACAATACGTTCTTACCACTGCAGGTCAATCAGGGCGGCGTGATCCCGATTATCTTCGCCAGTGCGCTATTGGCCATTCCTGTCACGTTCTTCCAATTTGCTCAAGGCGCACCGTGGTGGCCTACGTACAATGAGAGCAACCCCGCTTGGCAGAACGCCCTGGCGAGCTTTTTGGAATGGTTGTCTACAGATCTCACCAGTGGCCATGCCCTGTATTTGGTGCTCTACACTCTATTGATCTTTTTGTTCACGTATTTTTACAGCGCGATTGTCTTTAACCCTCGTGATTTGGCTGATAATCTGCGCAAGTGGGGCGGCTTCGTCCCCGGCATTCGACCGGGCAAGCCGACGACCGATTTTATAGAATCCGTCCAAGGTCGTTTGCTCTTCATCGGGGCGCTCTTTCTGATCATTATGGCCCTCTTGCCGATGATTATTACCAATGCCAGCGGCTTGACGGCATTCTTTTTAGGGGGCACGTCGCTGTTAATTGTCGTGGGTGTTGGTGTGGACACGATCAAACAGATCGAGGCGCACATGGTGGAGCGTCGCTATGAGAGCTTGATCTCTAAGGGGGCCGCCCTGGGGCGGCGGATCTGAGCATGAGGGCACGGCGGATCGTGCTGCTGGGGCCTCCGGGGGCGGGCAAGGGGACCCAGGCCGTGCGTCTGGCGAAGCTGCTCAACGTCCCCCATGTCTCCGCGGGTGATCTCTTGCGAAGCGAGGTGCAAAATCGCACTGAACTGGGCTTGAAAGCACAGAGTTTTATGGACCGGGGCGAGCTTGTCCCAGATCAATTGGTAGCAGAGATGATACAAAGACAATTGGAAGAAACTGCGGGTTTTGTGCTCGACGGTTTCCCCAGAAATTTACAGCAAGCAGAGATTTTGGCGAATATCACGAATGTGGATCGCGTCTTGCACTTTACGTTGGATCGAGGAGAGATCGTGCGGCGTCTGAGCGCGCGGCGGGTCTGCCCGCAATGCGGACGGGTCTATAATCTGCTCTCCAACCCGCCCAGGCGCGGGAAGGTCTGTGACCTGTGCGGAACGGGCTTGACGCAGCGCACGGACGACAGGCCCGAAGTGATCCAAAGGCGCATAGACGTACAATATGCCCGCGAGATCGGGCCGATGCTTGAGTTTTATCGAAGTCGAAGTGTCTTGCGAGAGGTCAATGCCCAGGGCGATGTGGAGTCAGTGTACCAAGCAGCCCAGCGGGCGCTGGAGTAACTATGGCGATCAAGATAAAGAACGAAGCGGAGATCGCGATTTTGCGCGAGAACGCCCAGTTATTGCAAGCGATTTTGCGACGATTGATCGAAGAAGTCCGTGCGGGTGTCTCAACATTGCATCTCGATAGAACGGCTGAACGGCTTCTTACAGAGATCGGCGGCAAGCCGTCTTTCAAGGGGTATCGCGTGGGGAAGCATATATACCCAGCGAATATCTGCACATCGCTCAACGCAGAGGTCGTGCACGGCATCCCGCGGGCCGACCGGGTTCTCAAGCCCGGCGATGTGCTCTCCATTGATATCGGCATGGTGCGTCAGGGATTCTGTGCAGATTTGGCTACGACGGTGATCGTCGAAGACGAGCCTCGCTCAGCAGTAGAGCGACTTGTGGTTCAGACGGCCCAAGAAGCCCTCTGGGAAGGCATACGCTGTGCCAAAGAGGGCTCCAGAGTAGGCGATATCTCACACGCTATCCAACGCTATGTCAACGGTCGGGGGCTTTCTGTGGCGACGAACTTTGTGGGGCACGGGATCGGGCGGGAGATGCACGAAGCGCCCCAAGTGCCCAACTATGGCTCACCCGGGCAGGGTCCTCTTCTCCGACAGGGCATGGTCATCTGCATCGAGCCGATGGTGGCCAACAGTGATAGAGAACTTATGGAGATCGAAGTGCAAGATGACGACTGGACAGCTGTCGCACCGGGAGCGACAGCAGCAGCTCATTTTGAAGCTATGGTCTTGGTTAGAGAAAACTCTTCCCCAGATCTCTTGGGGTTGGGGATTTTTGAATCAGAAGCATCTCACGTAGCAATGTCGAGGTGAGTTCTTTATTAGCAAGGGTGAATTTATCAAGCGCCGCGGCGAAGTTCTAGAGGCGTATCCGAACTCGATGTTCCGTGTGCGGTTCGAGAACGGCACGGAGGCGCTCTGTCACATTTCTGGGCGGATCCGCAAGCACTATATTAAAATCCTGCCCGGCGACACAGTGACCGTCGAGTTTTCGCCCTACGATCTCAGTCACGGTCGGATTGTCTATCGCGAGTAGGGACAGGATCGCCATGCCTCTACAGAAGAGGTGATCTGAAAATGAAAGTGCGAAGTTCCGTTAAGAAGATCTGTGATTCGTGTAAGATTGTGCGTCGCCGTGGACGTGTGCTGGTGATTTGTAAGAACCCCAAGCACAAGCAACGGCAGGGGTGCTAACGAGGAGGTTTTGGCATGGCAAGAATTGCCGGCATTGATTTGCCCAACAATAAGCGTATCGAAATCGCGCT
This sequence comes from Candidatus Fraserbacteria bacterium, assembly GCA_037440025.1. GTDB lineage: Bacteria > Bipolaricaulota > Bipolaricaulia > RBG-16-55-9 > DRXL01 > JANXCC01. The sequence continues at coordinate 78,008 of JBBIUX010000002.1, read as the reverse complement.
GACGTATATTTACGGGATCGGACATCCGCTGTCACGCACCATATTGCAGCAGACAAAAATAAATATGGATAAAAAAGTGCGTGACTTAACGGAGCAAGAGATCACTGCCCTGCGCAAAGAGATTGAGGCCAAATACCAAGTTGAGGGCGATCTGAAGAGAAAAGTGCAGAACGACATTGCTCGGTTGAAAACGATCAAGTGTTATCGCGGTGTGCGGCATACAGTGGGGTTGCCGGTGCGCGGCCAGAAGACGCGCAGCAACGCCCGTACTTGGAAGGGCCCGCGCCCGGCTAAGGCCGGCAAACGCAAGTGAGAGCGAGGTGATCTTGTGGCCCGCAAAGTAGATCGTGCACGACTCCACGTGCATTCGACGTTTAATAATACTATTTTGACGCTGACTGATCTGGAAGGACATGTCCTGGCTTGGACCAGCCCCGGCACGCGCGGCTTCAAAGGCAGCAAGAAGGGGACACCCTACGCAGCCCAGCTGGCCTGTGAAGCCCTGCTCGCCAAGATGCGAGAATTTGGCATTCGATCGTTGGTGGTGACCATCAACGGGACAGGCCAAGGTCGGAACTCCGTGGTGAACACTATCAAAGGGTCTGGTATTCGTGTGGAAGATGTCAAGAACGTCACCCCGGTCTCGCACAGTACAGACCACCATATGCATTGAATGGATATGAGCTCTTTATTCTGAATGGAGGAGTATGGGACGCTATACAGGAGCGAAGTGCCGATTGTGCCGAAGAGAAGGGGAAAAGCTCTTTCTCAAGGGCGAGAAATGCTATACAGAGAAATGCCCCGTGGATCGAAGACCGTACGCGCCTGGTATGCACCAACGCAAGTTTGGCAAGATGAGTCAATATGGAATTCACTTACGGGAAAAGCAGAAAGTCAAGCGGCTCTACGGCCTGCGCGAGGAACAGTTTCGCCGCTACGTTGAGCGAGCCAAGCGCGTGAAAGGCGTCACCGGAGATTTCTTGTTAGAGCTTTTGGAGCGACGTTTGGACAATGTCGTCTATCGCGGGGGCTTGGCAACATCGCGAGATCAGGCCCGCCAGCTTGTGACGCATGGACACTTTTCTGTGAACGACCGCAGCGTTAATATGCCGTCGTTCTTGGTACGACCTGGGGATATTGTCTCTCTCAAGCCCCATGTCGCTCAAAAACCCGGGATCAAAACGCTCGTTGAAGCAAAGGGGCGACCGTCCATACCGACATGGTTAGAACGCGCCGATGGCCGCCTCCAAGTGCTCGACCGACCGAAGGTGGATCAGCTAGAGCACAAGCTGCAAATGAACCTGATCGTCGAGTTCTACTCACGCTAGTTACAGTGTCAGAGTCCGAAAGAGTGCAAGGGGGAATATGCGGGCAGAGTTAGTGAAGCCGAAGATCAGGGTGGACGAGTTAACTCCCAGCCGGGGCGTCTTCGTGGTCGAGCCGCTCGAGCGTGGGTATGGAACGACGATGGGGAATGCGTTGCGGCGGGTTCTGCTCTCTTCCATTCCGGGAGCAGCGGTCACGCGGGTACGCTTCGATGGGAAGTATCACGAGTACGATACGATTGAGGGCGTGCAGGAGAGCGTTTTGGAGATCATTCTGAACCTGAGAGGGGTTGCCTTCCGCCTGACCGACGGCGAGCCGAAGCACTTGTACATTCAGCACGAAGGCGCTGGCGTGATCAGCGCGGGAGATATGGAATTACCCCGTGGCCTCGAAGTGATGAACCCTGACCATGTGATTGCTACGGTAGACCAAAAGGGCAAGCTGGTTCTCGACATGGAGGTCGAACCCGGATTTGGTTACCGATCGGCGGAACGCAACAAAAGGGGCGATATGCCGTTGGGCATTATCGCTGTTGACTCGGATTTCTCGCCGGTCAAGCGCGTGAATTTTAAAGTCGAGCCGACGCGTGTAGGTGAGCGCACCGATTACGATCGCCTCATTCTGGAGATCGAGACGAACGGCGGCATTCGTCCTGAAGAGGCTCTGCAACAGTCATCGCAAATTCTGATCGGGCATTTTGAGCTCTTTGCGTTGCCGGTCGGTGCAGCCGAGGCAGCGGTCGTCGAACCCGAAGAGCTCAGCAAGCGATTAGAAGAGCTCGATTTCGACAAGCGCGCCTGTAATTTGCTGGAGAACAAAGGCGTTATTACTCTGAAAGACCTGCTGCAAAAGTCTCACGAAGAGCTGAAAGATATTCACGGCTTTGGCGAGAAGACATTGCTCAAAGTGATCGAGCGCGTGGAAGAGCTAGGGTATCAGCTCAAAAGCTCGGTCAAACGGAGTTGAGAATCTATGTGGCACAGGAAGAAATTGCGCAAGCTCAATCGGGACCCGGAGCATCGCCGGTTGATGCTCGCAAATTTAGTGAAAGAACTGATTGATCACGGGAAGGTGGACACAACGGTCGCGCGCGCCAAGGAGAGTGCGCGCTTGGCTGAGCGTCTCATTACGTGGGCCAAGCGCAATGACCTGCACGCTCGTCGTCTGGCGTTCTCGATCTTGCAAGACCCAACGTTGACGGACAAGCTCTTTGACGAGGTGGGGCCAAAATTTCAAGGGCGTGCTGGCGGCTACACGCGCATATTAAAACTGCCGCCACGCCAGGGCGACAGGGCGGACTTAGCACGATTGATGTGGGTGAGTTAGTCCGAGATGCTATGCGCAACAGCACTCAGAGAGCTTGCTATTGGACCTGCATAGCGAATTCTTGCACCCCTTCTAGAATAGCTCTGGCTAGCCGCGTTTGATGGCTGAGCTGCCTCAATTTGCGTGCTTCGTCGGGGTTGGTCACGAACCCTAAATTCAACTGAACGGCAGGAATAGAAAGCCGTCGCAGCCATAGAGGGGCCGTCCGGGTTCCCAAATCAGGTGCTTTCGTTGCTGAAGTGAGGTGCTTGCGTAGGATTGCTGCCAAGTCCTGCGCTGAGGCTTCGGCACGCGCCGGCACGAACGCCGTGACCCCTCGCACCCGCGGATCATACGAGAAATCCAAGTGCAGACTGATCAATAGATCAGCCCCTTGCGCAAGCACCAGCCGCTCGGCAGGCGATAGATACCGATCGTCGCTCCTGGTCAGCACAATTTTGATATAGGGGACACTGGCGGCTTCCATCGCGATCAGATGGGCGATCTGAAGAACTGTATCCTTCTCGACCAGACCGTTCAAGCCGATCCCGCCCGTGTCGTCTCCACCGTGCCCGGCGTCTAGTACGACGGTTACTGCTTCTGGCTGGCTACTTCCCAAAACGCCGAGCAGGCTGATGAACAAAAGGCCAAAAGAAATCGCGCGCATCGCTTGACAGATCACCACCAAGGGTTTATTATACAAGGACAGCAAGCACCTGAAGAAATCACGAAGTGATTACCGTTGTCACGATATTCTTTTGTAATTACACTCTGAGGTGAGGTAGAACATGCGCACGATTCGTCGGCTTGTTGAAAAATACGGAAAGTACGTGATCTGGGCGGTTGTCATTAGTTTCGTGGCTGGAGCCTTTGTGATCTTCACGCCGGGAGGGTTCAACCCCGGTACACGTACTCCTCCGGCTGAAGAGACCGTTCTTGTTGTCAATGGAGAGAAAGTGAGCAAGGCGCAATACGAGCGGGCATATTTAGAGATCTTGAACGAGCAACGCCAGTTCAATCAAGATATGGGGAGAGCCCTGGATGGTCCGGAGGGGGCCTATCGGCAGCTCCAGTGGCGCGCCCAGGCTGTAGATCGGCTCATCGAAAAGACGCTCAAAGAGATCGAAGCCAAGAAACGGCTTATCAGCGTCCCTTCAAAAAAGATCAACGAGCAGTACCAGCAAGAATATGACAATTTTTTGGTGATGCTGCGCCAGCGTTACGGTATTGACGAGAAGGAGCTGGCGCGATTATTGAAGGAACAATATAACACCTCCCTGACGGCCTATCAGCGACAGATGCGCGAGCAGGTGACAGCTACCCTCAAAGAAGAAGCTCTGGAAGAAGCTGTCGCTGGCCAGATCGAAGTTACGGACGCCCGGTTGTTGGAGTTCATTGAACAGAACAAGACGCGCTATGTAAACGATATTTTGGGCTATATGCAGCCATCGACTGCCGACCTGCAAGCATACTTCGAGGCCAACAGAGAGAAATACGCAACTCCTGAAGTCAAAGCCCGTCATATTCTCGTGAGCGTGGAGCAAGATGCCTCAGAAGACAAAGTCGCTGAAGCCCAGAAGAAGATCGAAGAGATCAAAAAACAGCTTGATAAGGGAGCCGACTTTGCTGAACTGGCCAAGCATTCTGACGACAAGAGCAACGCTGAGAAGGGCGGCGATCTGGGCTGGTTTGGCAAGGGCGTCATGGTCAAGGAGTTCGAAGAAGCCGCCTTTGCCTTGGATATTGGGAAAGTGAGCGCGCCCGTGCGTACACAGTTCGGGTTTCACCTGATAAAAGTTGAAGACAAGCGCGTGCGCAATTTCGAGCAAGCTCAAGCCGATGTGCGCCGCGACTGGGTTCGCGAGAGAGAAGATGCCCTCATGAGCCAATGGCTTGAAGCGGCCAAACAGGGCCAAGCCCCCGAACGCGTCCGCCTGAGTAGAATTTTTATTCCCATCGCTCCTGATGCTCCCGAGGACGAACTGATCGCTGCTCGCAAACAGCTCCAAGAAGCCAAAGACAAGCTCAACGTGGAGAGGGCTAGCTTCTCTGCAGTCGCCAGAGAATACTCCAAAGACCCCGATGTCGCCGAGCGCGGCGGCGATCTGGGCTATCGTACCCTCAGCGAGCTGCCCCAAGAGCTTCAAAGCGCCGTCGCCAAACTCCAGGTGGGCCAAGTGAGCGATCTTATTCAAACACCTGAGGGCCTGTTTCTGGTGCGCTTGGAAGACCGAAAAAATCTAGCAACCATCAGAGAGGGCTTGGCCAACGATTACAGGGTGCGCCGGCGCGTAGATGGCTTCAATGAATGGCTCAAGCAGACGAAAGCGTTAGCAACGATTGAGCTCAAGTTGCCCTTGATCGCGGCTTATCAACTCGAACAACAAGAGAAGGTTGACGAAGCCATCGCAGCGTACGAGCAATTACTCAAAGAGAGCCTACCCGAGGGGGATGTACCCGTGGTGCTGCTGAGCAATAACCAGTTCATCGAAAGCGAGCGCAAGCTCAGCGAGTACCTGGATTACTATGTTGCCCGGCTCTATCAGGTCAAAATCCGGCAAGCCGAACAAGAGAAAGCCAACTTAGAAAAACAAGAGAACGTCGAGAACAAGGAAGCAAAACTACAAGAGCTGGAGCAAAAGATCAAAGAGTACGCGCAAAAGGCCGTCCAACACTTATTGGAAACGGCAAGATCAGCCGGCGGGGATCGCAGCTTCTATGACCAATTGATTGCACTGGACCCAGAAAACGCTCAAGCGTACTATCAATACGGGCTCTTTCTCTTTACTGAAGGCGATGAGCAAAGTTTGGCGGATGCTGTCAAGCAGACAAAACGCGCTGTTGATCTAGCTCCTAATGACCCCGGGCCGCTCCGGCTGTACGGGCACTTGATGATGTCCCTGAAGAACTACACGGCTGCCATCGAGCACTACGAAAAAGCACTGGCTGCCCTAAGCGACCCAGTCAAGGATAAAGATGCCATTAGAACCGTCAAACAGAAGCTGGCTGAAGCGCACTTTGGGTTGGAGAACTGGGACAAATCAGAAGCTCTGTACACAGAACTGCGTGAGCAAGAGATCAAAGAGCGCAGGTCCGATGACCCCCGGCTGGTGACAGCGCTGGCCGATATTGCCTCCAAGAAGAACGACTACGAGCGAGCCGTCAATCTCTATCTGGAATCGCTCAAGCTCCAGAACAACCCCAACGTGCGCCTCAAGCTCGGCCGAGCCTATGAAGGCCTGAATGATCTCGAAGAAGCCACGAAGCAATATGCTCAAGTGATCAAAGAGTCGCCCTATCTGGCTGAGGCCTATCTGGCATTTGGGGACCTTCAACGTAAGCAAGAGAAGATTGAGGAGGCTTTGAAGAATTATCGCGAAGGCTTCAAGCGCACGGCAGCCGTTGAACTGCGAGAGCAGCTGGGCGAGCGCATCATTGAGCTTGATCCGAGAGACGCAGAGACGCGCTTCCAGCTAGCTCGTCAATATCAAAAACAGCACATTTATGAGTCGGCAGTGCGCCATTATTCAGCGATCTTGGAACAAGGCCCGGAGCCGCAACAGGCGCTGGCAGCCTATATTGGCCTCGGTGAGGTTGCCACCGGGCGGGCGGAGTACGAGCAAGCGAAGAATCACTATAAGTCCGGGCTCGCCGTGGCGACCACCGACGACCAGAAGAAAAATCTCTACGAAAAGATTCTCGAAGCCGAGCGTTCGCTGGTCGGGGCTGGCGCAAAGCTAGGTGAAGACGGGCTCGATGCACTGTATCAGTTGGCGGCCATCGCCCGCAATCAACAGAAGATGGCCGATATGAGAGAGCAGTTAGAAAAGCTCAAAGCAGAAGACCCGAACTATCGCGCGAGCGAAGTCGCGCAGATGCTCTATGAGGTCACAGGCAAAGGGCCGGATGACAAACCCGGTATGCCGGTCGCTCTTCAAGAAGTTGCTGGGCCGATCTCGCCCGGGCAAGAGCACGAGGCTTATGGCTCCATACCGCCCACCTCTGGGGCCTATATAGATCAAGAAGTCGTCTTCGGGGTGCACAAAGAGCAGATTGCTGAAGAGCTCCAAGTGCGGGCCTTGCGCGGGGGCAGTGTTATTATCCAGTATGGCCCAGAGACCGACGCCGCGACCATCACCCGGATTGAGAACCTCATCAAACGTTTACAAGAAGAAGACGCAGAGCAGTACTGTCGGCTGATTGTAGCGCCGTATGACAAGCTCGAGCTCAAGCAGATCGCGCTCACGGCCTGGGGACGTTTAGATAAACTGACAGCGTATGACGAAAGGCGCATGGAAGATTTCATTGATGAATGGATCGGCAAAGGGCCAGGCCAAATCCCATGCACGGTCAGCGGGCATAACGGAGAGGGGCATCAATAAAGAGTGCATTCGAGAGAGCATGAGATCGCGCCCAGGAGTGGAACTGCGTACACTGGTAGAACTCATAGCACACCTGCGCTCTGAGCGCGGCTGCCCCTGGGATCGCGCTCAAACCCATGACTCTTTGAAAAGTCTTCTGATTGAAGAGGCGTATGAGACTGTCGCAGCCATCGAATCCGGCGACATGGCCGAGCTGAAAGACGAGCTGGGCGATCTCTTGCTGCACATCGCGTTTCATGTTCAGATTGCTCAAGAGCAGGGAAGCTTTGCCCTTGAGGACGTGCTCCAAGGGATTTATGATAAAATAATTCGTCGGCATCCCCATGTCTTCGGGCCGGAAGCGACACAAGATGTGGATAAGATCAAAGGGCGTTGGGAGGAGATCAAGCGCAGCGAGGGCAAGCGTCTTACTGTGAAGACGGCTCTTCCTGCCTTGATCGAAGCGCGCAAACTCCAAGAGCGAGCTACTCAAACACACAAAGAGCTATCTGTTCGCCCTTCGGAATCCGTGCGGGCACTGCTCGATGAGCCTAACGAAGGATATTTGGGAGAACTGCTCTTTGAGATCGTCGTTCGGGCGCGAGAACTCAATCTCGATCCGGAGCTGGCGCTCAAGCGTACCAACGCGAAATTTGCCCAAGAGAGCGAAAAAAGATTTGCAGATACTAACGTCCATGCTCGATCTAAATGACTTGCCTCCCCCGATCACGGAGGCTTTCACACTCTATGTCGAACTCCAAGAGAAGGACGTACACTTTTTTGACAGTGCCCTGAAAGCTTTTAACAATATGGTCAATCCGCGGCGCGATGTGAAATTGCTCAACGGCAAGCTCTATTATAAAAATTATGTCTCTCCAGATTTCTGGCCAGAAGTCCAGCGCGTTTTAGAGACGCTGCGAAACTACATCTTTGTTGGAGATTCATTCTTGGAATCGTGAAGCGCCTGTTGAAGAATCTCCGCCCCAACGAGATATATCTCTCAGTTCATCAGATTGACTACGAGCACCTCTGGCGTGCTGGATATCGGGCGTTGGTCTTTGACATAGATAACACATTGGGGGCGTGGGGCTGCGTGGAAATTGATAAGCAAGTTCGATATTTGCTGAACAATCTGAGCTCCCGCGGGTTTGCCCTCGGATTTCTCAGCAACGATATGGGTGAGAACCGCAGCGTGCTCAAGGAACAGCTAAGCGCATGGCCCCTCGTGTGGGATGCTCATAAACCCAGCACTCGCGGGTATAACAGAATAATCAAGCTCTTGCAGGGCACCAAAGAACAGACGGTCATGGTTGGAGACCAGTTGTTCACAGACATCTGGGGAGCTAGGCGTGCCGGGGTCTATGCGATCTTAGTTGCTCCCGTCAGTCCGCAAACTGATTCGGTATGGGCTAAGCTTAGAAGGCCAATTGAACGCTGGGTTATCTGTCTATTCACCGGAAAAAATGCGGCCCACAAAGACGCCGATCAACGTCAAAAAAAATACTGACATACCCCCCCACCAAATGGAGCGTAAGATCAGTTCTGGTGCCGTGGTCGCAATCTCTATGTTCGGCAGATACACAGCTAAAAAGAGCGTGCCCGTGCCGATGATCGTAATCAGGATTCCCATCAATAGCCCCTCCTGCACGCCCTTGACCAACAAACCCACGCTGAGTCCCACCAGTAGGACGAGCACATACGCTATGCTGCTGGGCACAGGAGAGAACTCAAGAAACTCTCCTGCTTGTAGGGCGGAGCTGGCCCCAGCCGCGACACCCGCAACGAAAGCTATCACGAGCAACCGCACGAGTTCACGGACCCTTCCCACGGCTCACTCTCCCTCCGCATTCAGAGTGAAGCTGCCCATGACCGGGATTTTTTTGCGCACTTGACCTTGGGGTAACTGAAACATGACGAGGGCAGTGCCCTGAAAGAGCAACATCACAGCTTCTTCGTTTGGGACTGTTTGTCTGAGCTGCTGGAGCTCTTCGACGTTCGACCCTGTGAGCACGGCCTCCAGGGGGACCTCGGTCTCTTTTCCCGCAGGAAGCTCTATCTCTATATCTTTGCTCGTATAAAACCCCAGATGGACGCTCCCGTCAGCGCTTCTCAGGTGCCAGTCCAACAGCTCCAGCTGGGCGAGAATCTTCACCGTGGGCATCGTCACCGTGACTACCCACTGCAAGCGGACCTGCTGCTGGGGTAATTCTGAATGGTCTGTCAAGTCTATGTCAAACTGAATCTGCTGGAGAGCTTGGCGAAAGGCTCCATAGCTGCTCTCGGTTAAGTAAAGAAGCGCTAACGATACCATGAGCAGCATCGCTAGCAGTCCTAAGCCTGCTAGTTGACGCCATGATCTCTGTTCAGATTTCATAACAAGCCGCAAAGTGGCCGTTGCCCTTGTCTTCCACCGGAGGGTGGTCTTGTTGGGCACAGCGCTCCGTGGCGATGGGACAGCGCTCATAGAAGCGACATCGGGGAGCTGGATCGATGGGCTTGCTCACGCCGCCCTTGATCTCAATGGGCTGGCGCTCCACGGCAGGGTCGGGAATGGGCACAGCAGAAATGAGAGCGCGCGTGTAGGGGTGGAGCGGATTGTGAATGACTTCTTCCGTGGGACCCAGCTCGACGATCTTGCCCAGATACATCACGGCGATTCTGTCACACATATAGCGGGCGACCGCCAAGTCGTGTGTGATATAGAGATAGCTAATGCCGAACTCCTCTCGTAGGTCAAGCATCAAGTTCATGACCCCCGTGCGAATGGAGACATCCAGCATAGAAGTGGGCTCATCGGCGACAATAAAGCTGGGGTTGAGGATCATAGCTCGCGCGATGGCGATGCGCTGCCGTTGACCCCCCGAAAGCTCATGAGGATAGCGAAAGAGAAAGCTCGCTGGAGGTGTCAGCCCCACCAGGCCCAACAACTCCGCCACCCGTTCCTCGCGCTCATAGACGCTGCCGATGCCATGAATGCCGAGTGGTTCAGCGATGATATCAAAGATCGTCATACGGGGGTTGAGCGATTCATAAGGGTCCTGAAAGATCATCTGTACGTTGCGACGAAATTCTTTCAGCGGCCGACCCTCCAACGTCGCGATATCAATGAAATGAGTTCCGGAGGGCTGCGAGTCCGTCGAAGGAGAAGACTCCTCCGTCTGATTCACTCGTAGATGAATATGCCCAGAGGTCGGGTCTATGAGCCGGACGAGTAATTTCCCTGTAGTGGTCTTACCGCAGCCAGATTCGCCGATCAGTCCAAAAATCTCCCCACGGGTGAGCTCAAAATTCACGTCGTCAACCGCATGGATGAAGCTTCGCGCACGCGCAAAGACCCCTGCCGTCACTGGATACAGCTTCCGCAATTGCTCAACACGCACGAGGGTTTCTGTCTTCGTCTGCATTTGTATGGCCACCATGATCACCTGATTGTTTCTAGAGCTTTTGTAAGCTTAATCAGCTCAAGGGGTTCCAGCAAGCCGCGTGCTGGCCCGGTTTGTGCTCTCTAAACTGGGGGACTTCCCGTTCACAGATCTCTGTCGCGTAGGGACAGCGCGGATGAAAACGACACCCTAAGGGGGGCTTAATCAAATCTGGGGGTTCGCCGGGCAGCGCTGCCAGCTTCACCTTCTCCCCACTGATAGACGGAAAGGCCGACATCAGTGCTTTTGTATACGGATGGAGCGGTTGCTTAAAGATCGTTTCTGATGGACCGAATTCGACCAATCCACCGCCGTACATGACCCCGACTTTGTCTGCAACTTCAGCAATAACTGCGATATCGTGCGAGATATACATCATGCTCATATTGAGCTTTTTCTGAATCTGGCGCATCTCGCGCAGAATCTTATCTTGGACGATTACGTCTAGGGCCGTCGTGGGCTCATCGGCAATAATAACATCTGGGTCGCAGGCGAGCGCCATGGCGATCACTGCGCGCTGTTTCATGCCCCCCGAATACTCATGGGGGTAGCGATCTATCAGCTGGCGATCCAACCCTACCAACTGAAAGAGCTCGGCCACCCGCTCGTGAGCGTCAGGAACTGAGATGGGCATATGCGTGCGCAGGGCTTCAATAATTTGGTCTCCGACCTTGTAGACAGGATTGAGCGAGTTCATGGCCGCTTGGAAGATCATCGAAATGCCCTTCCAGCGGATGGGGCGCATCTCGTCATCGCTGAGCGCGGTGAGATCAACCCCCAAGCGTGCAGTGTCATCCCGCCCGAAGCGCATCTGTTGCATCCGCCCGTTGACACGCGTGTCGAGGACGATCTGAGATCTGTTCAGTTCAAGCAACCGGCCACGGTGTTCTTGGCCATCTAATAACAGTTTCACTGGTTTGCCTAGCGAGCGCTTTCCGTGTGCTTCGTCGTGGCCGTCGCGGAAGAAATAGACGTGCCCGCCTAAGAACTGGGCGTTTTCCGGCAGGAGGCGCAGCAGCGTCAAGGCAACCGAAGTCTTGCCGCAGCCGGACTCGCCCACTAACCCCAAGGCCTCTCCCTTATCAAGAGAAAAACTGACGTTTTCAACGGCTTTGACTGCGCCCTTGCGGGTGGTATAGTGCATCGTCAAATGCTCAACTTGCAAGACGGGATAGGTTTTTTCTGTCTGTTGTAACACTATTTCACCTCTTGCGCAAGCGGGGGTTTACCACTTCGTCTAAGCCCCGCCCCACGAGATAGAACGCAGAACACAATAGCGTGATAGCCACGCCCGGAGGCATCCACAGCCACCAGTTTTGGAACGATCGCCCTCCTAGGATATATCCTAGAGTGTGGGCACTCTCAATCATGATCCCCCAACTTATTTTCACCCCGGGCAGCAACCCAAAGAATGAGAGCGCGGCTTCGGAAAAGATCGCACTGGTAACGTTGAACATCATATACAAGAACGAGAGCGGCAGAAGGTTGGGAATGATATGTCGGAAGATGATATGGAAGTGTCCCCCACCGGCGACTCGTGCTGCTTCGATATAGGGCTTGACCTTCACGGCCAACGCCTGAGATTTCAAGATCACCGTAATCTGGCCGAAGCCGAAGAAGATCCCCAGAATGAAGGCTAATTTCAAGAGCGTCAGCTCGATCATCGAGCCCAGAACAATCAAAAAAGAGATCAAGGGAAAGAGAATGAAGACGTCGGCCAGGCGCATGAAAAACGTATCTACGATGCCTCCATAGTATGCGGCGATGGCCCCGACCAAGGTCCCAATGATCACGGTGATCAAGGCCGCTAAAACCCCTAACATAAATTCTGACCCCGTGCTGGCCATCAGTTGGGCGAGAATATCACGACCGAATTGATTGGTGCCCAAAGGGTGCCGACGGGAAGGTGCAGTGGGGTTCTCCACCCCGGGGATGAGCGGATCATACCCATTCACCGGATCGTAGACTTGATAAATACTGCTGATGGCGCCGTACGGAACGGTGCGGGCGGCTTCGAGTTCTTCTTGCGTCCAGGCCACGTGCTCCATCAACCAAGGGTAGATTGGCCAGAGCAGCCCAAAGAGAGCAAAGAAGACAATAATTCCAAAGCCGGTCAGACCGATCTTGCTTTCGGCGAACATGGCCCAGCTGCCCGCAAGCCCTCGCCCAAGCAAATGAAGGCGAACGCGCCAGAGCGCCTCAGCAGGTTCAAAAGTCGGAGCGGCCTGCATACAGTATCTATTCTCCCTTCTGTTTGCGGAATGCAGCTTGTATTTTAATCATAGCGGATGCGCGGGTCCAGATAGGCATAGAGTATATCAGCCACAAGATGGGCGATCAACGCGAAGACCCCGGTGAAGACCAGCGAGCCAATAGCGACGGGATAATCATGATCCAGCGCGCTTTGCAGCAAGAGCTGGCCCATTCCCTGCCAGGAGAAGATCGTCTCGGTGAAGACCCCGCCGTCTACCGAGAAAGCAATAGCGAAGATCAAACTGGTGACGACCGGGAGCAGCGCATTACGGGCAGCGTGCTTGTCCCGCACAACGTGATCGGGTAAGCCCTTGGCCTTGGCAGCCATCACGTAGTCTTCCCGCATGGTCTCCAACATGGTATTTCGCATCAGCAACATAGTGCCGGCGAACGAGATCAAAGTGAGTGTCAAGATCGGCAGGAGCATGTGTTGCACGAAATCGAACACCAAGGGGAAGAGCGGTATAACCCCGGCGGGCATGGAAAAATGCCAAATGAAGAACCAGAACTTTGTTTCCCTGACGATGACCGCCTGGGTACTAACACCCGGCCAGCCTCCCCCAAAAAAGAGTCCGAGCACCACGAAGCCGATGGCTAAGGCGCCCCACCGCACTGCTTGTTGCTGCCACGGGTACGTCAAACGTCGGCTCCAGAGATAGGCCCCGCCACAAAAGAGCGTCAGGCCGCCGAGCCACAAGAGCATCGTATTGAAAACGATATTGGTGCAGCTGATGCCGACCCCACAAGCTGTTGCTCCGATCTGCTGCACATTCGTCCAGGTATCGGGGTTGATGAATCCGCCGATAGGCACAACCCCAAAATTGACAGCAAAGAGCCAGACCAAGAGCAGGGCAAACCACGGCGTGAAGACCGTAAAGAGCACAACGCCCACGACCGTCGAGAAGTACTCGACAATCGCACCACGGCGCCAGGCGATCAACTTTCCCATGAAGAACCCAATATAAAACGAGACAATAGTATAGGTCAGAAAGAGCACAACCGTCCGAGGCAGGCGCTCCTTGATGAGGTCCCAGGTGGGGCGCTGCTCGCGACAGATAGGATCCGGCGTATCACGGATGTTCCCAAACTTGAAAGAGCAGCCGAGATGGCCCGTCATGAAGTTCTTCAGATAATCGAAGTAACGCTCCAAGATAGGTTTGTCTAAGCCGAGCTGTTGAACAATGGCGTCGCGGGCTTCAGGCGTGATTTTAGGGTCCCCTACGTAAAAGTCTGAGATGTCTCCCGGCTGAGCCTCCAGGATAATAAAGACCAACGTCATATAGAGATAGAGCACCAAAATGATCTGAAGAACGCGTATGCTGATAAATTTCCCCATGCCGCTGGTCAGGGCCTGCCAGATCCGTTTCATACGCTACCGACTCCTTTCTGAGCGCAGCGTGTTTGAGCTTGTAGCGTGAGCAGTGAAAGAACCCTGGGGATGAGGGCAAGAAAGCCCTCACCCCCAGAGAACAACACAAACGTGCTACTTGAGTTGGACATACCCCATCAAGCCGTTTGTACCTTGAATGCCGTCGAGGACCTTTTCATACGGCATGTGGTTTCCTACGAAGGCATCGGCTCGGAAGGCTTCAAAGAGCGGCGCGTTGAAGAGTGGCACGTAGGGTAGCTCATCCGCAAGCATTTCCTGCATCTTGAAAGCCAGCGCTTTCAGTTCGGTCTGCTCACAGGCGGCCCGGAACTGATCGCCGATCTTATCGAACTCTGGGTTATTGTACCCCTGCGGGTTTTGGCCGCCTAGGCCTGAGTTCTCGCTGTGGAAGAAGCTCACCAGATAGCTGGGGAACATGCCTCCTAGGCCCCAGCCCAAGATCCAGGCATCGAACTTCTGGTCATCGAAGACGCGGCTGACGATGGTGTTGAAACCCGTGAGGTTGACCTTGAGCGGGATGCCGATCTTATTGAGGCGCTCCTCGATGTGCAGCGCAAAGGTCGCGCGCAGGGGGTCATAGCCCTGGTGCGGAGCCAGCAGCTCAAAGGGGGCGACAGCTCGGCCCTTGTACTTGAGCCCGCGCCCCGGCGTGACCCTATTGGCAGCTATGTCTGCCTTGGGCTCCACATCCCAGCTGAAGCCGGCCTGCTTGAGCAGCTTGATCGCTTGGTCGGCCTTCTCCGCTTCTTTGAGGCCAGCGCCCAGTCTCTTGACATTCCCATTGTACCAGGCGGTGTTCGCCGCCGGGACGATGGCGTAGGTCGGGATGGCCAAACCTGCCAAGAGCTGCTGGCTCACGAACTCACGGTCAATCATGATGGAGACGGCCTGACGGAACTCCTTCACACTGAAGGGCTCGCGGCGCAGGTTGAAGGATAGGTAGAACAAGCCGTTGCCCGCGTTCTCCGCGATGGCGACGCCCGCCGTTTGTTTGAGCTGACTGCGGAAGCCTGCGGCGACCCCTAAGGGGTTCAACATCAAGTGCACGTCGCCCTTGATGAGCGCGGCGACCGCCGTGGCCTGATCGCCGAAGATGCGCCACTGCGTCGCGTCTACGAACGGCCCACTGGTCAGTTCCAGGCGTACGGTCGGCTTATCTTTATCGAGTATAGCCGAGCCCTGGTCGCCGTCATAGGGAAAGCCTGTCTTGGTTGTGTGCGTGTACTTATACACACCGGGCTTCTCCTCGGTGTAGCCGCCGGCGTAGGGCCGGACGCTCTTGGCACCGGCGAAGTAGTGATTCTTATTCGCTGCAGATTCGGCGAAGGCCCCGGGCTCCCATTTTTGGAACAGCCAAGCTCCGACCACGGGCTCGTCATCACCCTTATTTTCATACAGGGTCTTGACGGGGTCGGCAGCCTTGGCAGCAGCCTCGAACTTCGGCTCCCAGTACGCTTTACTAATGATCGGAGCGAAGAGCAAGCCCTCATCCCAGCCGTCGTAGCTGCACTGGGCCTTCAAGTAGAACTTCACCGTGTACTTGTCCATCACTTCGGCGCGGTCAAAGAAATCCGGGTTAATAATTCCCGGCCAGTTGCCGCCCAGCTTCACCGGGGTGATCCCCTTGTAGGCTTCCTCGCCCTTGAGGTTCTTTCCCATGATCGCGTTAAAGCTGAAGACGACGTCGTCAGCCGTCAGCTCGCCGATTTCCTTGCCGGTCTTGGAGTCGAACCACTTGACGCCCTTCTTGATTTTGATGGTCGCCGTCTTGTCCGCACCAATGGTGACCATCTTGCGTGCTTCTTCTTCGGTGCTGACGTCGGCGAGACCCGGAATGTAATCATTGAACTTGTCAGAGAACCCGAACAAACTCGGTCCCCACCCGTTCAGGCGGACGTAGAAATTCCACACCGTGGACTTCGGGCCTAACGTAGCGAGGCTGTTCAAGCTGGTCAGGTCCTCAAAGATCGCCAGCTTATATATCTTCTGCGCCTGCGCTTGAACAACTGAATTGGACTGACTGGAAAGCACCACCCCAACGAAAAGAACCAACAACGCGACGACACTAACGGCTTTCAAATATTTAAACATTCACGAACCTCCTTTGTATTTGAGCTTAGGTATTGAGCTAGCACCCAACGGACACTCCTTTGCTTCTACCACCCCCTCTCATTATGAAGCTGGATTGGTGTCTTCTCTTGTATATACATCTGAGTTCAAGGCTGCTCAAGCAAGGTCTAAAATCTTCTTCCCGGCGCCCTGTACACCACCATGACACCCCCATCAATCGCTTGCTGAAGGTCAATGGGAGAAGGGACAGGAGGCCACAACCATAAGGCGAAGATAACCGCTACCACAGCTGCGCCTGCCATCGCCCCGATCGCGAAGCGTTGGCGCCAACTCCGTTGTTCTCTTGGAGGCTGCGTTCGTGCCAAAGCCAGAAATCGCCAGCGGCTCTCCCGCAAGTGCATTACCTGTTGCTGGCACACCTGACACGTCAAGACGTGCATAGCGACATCTGAGCGCGTCCATCGGACAAGTCGCCCCTGCAAGAATGCCTCAAAGGCTTGCTCCTCTCGAAAAGTCATACCGACACGCCCCGCCCTGGGGGCGTCCAGCAGCCTGTTGGCAATATAGGCGCGCAAGATATCTTGATCGGGGTGATCTTTGTACTGGAGGGTTTTATCTAGATCAGCAAAGAGCCCGGTGAAATCGGCGAGCGTCTCTTTCTGCAGGTCGTTCTCGGAGTAGTTATCGTCCATAGGACACCTCCGTAAATGCACCATTGCCGGAATACAGCTGCAAATAAAGCTCTTTGATCTTCTCTTTCTCGCGAGTGGGGTTGAACTGGTACCCTACAAGGCGAAAGATATGCTCCCAGCTCAACCGTGTGCCAGCCAAACGTTCAATGGTCAGATCGCGCATACGCACACGCCCTGCATTGATCTCCCGGACAAGCTGCTCACGCTTGTGCGGGTCGAACTCCGTACTCGTATAGCGACTGAAGAGATAGACCAGCAGTCCTCGCACGATGTTAGGGTCAAAGCGTCGCTTCGCCTCCGCAAAAGCAAACCACCGGCGCGCCTTCTCTAGCTCGCCGTCTAAAGAGAGCAAGTCTTCGACCATCTCTGGCGGCTCATTGGTGCACCGCAAGATATTCTCGGCGTATGCCAGGCGCGCCAACTCGATCCGAACTTCCATAGATTATACCGACCTAACAGTCCACCCTGACGGATACGGCGGCGATTTTCCAAAAACGCTGATTCTATTAGCGTTTGTTAGACTTGACCTCGCTCTTTTTCCCTTTCTATCGGCTTTCGTTCATCAAGACCGAGACGGCGTCATCCCCCTGGTTTGCTACCACAAGATCAGGATCGCCGTCGCCGTCGAGATCCCCTGCGGCGAGGCCCACCGGCAACGCCCCCACTGGCACAACAATCGCCTTATTGGATCGTACAAATTTCCCTCTGGGGGGGTCACTCAGAGCTATAGGGCCAAAGCCGCCGAAACCATCGTTGAGATGGATAGTGACAGCGTTGCTCGAAGAGTTCACTGCTGCCAGATCGAGCCAGCCGTCTCCATTGAAATCGGCAGCGGCGATGGCACGTGGGTCAAGAGCACTGGTGGGCCACGCACGAGGCTCACCGAATCTCCCTGTGCCGTCCCCCGGAAAAACTAGCAGACGGTCGCTCTCAGGATTGGCCGTCACTAAATCGCCAAACGTGTCGCCATTGATATCAGCGACCTCGATCCACGCCGGGGAGTCCCCCGAATAAAGCCCTGCTGACAAGCGCTGCTCAATACGAAGGCCCCCTCTACCGTCCCCCAAAAGCACCGCTGCCCTACCAATGCTGCTCACGACCACATCCACCTTGGCATCGCCATTGAGGTCACTGACAGCTATAGATTGCAGGCTTCCACCGATAAATGTCTCTTGGATGCCCCAGCGATCGATCTGTTCCGTGCCGTTATTGAGAAGCACATAGACGCTTCCCTGTAAGTTCGTGCAGATAATATCGAGACGTTTGTCGCCATTGAAGTCGGCTAGCGCTACTGAACTGACATCTCGAAGGCCGCGAGGCAAATCGCGACTCGAAAGTGCGCGGAGCGGACCGTTCCCGTCGCCCAGCAGGACCCAGACGCTTCCACCCGTGGGATAAGCGAGCACAACATCCAGCTGCCCATCGCTATTCACATCTCCGAGCGCGAGGACTTTTCCGCGCGGAACCTGCACGGTATCGCTTGCTCTGATGGAGTTGAACTCGACCAACTGAGGTGCTGTAAAAACCCCTCCACCGCGCCCCATAGAGAGAGCTACATTGATCTTCTTGAGGTCTTTCTCTTCATCGACAACAATCACCATCGACGCTACTAGATCTACGGCACCATCGTTGTTGAGATCTCCAATGCCAAGGGCTGTTGTGCTAGAACCGGTGTCTATATGCTGAGTAAGCTTGAAAGTGATAACGGGATCGCTCGAAGCTATCACGCCAACCAACAAAACTAGGCCTAGTGAAAGCTTCAGCCATATCCATCGTTGGTGGATGTGTTTTGCCATCATTAAGGGCATTATATCATTTCCCAGAAGCGATTGCCAACAGGGGCTCCTGAGTGGGCTCGGGAACAGTTTTGGCAAGTCCAGTCAGCTACTTTTGCCCTGGAGCGGCACAACAGGGAGGAACCAACTGAGAAGGCTGCTTGACAAATATCGCCCGTTCGTGCTAATCTTTAGTTAACAGTGTGAGTAGTACTTTCACCTTTCAGGTCTGGAGTCAGCCAAGGGAGGTGATGGCTGGAGAAGAGCACATGCCATTCTGTCAGGCAGAGCAACTTTATATCTCTAATACAGTTGCGGGATATATAGTCTGACAACGTTACTCACATAACACGTCCCAAAAGGAGGTTGCGTGACGATGGTTCGAAAATATAGGTTTTTGGGTGCAGCACTTGTGTTGCTAAGTATGATATTCCTTACCAGCTCGGCGGACCCCGTTGGTCTCCGGCCTTCAGCGACACTTGATCTTGGGGGTTCCAAAGTCAACGGTTTTACGTCCACGGCCGATGGCCGATATGTCCTTGTGGCTGTCAGTGTGGGGAAAGACAGCTCGGTCTTTCTTGTGGCGGCTGACTCGAATACCTTAAAGTTTGCTGGCAAAAAGGTCCGCGGCTGCCCGGTTGCTGGTGAAATCTGCCTGGTCCAGATCCGCGGCAATATCAACCCACAAGATATAGCCTACAACGAGGCAAAAAAAGCGTTGTTCATTCCTGGCTTCGACGACGGCACGTTGTATATCTCTCAAGTGGTCTTTGACAAAGATGGCAAACCCACCGAAGCCAAGGCCCCCAAAAAGGTAGCCGTAGGTCAGGGACCTCGGGCCGTTGCCGTCAATGCAGATGGCACGCGTGCCTTTACTGTCAACGAGCGCGCCCATACGGTGAGTGTCGTGGATATCTCCTACAAAAATGATGCTCCAGATAAAGGCGACGTGATTGCCACCGTGAAGCTCGACCCCAGCGAAGAGAACCCCACCTATCCCAGCCCAGCCGATATTATGCTCAAGGGCGACAAAGCCTATGTCGTCAATACAGATACGTGGCAGGTGTGCGAGATCAAGAACATCAATGCTGATGGCGAGAAAGTCAAAAAAGGTGAAGAGAAGATTGAGGTCGGCGCGTGTGTGGGGACAGGAGCCTACCCGCGGGCTATGGCGATGATCGGAGACACAGCTTACGTCGTTAACAGCGTAGGCGACAGCGTCAGCCAGCTCTCCGTAGATCCGCAACCGACGAGCGTTGTTGCTGAAGTTGAAGTCGGCGATGCCCCGCGTGGCATTGCTACAGATAATAAGTGCTGGGTTGTCGTGACCAACACCGGTGTGGATCGTGGTGGCGCGAGCGTCACCCTGTTAAGCAAGGACTTGAAGTGGTCCTTGACACTGCCACTGGATGCTGCCATTTCGGGAGACCCCATCGTGCCCACGCAGGTGCAACTCATCCCTCAAGGGGATGCTATGGCGCTGTGGATTCTCAATATCGGGGCGCGCGGCGAACTCAACGTCTACTCTCAACTCATTGGCACGTGTTCCCCGTAGAGGGTGAATTCTCCGATAGCGCATAAGCGGCCTCGGAGGGCTTCCGGGGCCGCTTCTCTTTTCTTTGTTATCTTTTCACTCGCTTCAGTTTGACGATCCCGGCCTCGCTGGAGTATAGTAGCTTTAGAGCAGGGCCCATAGCTCAGGGGTTAGAGCAACCGCCTCATAAGCGGTCGGTCGGAGGTTCAAATCCTCCTGGGCCCACCCGGCGAGAGGATGTATGGAGAAGCTTTTTGTGAATGTGGACGGGGCTTCGCAGGGCAACCCCGGTGAATCAGCTATCGGCATCGTGATCGCCGATGACCACGGAAATATTCTCAAAGAAATTTCAGAACACATCGGCCGCACGACCAATAACGTCGCCGAGTACCGTGCCCTCATTGAGGCCATCAAGTCCGTGCTGTCCTACGACCCCCAGCGCGTCATTTTTTTTACAGACAGCCAACTGCTGGCCAACCAAGTGAACGGACTCTATCGTATTCGTCGGCCTCATTTAGAGCCACTCAATCGCCAAGTCCACGAGCTTTTGGAGAAACTACCCAACTGGCAAGTGAACTGTGTTGAGCGCGACGCCAACTGGAAGGCCCACCGGCTGGCGCAGAAGGCGCTCTTAGCGAGAGTGGCCAAAGAAGCCGAAGCGGGGCTCCCGGAACGCATCCGAAGGAAAGTCGAACTGTTGGATGAGCTTGACCAAAGGCGCGTGCTGGAGTTTGTGAGCCGGCTCTACGAAGAGTCACAAAAAGAATAATTTGCGTATAAGGGGGGCTTAGCCATGTGGCAGAGAAGTCTCATCGGATGTTTTCTTTTGTTGGTAGCCAGCGTTCTCAGCGGTTGCTGGCCCATGCCCAACAGAATAAGCGTCAGTCGCGACGGTCTGATCGCCCTCACCATGCCGGGCGAGAGTCGCGGCTTATACGAAGCTCTGCCGCCATCGGGGCATATCTGGCTGATTGACCCTGCCACAGGCCGCGCACAGTCAGTACTCACCGAGGGCGAGAATCTCTCGTGGGCGGCGTTCTCTCCCGATGGACAAGGGCTGCTCTATGTCGAAGGCCCCGTGGGGGCGACCGGCCGTTCGCCCCTAGGGCTGGGGACGCTCTCCCACCCCTGGCGCGTGATGCTCTTTGACCGCCAACAGAATATTCACACAGAGCTGCTGGCCGGGGATCAGGGCTTCGTTTGGGGACCGACGTTTTCCCCCGACGGCCGAAAGATCGCCTACTATCGCAGCGACGGGGATGGCCGTCTCAGTCTGGATCTCTTTGACCGAGATACCGGGCAAGAGAGAGCCCTCAAGCTGATGCAAGATGCCCACGGAGTTTACTATGCGCCCTACGGTCCGGGACCCCTGTGGACCACCGATGGGCAATGGCTCTTTGTCTTTCGCGTAGAAGAGATTTTTCCTGAGCAAGTGCTGCCTGCCCCTGAGGAGATCACCCCCGAAACGGTGCGCATCTTTTCAGGACGTCTGGCGACCGTCAGCATCAACTGTAGCTGCGAACAGACTATCCTTCGGGGATTTTTCCCCCTCATACCCACGCCACTCTACCTCATAGCTTCCCCCGACGGGCAGCGACTCTACGTAAACGGCTATGACAAGACGTTTGCCATCGCTGCCCAACAGCAAGTCAACCTCTACGAGATCACTGTAGAAACGGCTGAGCAAGCAGTCCTCTATGAGGGAGGAGGGATCGCCTTAGCCCCAGCGCTGTCACCGGATGAAGAACGCTTGATCTTCACTGTCGTCAGCCCTGGGGAAGGGCCATCCCCCCAAGGCGATCTGTATCTTTTGAATCTCAGGTCTCTGGCGCCGCTACGCAGGCTCACCGACGACGGGCGTTCTGGATTTGCCTTCTGGCTATCGAATCACGAGCTGGGGTTCTTGCGCCTCGTAGACACGGACAGCCCCGCTGGAGAGCTGTGGGTCAAAGATGTACAGTCAGGGCAAGAACGCAACTTGAGCCCTCTTCTGTCGGCACAGGGCAATATTGCCCAACTCAGCCTGCGTCTCGCCAAGCTGAGCAAAGAGAAGCAAGCCTACCAAGACGAGCTTGTGGCTTCACGCCAAGCCTTAGAGCAACTACGACGCCAGCTCCAAACGCTGACCGAACAACTTGCTCCTCAGTCGGGAACTTTGCAAGGCTTATCACAAAGACTAGATGCTGTGCAGACCCAAAGTCGCGAGCTGAGTGATCAGACGACTCAACGGTTTACTGACTTGACTCAACAGCTCAGCGCGCTCTTGACAGACGTGGGGACACTGAAAGCCCAAATAACCGAGCTTGAGGCGGGTGTGAAGGCGGTGCGCGCACAGCCTGCGCTCTCGCTGTGGGAGCTGGTGATCGCGCTTTTGGTCGCTGTTGTCGTGATTGTCTGGCTGATCCGTCGGGCGTTGCACACGTTAGCTCAGCAGCTGGCCTTCCCGCCCCAGTAGAGCGTTGCGATTCCCCCCGTGAAGTCACGATACCCCACGGGACGAAAGCCGATCTCATATAGCTCTTCGAGAATCTGAGCGCGGTCGGGGAAACGCACAATCGAGTCGCGCAGATACTCATAGGGGGCACTGTCCCCCGTCAAGCGTCCTCCCAGCCAGGGTAACAGAAGACGTACATAAGCCAGATAACTTAATCGCACGAGACGCCCTTGAGGCAGGGAAAACTCAAGAATGAGCGCACGCCCTCCGGGTGCGAGCACGCGATGGATTTCTCTCAATCCGCGCACTCTGTCGGGCAAATTCCGCAAGCCAAACGCTATAGTCACGATCTCAAAAGAATCTTCAGCAAACGACAGCTCCATAGCATTACCCTCGACTAACTGAACGCGCTGGTCAAGACCGAGTTGGGCGAGCTTCTCTTTGGCTACCTGGAGCATCTCCCTGGACAGATCAAGTCCGACAATCTGTAGAGTCGGACAAGCTATGGCGAATTCGATGGCGACATCACCGGTCCCAGTGCACAAGTCCAAGAGGCGCTCGTTGGGGCGGGGAGTTGCTTGTGCAACGAGTTCGCGCCGCCACACCCTATCGCGATTGCAGCTCAAGACGTGATTGGCGCGGTCGTAACGGTGCGCGATCTTCGAGAAAAGCTCAACGATCTCGTCGGAATGCATCGTTCACTGTTTGACGATCCCCGTGATCTCGATGGTGACGTCGTCGATCTCCAAACCAGCCAGCTCGCGCACCCGGGCTTTGATCTCTGTGATCGTCTTCTGGGCTGCTTCCTGAATGCGCACGCCGTACACGGCAAAAAGCGACATCTTAACCATCAGGCGACTGTCTTCTTTGAGGACTTCGATGCCATCGCCTTTCACGACCTGGGTGATGGTGCTTAAAAAACCAGAGCTTTCGCGGGCTTGGCGCGGCGTGCGCAGGCCCTCTTGCTCGCTCACGACTTTTGCGCAAATCTGCGCGATGGCGCGCTCGGAGATATAGATATCGCCAAGTTCGCTGCTGATGCGTTTCAGTTCGGCCATAGAGTTTCTTTCTGGCCCTCACCCCGCCTGACCTGGCCCCCAGCCCCTCCCCTGAAGAGGGAGGGGAGCTCCCTTCCCTTTAGGGAAGGGGTTGGGGTTAGGTCCGGGGGTGAGGGACTCTCTATCTTATCAGACTCCGCCCCGTCATCTCTTTTGGTTTCTCCAACCCCATCAATTGTAACAGCGTCGGTGCGACATCGCAGAGCGCACCGCCATCAGATAATCTCAGATTGCGTGGCCCAATATAGATCAGTGGTCCGGGGCTGCACGTGTGCGCCGTATGAGGATGCCCATGTTCGTCTCGCATTATATCTGCGTTGCCGTGATCAGCCGTCACTAAAACTTCTCCGTCAACGGAGCGCGTCGCTTCCACGGTCTTCCCCAGACAGTCGTCCACAGCTTCGACGGCTTTGACCGCAGCTTCAAAGACGCCGGAGTGTCCCACCATATCCGGGTTGGCATAGTTTACCAAGACAAAATCATACTGGCGACTTGTAATATGCTGCACGGCTGCGTCCGTCACTTCATAGGCAGACATCTCCGGCTTCAGATCATAGGTTGCGACTTTGGGGGAAGGTATAAGCTGGCGCGCTTCACCGGGGAGGGGGGCTTCGCGCCCATTATTGAAAAAATACGTGACGTGCGCGTATTTTTCGGTCTCAGCGAGACGGAGCTGCGTCAGCCCGGTCCGACTGAGAACTTCCCCGAAGATATTTTTCAGAGGCTCTTCGGCGGGGAATGCTGCGGGTACGTGAAAGCGTTCATCGTACTGGGTCAGCGTGACGAATTCTGCCTTGGGGCAGGGACCGCGATTGAACTGAGCGAAGCTCTCCTCGGTGAAAACGCGTGTGAGTTGTCGTGCACGGTCAGGGCGAAAATTAAAGAAGATCACAGCGTCGCCATCGCGAATGATGCCTTCCGGGTCGAAAACGATGGGCTTAATAAACTCGTCGGTCTCTCCGCGTTGATAGGCGCGCTCGACGGCAGCTTCCGGAGGGCCATTATCTCTCAGCCCTTCAGCGAAGCGCAAAGCTCGATAAGCCCTCTCCGTGCGATCCCAGCGGTTGTCGCGGTCCATGGCCCAGTAACGGCCCATCACCGTAGCGATCTGCCCGAAGCCCGCTTGCTCACAGAACTCGCGCACGTGCTTCACGTAGCCAGCCCCAGAGGTCGGCGGGGTATCGCGCCCATCGAGAAAGGCGTGAAGATGAAGATTATAAACGTGTTCACGCTGAGCTAATTCTATCAGCGCGAACAAGTGCGCTAGCGAGCTGTGTACTCCGCCGTCGCTGGTCAGCCCCATGAGATGGAGTCGGCTGCCTTGGGCGTGGGTGATGGCGTCCAGAAGCGCGCGATTGGTGAAAAAGCTGCCGTCGCGAATAGCGCCGGAGATACGAGTTGAGGTCTGAACAACGACACGGCCAGCACCTAAATTCTGATGGCCGACTTCAGAATTTCCAAATTGCCCTTCGGGCAAACCAACGAAGCGCCCGTCGGTGCGCACGAGCGTATGGGGGCAGATCTCCCAATAATGATCGAAGTTGGGGGTCTTTGCGAACGCGACGGCGTTCCATTCGGTCTCTTGGCGCATCCCCCAGCCGTCTAGGACGATAAGCACATATGGACGTTTGGGCATGGTTCATTATAGATTTTCAGAGCAAGTGTGCGCAAGCTTGACTTCTTAGGGTAAAATGGGCAAACTATTAAACAAGGGGTCATTATGGAGTTAAGCGAAATATTGGCGGTGCTTGGGGCCATTGTAGCCCTGATTGGTGGTTTCTTCACTCTCTGGCGAAAGATCAGTGCACTTGGAGTTAAACTCGCTCACGATGTGGGAGCGATCCGGTCTGATCTAGCCAATGGCCTCAATAGCATCTCCGCCCTCATGAATTCTTATGGGTTGCTTCTGGGAGTCCTATCCACTAAGAAAGGCTTTACAGCTGCTGAAATCCAAGGAGTTCAAAAACCCTACTTGGAATATGCTCAAGGTGCTATTCAGCAATTGTTAAGCCGAGTCAAGGCAGGTAATCCCATTACAGCCTCGGAGTTAGAGAAGATTAAGGCTTATGTTGCTCGATCTCAGCGTGGTGAGCTGTTAACTAGAGAAGAAGCGCAAGAGTTTTACAATCTATCCAAGAAATTAGAAAGCGAAGAAGAATATAAAACTGACATAGGAGCTATCCTTCTGGTAGGCCTTGCGGCTTTTGTATTGGGTTTAGCCGTTGGTAGCTCTAATGGTGCTGCTACACAATAATCTTTCCCCATGCGTCTTGTCCTCCAGCGCGTCACAGAAGCTTCAGTAGAAGTCGAGAGCAAGGTCGTCGGACAGATCGGTCCGGGCTTGCTCGTTTTTTTAGGCGTCGGCAAGGGCGACTCCGAGAGCGATGTGACTTTTTTGGCAGACCGGCTGTTGGGACTGAGAATTTTTGAAGACGCCGCGGGCAAGATGAACCTCTCCGTCCAAGACGTGCAAGGGGAAATTTTGGTCATCTCGCAGTTTACGCTCTACGGCAGCACCCTGAAAGGACGTCGGCCCGGCTTTGACGCCGCCGCGCCGCCCGACCAAGCCCGTGTGCTCTATGAGCTGTTTTTGCAAGAGCTGCGCCGTAGCAACCTCAGAGTTGAGTCGGGAATCTTTGGTGCTCGGATGCACGTCTCGCTCATCAATGATGGCCCGGTGACGTTCATCCTCGAGAGCGAGCCGGTTGCAAAGCTGAATCCAACTTGCTAAAATAGGCGTATTCCCATTGAGCTTTTTGTGCAAAAGGAGTTGTTTATGGGTCAGGGACAACCAAAATACAGACGATCCAGTTCTCAGAAGCGTATGCATCGCGCAGCCAGTTATAAGTTTACTCCGGTCACGATTAATGAATGCCCGCGCTGTCACGAGCCGAAGCTGCCTCATCGCGTTTGTCTCAATTGTGGCTACTACAACGGCATGGAGATCATTGCCCTCAAAGAAGAAAAAGAAGAGAAAAAATAATACATGCCCGGTTGCAGAAAGTACGACAAGCTTGTACGCGGCAGAATCCCCGAGCTGATCATGCGCGCAGGACAGAGACCGATCTTTCGCCGCGTGCAGGGGGAAGAGCTCAAACAATACGCGAGCGCGAAGATCCTCGAAGAAGCGAAAGAATTTGCAACATCAAGCGAGCTGGACGAGCTTGTAGACTTGCTGGAAGCGATCTACTTTCGGCTTACGCTCGACGGTATCTCTGCACAGGAGATTCACGAGCGTATGACCCACAAACGTCGAGATCGTGGTGGCTTCGAAGGCGGAATCGTCTTGGAGCGCGTGGAGCGCCTGAGAGACTAGCGCCCAGCGCCTCGCAGCCGGGGGTCTAGGATGTCACGGAAGGCATCGCCGATGAGATTCCACCCCAGCACAAAGAGCAAAATCGCCACACCAGGATAGACGACGATATACCAATAGGTGCTGAGTCGCGGGATCCAATCGCGGGCGAAGCTGATCATTTGGCCCCAGTCAGCATAGCCGATATCGGCCCCTAGCCCTAAGAAGCTGAGCGCGGCAAAAGAGAGCACATAAGAGCCGATGTCCATTGACCCCACGACGAGCGTAGGGTAGATCGCATTGGGAATGATGTGTCGGAGCAGAATGCGATGATGCGGCACCCCGGCGGCGTGGGCGGCCGAGACGTAGTCGCGCTCTTTAATGGCGAGGATGTCACCGCGGATGAGTCGTGCGTAGCTCATCCAGCCGAAGACGATCAAGGCGATCATCGCCGTAAGCAGCCCGCGACCCAGGGTCGGTTGCAGCACGGCAGCCAGGGTGATAGCCGCCACCAAAAAGGGGAAGGCCAAGAAGATGTCTGTGATCCTCATCAGAAGCTCATCCACCCAGCGGCCAAAGTACGCCGCAAGCGAGCCGACAATCAACCCGATCAAGACAGTCGCTCCCGTGATGGTCAAGCCGACGAAGAAGGCTGTGTGCGTCCCCCAGACGACGCCGTAGTAGATATCATAGCTCTGGATGGTGCCAAAGGGACGCACCTCGCAGATGGTGGCCTGCCGGGTGATGATCTTCCAAATCCCCTCGAGGGGATTCTCTGAATTGGGCGGCTGGGGCATAGGGACGTAGCCGCAGCGCGTGATGCGATAGGGCTCGTTAGGATTATCCGGTGGAGCCAGCCACGGAGCAGCTATAGCGATGATCACAAAGAAGAGCACCAAGACGGAGCCGGCAAGGGAGAGCGGGTTTTTCAGCAAGCGTTTCAGTATGGTCAATCCAACTTCACCCGCGGGTCAATGACGGCGTAGAGCACATCCACGACCAGATTCCCCACCACAAGCAGCAATCCGTTGAAGAGCGTGAAGCCCAGCACGCCTAAGATGTCCAAGGTAGTGGCAGCGTTAGCCGCCCAGCGGCCGATGCCCGGATAATTGAAGATGGTCTCGGTGATCACAACGCCGTTGAGCAGGCCAATAAGCAACAACCCGCCCATCGTGGCCACGGGGATCATGGCGTTGCGGGCGGCGTGTTTATTAATAACAACGCGCTCTTTGAGGCCCTTGGCCCGTGCGGTCGTAACATAGTCTTGGCGCAACGTCTCTAGCATTGAACTGCGGGTCACGCGCAGCAACAGGGCCCACTGCACATAGGCGAGGGTGATCACCGGCAAGATCAGATGGCGCAGCGAATTCAAAAAGACGTCCAGTCGCCCTTGGAGGAGCGCGTCTATCGTGTACATTCTCGTATACTGCACGAAGGTCCCATTAATGATCTCACGGGTGACCCAGTCGGAGATCTGCCCAGCCGGGAACCACTGCAGATCGGCGTAGAATTTCATTAAGAGCAGAAGCCCGAAGACAAAAGTCGGGAAGGACCAGCCGACAAGAGCAAAGACACGGAGGGTCTGGTCAATCAATTTATCTTGATGGACCGCGGATAGAATCCCAAACCAGATGCCGACTAAGATCACGGGCAGCATCGCCCACAGAGAGAGTTCCAAGGTGGCCGGAAGATAGTAAAGCAGAGCCTCGGTGACGGGGCGCTGGGCGGTCTGCGACCACCCCAGATCGCCCTTGGCGATCTGCTGGAGCCATTGCCAGTATTGGATGTGAATGGGCTTGTCCAGGCCGTACTTCTCGATGATTCGGTCCATGGCGTCAGAAGTCTTAGGGACATCGCGCAGGTAGAGGCTGGCCCGCATAGCTGGCGGCATAAATTGAAAGATGGCGAAGACAAAGATTGTCACGCCGAGCAGCAAGATTGGCAGTATCAGGAGCCGACGAATAATATAAGCGAGCATAGCTTGACCTTATATTGGTTTAGCTCAGCAGCATAGCACAAAGGCGGGAGTAGTGCAAGCAGCGTCTCGCTCCTCCTGCAGGGGTGAACGGCCGCTCACCCTCTCACGCGGCCCGACTGATCGGGCTTTCAGCTTCTTAAACGGATGCTTGAGCATCCGAGAAAGACTCCAGATACCCCCTAATAACAATTTGAGGGGGTCGGAGAAAGACCGACCCCCTCTCGCGACATCCGTGCAGCTTCTAGCCTTTAGACAGCCAGTAGAAATATTCCCCTGGGTAAGCTGGGTTGTAGAACCACCCCTTGACCCAGACCTGCTCGTAGCGGCGCACCTGGAGTTGGATGTTCTGGATGTTGATAGCATACTCCTTGGCCAGGTGGTTCAACTCGAAGTAGATCTTCTCCGCCTTGCCACCGACCTTCTGGTCCGGCTCCTTCTTGGCCTTCACCACCAGATCGTCGAAGAGATCTCGGAGCGTTGGGTACTTCTTGGCCTCCAGGAAGGTGGCATAGACGGGCTTGAAGTCCACGTCCTTCAGGGTGTCGAAGTTCTGGCCGATAGCAAAAGCCCCCGTCCGGAACATGTAGGGCTGTACCCAGTTGTGCGGGTGGGCGTAGTCCTCCAGCCAGCCGACCCAGAAGACCGCCAGCTCACTGGCATCCATAGACTTCAGATAGGTCGGCCAGGGCAAGTCCCGCACATCTACCGAGAAGATCGGCCTGCCGGCGCGCTTCTTGTTCATGTCCTCAAGATTGCGCTCCAGCATCTCCGCGGCGAACCGGCGCGCGACGTTCCCCTGGTTGAAGGTCAAGACGAGGCGCATCCCATCGGACCAGAGCTTGCCGCCCCACGCCGCTCTCAGCTCCTTCTCGCACTCGGCCAGACTGAACTCGTAGCCCTTCTGCGCGGGGTTAAAGCCGAGCCGGCCCTTGATGATCACCCCGCCGAGCAGGGACTCCGCCTCGCCCAGCCAGGACTCCTTGATGTAAGTAGCTGTATCGAAGCAGTAGTTGAGGGCTCTTCTCAAGTTGAGGTCACTGAGCAAATCGGGCTTGTCCGCGCCCGCCAGCTGGGGCATATGGGCGCTGCCCTCTTTGACCTTGAAGTTGATGAAGCTGCTCTGCGCTATGGCTCCCGGCAGCGGACCGTAGAGGCGGGCCTTGCCGGCATCCACCAGTGGCTTCATCGCCGCGACGAAGGGACGAGGCACATCAATGGAGTCGGCATCGCCAGCCTCGAACATCGCTAGGCGCGTGCCCCACTCCGGCACAACCTTGATCACGGCGCGGGCCAACTTTGCTGGCCCCCGCCAGTAGGCGTCGTTGCGGACAAAGCTAATCTCCTTGCCCTTCTCCCAGCGCTCCAGCTTATAGGGCCCGGTGCCGTTGGCCACGTCGAAGAGCTTAGAGGCCTCGGCTTTGGGGTCCCACCACTTGCGCCAGTTGTCGCACTTGCCGTCCCAGTCGCCGCGGGCTATGGCCCACTCTTTATCTATAACGGACATCCAGCTCCCGGCGAGGATCTGCAAGAAGGGCGCGAAGGCGAAGGCCAGCTTGAAGGTGACCTCATCTCCCTTCACTGTAGCCGCGTCCAGCACCATCTGGCAGGCTTTGAGGTCACCGACGCCTTCTTTCTTGGCCAACTCATCAATCGAGGCGACATCCAGAACCGGCTCGGTGATCATGTGGATCGGGCCGCCGGAGCGGTCTTGCAAAAGCGCCCGCTGGAAGCTGTAAGCTACATCGTCTGCTGTCAGATCGCCGCCTGCATGGAACTTGACGCCCTTGCGGATCTTGAAAGTGTAGGTGGTACCGTCGGGAGAGACCGTCCAACTTTCGGCCAATACCGGGACGAACTTATCGATCGCCTCACCGTCGTAGAAGAGCAATGTGTCGTAGATATTGAAGATCGCCGTAGCGCTCGCTGTATCGTAGTGCCACGCCGGGTCCAGGGTCTCAAGGTCGCCGATGCTAGCCCTGATGTACGTATCCGGATTCTTGATCTGTTGCTGTGCCAACCCACTCGTTACACCGAGGACCAACACCAACACTGCTGCGAGAGTTCCCCATCGCCAAACAGCTTTCATGCTTTACCTCCTGTAATTGGGGATTGTTTTGGGCATGCGGTACTCTGATGATCAGGCTCGGCAACCACCTCCCTCTATGAAGCTCATTGAAACATCTGAGCTACCCCAGCGCACTCTTTTGTAATATATACTACATCAAATCATAGGGCATTGTCAAGTAGGAGTGGTCCTAACCCCTCTCCACTTTCATTGGCCCGGCGGCTCAAGCCGCGGGCTGGCAGCTACAAAGTCCCCGGTGGGGACTGCCAGCGCTGGGCCAAGCCCGTGCAGACGGGCTTTGTAAGCCTAGCCCGCAACTTTAGTTGCCGGGCTACGCAAAAGTGGAGAGGCGTCAGGGAGTAGGTCCCTGCGCCAAGAGATCGTTACCGAAGCGTTTTGGTGCGACCGCTTTCTGAGGAAGATGCTGCACCAAAACGCTTCGCCCTAAAGGGGGAGGGGAGCCTTCCCCCTTTAGGGAAGGGGGCCAGGAGGCTAGGTCCAGAAGAGGGCGTAGAGTGAGCGTGCGACTTGGTCGCCGGCCCCTTGACTTGACCGTCGGTTTTGGGCACACTACAGACGCTATGCAAAAGTGGTTATGGCTATTGTTGGCCGGGCTGGTTGTCGTTGCGGGTTTAATCTTCTGGTGGGCGCGGCAGGCGCTTGCGCCCTCCTCGGAGGCGTACCGTGCGAGCGTCTTGCAGGTCTTAAAAGGCCAAGGGGGACTCGACCCCGGCTTGGGCTTCTTGCTGCGCGGGCTCAAAGAAGATCTCAACTGCCGCGACGAAGCCCTGTGCCTGCGGAGAGAAAACTTCGCCTTCGCACTCGATCTTGCTGAAGAATACGAGAACCTCTTTGGAGATTATTACGGACGGCTCTGTCAGTCGGGACGGCTGCGACCAGGAACTGACGATAAGACCGAGCACGAACGGCTTTGCCAACTGCTGGAGCGCCTCTTCAAAGAGGTAGGCGGTGTGAAGATGAACGCCGCGCTCGCGTTACAGTTTCTGGATCGCAACGACCCTGATGCCGCGCGATCGCTCCTCAAGAGATTTCTTGATCGCATCTTAGAGCACCGCGAGCGCGTGCTGGCTATTACAGCAGAGCTTCGCGCCATCACATGGCTGGAGCCTGTGCTACCAGCAGTCAAGTCCTAAGTATCGCGTTTGACCGTGTCTATCATTTGAGTATATACTGAACAGTGTCTACTTTGAGGTGAAGTTTTATGCCCACTACAGTAACGGCTAAGCAGCTTCGGTATCAGACCGGGCGTATCCTCCAGCGCGTGAGCGCAGGGGAGCGAGTGACGGTAACCCTACGCGGTCGGGAGATAGCAGTCATCCTGCCTTTGGCCGCCTCTCCTAATGATTATGTCCCAATTGGGTTTGGAATGTGGAAAAATCGCGAAGATTTGAAGGATATACCAGCATGGATCAACAAGATCCGTCAGCCCCGTCACAAGCGGTAATCTTCGACACGGACGTTCTCATAGAACGTTTTCGCGGTAGTGAGAAGGCCGAGACGTTCGTTCGCACCTGTCCGCCGGTTCTACGAAAGATTTCCGCTGTCGCTTACATGGAGCTTTTGCAAGGAGCTTCCGCCCCCCGAGAATTACGCACGATTCGCCAATATATTGAAAAGAATTTCTCTGAAGTCGTTCCCCTGACGGAGAAAACCACTCATCAAGCAATCCGGCTCATAGAGCGCCATGCTTTGCCTCATGGTTTACGTGTGGCAGACGCCCTCATTGCCGCGACAGCTCTCGTACACAGCTTTCACCTTGCTACCGCTAACGAGCGTCACTATCGCCCGATTAAGGGTCTGAAACTGAAAGTCTATCGCTCTGAGGGCCCCAGCGTCGAGAGCACATAATACTGAAGATATTTTTGCGCAATGCGCTGGATCTCCTCAGAAGTAAGTTTGCGAATCAGCTCCGGGTACTGTGCGTCCATCTGATACCCAACGCCCAGCGTTTCAAACCACCCCAGATACCAAGCGCGGCGCTCGGCCGTCTCGTGCTCGATGCGATAATTCCCGATGACATAGCTCTTGGCCCGCTCAAGCTCTTCTTGAGGAACGCCGTGCTCTTTGATCTCTTGAAGAATATCTACAATTCCTTGGCGGGCAGCTTCGGCGTTCTCCGGCAGCGCGATGATATATGTCACGAGATGGCTGTCCTCGGCACGCGAGGGATAGAACGAGCCCGTCGAATACGCCAGCCCACGTTTGTCGCGCAGCTCACTAAACAATCGCGAGCTCATGCCGCCGCCCAAGATCGCATTGAGCAGCTTCATCGCGGGGTAATCGGGGCTCGCAACGGGTGGAGCGGGATAGCCCAGAATAAGCCAGGTGAGATTGGAACGCTTGGCAGCCTCCACGCTCTTGTTTTCAGGGAGCTCGAACGACACCGGCTGCGGCTTGAGGGGCAGGTCTTCTGCACCCTTGGGGAGTTCTTGCAATTTTGCCCGCAAGAGCGCCAGCAGCAGCGCGCGGTCGAAAGCCCCCACAGCGACGACGGTCATATTGTTGGGAACGTAGTAGCGTTTGTAGAAATCTACGATATCGTCGCGGGTGATGCGCGCGACGCTTTCGGGGGTAGCAAAGCGCCCGTAGTGGTGCGCCCCGTAGAGAGCCGTTTGGAAGTTATTATAGATCACTGAAAAATTCTGGTCGGCTTGGGCGCGTATCTCGCGGATCAATTCGCTCTTGGCCCGCTCGACTTCGTCAGAAGCGAACGCCGAGTTCAGCAGCACGTCCAGATAGAGGGGCAGTGCTCGCTCCAGACTGTCGCGGGGCGCGACCAGCGTGAGATGCGCCATGTCGGGCAAAAGATCTTGGCTGAGCTGAGCTCCTAGGTTCTCGATCTTGGTGAAGATCTCTTCTTCGGAGCGCGTCGTCGTGCCGCGCAGGAGCAGCCGTGAAGTCAACTCGGCGATCCCGGCCAGCTCCGTTGGCTCGGCGCGTGCCCCTGTACCGACAAATGTCTGCAGCGCGACCATCTCTGAAGCGTGATCTTCGCGCAAGATGAGCTTGAGCCCGTTGGGTAGGGTGAAAGACTCTTCGGTCTGTTCAAGCTCTGGAGCGTCTTCTGGGATGAGCACAAGCTGATAGTACACATTGAGGTCAATATACTTGCGTGCGACTTTCACGACGTCTTCGACCGTGACGGCGCGAATTTTTTCGGGGTACGTCAAAGCAAATCTGTAATCCCCGGCCACGACAGAGTAGAAGCCGAGCGTGCTGGCCACTCCCGCGCTGGTCTCGCTTTGGAAAGCTTCGTTGGCGAGCAGCACCGTCTTGGCGCGTTCGAGCTCATCTTCGCTGAGATGCCCATCGAGAATATTCTTGAGCTCCGACAGAATAGCTTGCTCAACAGCCGCGCGGTTCTCGTAAGGGAATTCAGCGTAGATATTAAAGATGCCCGGCTCTTTCTGCGTGAAATAGCCGGCGTCTACAGTATTCACTAAGCCTAATTCTTTGCGCAGCTTCTTGTAGAAGCGGGAGCCGCGGCCATCCGAGAGCAGTGTAATCAAAACGTCCATGGCGTAGACGTCTTGGGCTTCTCTCACTGACGGGCCAGGCCAAGCGTAGATGAGATACCCCTGGCTCACGGGATGGCGTATCTCTTTCACGGTCTTCTCGATGCGAGCTGGTTCTTGAGGGTAGAGCGAAGCGGGCAGCTCTTGCGGTGGCATCATACCGAAGTACTCTTTGACCGTTTGGAGCGTCTGCTCGATCTCGATATCTCCGGCGACGACCAGCGTCATATTGTTCGGGACGTACCACGTCTTCATCCAAGCCAGAAGATCTTCACGGGTCAGCTTCTCTAGACTGTCTGCGTAGCCGATGATGGGCAGTTTGTACGGATGGGCCTTGTAGAAATCGCTGCGCATGGTGAAGAAGGTGAACGAGCCGGGGTTATCAGACCGTTGATCTTGTTCGCGCAAGACGACGTCCTTCTCGCGGGCGATCTCTTCTTCAGGGAAGGTCGAGTTCTGCGTGATATCGGCGATAATGTCAATGGCTAATTCCGTGTGTTCGCTGGGGAGAATAATATAGTAATGCGTGAAATCGTAAGAGGTCGCGGCGTTGGTGCGCCCGCCGAGGCCTTCGATCTCGCGATCTATGCCGCCGGGGCGCTTCTCGGTGCCCTTGAAGAGCATATGCTCGAAGAAGTGTGAGATGCCCGAACTCTCTCTGGTCTCGTTGAGGCTGCCCACGTTGACCCAGATATCTACAGCTGTGATCCCTGTGCCGGGCTTGGGCACGAGCAAGACCTGCAAGCCGTTCTCCAGTGTGAAGGCGTGCACGTCAGATTGTGCGAAAGAGCCTTGGAGGGGCCACACGGCGAGTGTGGCCATCAGAACGAAGAGCAATGCAAAGCGTTTCATATTGGCCTCCTTCAAAAGTTATTATACCACGCTGTTGGGGCTCATCACAAGTTTCTATTGACAGAGTCGTCTCTTTTGAGGTAAAATTCTAGAGACATGGGCCGTTAGCTCAGTGGTAGAGCATCCGCCTTTTAAGCGGAGGGTCGCAGGTTCGATCCCTGCACGGCCTATAGCTTTTATCTAATCAGACCGAGATATAACTTGCACCATTAAGCACTAGAGTCACTCTTGAGCTATGAAAATCCTCATCACCGGCGCGACGGGCTTTATCGGAAGTCGCTTGTGTGAAATCTTAAGTCAAGCCGGCCACACGCTCACGGCGCTCTCACGCGATGGAGCAACAGCGCAACGAAAAGTGCCTCACCTCCAAGAAGCTTTCTCATGGGACCCATTGACCGCGTCGCCTCCCGCCGAGGCTTTTACAGATGTCGAAGCCGTGATCCATCTCGCTGCTGAGAGCATCGCGGGCCGCTGGACAGACGCGAAAAAGCGCGCCATCCGCGAGAGTCGCATTGTGGGCACAAGAAATCTCGTAGAAGGGCTCTCAAAGCTCTCATCGCGCCCAAAGGTGCTCATCTCGGCCAGCGCCATCGGCTACTACGGCGACCGCGGCGAAGAGATGCTGACGGAGGACGCATCCCCTGGTGCGGACTTCATCGGGAAGCTATGTCAAGAATGGGAGCGCGAGGCCGCCAAGGCGCAAGATGTAGGGATGCGTGTTGTGCGACTGCGCACAGGGTTGGTATTGGGGCCGGACGGCGGGGCACTCCAAGCAATGCTCCCGCTCTTCAAGCTTGGGCTTGGAGGGCCGCTGGGTTCAGGCCGTCAATGGTGGCCGTGGATTCATCGTGACGATGCTGTGGGCCTCATCGTCTATGCGTTAGAGAAGAGCAATCTTAGTGGTCCCGTCAACGTCACGGCTCCTCAGACGGTGCGCCAGAAAGAGTTTGCCCACGTCTTAGGACGCCTCTTGCGGCGACCGGCGTTCATACCTGCCCCGGCGTTGGCGCTCAAGATCGTTTTGGGTGAGCTGTCCAGTGAGCTACTGGCAAGCAGACTTGCTATCTCAAGGCGCGCCCAAGAGATGGGCTATCGCTTTCGCTTTGCAGAGCTTGAACCGGCGTTGAGAGATATTCTCGTAGCACTCTTCTCAGCATCCAGTGTCACGCTTGCTTGACAAGCCGGGGCCGACAGCTTACAATGAACGCGTCGCGCGGGCGTAGCTCAGCGGTAGAGCGTCTGCTTGCCATGCAGAAGGTCGCGGGTTCAAATCCCGTCGCCCGCTCCAGATTTCATCTGGACTGTTTGCCTTCGCCAGCCTGTGGCTGGCGAA
This sequence comes from Candidatus Fraserbacteria bacterium, assembly GCA_037440025.1. Classification (GTDB taxonomy): domain Bacteria; phylum Bipolaricaulota; class Bipolaricaulia; order RBG-16-55-9; family DRXL01; genus JANXCC01. The sequence goes on along the minus strand of JBBIUX010000002.1, from coordinate 41,332 downwards.
GATGAAAGTCAAGCGAAGCTTGCCGGGGTGGCGGAATCGGCAGACGCTACGGACTTAAAATCCGTTGGAGGCCAACCCTCCGTGCGGGTTCGAGTCCCGCCCTCGGCACTACAGCTCAAACACTACTGGCACTTTTGAGCGAGCGTCTCCGGATAGAAATCCCCTGCCCTGTTGTTCACTACGAAAGCGCTGCTTGGCCCGATAAGTCTGGTCTGGTCTCGCCCGGCACCCCACAAGGTGAGAATTTTATCTTGAACAGACACGCCTTGAGCCCACTAAGCACTCTGATATATCTTGCCAGGTGCATATATACAGTCCCTCTCTTGGTCAGTATGATCTCAGTGTAACATCGGACCCCTATCTGGAGCAAATCTCCCTTGCGTTCCGTCCGCTCAAGTGTTATAATGCTAGCGAACGTGCGGGGTGGAGCAACAGGAAGCTCGTCGGGCTCATAACCCGGAGGTTGCTGGTTCGAATCCAGCCCCCGCAACCAGAGGGCGCATGGCGCCTTTTTCTTTTTGGGTTGCTGGACTAATGTATGATGTGCTAAACTAGGGGACCGAATGGCGGGGTAGCTCATTTGGTTAGAGCGGCCGTCTCATAAGCGGCAGGTAGAGGGTTCGAGTCCCTCCCCCGCCACCAGACTTCGTCTGGACTGCTCACCGTGCTGCCTTTGGCAGCACGACGCACGGTCCAGGCGAAGCCTGGCCCTATGAGCGAAAGAATCGCTGCAACCAACCGCAAGGCCCGACACGAGTATCGCATTGAAGAGACCATCGAGGCCGGGATCGAGCTCAAGGGCACCGAAGTCAAATCCATTCGGCGGGGCAGCGTGAGTTTGCAAGATGGCTTTGCGTTGGTGCGCAACGGCGAAGTCTTCTTGATGAACGTCTATATCGCTCCCTATCAGGAAGGCAATCGCTATAATCCCGACCCCTTACGCAAACGCAAATTGCTACTCAAAAAACAAGAGATCTATCGCTTACAGTCCAAAGTCAAAGAGAAGGGCTACACGCTCATTCCGCTCAAGGTCTATTTCAAGAACGGCTTTGCTAAAGTCGAACTAGCGCTGGCCAAAGGCTTGGCCAAGTATGACAAGCGCGAGAAGATTAAAAAGAAAGAAGCCGACCGCGAGATGCGTCGCATCTTGAAAGGCTCGCATGGCTAACGCCTGAAAGAGCCCAGTACCCCGCCCGGCGCGTACCGCACGATCAGCGAGATCACAACCCCCATCGCTAGCGCGTACCCCTGAGGCCATAGATTTATAAAAATCTCTCGCAGTCCCAACAGAATCCCCGTGCCCACCAACGGCCCCAGCAACGTCCCCACCCCACCGAGGAGCACTGCGATCAGCGGGTCCGGGTCAGGCTGAGCTGAGACAAACGCCCCGAAGGGCTGAAAGAGCCCTGCCCGCACAAACTCCTTCGACAGCACCCATACAGCGCCAGCTAACCCAGCCATCGCCCCAGCGATCACAAACGACGCTAACTTTATCTTGAAGACATCATATCCAAGAAAAGCCGCACGGCGCTCGTTCTCTCGCACTAATTTGAAGGCCAACCCCAAGGGGCTGGCGATGATCAAGCTCGTCAGCCCAAACCCCATAGTGAGAGCTATCAGTGCGAGATAGTATCGCACTGACAGGGCTTGTACTTGAAGCTCTAGCCCCAGAAAACTAATAGCTGGTACCCGAAAAGACATCCCGTCGTCTCCCCCGGTAAGGCTGTCTGCTCCCAAAGCTAACAAATAGCAGACCAACGCCGTGACCAGCGTGACGACGACAAACCCATACCCAGATAGCCGCACGCTCACCCAACCCACTGCAAGCGCCACCAGTAGGGCTAAGATCGGTCCCGCCATCAACGCAACCCCAAAACTTGCACCCCCGTGAATGACCGCCCACGCGGCACCGTACGCCCCAAAAGCAAAATAGACTCCCTGACCCAGACTGAGCAGGCCGGTGTACCCATAGAGCACATTCAGCGAGAGCGCAAAGAGCCCCCACAGAAAAACATTCGTCAGCGGGAGCACGAAAAAGCCCCAGAGCCACGGGATGAGAGCCAAGCCCAGCACTCCCAACAGACCCACCCCCCAACGCATCAGCGGGGACCTCCCAGCCCCTGAGGGCGGAAGATCAAAATAAGACCAATTGCTCCCAGAGCCCCGGCACGGGCAAGCGTGGGATCGGTCAGCACCGTCAGGAGATTCTCGGTGACACTGTAGAGAAAGGCCACGACGAGCGCTCCGCGCAAGCTTCCCAACCCTCCCACGACCGAGATCAGCACACTGACCAATAAAACTTCGATGCCCATAGCGGGTTGCACCTCTCTGACTATAGGCCCGACCAAAACACCGGCGAGGGCGGCCAGCGCTGCCCCTAGCCCAAACGCCCCCGCGCGCACCCACGGCACGGGAATCCCCAAACTCAACGCCAATTCACAGTTCTCGCGCACGGCACGCAGCCAACGCCCCCAGCGCGTGCCGTACAAGAGCGCCCAAAGCCCTGCCAGCACCACACTTGCAATTCCCGCTACCAGCAAGCGATACCCATCGTAGAAGCGATCGCCAAGAGCGATGGGCCACCGCAGAGGCGGCGCGACGAAGTGTCTCAGTTCTCCCGTCGTCACTTGTAAAAAGATCGCGGTTGTCTGTTGGAGGATGAGCATCAAGGCGAAGGTCGCCAGCAGCGCCATCACTGTATTCTTTTGGGGCTTGGGCAAGAGAAGACGCCCACTCCACAAGCTCAGCAGTCCTACTATGAGTGGCGCGACCAGCAACGCTCCCCCAAAGCCCACCAAGGGCATCAGTGCCCACCCCAACAGTGCCCCCAGCATATAGAACGCACCGTGCGCCAGATTTAATACACCGAGCGTCCCGTAAATCAAGCTCAGTCCGAGCGCCAGCAATGCCCAGATACAGCCCCAGACAAGCCCGTTGAGGAGCGCAAGAAGCAGCATAGTTGAGAACATTTCACCCTCACCCGTCCCTCTCCCTGCTAGGGAGAGGGTGGCCGAAGGCCGGATGAGGGTGGGCAGGGAGTGGGTCAAAACTCTTCTTTTGTATAATCTGCACTTGTCTTATAGAGCGACTTCTCTCTAGGGATGCGTGCCAAGACCTTCAGTTGCCCTTGCTCCACTCGCTCGATATAGTGATCATGAAAGACTAAATGGTCTTGGGCTCTGACGAACTGCGCCCCTTGAGGGAAGTTGACGCTCGCTGGCATCGTCAGTCCTTCTAAAGCTTGAATGAGTGCAGGATTGTCGGCCTTGCTGCGCCAGTTGACGAGCTCGGCGGCTTGCTTGAGCAAGAAGACCGCTTGCCATGAGCCGAACAGATCAGCAATCGGGACGACTTCGCGGGGATTCTCTACCGAAAACCCATCGGGGTTGATACCCACGCGACGACGATATTCTCGATCAAAGTCGCGCAACTCATCGGGAGCTTGATCGGCCCGCCGCGGGTAGCCCGAGATAAAATACGTCCCCTCCAACGACGGATCAGCCGTGCTCAAAATATCTATGCCCTCGATCAGGCCCAGAATCTTTACGCGAGCCTGCAGATTCTGATCGCGTGCTGCTTGTAGAAAGCGCGCCGTTTCCACGGCTGTAAAAGCATGGTAGAGCACCTCGGTTTTAGAGAGATCAATCTTTTGCAGCGTCGGGAGCAAGTCACCGGGAGCGGGGAAGGGCACAGAAATGGTCTGGACCTCGCCGCCCGCCGCACGGATTTTTTCGGTCCAGTCTTCCGCTTGAGAGCGCCCGAAATCAATGACCGAATGCACGATGGTAAACCGCCTGCCCAAGTTGGCAAAGACCCACTCGTGTGCTGCTTCAATCGCGGCCCTCACTGTATGATAGCTCTTGAAGACATGGCGATTCCCGAATTTTTCGGAGATAGCTGTCGCAATCCCTTGGGGGAAGTAGACGGTCTTGAGCGCCTTGGCGAGAGGAGCCGTCGCGATATTCGTCCCGGAGAAAACCGAGCCGATCACAAAGTCGGCTCTCTTTTGGGTGACTAATTTTTCGAATTCGTCTTTGCCGACATCGGGTTTGGTTTGAGCATCGTCTGAATTGACCAGCTCGATGGGCCGCCCGTTGATGCCGCGCTGTTCGTTGACCCATTTTATAGCAGCGTCAATGGCGCGGTTGTGCCATTTACCAAAGAGCGCCACAGCTCCCGTTCGATCCAACTGATGGCCGATGCGAATGGATTGCAACTGGGCTCTGCCCGAATCTCCTGAAACCCAGAGGGTCACTGCTGCTCCGATGCTTGCTCGCAAAAAATCTCGACGTGAGACCATGAGACCTCCTTCAGGTGTAGGTTTAAGTTTCGGTTTCTCTCCCGATGCCGCGCAGAAAGACCTCCAGTAGTGCCGGCAGCGATTCTTTCAAGGGGTCCGGCTCCCCAGTATAAAGCCAGCGCAAGACAAGCTCGTTGATTGCCCCCAACCAGACGTAAGCCGTGATTTCTGTGTTCAGGGGCGGGATAGAGCCATCCGCCATGGCTTGGTCCAAATGCTCCTGGATGAGCTGAGCGAATCGAGAGTAGATTTCCAAGCGCTTGCGCTCGAAGCTCGGCCCCAGCCCGTAGCCCTGCCGCAAGATGATCTGTGCCAAACGGCGCCTGCTCGCAAGATTTTTTAAGACGACTTCTAATGCCCCCTGCACCTTCTCCACGGCACCGCGCCGGCGCGAGATCTCGTGTTCGACCTCGCGTTGGAGCGCATCAGCCAGCCGGTCGAGCAGAGCAAAATAGAGCCTTTCTTTGCTGGGAAAGTGAAAGTAGACGCCACCCTTGGAGAGGTGAGCGGCTTGAACGATCTCGTCCATCGCCGTCTCGTGAAAGCCCTTCTCGGCAAAAAGTCTTTCGGCAGCTTCTAAAATGCGCTCGCGCGTCTGTTCTTTGTCCCTCATAACCGACCGACCAGTCGGTTTGTAGGGTAGCACAAAAAAATCTCTCTGTCAAATCCCCGCGGCGCACCCGTCGGCTCTTTTGTCACTGCCCGCAATGGACGCTCCCGTATCTGCATATTGTGCCCGGCAGGCTGAGAGCGATAGGGATTGTGCGATACGTAGAACGGTCTCACCGGCACATCACCTCTCTCCTAATAAACTATTGAGCCATTATTGTAGTGCAGCCCGGCGGGGAAAGCTACTGTTAATTGGACCACAGTGGTATTGAAACAGCTTCTTCCCCACAAAGACGCCTTCTTGCTGGACGTGTAGGCTTGACAGCCGTCCTCTTTTCCCCTTCTATATAGAGGGAGAAAGGGTGGTCAGCATGGCCGACCAAGTTGAGCTCGAACGAAAACTGCGCATCCGGCCCCAAGCCGTGACCGACCCCGTCGCCGAGAACGAGCTGATAGCAATCCAGCCGCTCGGCCCTGAAGAGATCGGGAGAATCTGTATCGCCGAAGAGCTTTCCATTGCCACCGAAGATAAGAAGACCCATATCGAAGTCTATCTCCCTGAGGAGAAACGCAACGAGCTCGCTCTGGGGGATTATGTCGTTATCCCTCTGGGCTATAAAGACTATAAGATATTCGCCAGCGTCGAACAGCTCTGCTATCGCAAGCGCGACGCGCTTGATGACATGAGTGAAGTGCACGTCTTGGTCGGCGCGGAGCGCCTCGGCGAGGATGACTACATCGAAACGGCTCTTCTCAATCCCATCTCCATGATCGGTCCGGAACACCAAGCCCTCGAAGTGCGCTACATTCCCAAGCCCAATACCATTGTCCGCAAAGTAACGGGCGAGGACGAAGTCAAGATCGGCTTGGATATTCCCGACTCGGGGCTCTTCCTGGGCCACGTCGCTGTGAACGGCGAACCGATCCAAACCAGACAGAAACAGTACGTGCCCTATTATTTGATTAACGATGAGAAGAAAACCGGCGATCCCATTATCTTTACGCACGTCTTGATCGCGGGCATGAGCGGCAAGGGCAAAACGCACGTTGCCAAAAATTTCTTGCGTCAGATCATCGGTTCTGTTTATCCGATGGAGCGCCGCGGCGGCGAACAGCGCACGCCGTGCCTGGTCATTATTGACCCGGAGAACGAGTACTGGAAGATGCGCGAGGACAATCCCCATCTCACTAAAGAAGACCAAGAGATGCTCTTTGGGCACGGCGTGCAGTTTGGCGGTGTGCGAGAGAAGCTGACCGTCTACGCGGCTGTGGAGGGCGAGCCGCGCTACTCGGGCTGTACGAAGTACACCAACTTCACGATCCCGTTCACGCTCGTCAAAGATTTCCCCTATCTCATTGCGGGCGGCGAACTCGACGAAAACCAGTATATTTCCCTGGTCACTCTCGTGCGGGATTTCTTTTTCCAGAACGAGGCCGGGACGTATCAAGACTTTCTGCGCTTCGTCGCCGATCCAAACACTTTAGAAACTTATAAACAGAACGGGCGTATCCACCCGGCGACATTTCAGGCTCTGCAAAGAAGAGTAGACCGCCCGCAATTTGCACGGGTCTTCGACCAGGGAGCCAACTCGCTCACCCAGCTCTACAGCGACATTTTTGCCGAAGACGCCGTAAGTATCTTCGCGACGAAGCATTTAAGCCCCGATGCGGAAAGAATCGTCGTGCTCGCCATACTATCCATGATCGCCGACGCCAAGCTCAAGAGCGCGCCGACCGATTGGGGGCGACGCATTGAAAAATTCCCCATTGTTTTAGTAGTAGACGAGGCCCATCGATACTTCACCAAAGACCAGACCCAGCAAGACCGTATTATCGTGGACAAATTCATAAAAGCAGCCAAGCAAGGGCGCAAGCACCGGCTGGCGTTGACGCTGATCACGCAGAGCCCTCAGGATGTGAACGAGACGGTGTTAGCCCAGATCAGTACACGGATTCTCTTGGGGATGGAGCGGGAGATGGCCGAGCTGGCGGGGGCTCCGGTGCGGTATCAGAAGGTGCTGCCGTACTTTGAGCGCGGACGGATGGTCGTGCACGCGCCGGATAACTCTAAACCCTTGGAGCTGCGTGGGCTGGATTTCTGCGTGGTGCTGCATTAGAATTATCAAGATGATCGAGTTTTGGCAGAAGCAAATCCTTACGTGGCAGAGATAGATTGCACAAAGAGGCTTTGTAGAAATCTCCTGGAGCCGGCGGATCAATCCACCGTCTCAGGAGGTGCAAGCGTGCTCAAGCACGCTCTTCCAGCCCGCTTCAGCGGGCTTGTATCTGCTGAGACGGATGCTTGAGCATCCGGCACCCAAGGATTTCTACAGAGCCCTTGGGCCGATTTATATGTTTCGCTCGCCGTGGTGGAGGCTAAGGCCCGTGCTTTGCAGGAGATTTTAGACCAAATCAGCGAACAAGCCGACCATTAAGAAGCTCCCCCAGTGCCCGCTTCACATACACCGGCGCCATGCGCTTTCTGTAATATAAATGCAAATCGGTGTTGTCCATCGGCCGCGCTGGACCGAAGACTGCTTGCGCAACGTGCTCGATCAGTTCCTTTGTGGGCTTCTGCCCAAGTAAAATTTTCTCGGCTTCTGTGAACTCCACAGGATGCGAAGCAATCCCACCAAGCACGATCTTGCAGTCGGTGATCGTTCCGTCGTCAGCTTGCTTGAGCGCAACGGCTACCCCTAAGACCGGAAAATCGAACGATCCCCGCCGGCGCAGTTTGAGATACGCGCTTTTCAGTCCGTCGGCGGGCGGAATGTGAATCTCCGTCAGAATCTCGTCCGGGCGTTTTGTCAGATACTGTATCCCGTCATCGCGATAGAAGTCCTTCAGAGCGAGCTCGCGCTCGCCCTGAGTGCTCACTAGAACTATCTTCGCACCGAGCGCAATGAACACGGGAGCGCTATCGGTGCTGGAGACCGCCCAGCAGCGATTGCCGCCGGGCGCTACTCGACAGGGCACCGGCTCCTTCGGAGTCTCAGACGAATCGAGCAGTACACCCTTGGGCCCCGGAGCTTTCATGCACCAGTCCACAGATTTGCGCCAATGATATGTCTGATCGTAATAAGTACATCGGGTGTCCAGACAGACGTTGCCCCCGATCGTCACCATATTTCTCAGGATGGGTGTCGAGATGAGACCGACGGCCTCCGTCAAACCAGGATAGGCTTTCTGCAAGACCGAGTGCCGAGCAATTTCGGTGAGCGTGGTGCCCGCCTTGATGACAAAACCCTTGGTTTTGCTCCCTTGGATACCTGTGAGTCTCTTAATAGCCCTTAAACTGAGAAGGGCTTTTGGCTGGAACTGGCGGCGTTTCATCTTGGGGTAGATGTCCGTGCCGCCGGCAACGACCATTGCTTGTGGACCCAAATGAGCTAAGATTTTGAGCGCTTGCCCCAGCGTCGTGGGGGTGTGGTATTCAAACGGTGGTAATCGCAACATGGCCCTCGCTCCTGATTGCCGTGATCTGCTTGTTATTATAGTCGCGGAGGAGCCTTGTTGCCAAATCGCGCTCTATGGGCTATAGTCTCTCGTGTTATTTCCCCAAAAAGGGTGTTGATGCTATGGCGCAACGAGTACCGTTACGGAGCGAGGTCCCCATCGAACAGACGTGGGATGTCCAAAGCGTCTTTCCCTCGGATGGTGCCTGGGAGGCCGAAATCAAGAAGGTCACAGAGCAACTCTCTGAGGTGGTTGCCTTTCGCGGACGCTTGGCAGAGAGTCCGAAGGTGTTGGCTGATTGGTTTGAAACAGTTGAACGGATCGGGGGCAGCCTCGGTAAGATCATAGTCTACGCCGGGATGTTGCACCATGCCGATACGAGCGACCAAGCCGCGGCCGCGAAAAATGACCGTGCTCGTGGGCTCTTCGCGCGCGCGATGGCAGCCATGGCCTTCGCTGAGCCAGAAATGCTCTCTATGGGGTTCGAGAAGCTGCGGCGCTGGATGCAGGAAGAACCTCGGTTGGCCATCTATGGGCACTATTTTGATGAGCTGGAGCGCCGCCAAGCCCACGTTCGGTCGGCAGAAGTCGAAGAGCTCTTGCGCCAAGTGATGGATCCGTTCCGTACTGCTGCGGCAACACACGGTATTCTCTCGGACGCCGAGCTCACTTTTCGCTCGGCGGCTGGGGGCCATGAGATCACCCACAGCACCATCGGGACACTGCTCCATCACGCCGATCGGGAAGTGCGCCGCACCGCCTGGGAGAACTATTGCGAGGCCTACTTGGCACTGAAGAACACCATGGCCAACTGTATTGCTGCAGGTGTCAAGCAGAACGTCTTCATGGCCCGTGCGCGAAAATACCAATCGTCTTTAGAAGCAGCGCTGGCGGCGAACTATATTCCCGTTGAAGTCTTTCACAATTTAATCAGCACGTATAAAAAGCACTTGCCCACTTGGCATCGCTACTGGCAGATCCGGCGACGCGCACTGGGGTACGACAAGCTCTACGTCTATGACACCAGGGCGCCGCTCACGCAAAAAAATCCCGCGGTGCCCTTCCAGCAGGCCGTCGAGTGGATCTGCGAAGGCATGAAGCCCTTGGGAGAAGAGTACGTGCGCATCGTACAGCAAGGGGTACTGCAGCAGCGCTGGGTAGATATTTACCCCAACAAGGGCAAGCGCATGGGCGCGTTCTCCAGTGGTGCTCCGGGCACGCACCCGTTTATCTTAATGAGCTACAACGACGATATTTTCAGTCTGAGCACGCTCGCTCATGAGCTGGGACACTCGCTGCACTCGTACTATACGTGGAAGGCACAGCCCTTTGTGTACTCTCGTTATTCGCTCTTCGTCGCTGAAGTGGCGTCGAACTTCAACCAAGCCTTAGTGCGGGCCCATCTGTTGAAAACCCCAAAAGACCCGGACTTTCAGATCGCGGTCATCGAAGAGGCGATGGCCAACTTTCACCGGTACTTTTTCATCATGCCGACATTAGCGCGCTTCGAGTTAGAGATTCACGAGCGCGTGGAGCGCGGCGAGGCTCTTTCTGCCGAAACGCTTATCAGGCTCATGGCAGATCTCTTCGCTGAAGGCTATGGCGACGAAGTGGTGATGGACCAGGACCGAGTGGGGATCACCTGGGCGCAGTTCGCGACGCATCTCTATGCGAACTTCTATGTCTATCAATACGCGACGGGGATTTCCGGGGCGCACGCGCTGGCCGAAGGGATTTTAGCTGGCAAGCCGGGCGCAGCCGAAAAATATCTTCAGTTCTTAAAAGCGGGCGGCTCGCTCTTCCCCTTGGACGCGCTGAAACTGGCGGGAGTGGACTTGGCCTCGGCGGAGCCGGTGGAGCGCACGTTTGCCGTCTTAGCTCAGTACGTAGACCATCTGGAGAAACTCACGGCAAGGGAAGCATGAACACCAACGGGAACGCGTTGCCCAAGTGGAGCTCACCGGAACTGGAGCGGCTGACCGATGAGATCGCCAAGCTCAATGAGCGCTATCTTGTGACGGCGAAGGAGTTACATCGCCAGCCGGTGGGCAGTGAGGAGTTCGTGCAGCGGTGGGCTGAGCTGGACGTGCTGTTAGAATGGCTCCAGAAGAAAGTCAGCGAAGCCCGCCAGGAGATCGCGCGGCTGGAAGAGACCTGGCCAGATAGATAGGGTGAAACCGCTTGCCGGGTTTAGTTTCATCGGCTATACTCTGCCCTGAAAGGGTGATTCACCTTCGCCCAAAAGATTTTAATTTGCAGCGCTTGGCCGTATGCAAACAACGTGCCGCACTTGGGCACGTTGATTGGTTGTTTGCTCTCCGGTGACGTTTTCGCCCGCTACTATAAGCTCAAAGGGCACGAGGTCGTGCACGTCAGCGGCACCGACGCCCACGGCACTCGCATGGAGTTTGAGGCCCTCCAACGGGGCATCACCTCGCAAGAATTGGTCGAGCAAATCCACCAGCAGATCGTCGAGACGCTCCATAAGTTTGACATTCACTTAGAGAATTATACGATCACGCGCTCGCCGACTCACCAACGTTTTGTGCAAGAGATCTACAAAAAGATGGAGGCCAACGGGTATATCTTCACCAAAGACGAAGAGCGCGCGTACTGCCAAAACTGCAAGAAATTTCTGGCCGACTCGTTTATCGTCGGCACTTGCCCGCGGTGTAAGTACGAACGCGCCTATGGAGACCAATGTGATAACTGTGGCTCGCTTCTCGAAGCTGAGCATCTCATCCACCCGCAGTGCCAGATGTGCAGACAGAACAAAATAATCTTTCAGAAGACGCGCAACTGGTATCTCGATCTCAAAAAATTAGAGCCCCAGCTGCGGGAGTACGTGAGCGCTCATCAAAACTGGGCTCCCAACGTGAAGAACTTTACTGACGGGTTGCTGAAGGATGGACTGAAACCCCGCGCAGTGACCAGAGATCTCTCGTGGGGCATTCCCGCGCCGTTTGCGGGCGCCGCGGGGAAGGTCATCTACGTCTGGGCTGAAGCTGCCTTGGGCTATGTCTCAGCAACTGTCGAATACTTTGAGAAGCAAAAAGAGCCCGAGCGCTGGCGCGAGTTCTGGTTCGGCGACGACGTCAAGCAAGTCTACACCCAAGGGAAAGACAATATCACGTTCCACACACTGATCTTTCCCGGACAGTTACTCGCTTCGGGCGAGGGGTATCATCTGCCTGATCAAATCTCGGCGACCGAGCATTTGCAGTGGATCGGCAAACAGAGATTTTCGAAATCTCAGAAGATCGGGCTCTTCAGCGACGATGCTCTCGAGCTGATGGATCCGCTCTATTGGCGTTTCTATCTGCTCTATAATCGCCCGGAGCGCAAAGATATAGAGTTCAGCTGGGAGGACGTAGACAACGCTGTCAACGGCGTTTTTATAAATAATATTAGCAATCTCTTAAATAGAATCGTCTCGCTAGCCCATCGCAGCTACGGGGGTATCTACCCCAAAGCCAACGTTTACCCAGAGATTTTCAAACAGATCAAATCGGCCAAAGAAGAGTACGAAGGCACGATTGAAGCAGGGCTTCTGGGTCCGGCGCTGCGCTGGTTGGGAGACTTGGCAGTGCTGGGGAACGAGTACGTGCAGAGAAACCGCCCTTGGGAGGGTCACAAGCCAGAAGTCATTTTGACGACTTTGCAACTCGTGAAAGCGATGACAATCTTGCTGGAACCCTTCGTGCCCGGGTTTTCGCAGAAAGCGTATCCGATGCTGGGCGTGAAGCAGCCGACGTTTGAAGATGTGCTCAAAGTCGAACAGGGAGCCAAGCTTGGGCCAGCACACGTCTTGTTGCAAAAGATTGACGTGAAGGCCCTGCAAGAGAAGTACAGCCAGCTGAAAGCGGGCTAACGGCATCTTGCACCCCGCTCTTCCGTTCGCTACAATCTTGCTGTTCTTGTCTGTATCTTAGTCAGAAGGATGGATCTGAATATATGGCGCAATACGCAGTAATCGAAACCGGCAGCAAGCAATATCGCGTCTCCCCAGGAGATGCGATTGTGATCGAGAAGCTTAAGGGTGTCGAGGTCGGTCAGCGCGTCGAGTTCAAGAACGTCCTGCTCGTGGGGGGCAGCAAGACCCAGATAGGGGCTCCACACGTCGAGGGGGCGCGGGTCGTCGCGGAAATCTCTAAAAGCTTTCGCGGGCCTAAACTCGATGTGTTTAAATACAAGCGCAAGACTCGCCGACGCCGCAAGATAGGCCACCGCCAATCTTATTTGGAAGCGGTCATCAAGGAGATTCACGCATGACATCGGTCGAGATCCTGCGGGATGGCGAGGGAAAGATCTGCGAGTTTCGCAGCCGCGGCCATACGGGCTACGCCGAGGCCGGGCGGGATCTCGTCTGTGCGGGCGTCTCGTCCATCTTGCAGACGGCCGTCTTGGGGGTAGAGGAGTATTTGAAACTCAAGACCAAAGTGGAACAAGAGAAGGGACACTTGCACTGTCAACTGGAACGGGATATCTTCCTTAATCGCGAAATTGACGCGATTCTGGAAACGATGGTGTTGGGGCTGCGCGCCATGGAGCGGGAGTACCCGGAATATTTGAAGGTCGAGGAGGTCGTTGGGAATGTCAAAGTCTAGAAGATTCGATGTGCAACTCTTTGCGCATAAGACGAGCAGTGGCAGTTCCCGTAACGGTCGCGACTCCAACGCGAAGCGCTTGGGCGTCAAAGCCTACGGCGGCGAGCTCGTTCGGACCGGCAGCGTCATTATTCGTCAACGCGGGACGAGGTTCCGCCCTGGAGATGGCGTTGGCCTGGGGCGCGATCACACGCTCTTTGCCCTGCGCGACGGTCGGGTCGTCTTTCAAGGAAGCCTCGTGCACGTCCGGGCAGAGTAGCCGGAAGTCAGAGATCAGAAGGCAGAAGGCAGAAACAGCCCTGATTTCTGATTTCTGTCTTCTGCCCTCTGGTTTCTCCTTTCTCTTTGTGGGCGAACATGTTCATTGACGAAGCCAAGATCTGCGTAGCAGCCGGTCGAGGCGGGGACGGCGTGATCGGGTTTCGCCGCGAGAAGTACAGGCCCAAAGGCGGCCCCGACGGCGGCGACGGCGGTCGTGGCGGCGCTGTCATTCTCCGGGCTGATCCCCATGTGAACACGCTGCTCACGTTTAAGCACACAGTGCACTTCAAAGCGCAAGCCGGCCAGCCCGGCGGCAAAAACGAACGCCACGGAGCCGATGGCAAGGATTTGGTTATCCGTGTGCCGGTGGGCACGGTCGCCAAGCTCCTCCAGACCGAGGAGTTTTTGGCTGATTTAGACGAGCCCGGAAAAGAGATTTTAGTCGCACGCGGCGGCGATGGCGGCCGAGGCAACGCGCGCTTTAAGACTTCTACCCGTCAGGCTCCCCGCATCCGTGAGAAGGGTGCCCCCGGCGAAGAGCGCTGGCTGAAGTTGGAGCTGAAGCTACTGGCCGATGTGGGCATCATCGGTTTTCCTAACGCGGGAAAGTCAAGTTTGATCGCAAAGATCTCCGCGGCCCGCCCGAAGGTCGCACCCTATCCCTTTACGACGATTACCCCAACGCTGGGAGTCGTGCAGGTCGAGGATTTCAAAGACTTTGTGATCGTAGACATCCCCGGCTTGATCGAAGGGGCGCATGAGGGCAAGGGCTTAGGCGATAGATTTCTCAAGCACGTCGAGCGCACGCGACTTTTGATTCACTTGATCGATCTGGTCCCCATAGGAGAGTGCCGCGACCCGCTACACGATTTTTCCGTGATCAATCACGAGCTGGTATCGTTTTCACCTGCGCTTGCGCAAAAGCCTCAGATCGTCGTAGGCAACAAGATTGATCTCTTAAGCGAAGCGGAGCGTCAGGCGATCAAAGGGAGATTTGCTACCCAGGGGATTGAGCTGCGCTTGATCTCCGCTGTGACGGGCGAGGGGACCCGCGCTTTGGTGTACGAGTGCTACCAACAGCTGAAGAGTGCTCAACCTCAGGTTGGGCCTTACAGAGAGCCAGAATCCCGCTCGGAGGTGCGCCGGCGCGTCTACACATTCACTGGAGGGCCGGAGTTCGATGTACAGCGTGATGAGACAGCGTTTGTCCTAACGGGAACAGCAGTTGCTCGGCTGGCGCGGCTCTCGCTGGAGGAGCGCGACGCCCAAGAGTACCTCTATGAACGCTTCGAGGCTCTCGGTATCATGGCGGAGCTACGGCGTCAGGGGTTGCACGAGGGAGCTCTCATTAAACTCGGCGAACACGAATTTGTTTACGAAGAGAAGTCTGCTGGCAGCTGAATACCTCCATCAGTTTTTGGATAGACTTGTCACTCTCGTTGGTGTGAGCTATAATGCTTTCACAAAACACGACTCTGGGGTGATTGCCGTGACGCGACAGAAAGCCAGGGGGATGCTGTTAACGGTGGGCCTGCTGGCGGTGCTGAGCATCGCTTCTTTTGCTGATACCAAGCCCATTCCCCGATTGATCGAGATGGTGTCTACAGATGCTATACCGGAGTTCCGCCTGGCGGCGGCGCGGACGTTGGTCGCTGCGTATCTATTTATCGAGCGTCCACTTTTCGATCTCGACCCGCTTATTCAGAAAATCGAGCGCGAGCGCGGTTTCAAAGAGCTGCGCCAAGCCGTCGAAGAAGCCAAACAAGGCAAAGTGATCAGCGCCTGCTGGAACCTGCCGACCATCGAAAACCCTGTGGTCGCGGGGATTGACCTGCGCACCAAGACCGTTCAGGAGTTGGAAGAGCTTGCCATCTACGGGAACTCGCCGCAACTGCGCGAAGCCGCCGCCAAGATGATGATCAACAAGTATCTGACGCCCAAAGCCAGACTTTACCCCGAATGGTACACGTATCGCATCAGGGCCGAAGTGGACTTTGATGCCGTGAAGGTGCAGTTCTATCTATGGACGGTGGGCGTGGCTCCGCAAGCAACTGAGATCAAGACGATTGCGCTCATCCCCCTGTCGCAGATCTTTTTCGCTGAGTTTTTAATCACGCTGCCAGCCAGCCAAGTCACCGCCAAGCTCAAGTGCTGATCACAGCCTCAAATGATCGTGTAGGTGAGCAACAGTACACTCGCCAGAGCCGTACTCTGTGATAGTACGACCCTTCTCTATGATATACAGTCGGTCGCAGGTGGCCAACGCTCTGGAGGGCTGCTGCTCAGCAAGCAGGATGCCAACACCGGCATTCTTGAGCTTTCTAATAATATCTTCGATACGTGTGACGAGCGACGGCATCAAGCCCTCCGTCGGCTCGTCGAGCAACAGAAACTTCGGGGAAGACAGCACAGCGCGCGCCAGCGCGAGCAGCTGCTGCTCGCCCCCCGACAGCGTGCCTGCTTGTTGAGCTAAGTGATCCCTCACAGTGGGAAAGATCTGAGCAACCAGATCAAGGTGGAGTTCCCCCAGTCGCTCGCGTAGCGCTACTTGGAGATTGTCACGTACGCTGAGGTTCGCGAAGACGCGCTGATCCTGCGGGACATAGCTGACTCCCAATCTGGGGACCTCATAGGCTGCTAGTTGCGTCAATTCCTGTTCTTTGAGTCGGATTGAACCGGCTCGCACGGCAACCAGCCCCACAATACTCTTCAGAGTGGTCGTCTTGCCCATCCCGTTGCGGCCGAAGAGCTCCACGACCTCCCCAGGGCGCACTAACAGCGAAACGTCTTGCAAGACCGTATCTTTTCCATAACCAGCTCGGACATGTCGGAGCTCTAGCATAGGGCTCTCTTCTTTGAGGAGGGGGATGGAGACGGAATGAAGGAGTAGATATGCTGTACACGGCGGGCGATTTCATCCGGCGTCCCCTCAGCTATGGTTCTCCCTTGATGCAAGACTGTCATGCGATCGGCCAGTGCCCGCACGACTGAAATGTCATGCTCGATCAACAGAAGAGCATGCCCTTCTGTCTTCAGTCTTTGCATAAGCTCGACCGTCTTCTTGGTCTCCATGGGACTCAGCCCAGCTGTAGGCTCATCCAGTAAGAAGAGCTTGGGGCGCTGCGCAAGAGCAAGCCCGATTTCGAGTAACCGGCGCTCGCCATGTGATAGCTCCGCGGCCACGCGATCCGCTTGAGCGCTCAACCCCACACGAGCAAGCATCTCTTGGAGTTGAGAGCTGGAAACAGATCGCAAACACCCGCGAGCCAGCGCCCCGCGCAGTGACTCGCTCACCGTCAAGTTCTCAAAGAGATTCGATATCTGAAAGGTGCGCACCAGTCCTAATCGCGCGATCTTGCAAGGGGCATAGTCTGTAATCTCTTGTCCGGCGAAGACGATACTGCCGGCATCGGGACGGATCTCACCGGAGATGACGCTCACGAGAGTGCTCTTCCCCGCTCCGTTGGGGCCGATGAGCGCCCGGACTTCGCCCTGTCGCACGGTGAAAGAGACTCCATTCAAGGCGCGAAAATAGCCGAAGTCCTTCGTGACCCCCACAACTTCTAGCATCGCTCGCCCTAGGGTTCCTTTGTTGGTCATCTTCGTTGACAGTAATAGTACCAGATTGGCTCCGCTTGCGCATCAGGGTCTTTGGCATCACACTGCCACTGCGGCGAGCGTCCTTGGCAAATGTGAACGTAACTTGGAAGACAGTCCGAACTCGAACGTATATAATATGATAAAGACACGACAAGGCCGGAGCAACCAACATCATCACCATAGGCTCTGTCAAAGGGGAAGTATGAGAGGCCGTCGTTTTTGGGTGTTAGCGTTCATCTTTGTGGGATTGCTTTTTTGCCTGAGCAACGCGCAGCCCACACCTCCACCGGGCATGACCGCTGAGCTTGTCGTGGAAACCTTCCCTGTTTATCAAAAGGGCTCACTTGCTGAGCCGCAGATCGCTGTGGTCAAGCTCTCCCTGCGCGGAGACTTTTTAACCCTGCAACCTTTGGAGGTGCTCATCGGCGTAGACCGCTCGATCAATCTTGAAGAAGCCCGGAGATTCTTGGATCGGTTGCTCAATCTCCTTGGCCCCGATGACCGGGTTGGTCTGGTCTCCCTCGCCCCGGCGACCCTGGACAGCCCGCTGACCTCGGACTTCAACCTCCTACGCCAGAGATTTTCTGAACTGACCCCCGCCGGGTCGGCTGGGCTGGCCGACGCCCTGGCGCTGGGCACCAAAGAACTGACAGAGAACGGGCGCTCCGAAGCCCGTAAGGTACAAATATGGCTCATAGCCCGCGCCGGTTTAGAGCGCAACGATTTCGGCCCGGTGCTCTTCCAAGCCCAACGCGCCCGTGAAAACCAGGTCACCGTCCACGTCATCGCGACCACTGACGAAGCCGCCCGCTCTCAGACCCTGCTGTCGCTGGCCCGCTTGACTAACGGCAGCTTTCTGAAAACCCTCTCGGACGAGAGCTTGACACTCCTGCAAAACCAACTGCGCTATGAGTTCATAGCTCGTCAGATTATCGCCAAGGTGACTCTCACAGCGCGCGTCACTTTTGAAGGTGCCGAAGCCGATCCTGAGATCCAAGAGTTTGGTGACGGGAGCAGAATACTGACTTGGAGGCTCGATGCCCTGCGCCCCGAAGAGGTCGCCGAGTTCCGCTTCCGGGTCAGCTCCAGCACCAAGGGGTCCTTTCCCATCAATCGCAGTCCAAGCACTGTCGAGTACACCAATATCTTAGGGCAGCGTGTTCGTCTCAATCTTCCGTTTATCACGTTGGATGTCACGAACGCTTCCCCGGTAGCGAAGTTCGAGTTCAACCCCGAAAGCTTTGGCATAGATCGCGCCACCTGGCAGCCTGTGGTCAAGGAGACCATCGTGTTCACTGATCAATCTTCCGATCCCGATGGCACGATTGTCAGCCATCAATGGGACTTCGGTGACGGCACGACCAGCACGGATCAGAACCCCACCCATGCCTACTCCACCGCTGGCGCTTACTTTGTCACGTTGACGGTCACCGACAACGATGGTGCCACTGGCAGCGCCAACGCGACCATCACCGTGATCAATGCCGCCCTAGCGACCCGCGAGATCCCAACTATCGACGGGCAGCTCCCGCGAGGCATCTTCATGCGGGTCTTTCTCACCATCCAAGTCAACCGCAATGTGCTCGGTTTGGGCGTGCAAGAAATATTACCCACTGGGCTGCTCCAAAGCGGTACAGCGATTGCTGACGTCACCGAGAATGTGTTAAAGGAGCCGCACGGCGGCACATTTCGCGCCCCTGTAGACTCCCCAACCATCGAGTGGATCTTCCCGGAGCGGCTCAGCGCCGGCACAACCAAAAAGATCGTCTACGAGTTTAAGATCTCCGAGCAAGCTGAGGTGGACAGTCCTACCCTCCAGGGCTTTGTGGTCAGCAAGGTGCCAGAGATCAGCGTCTCTACCGAGGGCACGAACAGCTTCCGGTTGGTCCTCGAACTGCCTATTCACGTCATTGTCGCCTATTATATCACAGACCCCTCCCTCCCTCTCGAAGAAGAACGCCTCGATCCCCGGGATGATAAACTGATCTCGTTCCACCAAGTGCAGCGAGCCGTCAGCTGGTGGTTGGCTGAAGGCGAGGCCGCCAAAGTGCCCGGTACAAACGGGAAGAGCATTGATCTAGAGACCATGCAAACGATCATCGCCTACTGGCTCTCCGAGACCCCGGTGGACCAATCGCTTCCCCCTAGACCCTAAAATGCGCCTCCTGGTTCTCGTGGTAATTGGCTGCTTACGACTGGCTTTCACAGCGAGCGGGCAAAGCTCTGTCAGTGAAGAACTGTCACCGAGAGCGCTGAGCTTGGGAGGGGCGTTCGTGGGGCTGGCCGATGATGCCTCGGCGGCTCTGTGGAACCCCGCCGGACTCTTCACGCTCAAGGGTATTCATATTGTAGCCAGGTTATCAATGCCCTCCACGAAGACACCCTTTGACATATCAGGGGGGGCGATCGGCGGGAGGCTCTTTTCCATAGGGGGCGCTCTCTGGTATGGAAGCCGAACAATCAAAGCACCGACTCCTGGGGAGCAATCGCTTGCGGTGATGGCAGCCGGTGCCGGTGTGCGCGAGATGATGGCCGCCGGCGTGACGCTCAAGTTCTACGAAGAGCTCCAGTCGGGACAACGCTTTCGCGGCACAGGAGTTGACATCGGCCTGCTGGCACGGTTCGGCTCATGGGTGCAAGGGGGCTTGACAGTTACGGACGTGCTGGGCACATGGCTCGCTGCTGAAGAGGGCACCGTCAGGGAGATACCCCTGATCGTGCGCATGGGGGCTGTGCTCAAGCTATGGGAAGACAGATTGCGCCTTTTAGGAGCACTGCACTTAGCTCGCCAAGAAGAGCTGCGCACTATTCGTTTCGGGGCGGAGGTGCGGCTCTTTGAAGGAATCGCGTTGCGGGCGGGGTGGAACGGCCACGAGATCACTTGGGGCGCAGGGGTTGGGATTTTCGAGATATTGCAGTCTGACTTTGCTTGGCATGCTGACGGCTGGGCTATCTCCACGGAGATCGTCTTCAGCAAGTGATGAAAATTGTCAAGTCTCTAGGCTCTGGGGTATAATACTCCTATGAAGAACGTCAGTGGGAGGGGATAGGTGATGAGCCAAGAGATGCAATTCATAGTCTGGATCGTCGCGTTTGCTCTTATGATCGCGATCACATGGACTCTATGGCGACGCACGGCGCGACAGAGCTTGACTGTGCTCTTCATGGCAATCGGCGCGATTGTGGTTGTCGGTGGCGGTGTCCCAGTTATCTGGTGGCAGGTGCACAAACAGTTCCAAAACAGCGTGGTCCAACCCCTACAGATGAGCGACCATCGCGTTGGCCATCAGAATCAAACAAAAGTCGGCGGCTACCTTCGCCTAGAAACTGAGATCGAGATCATCGTCCCTAAGCTCACTATAGAGCGCCTCCAGGCAATTGCCCGAGACTATCTCACAAAAAGCTTGTACGACCACAAGCTGGACATAGTTGCCGTCCGTCTGAAAGATCAATCGCGCACGTTGCTCTATGCGTATGCCTACAGAAAGTCGCTCAGCGCAGAGGCCATCAAGTCCTGGCTGCAGCCAACTCCCCTAGAAATCACTGCGAGTGCCCATCTCGACGAACCGATCTACGGAGAACAGGGAGAGTACCGAACGATCACGATTCCCGTCAATCTCACAGCAAAGTGGGCGGGCCTCAGTGAGCTCCTTGGTTCTGAAAGACTTCCCAGTGCTTGGCAAGCGTTGGACGAATCGCTTTACGATTATATCGTTCTCACAGACGGGGAGAAGCCGGGCATGGTGTTGTTCTTCGCGCTCTTAGATGAAGATTTTTTGCAACAGTATCAAGCCGCGGGCGGACATCCAGAAGAGTTGGGCTTGCTCAACAGCGAGATCTCCACACCGTCGCTCCTCGTA
Organism: Candidatus Fraserbacteria bacterium; assembly: GCA_037440025.1. Lineage (GTDB taxonomy): Bacteria > Bipolaricaulota > Bipolaricaulia > RBG-16-55-9 > DRXL01 > JANXCC01. The sequence continues at coordinate 20,639 of JBBIUX010000002.1, read as the reverse complement.
CTGGTCGAAGCTATGGAAGAGAGCCTCTTTCGTATGGGGGATATAGCTTTTGTGCAAAGGCGGGGAGAGAGCGTGCGCCGCTATGATGCGCGTGAGCTGGCTCTCAACGAATACGCCGTGAACGGAGCGCGCTCGCCGTGGGTGCAGCTCAAAGGAAACTTTCCAAGCTTTCCGAACTTGCTTGCCCAGCTACGCCCCGGAACGCGCATCATTGGCCTCGTGCGCTTTCCTGGCTGGCTCGACCCCTATCAAGGATTTCAGGTTTACTACGGTGACCGCTGGGCGAGTTTTGGCAAAAAGATGTAGCAGCTTGCGATGCCATGTAACTATTGTCGTAGCCGAACCAACGGAAGGTGCTCTCGGTCTCCCTGAGTACCTCTGGGATGCGAGAAGCGTTCGTTCAAAAGGAGGCTGGGTATGAATCCAACCCAACGATGGGTGCCCATAGGTGGTGTTGCCGTCGCTGTTGTAGTTGTCGCTATCGCCATCTATTTTTTCACAAGGCCGCCGGCAGCTGTTACCGCCGAGTTTGACGGCGTCGTGGCACGCGGAGAAGGACGAGATTTCTCCCTCACAGAAGTACAAGTTCGGGACAGTAAAATATCCCTTTGTTCACGGGAAGATCTTACCGTGCGGGTCGAACGAGAGCCCGTGGCTCTTAAGCCCGGCGACAGAGTGACCATCAAGGGCGATTACGACGGAAGAGAGTGTCGTGTCATCGTGAAAAGCGTGGATCATTATGTCAAAGTGACCGTGCCTGCTCCGGTCGTGATTGAACTGGAAGGGGTCGTCGCCCGCGCGGGGCAAGAGAGTTTTACGCTCAGTGAGATCACCGTCTTTGCGGGGCCGCAACCGTGCTCGCTCGACCGCCTCGCCATCCAGGTTGAATCAAGAGATCTTATGCCCTCAGCACCTTTGCAAGCAGGCGATCTCGTCACCGTCAAGGGCAATTATCACACTGAAGACTGCACCGTGCGGCTGAGTGCGCCGACGCATTATGTGGAGCTGCGCCCTGTCTCTATCGAGCTTGAAGGGATCGTCGCCGCGGGGACGCCGACACAATTTGCCCTGAAAAACGTGATTGTGCTCGCGGGGCCGCAGCCGTGTCGTCTTGATAATCTCGCTGTACAAGTTAAGTCGGATCGAGCGCAGACGGAACAGATTCAGTTGGCCGAGCGCGTGCGCGTCAAGGGCGAATATCACGCCGACAGCTGTCGCCTCGAACTCATCAGCCGAGAGCACTCTGTCGAGCGCCTGCCGACGGCCATCAAGCTTCAAGGGACTGTTGCTCAAGTCGGCGGCGATGGGGTCGTCTTGCAAGGTGTCCGAGTGCTCGCGGGGCCGCAGCCGTGCACAACTGATAATCTCGCCGTGCGTGTGCGCGGGACGGCGGGCCTGCGCGGTGGCGAAGGTGTTGAAGTCGTCGGCGAGTATAACCCGAAAAACTGTCAAGTCAGTGTCGAGCAGCCGACGCATTCATTAGCACAGCTATCGGCTCCGCCAGTGCCTGTGCCCCAACCCCCGGTGACGCCTCCTGGCGTTCCTCAACCACAGCCCCCAGGAGTGCCGATCCCGACTCCTATCCCACCCCCTGGTGGCCTGCCGTTTTTCATCTCCGGCGGGGTCTCAGCGATTGGGCCGGTGATGGCTTTTCGCGGGTCGGTCGGGATGGCTCTCGGCGGTGCGCTGAAGTGGATGATCTCCGTCGGTTACGGCTCAGGTTCGATTCAAAAACCGGAGTTGACCAAGCCCGTCAATTTTACTGTCATGCCCGTGGATTTCACCGTGTGGTATCAAATATCAGGCGGGCTGCACATCGGCGGTGGGGCAGGAGTCTTAATTGTTCAGGGGCCGAAGCCAAGATTTTCCAATACTGTCCCGGCGATCCATATTGCCGTGGGCTTTGCGATCAATGACTTTCTGATGCTCTCAGGGGGTATCGCGTACGTACCATGAACACGAAGAAATTTTTAGCACTCAGTTTGCTGCTGGTGTTGCCCGGAGTATTGAGCGGCTGTTTCTTGACACTGGGAGACCTTGAAAAAATCTTCCCTGTAAAGATCGGGGCAGCGTCTATTTCGAATATTAGAATCGAGCCGGCGACACTCCCCGGCGGGGTGACCCAGCCGGTGACCGTCAGTTTTGTCTACAATCACGAGGACGGCGATCTGGGACTGAAGGCCAAAGTGATCGTCAAGCTCTCTGGAGTCACGCTGATCGAGCAGCCCCTAGATTTAGACAAGACGAGCGGCACCGTGCGGGTACCGGTCACGGTCTCGACGCCCAACACCGAGACAACCCTCTCGCTCGAAGTTCTGGTCGCCATCGGCGATCAGATGAGCGCTTCGCTGCCCGCGACATTGCACGTGGCAGCGGACGACGACCGCGATGGTGTCAGCAACCGCGAAGATGCTTGCCCCCAAGATGCAGGCGGGCTTGCCAATATGGGCTGTCCCGTTCCCCCGGCCAATGACCCCGGCTGCATCTGGTTTGTAGATGGGTGGACTCCACCGATCAAGCAAGTACGTTTTGTTCGGGTGGGACGTCAAATCTTCGCTATGGTCAACGAACCCGATGAGAATATTAGCACCGACACCCCCGATTTCGTGTTCGCGTGGGTCACGGTTCCGCATACCGGAGACCTAGAAGTCTTCCGGCTCACAGAGATCGGCGGGACGAACACGGGTATCTTTGCGGGGTTAGGGCCTCTGTTGGTCCAGCGTCTCACGCCTGCAGTTCGAAGGGACGGAGAACTCAGCGTGTGGGATGGCGACACGATGTTACTGTTCTATGGCGATGTGAACAATCTCTCCCAGCAGTGTATGGCACAGGCCAGAGTGGGATTAGGAGATTAACAGTGGAGCCGACCGGAGTCGCAGCAGCGACCTCTGCGTTGGAAGATTAGCTCTTGCGGCGTTGTAGCTATTGAATTCCTCAACACTTAAGCCTGCTTGGCGCAGGATCGCACGCAAGGTGCCTAGAGGGATTGCTTTTCTTCCGTGCAGGTGGACATAGGTGACTCGCCCTGTCTGAGGGTGCTTCAATTGATATTTGTTGCCCTCAGTGCGAGTGATGACAAAGCCAGCTCGCTGCAGTTTTCTCAGCAGTTCTGCCCCTTTGATGGGGACAAGCTTAGCAGTGCTCAAGCGTTAAGGTGCCGATCCCGCTGGAGCCGGGGCGGGCACCTCGAGCGAGAGATAGGTCACACCGGGGCGGAATGGGTCGCTGGGAGGAATCGGTTCTCCATCGTCGTGGCGACATCTCAAGGCAAACTGCGCCAGCTGCTTCAGGTTCGCTAGAGCCTCCTCGACTGTCTTCCCAAAGTCTGAGAGGTCATTCAAGGTGGGGAGAGTCGCACAGACTTGCCCTGTCTGCACATCCGTTTCTAGCTCGACTAGATAGGTGCGCACCATAGGGAGCTGGTGGAGCCGACCGGAGTCGAACCGGCGACCTCTGCGTTGCGAACGCAGCGCTCTCCCAGCTGAGCTACGGCCCCGATAGCGAGCTTATTATAGCTGTTTCCCACACCCTTAGCAACGCCGAGCCAGATCGGGTATGATGCTCCTTAGGTGAATAGGGCTATGAATCGTAATTTTGCTCAAAGGATCGCACAAAGCCTTCAAGACACAGCAATGCACACGGCTCTGAACCGGGCCAGCCTCTATTTCGATCTCTCGCGCACATGGGCGTTTGCAGACCTTCCCGACAAAGAAGCGCTCAAGCGCCGCGCCCGCCAGATCAAAGAGTTTTCTATCGAGCGCCTCGACGAACTGCTCGTTCAGCTCAGAGAGAGCGTGACGCGCCACGGCGGACGCTTCTATCTTGCAGAAAACGCTCAAGCTGCGAACGAGTATCTGCTGAAGCTCGTGCGCGAGCGCGGCGTGAAAAAAGCCGTCAAGTCCAAGTCGATGGTCACAGAAGAAATCGAGCTCAATAAACACTTAGAAGCTGCGGGCGTCGAGGTCATCGAGACCGATCTGGGAGAACGAATCATTCAGCTGGCCGGTGAGCGGCCGTTTCACATCACCGGGCCGGCCATTCATAAGCCGCGCGAGGCCGTAGGAAGACTCTTCTCGGAAAAGCTCGGCGTCCCCTATACTGACGACCCCTACGAACTGACCAAGATCGCCCGCGCGTCGCTGAGACAGAGCTATTTGGAAGCCGACATCGGGATCACCGGCGCGAATTTCGCCGTCGCCCAGACCGGGACTTTTATTATCATTACCAACGAGGGCAACGACCGACTCACTATGACGCTGCCCAGGATGCACGTCATCATCACCGGGATCGAAAAGATCGTCCCGACGCTCGCCGACGTTTTAGTGTTCTTACAGCTTTTGCCGCGTAGTGCTACTGCACAGAAGCTCACAAGCTATGTCTCTTTGGTCACGCCAACCTCTCCTCCTGACCTAACCCCCAACCCCCCTTCCCTAAAGGGAAGGGGGAACTCCCCTCCCTCTTTAGGGGAGGGGCCGGGGGAGAGGTCACGTGAAGTGCACGTTATAGTGATCGACAACGGGCGCAGCCGGATGCGCGCCGATCCGCAATTTCGCGAAGCGCTCTATTGTATTCGCTGCGGCAGCTGCATGAACATCTGTCCGGCGTTTCGCACCGTGGGCGGGCATGTCTACGCCGGTCAGACCTATATGGGCGTGATTGGGGCGATCTGGACAGCATTTGCAGATCACAATGGGAAAGGCGATCTAGAGCGGGCCCGCGAGCTCGCGTCGCTTTGTATGACCTGCGGGCTGTGCGCTCAAGAGTGTCCCGTGCAAATTGACCTTCCCTGGCGCAACGCCCAGATGCTCAGCCGAGCCAATGAGACGTTGGGACGCAAGCCGACAGATCGCCTGAAGAGTTTCGCCTATCGCGAGTTCTTGCCTCACCGAAGACGTCTGTCACAAGCGATACGGGCCTGGCAACTGGGCACAAGAGTCGGACTGCCCCGTATTGCTCACGCCATACTCGCTCGCACCGATGAAGATTTCGCCCAAGGGATCGACATTCTCCGGCAGCACCGGTTCTCTCAAAAATTTCTCTACGAACGCCTGTCCGAACTGTTGGCGAAGAACCCAACAGACGCGAAACATCACGTTGGGTACTTCGTGAGTTGTGGGATGGATCTGCTCTATCCTGACGCCGGAGCCGCAACCGTGCGCGTCTTGCAGTATAACGATTGCGAAGTGCACTGTGCCGAGCGACACATCTGCTGTGGTGCTCCGGCGTTCTACTACGGCGACGAGATTGCCGCGAAGCACTTAGCGCGTTTGAATATCGCAACTCTAGAAAAGCTCAGTGCTAGAGTCATCGTCTCTGATGAGGCGACGTGCTCCGGGTTTTTGAAGAACTACCCAAAACTTTTGCGAGATGACCCTGTTTACGCCCAACGCGCAGAAGAACTCGCTCGCAGAATTCGTGAGCTGAGCGAATTTCTCTCTTCTATTGATTTGAAGCCCTTTGTTCAATCTCTGAAAGAGTCTGTGACGTATCATGCGCCGTGTCATCTGGCGCGCACGCAGCACTTGGGTGCGAAGCCCTTGGAGGTTATCAAACAGATTCCGGGCTTGGAGATCAAAGAGCTAGAGAAATCTGATCACTGTTGCGGGGGGGCGGGGACGTACAGCACGATCCATCACAGAATTTCTCTGAAGATTTTGAGCGAGGAGCTGGAGCGCCTGAAGGCCACAGGGGCGCAGACGCTGATGACGCCCTGTTCGGCCTGCATGATCCAGCACCAGTACGGGTGCCGTAAGCATGGGCTAGGGATACAGACGGTACACGTATCGGAGTTGCTCGCGCGGGCGTGGGGTTTTCATACTATGGATATTTGATCTCCCTCGATTGAGACAACCCTCCCCTGCCAGATGAGTATTCTTCCCTCCTGCTCCCGTGTTCATGTCATCTTAGCATGTTCACGCCAATTTGACAAAACCTCTCTAGCGTGGTATCATTCATTAGCAGACTGACTAGGTGATTGCTAATGGACACGCGTAAGCGATTGATCCTCAAAGGAATCGTGGACCATTATATCAGAACGGGCGAGCCCGTCAGCTCCCAGACGATTTTGGAGAAATACGGGCTGTCGGTCAGCTCCGCCACGATTCGCAACGAGATGAAATATTTGGAAAAACACGGGTATATCACAAAATCCTGGAGTTCTTCAGGCCGTACACCGACAGCCAAAGGCTATCGCTTCTTTGTAGATTGGCTCCTGGAGCTGAGTGACCTGGCACGCAAGGAACGGCACGCAATTTTGGAAGCCTACGGATTTCAAAGACAGAAATTGGACGAGCTTTTGCAGCAGACTGCTTTTTTATTGGCAAGCCTCACTGGGCATCTGGGGTTTGTTCTAGCTCCACGGCTCGATGAGACCGAGTTCGAGTCCATCACTATGGTGAAGTTGACCCCAGATCACGTGCTGGCTGTGATTATCTCCGATTTGGGAATAATCGAGTCGCGCGTCATACAGACAACCCTGTCTTCGACCCAGCTGACGAAGATCTCAGATTTGCTCAATCGCAATCTGCGTGGGCGACGGCTCGGCGAATTGTCTGCAGAGTTGCAAGCAGGCCCCACTGAGGGATGGGCTGACCCGGTGACCCAAGACGCGTTCACCCTCCTCCAGCAATTGATCGCGCCTCAAGTGGCCCAGCAGCACTTATACACTGAGGGGCTCTTGCACTTGCTCAAAACTGTTTTCACTTGGGATGAGGCCATAGAAGAAGCACGCAAACTGCTGACGTTGTTGGAAGACGAAACTCGTTTCACCCAAGTCGTCGAGCAGACACGCCGTCAAGCCGGCGAATTGAGCGCGGTCATCGGCGAAGAAAACTCCGTGCGAGAGATGCACCCGTACAGTCTGATTAGTCTAAACTATGGCTACGACGGTGCTTTAGGCGTGCTCGGTCCGGTGCGCATGGATTACAGCAAGGCCGTTTCGACGACCCAGTATATTGGTAATCGGCTACGCGCGATTTTGACCATGTCGAGAGCAGCGGCCGTAGAGCGAAACGTCTCAGTGTAGTATTTTTTATGAGCAACCGGTGGTGATCTGTATCATATCCTATGGAAGAGAATGGAAGAGACTGGAGATGAGGCACAAATGACAGAAGAGAACAAAGAGCTGGCGGAGTTGAAAGCCTCGCTCGAAGCGAAGGAACGTCACAACAAAGAATTAATAGACAGACTGCAACGGCTTCAGGCAGATTTTGAGAACTATAAGAAGCGCATGGCGCGTGAGAACGAAGAACTCTTCCGACGATTCGAGGACAGCATTTTGCTTGAAATTCTGCCGGTCTATGATAACTTCGAGCGCGCCTTTCGCATGTTCAATAAGAACAATGACAAAGATTCGTTCATTGAAGGGGTCGAGCGCATTTTTGCTCAGTTTCATTCGTTCTTGGCGAACAAGGGGATTCAGCTCATTCCGGCTGTGGGTGAGACCTTCGATCCCCTGCTCCACGAGGCACTGATCACAGTGGAGACAACCGAAGCCGGCGGCAAGGTTTTGGAAGAATTCGAACGGGGGTATCGGCGCGCGGGCCGCGTGCTGCGCCCTAGCAAAGTGAAAGTCAGTAAACATGTGAACAAGACAGATAAGACAGAAATAGAGAAAAGAGAAGAGTCTTAAAGGAGGCTGCGATGGCAAAAGAGAGAATCGTTGGAATTGACTTAGGGACAACGAAATCTGCAATCGCCCTGGTAGAAGGGGGCAACCCAGAGATCGTTACCAATGCCGAGGGTGAACGCATCACGCCCTCGGTAGTGGCGTTCACCGAACAAGGCGAACGCGTGGTGGGGACGTTGGCCAAGCGACAGGCGATCACGAATCCCGAACGCACAGTGCAAGAGATCAAGCGGAAGATGGGCACGGATCATCGGGTGCGCATCCAAGCGGGCGGCACAACCAAAGACTATTCGCCTGAAGAGATCTCTTCGATGATCTTGCAGAAACTCAAGAAAGACGCTGAGGACAAGCTGGGATCCAAGATCACCAAGGCCGTGATCACCGTTCCGGCGTACTTCAATCAGCAACAGCGCCAAGCAACCAAAGATGCGGGGAAGATCGCCGGACTAGCAGTCGAGCGGATTATCAATGAGCCGACAGCGGCGTCGCTTGCCTATGGTCTGGACAAAGAAAAAGACGAAACGATCTTAGTGTATGACTTGGGCGGCGGCACGTTTGACGTCACGATTTTGGACATCGGCGACGGAGTTTTTGAAGTGAAGTCTACCTCGGGCGATACGTATCTCGGCGGCAAGGACTTCGATCAGCGCATCATTGACTGGCTGATCGCCGAGTTCAAAGCCGAGACCGGCATTGATATCTCGAAAGACCTGTCGGCGCTTCAGCGTCTCAAGGACGCCGCCGAAGCGGCCAAGAAAGAGCTCTCGTTCAAGAACGAGACCGTCATCAATTTGCCCTATCTTGCGGCGGATGCCAAGGGCCCCAAGCACTTGGAGCGCAAGCTCACCCGCGCGAAGTTCCTGTCGTTGACGGACGATTTGGTTGAGCGTTCGATGAAGATCGTGCACCAAGCCCTGAACGATGCCAAGCTCTCACCCAAAGACATTCATCAAGCGGTGCTCGTCGGCGGCAGCACGAGAATGCCGAGAGTGCAAGAGAGAGTCGCGGAGCTGTTTGGCTCGGCAAAATTGAATAAAGAGATCAACCCCGACGAGGTCGTGGCAATGGGAGCTGCTATTCAGGGCGGGGTGCTCGCGGGCGAAGTAGATCAAATTGTGTTACTAGACGTGACGCCGCTCACTCTGGCCATTGAGACGCTGGGTGGAATTGCCACGCCCATCATTGAGCGCAACACGACGATCCCTGTCGAGCGCACCAAAACCTTTACGACGGCCGAAGACGGTCAAACCCAAGTGGACATTCACATCACTCAGGGTGAGCGCAAGTTCTCAGCTGATAACAAATCTTTGGGGCGTTTTCAATTGACGGGGATCGCGCCTGCACCGCGCGGCGTCCCGCAGATTGACGTTTCTTTTAACATTGACGCGGACGGCATTCTGCATGTCACCGCCAAAGACAAAGCGACGGGCAAATCCGCCAGTATCGTGATCAAAGAGCAGTCGCGCCTAGGGGACGAAGAGATTAGGCGCATGCAAGAGGACGCCAAGCGCTACGAGGAAGAAGACCGCAAGCGCGCCGAAGAGGTCGAAACGCGCAACCGCGCCGATCAGATGGTGTATGCCACTGAGAAGGCTTTGAAAGAACATGGCGAGAAGGTGAGCACGACCACACGAGAGCGGATTCAGCGGGCGGCGGACACGCTCAAAGAGAAGCTCAAGAGCCAAGCACAGATCGCCGAAATCCGTCAAGCGATGAAAGAGCTGGAAGAAGTGAGTCTGGAGCTGGGGCGTGAGATCTATCAAGCGAGCGGAGCTCAGGCGACCGGCGCCCCCAGCTCAGAACAGCCGCAGTCTTCTGATGGCAAGAGCGAGAAATATATAGATGCGGAGTACGAGAAGAGAGATGAGAAGTAGTATAGCAGGCCCTCACCCCGCCCTGCGGGGTGAGGGCCCCGAGGGCATCTATGACCAAGAGAGATTACTACAGCGTCCTGGGTGTTTCAAAGACGGCTTCGCCAGACGAGATCAAGAAAGCCTTCCGGCAGCTGGCAAAAAAATATCACCCTGACAAGGGTGGCGACGCCGAAAAGTTCAAAGAGGCCGCTGAAGCGTATGAAGTCCTGAGCGATCCTGACAAAAGAGCGCAGTATGACCGTTTTGGACATATCGGCCCGGAGCAGCGCTTTGGCTTCGACATGCGGGATTTTCGTAGGACACGGCAAGCGTTTGAAGAATTCGGGTTTGGTTCGGCCTGGGAGGATATCTTCGATATGTTCTTTGGAGAGGGGTTGCGCACGCGTGAGACGCGCGACCGCCGGCGCAGCCGCGCCCAGCGCGGTGAAGACTTAGAGTACCACCTGCGTATTAATCTCGAAGATGCCGCCTTTGGCGCTCAGATGAAGCTCACCGTGCCCAGATATATCGCCTGTGACGCCTGTCGTGGGACGGGGGTCGAGCCGGGGAGTCGGCGCACGAAGTGTCCCGACTGTAATGGGCGTGGCGAGATTCAGTATCGTCAACAGACGCTGCTTGGGAGTTTCGTGAACATTCGCACCTGTGGGCGGTGTGGCGGTACGGGCGAGATTATAGAGAACCCATGTCGGCGGTGTCACGGCTCCGGGCGAGTGAAAGTCGAGAGCCAGCTCTCGGTGAAGATTCCGCCGGGGGTAGATACAGGCTCGCGGTTGCGCTTGGCGGGCGAGGGCAATATTGGACTTGAAGGTGGCCCAGCAGGTGATCTCTATATTACTGTCGAAGTGCGCCCGCATCCGATCTTCCAGCGCCAGGGTGACGACATTTACGTCGAGCTACCCATCAAATTTACGCAAGCGGCGCTGGGGGCGCGTGTGAAAGTCCCCACGCTCTACGGCGAAGAAGAATTAAAAATCCCCGCGGGAACGCAATCTGGGGAGACATTCAGACTCAACGGGAAAGGTATCCCGCATTTGCAGGGGTGGGGCAAGGGCGACCAATACGTCACGGTGAAAGTGAAAGTACCGAAGGGGTTGACGAGAAAGGCGCAGGAGTTACTGGAGCAGTTGGATGAAGAGCTACATTAACTTCTCACCCATCTCCATAGCTCCCGCAGCGTCGGGGATTTGCCGTACATCAAAATCCCCACTTGGAAGATCTTGCCCGCTAAACGCATCATCCCATAGGTCGCCAGCGCCAGCACCAGCACAGATAAGAGAATCTCCCACCACGGCACGGAGCTGACAGCCGTGCGCAAGATCATCATCCCCGGTGCAGACGGCGGGAAGAAACTGATAATTTTCAGAGCAATATGATCAGGGTTCTTCAAGACGAGCGAAAAGAGCATGAGGGGCAGAATCGGCGGCAGAAAGACGAGCGACATCCCAAAAGAGCTCGCGCTCTGGAGATCGTCACTCAGCGTGGCGCTTACTGCTGCCGTCAGCGACGCTAAGAAGAGGTACCCCAGCACAAAATACGCTAAATACAAAAGAATCTTCTCCCACGCCAAGAAGGGCAAGATTGCTAGGCTGATCACCGACGTCGGCAGCCCCACATACGGACCGCCAATGAAAATTATTATTAGCCCCACAACAGCCCAGATGAACGCCTGCACCAACGCTAACCCCCCAAGCCCCATAATCTTGCCCGTCATCAGCTCGTGCGCCCGAATCGAAGAGAGCACAAGTTCGACGACACGATTGCGCTTCTCCGAGATCACCCCGTACAGAATCCACGTGATAGAGTTCATGGTGATGAAAAGCAAGAGCATGATAATCACAAAGCCCACGCCAACGGTAAGCCCAGCCTTGAGTTGTTCCGTTGCGGCTTCAGGCGCTGCTTGCACAGTGATCTGGACGCCCTGGCTCAGCTCCGTGGCTTTCTCTGGAGGCAGCCCGGCTTCACGCAAACCATGCGCAAGCAAGATATGAGAGAGCGCGTCGCGCACGGGGCGCGGCACGCCTTGAGATGGCAGCTCCCGAATATTGATACCTAGCCCTTCGTGAGGCTTGGGAACATAGCGCGCTTGACGCGTCTGGAAGAAATCAGACTCTATAACTAAATATCCGTCAAATTCGCCGCGTTGCATCCGCGCGGGCAGCTCGGTTTCTGGTCCGGTGAAGAGCACGACGCGATACTCTGATCCCCGAAGCTGTCCGCTCAGCTCAGTGAAGATTCCAGCACGTTCTAAGACCGCAAGCCGGGTCGCTTCGCCCTGCTCTGCAGCGCGCGCGATCCAGATCACCAAGGCTATGAGACCGAGCGAAAAGAGCGGTGCAGCGAATGTTGCGATCATAAACGACTTGCTCTTGAGGTTCTGCACAAATTCCCAGCGCGCGACCGTGAGCATGGCCCTCACTCCCTCCCCCTCTCCCGGCTAGACGGGAGAGGGGTGGCGAAGCCGGGGTGAGGGCCTTCTCCCCGCGTCACCATCTCGACAAAGATATGATGCAATGGAGGCTTGTGAATAGAGATCTGCTCGATCTCCAGCTTCCCCACAATAGACGCGAGAAACTCTTCCGGCCGCACGCCCTCTTGTAAGATGAGCTGCGCCCTTTCGTTCTCGACCTGTGCCGACTTCACAAGAGAACTCTCTCTGAGTGCTGTCCCGTCGCCGCGAAAGTCGAGCGTTACCCAGTCTTCCTGCCAAGAGCGCTTGATCTCGCGCAGCCCGCCGTAGAGAATCTGCTGTCCCCTATTAATGAGAAAGATACGGTCTACTAGGTCTTCTACCAAGTGCATCTGGTGGGCCGAAAGCAAGATCGTTGTGCCCTTGGCTTTCAACTCTACAATCAGTTCGCGAAAGAGGTCTTGATTGACCGGGTCAAGCCCGGCGAAAGGTTCGTCCAAGATGACCAGAGCGGGCTCGTGTAAGATCGCCGCAATGAACTGAATCTTCTGTTGCATTCCCTTGGACAACTCTCGAATGTTGCGAGAGAAATATTTTTCGAGCTGGAGGCGCTGGAGCCAGAGCAGCGCCCGCTCGCGGGCCTGTGAAGCTCTTAGACCCTTGAGCCCCGCCAGAAAGACAAGCGTATCACAGACCTTGCGATTGTCGTACAGCCCGCGCTCTTCGGGCAGATAGCCGACCCGCTCGGGGTGAAATTCCCCAGCGGGCGAGAACGAGAATCGGATCTCTCCAGAATCGGGCTGGAAGATTCCTAAGATCATTCGGATAAGAGTCGTCTTGCCGGCGCCGTTGGGGCCGAGCAACCCGAAGATCTCGCTTCTGTTCACGACAAAGCTCACGTTGTCGACGGCTTTGGTGCCGTCGAAGTGCTTATAAATGTTCTCGACGCGTAGGATCGTTTTGGGATTCATCGCTTGTTGTGCCATTGCAGTTGCCCCATCGTAAGGATGCAGAGACAGTCCATCCAAGTATAAGGAGCTTCATAGTGTTTTCTATAATACCCTATCGAGCACCCTGCGTACATTTGGCTTAGACCACCTTCAGCACAAACCGAAAGTAGAAATAGATCGCCGGGATGGCCAGAAGCAATCCGTCTATGCGATCGAGTAGTCCCCCGTGGCCGGGCATCAATCCCCCAGCGTCTTTGACTTGGGCCAGGCGCTTCAAGCGCGACTCCAACAAATCGCCCAATTGGGTGAGCGCACTCGTGATCCCCGCAAGCGCGATCATGTGCACCCAAGAAGCCCACCAGTCTTTCCAGATCGGCGCTATTGCTGCGAGAGTCAGTGAGAGAATAAAGCCTCCGGCAACTCCCTCCCAACTCTTGCGGGGGCTAATCGTCGATGCAAGAAGGCTTCTCCCCCACGCTGAGCCTGCAAGATACGCGCCAATGTCATATCCCCACACGAGCGCCAGCGCCAACAGCCCATACAGAGCGCCGTCCGCCGCGCGATAGAGAGGATAGAAGAAATGCAACAGATACGGAATATAAATGATCCCGCCCATCGTCGCTAAGATCTTTCTCAGAGCATCGAGGTCGAAGAGATAGAGCGCGATAGGGAAGACCAGCGCCGCCCACAACACGAGATCGCCGAACGCTGCTTCGGGTGTCCCATAGGCGAGCATCACCAGCACGGCCGAGCCGACGAAGAAGAAGCGATTGAGCGATACGCCGTTGCGCTCCAACAGCTGCACGTATTCCCACGACGCAACGCCGACGACAAACGCCCCCAACAGTGCCACCGGCCAGATGCTCTTCCACACCCAGCCCAACGCCAGCGCCGCCACAACAATGGTGATAGCAACAGCTGCTGTGATCGTCCGAGGAACGAGGTCTTTCATACGAAAAATCTCTTCACCGCGCCGACGAGATAGAGTGACCCAGTGACGCAGAGCAAATCTGGTTTCATCTCACGTGCTCTCGCCACCCCTGTTGCTACGTCCGGATATATCTTACCCTGTGGCGCCCACCGAAGCAGCACCTCTGGGTCAAGAGCGCGGGGCGAGTCCGGCTTCACCAAAAGTATCTCATCGAATTCGGGAAAGAGCGTCTGGGCCATAGCCTGATAGTCTTTATCTTTCAGCACGCCAAAGAGCAATACGCTCTTCTTTATACGGTATTTTTCGCGATAGCGCCGCAGGTCGTCTCGCAGTGCCCTGACAGCGTGCGGGTTGTGCGCGCCGTCGAGCACGATCACATACGGCTCTCGTTGCACGACTTCAAAGCGCCCCGGCCACCATGCCCTTTCGAGTCCTTGCATGATCGCCTCTGCTGGGATTTCTAGATGCTCTTGTAAAACCCGAAGCGCTTCGAGCGCCACAGCAAGGTTCTCCTCTTGATACCCACCGAGCAGCTTCACACGCACCCTCCCCAACGATGCGATCTCAAACTCCTGATAGTCCCACGTAAAATCCAACCGTCGGGTTCTATCACGAGCTGGGACGAGCGGGGCTCCAACGGTAGCACACTCGCGCTCGATCACGGCGAGCGCTTCGCGTTTGCGCTCCCCGGTGACCAACGGCACGTTTTTCTTAGCAATGCCCGCCTCCTCCCAAGCGATCTTCTCTATTGTATCTCCCAGGAGATCGGTATGGTCAAGTGCGACGTTCGTGAGCACGCTCACCCAGGGCGTTATGACATTGGTCGCATCGAACCGCCCGCCCAGCCCGACTTCGACGACAGCTATATCTATCTTGTGGCGGGCAAAATAGAGAAAAGCTATGGCTGTTAAGAACTCAAATTGCGTCGGCTTGTCGGCCATTGAGTCGGCAATGGGCATCAGCTCGTCGGCCAGTGCCGTAACATCTCGTTCACTGATCCAAGTGTGATTGATCTGAATCCGTTCACCATAGCTTATCAAATGAGGCGAGGTATACAATCCCACGCGATAGCCGGCGCTGTGTAAAACGCTGGCGATCATCGCTGCTACGGAACCTTTGCCGTTTGTCCCCGCGATGTGCACGGCACGCAATCGCTCATGGGGGGTGCCAACGGCCTCTAATAAGCAACGAATACGGTCGAGGCCGGGCTTGACCTCAGTGTACGGCAATTGCTTCAGATACGCGATGGCTTGATCCACTGTCTGCTCACGAGCCCTGCAACAACTGGAGATTCTGCTCCAATCGTTGAACTTTCTCTCTGAATTCCCGCGCCTTGCGCTTCTCTTTCTCGATGATCTCCTCTGGGGCACGCTCCAAGAAGTCCGCGTTATCAAGCTTGCGCAACGTGAGGGCTAACCCAGCCCGCGCTTCCTCCAGGTCTTGACGCAGACGCCTGTGCTCCTGTTGCAGATCGAGCAATCCTTCCAAGGGCACGAAGACTTCTGCCCACTCTAAGACTATTCTCGGTGCGGCCTTGGGACGTTCCACGGTCGGACCGACAATCACTTCACTCGCGCGGGCCAACTCTTGGAAGAAGGTTTTATAATCCTGCACTAGTTGTTGGACCTGCCGATCTTCGGCCTTGATGAAGACTTTCGCTTGCTTTTGTGGAGGCACGTTCATCTCCGAGCGAATCGTGCGAATGGCCGTGATGAGCATCTGAAGCTTCTGCATAGTTCGCTCTATCTCTTCGTCGATCCATTCGTTGCGAGCAACGGGGTAACGAGCGATGATGATACTATCTGTCGTCTTTGCAGGCAGACGTTGCCAGATCTCCTCGGTAATAAACGGAATGAACGGGTGCAGCAGCTGCAAAATGTTTGTCAACAGATGGTGCAATACATGCTGGGCTTCTGCTTGAGCGTGGGGGGCTGAGCCGTACAGGCGCGTCTTGACCAGCTCTAGATACCAATCACAAAAGTCGTGCCAGACGAACTCATAGAGCCCCTTGGCGGCTTGGTTGAACTCGTAGCGATCTAAACTGGCGCGCGTCTGCATGATGGTGCGACTCAGCCGCGAGAGAATCCAGCGGTCTTCGAGGGGGCCCTCACCCCGAAGCGTTTTGATGCCACCGCTTTCTGAAAAAGATGCTGCATCAAAACGCTTCGCCCCAGCCCCGCTCCCGTCGTGACCGACGGGAGAGGGGTGCCCGGAGGGCTGGGTGAGGGCCTCTAAATTCATCAGCACAAAGCGCGCCGCGTTCCAGAGCTTATTCAAAAATTTCTTGTACCCCTCGATGTCCTGCACAGACAAGCGCATCTCTTTGCCCTGGGCACAGAGCGCCGCCAAGGTACATCTCAGGGCGTCCATGCCGTACTTCTCTTTCATCTCCAACGGATCTATGACGTTGCCCTTGGATTTGCTCATCTTCTGGCCGTGCTCGTCTTTGACAATGGGGTGAAAGAAGACCCGCTCAAAGGGGATTTTTTTCATAAAATGCAAGCCCATCATAATCATGCGGGCAACCCAGAAGAAGATAATATCGTGCCCGGTGCTGAGAAGTTGGGTCGGATAAAAATACTTCCACTCGGGGGTCTCCTCAGGCCAGCCCATGACAGAGAAGGGCCAGAGTGCTGAGCTGAACCAGGTGTCTAAGACGTCTTCGTCTTGCCGAATATTGGCTGAGCCGCACTGCGAGCAAGCCGTCGGTGCCTGGCGGACAACGGTGACCGCTTTGCAGTCTTGACAATGCCAGGCGGGAATGCGATGACCCCACCAGAGCTGGCGCGAGATCGGCCAATCTCTTATATTGCGCATCCAGTCGAAATAGACTTTTATCCACCGGTCCGGGATGAACTGAATCTCGCCCGACTCAATAACTTGGATGGCCGGCTCAGCCAACTCTTTCATTCGGACGAACCATTGCGTGGAGATCAACGGCTCGATCACTGTGGTGCATCGTTGGCAATGGCCGACGGCATGGACGTGTTGTTCTACACGCTCCAACAGCCCTTGGGTTTTGAGGTCCTCGACAACGCGCCTGCGGGCCTCGTAACGGTCCAGATTGGCATAGTCTCCCGCGTGCTCATTGGTCGTGGCATCGGGCTTGAGCACGCTGATCACCTTCAAGCCATGACGACGCGCGATCTCAAAATCTGCCTGATCATGCCCCGGCGTCACTTTGACCGCGCCGGTGCCGAACTCTTTGTCAACGGCCCCATCGGCTACGACAGGGATCTCTCGTTTCATCAAAGGCAAGATGACAAACTTCCCAATCAGTTCTTGGTAGCGCTCGTCCCTGGGATGGACAGCGACACCGGTGTCGCCGAGCATCGTCTCCGGGCGCGTCGTAGCGACCGTGACAAAGCCGTCACCCTGAGCGAAGGGGTAGCGAATATAATAGAGCTGCCCTTCGGTCTCCTCACGCTCGACTTCTAAGTCCGAGAGCACCGTCTGGCAGCGCGGACACCAATTGATCAGTCTATCTCCCCGATAGATAAAGCCCTCTTCGTAGAGCCGGACGAAAACTTCTGTCACCGCTCGCGAGCGCGCCTCGTCCAGCGTGAAACTCTCACGCCGCCAATCGCAGGAGGCTCCCAGAGCACGTAGCTGCCCACGAATACGAGAACCGTAACGATTCTTCCAGGCCCAGCCCAGCTTCACAAAATACTCACGCCCAAGATCGTGGCGCGTCAAGGGCCGTTTCTCTTTGGGAACATGGTAGCCAATCTCCGTCAACAGATCGTCCAATTCACGGTTGGCTAACCCGCGCTCGATCAAGACGTGCACAGCAATACTAGCGTGATCGGTGCCGGGGAACCAGCAGGTTTCGTAGCCGTCCATGCGCTTGTAGCGAATGAGAATATCTTGCAGGGTATTATTGAGCGCATGGCCCATGTGGAGCCCGCCGGTGACGTTGGGCGGGGGAATCACAATAGCAAACGGCTTTTTATGGGGGTTTACGTTTCCCTCAAAATGGTGATTGGACTCCCAGAACGAGTACCATTTCTCTTCGGCCTCTCTGGGGTCATACGCCTTGGGCAATTCCATGCCACAAGCTCCTCCTCATGTGAAAAGCGAGAATGAACGAAAATAATCTTAGCAGATCGCTCCTAGAGCGGCAAGGTTGGCCCAGGGCAGGCACGGGGGCCTGCCCCTACCAAGCGGTCGCACCAGAACGTTTTGGGAGAATCTCCAGCAGATTGAGCAGCTCAACGTGCTGCTGCACATTCACGATCCACGCGAGCCGACCAAACAGCAACAAGCAGCCTCACTGGTTTTGTCTTTGCCCGCAGATAGTATGCGTTTGCTCCTCTGTTATAGATTGGCTATCATAGCCTGACATGAGCGAGTCGAGACGAGTCGTCATCACCGGGATTGGGGTTGTCACCCCCATCGGCACCGGGAAGGAAGCCTTTTGGCAGGGCCTGGCCGACGGCAAAAGCGGCATCACTCGGGTTGACGACATTGTGAACCTGACGGACATCGGAGCCAAGATCGGCGCGTACAACCGAGATTTTGACCCTTTGCAGTTCATCGAGAGAAAACGCGCCCGCCGTCTGGGGCGCTCCACCCAATTAGCTCTCGCCGCGACGAAGTTGGCACTTGAAGATGGCCGATTTGACCCAACGAAGGAAGACCGAGATCGCATTGGTGTCGTCATCGGAACGGGAATCGGCAACATCGAAGCGCTCACCGAAAATTATGATATTCTCTTGCAGAAAGGCGCCGGGCGCGTCAGCCCGTTCTTTATCCCCATGTTTATGCCTAATGCCGTTGCGGGGGAAATCTCTATTGAGTGGGGGCTGCGCGGTCCCAATTACGGTACAGTCTCGGCCTGCGCCAGCTCCAATCACGCCTTGGGGTTGGCAGCCGATGCCATTCGCTATGGCTACGCGGATGTGATGGTCGCCGGTGGAACGGAAGCCGTCTCGCGTCCGTTGACGTTCGCCGGCTTTGATCAGATGGGTGCGCTGTCCAGACGCAATGACGCTCCAGAAAAGGCCTCTCGGCCATTTGATCGAGATCGCGACGGCTTCGTCGTCGGCGAGGGCGCGGGCATAGTAATTTTAGAGAGCTTGGAGCACGCCCGCACTCGCGGCGCGTATATCTACGCTGAACTAGCAAGCTTAGGGATGAGCGCCGATGCCGGGCACATCACCGCGCCAGACGAGCACGGCGAAGGCGCACGCACAGCCATGCTGATGGCGCTCGAACGTGCCGGCGTTCGTCCTGAAGAGGTAAATTATATCAATGCCCATGGCACCGCGACACCGCTCGGAGACATCAGTGAAACGCGAGCTATTAGGAGACTCTTCGGCGCACATGCTTATAAGTTGGCCATTAGTTCGACGAAATCCCAGATTGGGCATCTGCTGGGCGGAGCCGGAGCCGTCGAAGCCATCGCGACGCTCATGGCCATTGACCGTGGGATTCTGCCCCCAACGATCAATTTAGAGAATCCCGATCCGGAATGCGACTTGGATTATGTGCCGAACAAAGCGCGCCCGGCGAAAGTGCGCGTGGCGTTGTCTAATTCATTTGGTTTTGGCGGCCACAACTCGGCTATCCTGTTGAGAAAGATTTGAGTTCCGGTACGCTTATCGGCTATAA
This sequence comes from Candidatus Fraserbacteria bacterium, assembly GCA_037440025.1. Lineage (GTDB taxonomy): Bacteria > Bipolaricaulota > Bipolaricaulia > RBG-16-55-9 > DRXL01 > JANXCC01. Next base: position 1,237 of record JBBIUX010000002.1, on the reverse strand, counting down.
TCTCCGGCATGCCCACAATAAATTCTACTGACAGTGCGCAACTGCTTGAAAAGCTTTCGACAGCGTTCGGTGTCTCCGGATTTGAGGACGACGTCCGTGACGTGATCTATCAATTCGTCAAGCCTCTGGCAGACGAAGTGCGCGTCGACCCCCTGGGAAATCTCATCGTCACGCGCAAGGGCAAGCCCGACTTTACGCTCATGCTCGACGCGCACATGGACGAAGTCGGGCTCATTATTAGCTATATTGAAGAGAAAGGCTTTTTGCGCTTTGCGACCCTGGGCGGCTGGGATGTGCGTATCTTGCCGGCCCAAGTCGTCAGGGTGCGCACGCGCCAAGGAAGACTGATCACGGGGGTTATCGGGAGCATCCCGCCCCATGTACTGAAGCCCGAAGATCGAGAAAAGCCCTTCAAGCTCGAAGATCTTTTCATTGACGTGGGCGCTTCTTCTGCTGAAGAGGTCCAGAAGATGGGGATTCGCATCGGCGACCCCGCTGTGCCGTATTATCCCTTTGAGCACCTGAGCGAGGATGTCGTTGGGGGCAAAGCCTTCGATGATCGCGCCGGGTGCGCTGTCGCCATCCGCACGCTCCAAGAGCTTCAGAAAGAGAGCTTAGATCTGACGTTGGTCTGCAACTTTGCTATTGGAGAGGAGACGGGCTTGCGCGGCGCTCGTGCTGCTGCGTACAGCATCAATCCTAACGTTGCGCTTGCTTTAGAAGGAACGATTGGCGCCGATGTTCCCGGTGTTGCCCCAGCACGCCAACCGACGGCGTTGGGCAAAGGCCCAGCCATCACGATCGCAGATAATTCTTTAGTTGTGAGCCGCCGCGTCGTCGAAGCGTTAGAGAAGGTCGCAGAGAAGCTGAAGATCGCATATCAATATAAGCTGCCCGTCTACGGGGGCACCGATGCCGGGGCGATCCATACGACGCGCGGGGGCATTCTCTCTGGGGTGCTCTCAGTGCCCTGTCGGTATATTCACTCGCAGTTCAGCCTCTTACGGCTTGACGACTTCGAGAACACGGTGAAGCTGACGGTGGGCTTTGTGCGAGAGTGTCGGGAATTGCTTGGCTAAAGAGCTAGGGCGTCCCTAAAGATTGAGGTCTTGTATAATTGGCCCCGAAAACTGGACCACGGGCTAAGGTGGGAAATTGGAGTAAGATACACCGAGTCTGTGGAGGATCGAGGAGATGAAAAAGCCACGCAATCACTACAGCGCCTCGTTCAAGTTTC
>JBBIUX010000001.1:0-170990 GCA_037440025.1 Candidatus Fraserbacteria bacterium | reverse complement strand
CACCACCTGACGGCTGGTCTGCCACAGCCGAGCGGTCTGCTGGTAGGTCTGCACGAGGTGGCGTCTTGCTTCGCTCTTGTTCATCCGGTACACTTCCTGGTACGATAGTTCCATAGCGTGCATCCTTTCTGGGCGCTCTTCCAGAGTTTGGCCCATGAGAGGATGCCCGCTTTCTTGAGCCATGTCCAGAGTTCCCCCTGGTAACGATCTCTTGGCGCAGCGACCAGCTGACACTTGATGGCTTTTAGCAGTCTTGATAATATAGACGAACAAAAACTGGATCGGAGCGCAGACCCCCTAAGGTGTCAGAAATGAACATGGGTGGTTTATAATGGCCTTGCGGATTCACGTATCTACAGAGATGTGAGTCACGCGAAATAACTTGAGAAAGGAGGACTCCAGCGGGGGAAAACATCATCGTAGAGTCGCAAAGTAAGCCAGCTGGAATCCGGAACCAGCTGGTGAAGCTCACAGCAAAGGAGGCAAAGAAGAGTCGCACTCGTGCGACTTACAATAGCGATGAAATCCAAAGTTTTTGCGTTGCTTTTAGCAGTAGCAGTTTTGATTCCCACCGGAGCAGTTGTCGGCTGGGCCCAGGCCTGCAAGCCCGCGTGCTCGGAGAATCCCAAAGTGATGGACAGGGAACCCATCGAGGCGGCGGCCGAGTTCAAAGGCGGCACGGTGCAGGCGGGCGGCTTCAAGCCCATCGAGCTCGATCCAAACCAAGAAGTCACCATTGGTCTGCCCCAGGGGACCAAGAGCATGGTCATCACTGCCGGTGATGGCGACCTGACCTATGTGCTGACCAAGGTTGCCGGCATCGGCCTGCGTGCGCAGCGCACGGAACTGGCCAAAGGCGCTGTCACCGCCAAACAGTCCGTGACGGTCAACGTCCCGGCCTTCGACCGCGCGAAGCAAGAATCCATCGAGATCACCGTGACTGCTGGCAGCAAGAAGACCAGTGCCATGCTGAGCTTCCAGGGTGCTCCCGCAGATGAGACCATCCTGCCCCGCACAGCCGTGGAGCTGGAAATCTCTAACCAGGGTCCTGCGGAGATCAATTACGAAGTCAAAGACGCGCTCAATCGCACCATCAAGAACGCCGGCAAAGACGTGAAGGGCTCCGTCGCTTCTGGTGCCAAAGCCGTCGTGGGCATCGAAGAGAGCCTTGGCCCCAACCGCGTCCTGCAGATTAGCACCAAGGGGGATGCCAAAGTAGATATCAAGATCTTCTTCGAGCAGATCCCGCAAGCGGGTGAAATCGGCAAGGGCATCTATGCAAACACTTCTATTGCCCGGCCGCGCACGCTCAACCCGATTACGGCTACGGATACTGCGAGTACGCTGGTCACCAATCGGCTCCATGATACGTTGCTCGATGGCCCCTTTGGCGCACCGACCGGCGCCTTGGCTGAAGCGTTCGAAGTCACCCCTGACCGCAAGACAGTGACGTACACGTTGCGCAAGGGCGTCAAATTCAGCGACGGTACGCCCATCACTTCTGAGGACGTGCGCTTCACCCTGGAGAACTTAGTCTATCCCAAAGATATTGCCACCAGCATCCGCGACACGCTCTTCTGCGCAGGCGGCAAAGACCTGCCAGCAGCTAAGGTCATTGATGAGCGCAAGATCAGCTTCAGCTGCGAAAAGCCAGCGGCTGATAACCCTCATCCGTCTGTAGGCTTCGTGGAGATTCTTTCGAAGAAGAACATCCTCAAGCTCGCTCCCAACGTCGAGAAGAGCCCCAAGGACTTCAACAACGTCTACGGGGTGAACACCAAGCCCGAGGATATTGTGGGCGCGGGACCGTTTAAGCTCTCCAAGATCGATCCCAACACCGTAGTCGAGTTCGTGCGCAACCCCTTCACCTTCCGCGTGGACGAGAAGGGCAACCAGTTGCCGTATATTGCTGGCGTCCGCGTCATTTTGGCGCCGACCCAGGGACAGGAGCTGGCCCTGCAGCAGTTCCGCAACGGCCAGACGGACTTTCTCAGCCCACGCGCGGCGGATATCGCCATCTTGCAGTCTGACAAGGCCGCAGGGAAGCTGCCCATCAACGACGACATCGACTCCGGCACTCCTGGTTTTGGCACGGAGTTCTGGGTAGTGAGCTGGACGGCGAAGAACCCGACGCTGCGCGCAGCCTTTGGCAATAAGGACGTGCGCTTTGCCTTCTCGCACACCAGCGACCGCGCTTCTATCGTGAAAAACATCCGCCTGGGGTTGGGCACGGAGATCTTCAGCCAATACAGTGTTCCCAGCCCGTATCACATCGAGCGCCCAGGCCAGAGCCAGGCCAAGCTCAACCAGTGGGAGCAGGCCAAGAAACGCTTTGACTTGGCGAGGGCTGCGAAGATCCTTGATGACCTCGGCATTAAGCCAGGCGGCGACGGCATCCGCGTCATCCCGGCGAACTTCAAGAACGACTTCGGCCCGCAAAATAACCCGGCCGGCCCGTTCAAGTTCGAGCTGAACACCAACGTCGGCAACACCATCCGCGAAGAGCAGATCAAGCTGCTGGCTTCCGACTTGAAGAAGATCGGCATTGAGGCCACAGCCGTCCCCAAGGACTTCGCGGCCCTAGTAGATCAGCTCACTATTGGCGACTATGAAGCCATCTTGATAGGCTTGACCGGCGGGTCCCACCCGGCCAGCGGTGTCAACGTCTACACCTGCGATGGCAACTTGCATTTCTGGAACGTCAATGCTGGAGAAGGGTGCAAGAACGCGACACCCGAAGAGAAGCAACTGGACGCGCTCTATCGGCAGCTCTCTGAGGAGACCGATGAAGCGAAGCTGAGAGAGCTTGCCGATGAAGCTCAGCTCGTTTTTGCCAGCCACCTGCCATATATCCCGTTGACGGTCGGCAACAGCTTGGCTGCCTTCCGCACGGACACGATCCGCAACCACGGGCGAGCGCCATTGGGCAACCAACTGGTGCTCTTCTGCAAGGGCGGAAGGTGCCGTGGCGGGTAAAGTCTAACAAAGAGCAAATTGGTGCGAGGGTGCGAAGGTGACTTCGCGCCCTCGTTGTTTTTTTGGTTTTTCTGGGGACTCTACTCTACTACTATAGCTATAGATATTTATTCTATATAGTAATAGTAGTAGAGGGGGCCAAAACCTGTGGAAAACTTTTCGACCGACCGGTCAGTCGACGATTTTGCTTTTAAAGGAAATCAAAATCAGAAGATACTATACAAATGTCGGGCTGTGGAAAAACCTGTGGAAAACCTGTGGAAAACCTGTGGAAAACTCCTGTGGAAAACTTTTCAGCCGAGTTTTCCACAGGCAATTTCCACAGGCAAGGGGCACTTTTCCACAGGATTTCCACAACCTTATCCACAGGTTTTCCACAGACCTGTGTCCCTTCACTATGGGTACGCTGCTGTCACCATCTCTGTGCGGTATAATGTGAACCGGAACTACGACAAGAAGGAGGCCCAACAATGCTCTATAAGAACTTCATAAACGGTGAGTGGGTCGAATCCGCGACGGGAAGGACATTTAGATCAATTAATCCGGCCGATACCAGCGACGAGCTTGGCGAGTTTCCAGCGTCCGATGCACGCGACGTCGAAAAAGCGGTGCTCGCGGCTGATCGCGCCTTTCGGGAATGGAGCCGTGTTCCGGCCCCCAAACGGGGAGAGCTGCTCTTCGACGTGGCTGCTCTCATCAAGCAGCGCAAAGAAGAGCTTGCCCAGCTTATGACCCGCGAGATGGGCAAAGTCCTGAAGGAAGCCCGCGGCGATGTCCAAGAAGGCATTGATATGACCTACTATATCGCTGCTGAAGGGCGACGGCTCCTGGGCTACACTACACCCTCTGAACTGTCTCATAAGCACTGTCTGGCCATTCGCCGTCCGATTGGGCGCATTGCGGCCATCACCCCTTGGAACTTCCCATTTGCAATTCCGACATGGAAGATCATGCCTGCTTTAGTCGCGGGCAACACCGTCGTCTGGAAGCCGGCTTCGGACACGCCGCGCCTGGCCTACGAACTGGCAAAAATCTTCGCAGAGTGCGGCTTGCCCAAGGGGGTGCTCAACGTCGTCTTCGGCGGCGGCAACGACGTCGGCATCCCCCTCTGTAAGCACCCCAAGATTGACATGATCTCCTTCACCGGGTCTTCCGACACGGGCAAAGAGATCTATAAGTACGGGGCTGAAAAACTCAGCCAGGTCCATTTAGAGCTGGGTGGCAAGAACCCTATTATCGTCTTAGAGGACGGCGATCTCGAGCTGGCCGTCGAGGGAATTTTATGGAGCGCCTTCGGCACGACGGGGCAGCGCTGCACAGCCTGTTCGCGTTTGATTATTGAAGACAGTGTTTACGAGAAGTTGCTTGGCAAGTTAGTCCCGCGCGCGGAGAAGCTGCGCCTGGGCAACGGCTTGGACCCCACGACGGATGTCGGCCCGGTGGTCAACCGGGCGGCTTTAGAAAAAATCGCGAGCTACGTTGAGATCGGCATCAAGGAGGGCGCAAAACTATTGTGCGGTGGCGAGATCGCCAAAGAAGGCGTCTTATCCAAGGGCTTCTTCTTCAAGCCGACGATCTTTGGCGACGTCAAGCCCTCTATGCGCATCTTCCAAGAAGAAATTTTTGGGCCGGTGCTCTCGGTGGTCACAGCGAAAGACTACGAGGAGGCTATCGCCCTTGCGAATAACACGACGTACGGGCTCTCGTCGTCCATCTACACCCAAGACGTCAACAAAGCTCATCGGGCTGTTGAGGACTTAGAAGCAGGGATTACGTATATTAACAGCGGGACCATCGGTGCCGAAGTGCACCTACCCTTCGGCGGCGTGAAGAACACCGGCAACGGTGGCCGCGAAGCGGGCCTGGCAGCCATTGACGAGTACACCGAATGGAAGACGGTCTATGTTGATTACTCCGGACGCCTGCAGAAGGCCCAGGGAATTGACTAAGCGCACTGGGGTGAGGGCTTTCGGGAAGGGGTAATCTAAATCACATACAGATATGCGGTGGAGTCGGTATAATTGAGCTCAAATGAAGGACACGAGCGAAGCATTGTTGGTGCCTGGAAGCTCTGACGAGGAGAAGCCTTCGCTCAAGGGGAAACTGTTGACTGTGTTGATGCTGATTCGAGAAGGAGGTTTACCGTGAAGCCCGCTACTGCCCGACGCGCGGCAAAAGTTTTTTTTCTGGTGATCCCGTCACTGTTGTTGCTTGGAGGGGGCTTGGCCGGAGCGACCAACGCGGTTGTGTTGGACATCGCCGACGCCAACCAGGACGTCACGATCTTCGGTGCGAACACCAAAGATTTTCTGACGGACTTTAACTCCATCGCCGTAGGCGACGTCAACGGCGACGGTCTCAATGATTTGATTTTGGGTGATCCGGCAGCCGACGTCGAAGAGGGGAACCGTCGTGATGCTGGAAAAGTTTACGTGATCTTCGGCAAGCCAGGACTCGACTCCGTCTATGATCTGGCGAGATCGCACGCGGATATCGTCGTGACTGGCGCGCGCCCGGGCGATATGCTCGGCACCTCCGTCGCCGTCGGCGATAGTAACGGCGACGGGCGGCTCGATTTGATTATCGGCGCGGCGGGCGTTGACGGCCCCGATGGACTTCCTGAGCGTCGGCGCGACGCCGGAGCAGTCTATGTGATCTACGGCCGTCCGACCCCCAACAAGCTCATTGATATTTTCGATGGTGATCAAGATATTACTATTCACGGCGAGACGCCGGGGGATCGCTTTGGGGCTTCGGTAGCGACGGGCGATCTCAACGGCGACGGCATCGCCGATCTGATCGTCGGGGCGACCGACGCTGACGGCCCTCGCAAGGAGCGGGCCAATGCTGGCCAAGTCTATGTCTTTTTTGGCAGCACAAGTTTGCCCCGCACCATAGACTTAGCGCGCCGGGACGCCGATATAACCGTCTTCGGGCGAAACTCTACTGATCAGTTGGGCAATATCATTCTGAGCGCAGAAGTGAACGGCGACGGCTTTGATGATCTCATCATTGCGTCCCATCAAGCCGATGGCCCAGGCAACGGGCGCAATAATGCCGGCGAAGTCTACATTCTCTTCGGGTCTACCACGTTGCCCGCTGCCGTTGATTTAGCCAAGGATCGTCCCGATGTGCATATCTACGGTGCCGATGCGGGGGACACGCTGGGTGTCTCTGTGGGCTTAGGCGATCTGGACGGCGACGGGTTCAACGATGTCATTATCGGGGCGCCTGGTGCCGGCGGGCCGCAGAACAAGCGTCCTGGGGCTGGCGAAGTCTATATACTTTTGGGTGGCCCATCGCTGCAGGGGATCTATGACTTGGCCGTCGGGCGCTATGATACGATCGTCTACGGCGCTGACGCCGGGGATCGGCTGGGGCGCGCGGTCGCCTCAGGGTTGATCGGAGGAGCGACCTTTGATGATCCGTACTGGGATCTGGTCTTAGGAGCCGACTCGGCTGACGGGCCGGAGAACAAGAGACTCAACGCCGGAGAAGCGTATTTGATCTTAGGGCAAGACCCGCTGCCCAAAACGATAGATCTGAGAGCAGGTGACGCGCCCGTGGCGGCGGTCTTCCTCGGGGCGCAAGCCGATGACCGGTTGGGGAGCGCGGCCATCGCTGGAGATTTGGACGGGGATGGCTTAGCCGAAGTGATCTTGGGTGCTCTGAATGCTGACGGTTTAGAAAATCTGAAGCCCGACTCCGGCGAAGCGTATATCTTTTTTGGGAGTCGGTTTGGGCCGCCCGCGCCGCCGAACCTGCCACCGGTCGCGAATGCTGGTCCTGACCAGACGGTTAAAGTCGGTAGCACCGTGACGCTCGACGGGTCGGCGTCGTCTGACCCAGAAGGCGGGGTCTTAGGCTTCCAGTGGAGAATTGTGACGGCGCCGACAGGGAGCACGGCGACCCTGACCGGCGCGGATACCGAGACCGCCAGCTTTGTAGCGGATATCGTCGGCAGTTATGTCATTGAACTTGTTGTCACGGATAACCGTCGGCAGACCGGCAACGATCAAGTAATAGTACAAGCTGTGGAGAATCAAGCGCCGGTCGCGAATGCCGGGTCCGATCAGCAAGTGACCGTTGGAACTCGAGTAACTCTGGACGGCAGCGCGTCACGTGATCCCGACGACGACCCCATCACGTTCCAATGGCGCTTTGTCTCCCAGCCCGAAGGGAGCACGGCGACCTTAACAGATGCAGACACGGCTCAAGCGAAATTCACCCCTGACGTTGCTGGTGATTATATCCTTGAATTAGTAGTGACTGACCCAGACGGCGCGACGGACTCCGACCAAGTGAAGGTCACGGCGCAGCCTCCTGCGCCGACCCGCAAGAAGGGCGATGTCGACAACGACGGCGACGTCGATATTATCGACGCGAAGCTCGCTGCTGAGTTCATCGTGGGCCTGCGCGATCTTGATGCGCAATCGCGCTGGGCTGCCGACGTGCGCGCCCCGTGTCAGCCCTCTGCGGGCAGCGCAGAGAACATTGACGTGACGGACGTGCGCTGGATCGCTGAATTTGCCATCGGGGTGCGTACCGAGATGTTCTGTCTTGAAGTCCCATTGCCCACGGCGACCGCGAAGAAGCTCACTCTGTTGCGCGTGCGCCCGCTGCACCGGGCCGTCGAGTTTTCAGCGCCGATGGGCACGCAGATTTCCGTAAGAGTCTTCGATATGCTCGGCCGGGCTCTCTATCGCGCCGAGTCGTCCTCGGGGCTGCTGCGCTGGAGTCTTGAAGATCAAGTGGGTCAGCCCGTCTCGAACGGCGTCTATATCACAGTAATAGAGCTGTGGGATGGGACGGAGCGCACGGTGCAAGTGCGCAAGCTCGTCGTGCGGCGGTGACGTGTGCTACCCTGATGCCGTGACAGGAGTTACATACAGAACATAGGGCACGGGCTACAATAGCGATGATGAAAAGAACTGAGAAGGCAGGTCATTGATTATGCTGAGAGCATCTTCGCAGCGCACTGGTGAAGGGAGGTCCTCAAGCGTGGGTATGGTACAGAAATTCAGAAGTAGAGCGTGGTTGTTCGTGCTGGTGCCGATGCTTCTGTTGGGCTGGTCGGTGGGGGCGTTGGCCGACGATGAAGCCGACGTGTTTAATGCCAATGCCGGCAACACCGAGCCCAGCCCCAATCCCGGAGAAAATTTCGTTGTCATTCAAGACATCATTGTTGCCGACCCAGGTCCGTTCGGCGACACCACCCCCGATAGTTTCCCGACGGCTATTGAAACGGTGACAATCCGCAAGATCGGCGGGACACTGGAAGATCACTTTGTCATCGCGTTGCGGCTCTATCTCGATGACGGTGATGGGGTGTTCGATCCCACGGTAGATCGTCTGTTAGGGGCAGTCAACGCGCCCAAGCTCACCACGGGAGTGGTCTTTGGCAGGCAGGGAGAGCTGTTAGTATTGGTGCCCAACGGGGGCTCTGCACAATTCTTCGTGGTGGCCGACTTCGCCAACGACGCGCCCGATGGCGCGACGCTGCGTACCAGCTTCGATCTGACTGTCGGGGATAGCTTGATCGGCGGCCCGGTCACCAGCTCCAGAATTGACAGCGCCACCTCTCTTCCCATCTTGAACTTTGATGCTGGCCTCCCCGTTCCTACGGGGTTCATTCGCATCACGGCAGCAACAGCCGATGCCGAAACGGACGTCATTGACGAGACCCCTGCACGCACCGGTAAACCCGGTGACTCGGTGGTCTTGCAAGAATTTTTGGTCTCCGACCCCGGCGTCTCCGGCGATGCCGTGCCCGATGGAGCCGGGACGCTCATCCGAACTGTCACAGTGAGAAAAGTGGGCGGCACGATCTCCAGCGACAAGATTCTGAGATTGCGGCTCTTCCGGGCCAGCCCGCGCACCCCGCCAGGCTGGGATGAGAAAGACGAGCTCTTAGACGTCGTCAACTCGCCTGATCTGGAGCGCGGGGTCGTCTTCGGCGATGGCGGTCGGCGCTTGGTGCGGGTCAACGACAACGCCGAAGAGCGATTCTATGTCGTCGCTGATCTGGCGCCGGTCGGCTTGGTAGATGGCGACACGTTACGCACCAGTGTAGAAATCGTAGCGCGTGACGACAAGACCGATCCGGGTGAGATTTCTTCCGCTATTGAGACGCCCATGCCGGTCGTGGCCAGCAACCAGCTCGTCGTAGAGGTCCCGCCGCCGACGTTGATTATCGGGTCGGCCTCGATTGTGGGCAAGACGAGGGTGCCCATCTCGGTTCGCTTTGTTCCGGCACCGGGGCTTGGGGAGCTGCAGGTCGGCCCCGATGGTGCGCTGACCTTCGACCCCACGATCGTTCAGGTGCTCAACATCAAGGGCGTCGGGCCCTATATTGTCGACTCAGTGAATATCGATTCTCTCGAGGGTCGAGCGCAGTTCACGCTGACGCTTAAGCCCGGGCGCACCCCGCTCAACGAAGGGGTCATTGCTGAGATCGAAGTGGACAAAGCCCCCGACGCCCCCGTGGGCGAGTCCGTCACTTTAGATATTGAAGACATCGAGGGGATCGAGATCATTGATGTCTTCCGGGATGCCCAGGGACGCGATCTCTTGCCGGATGTCACCCGTGGGGTCATCACGATCAAGCTGATCAAGGGCGACGTAGACGGTGACGGCGTCGTGACCATGAGCGACGCGCGGCTCTTGGCTCGGTTTATTTTGGGTTTGGAGACGTTGACCCCAGAGCAAGAAGAAGCAGCCGATGTCGCGCTGCCCTTAGGGGTGATCGATGCGACCGATGTGCGCTGGATCGCCCAGGCTGCTGCGGGGCTGCGCAAGCTCGAGCAGTCCAATATTTCACTCGCGCCGCTGGCAGCGGGCAAGCCTGCGCGCCATGTGACGACAAAACTGCGCGCCGGGACGCTCGAAGTGCACGTCTCTGGGCAAGGCGTTGCGGAGATGACCGTGAGGGTCTTCACGCTCAGTGGACGGTCTGTCGCGACGGTGCAGGCATCCGGGCCGACCGTGCGCTTGGGCGAAGGCGCACTTGCCGGGCTGCCCAACGGCGTCTATCTCTATACGGTCACGGTGTTGAGTCCCGATGGCCTCTGGCGCAGTGAAGCGCGCAAGTTCCTGCTCGTACGCTAATACCCACGCGGCGATCCCACGCGAGGGCGTCAGAGACCGCATTCGTGCGGGATCGCTCTCTTTTTTTGTGTTAAAATTTTGGTAGGGGCACAGCATGCTGTGCCCCTACAGCAGTGCAAAGGGGTGACCTTCATTGATGATGCAGCGCACAAGGTTCTTTGCCAGCGTACTGTTTATTGTTGGGGTGGTCTTTCTGGGCGGATGCTTCCACGCCCCAAGAGCGGGTGAGCCGCAGCCACCGCAGGCGCAGTTTTCCCTCAGCCCCATCACTCCCAAAGTGGGTGATGAGGTCGTCTTCGACGCTTCGGCCTCGAAAGACGCTGACGGCCAGATCATTGAGTATCTCTGGGACTTCGGCGACGGCTCCCCTGAAGAGAGCGGCCAGACGGTCATTCATGTCTATAGCGCCGTCGGACGATACACTGTCACACTGACGGTCACCGATGATCAGGGGCTCTCCAACAGCGTGGAGAAGGCAGTATCAGTCAGTGAACAAAGCGAGCCCAAAAAGTCGCTGGCGCTGTCGGGAGTCAATCCGGCGGCGCTGACCTGGGGGGATGGGGCGTTTTGGGTGGCCGACGCGCAAGACCCCAAGGTCTACAAAATCGATCCCAGCAATGGAACCCCTTTGCTTACGATAGATCTGGAGCAATTCGACCATCCGATCATTATCTTGGGGGGGATAGCCTGGGACGCGGGGCGGCTCTGGTTAGTAGACGGGGGCGAAGTCAAGATTTATCAAATCGATCCCAAGACTCAGAAAATCCTGCGCGCGTTGCCCGCTCCGGGCCCACAGCCGACGGGCATCACTTCGGACGGGAGTGCTCTGTGGATTTCCGATGCCGAGACGCGAAAGATCTACAAGATCAATTCCTTAACCGGTAAAAAAGTTGACGAGTTCAATGCTCCCGGCGAGTATCCTCAGGGGCTGGCCTGGGACGGACAGTATCTTTGGCTCGAGGACTTTGCGGAGCAGAAGATCTATAAACTCGGTTCTCAGGGAGAGCCATTGGCGGAGATCGAGGCTCCTAGCTCGGACCCCGCAGGCATCGCCTGGGACGGTCAGTCCCTGTGGGTCGCTGACGGCGCAGAGAAAAAGCTCTTTCAGCTTGACATTTCCGGTCTGTAATTTAGACTACCGACTGATCGAAGGAAACACGGTAAGATTTTCAGGGGGTTGAAGAAAGCCAGCAGGGGTGTGCGGAGGAGAGATTGGAGCGTAACAGTAAATGCTTTTGGGGTTGACAAAAGACATGTGCAGGAGGTGCACCGTGAGCGTTTCGCTAGTGAAGAGAGTTATCGGTTCCTGGGTACTCGTGGCCGTTATGAGTGTCGCGAGCTTTGGGCTAACATCAGGCGATCCTGAGACGATAGCCTTCAATGATGGCTCAGGCGCTTTAGAGCCCTTCGCTGCGCCGGGGCAAACTTTTGTTGTCGCGCAGGCTGTGCGGGTCTATGACCCCGGCGACGACAATGCGCCTACGGCCATAGAAACTATCTCTATCTGTTCAGCGGCCAGCAGCACGCTGGAGAGCAAATATGTCGCAGCCGTTCGTCTGTACGCAGACGACACCCTGAGCGGGTATTTTGATCGCCGTGAGAGCACGCTGCTGGGCTCGGTAATCCGGCCTGATTTGGACAATTGTGAGACGTTCGGCCGGGTAGGAGAGCTCTTGATGCTCGTGCTCAACGGCGGCGCGAAGCTCTTCTTCATTGTTGTAGATTTGGCTTCTGCTGCCCCTGATAGCGCTGGTCTCACTCTGCGCTTCGATGCCACCGCTCAGGACGGGTTGCTCGGCGGCCCGGCGGTCAGCTCGGGGTTCAGCGCTGATAAAGGCCCGCCAGTGATCGGCAACGCTCTCACAGTGCGGGCGACCAGCGGCGATGCCGAAACCGATGTTGTGGACGAAACGGCTGCGCTGACAGCGAAGCCGGGAACGAGCGTCGTCGTCCAGCAGTTTTCTATTGCTGATCCGGGTTCCGACGGCGATACCGAAGACGACGACTTAGCGACGCTGGTGCGCAGCATCACCGTTCAGGCTGTTGAAGGCGAGACGAGCGCCAATCTCTTCGACCCAGGCTCTGGCTTAATTAAGCGAGTGCGACTCTTCCGCGAGAGCGGGCGAACGGGTCCCGGCTGGCAAGAGGGTGACGAACTCTTGGGCGAGATCGTGCGTCCGAACTTAGCTGCGGGCGTCACTTTTGGCAGCGGCGGGCGACGGCTGCTCCGAGTCGGGCGTAATAATATTTTCGGCACGGGTGGGGTTGAGCGAATCTATGTCGTCGTTGATCTGGCAGCGAGCGGTTTTGCCCACGCGCCCGCAGAGAACATCTTACGGACCCAAGTGATGGTCGTGGCCCGCGACGACAGTTCAGAAGATGGCGAAGAGTCTTCGGGGATCGAGACCCCTATGCCGGTGATCGCCAATGACGCTATCAAGATTGAGACGGTCAATCCCGGTGGCGGCGCAGGGAGCGCTCGGCTCATTGTCGGAGATGTCAGCATGGTCCAAAACGGCAAGATCGTTTTGCGGGTCGAGGGGGTGCCGCTGCCCGGCTTGGGCGATCTGGAAGCTCGTCTGACCTTCGATCCTTTGCTCCTTCAAGTCCGCGAAGATCCGACTTCTAGCGACGAGAACCGGCGCTACAAGGCCCGCGGGCTGGGCTCTTATATTCTGGATAGCTTGACTGTGGACAACGAAGTCGGACAGATTGATTTCGCCCTCTCGCTGCGACCCGGCCGCAAAGCTGCTACTGACGGAAATGTTTTGGAGATCGAGATCATCCCGGGCAACGACGCGGCGCTCTGCCGATCCACAGATTTAGAGTTAAGCTCGGTCTTCATGACAGGCGAGTCTGGAGAGGTTTTGGAGCCGGATTTAGTGATCGGGCAGGTGCGCCTGGAGTTGAAGCCGGGCGATGTAACGCTCGACGGCGTGGTGAACAGACGGGACGCACGGGCGGCGGCGCGGTTGGTGGGCAAGACGTTGGATGACTTCACGGCGGATGAGCGCCCGATGCGACGCTTGCAGTTGACGGCGGCCGATGTCGCGCCGCCCTTGGGCGAGATCACGGCGACGGACGTGCGCTGGATCAAAGAAGCCGTCGTCAAACGTCGTACACTGCCGGCGAGCGCCTGCGACAATACTGCCTGGCAAGTGCTGGCCGGTTCGCGAGTTCTGGAGTTGGCAGAAGTGAGCGCTCGGGTGCGGGGACAGACACTGGAGGTCCAGGCTCAGGGCATGGGAATTGCTGAGACGTCAGTAGATCTCTTCACGCTCGCCGGTGCGCGTCTATTGACAGTCACGGCACTGGGTCCACGAGTGGCGTTGAGCCTCAGCGATCGCAGCCTAGCTAACGGCGTTTATCTCTATGTTGTAACCGTGCGCGGTTGGGATGGGCAGGAGCGGCGCGGTGAAGTCAGAAAGTTGGTCGTGCTGAGATAAAGCGCGAGAGACGTCGAACTGTGGGAGGCCCCCGATATGTCATTTGGGGGCCTTGTTATACTAATTCCACGCCTTCATGTCCTGTTGCTGCGCCCAGCGGCTGAAGCCGCGGGCTCGCTCTACCGAAACGTTTTGGTGCGACCGCTGCTTAATAAGATGCTGCACCAAAACGTTTCGCAAAGTCTCCCTTCGGAGACTGAGCCTGCGGAGGCAGGCTTGGTCAATGCTAGCCCGCAACTTCAGTTTCCGGGCGCATGGTGACATCTTGAAAGCAAATTAGTATTAGAGGAAGTCGTAGCTGGCCTCCAGTCCGTGCAAAATCTCTTGGTAAACCGGGAAAGGAACAAGAATCTCGTCGTACAAAACCCGCAGAAGCTCCAAGCGGCCGACTGCAGCGAGATTGCTTAAGACTGTCGTGTTGACCACGATCACTGGAGGGCTCGCTTGGCGACTTCCACGTCTTGTCGCAGCTCCTCGGGGCTGGCGGGTCCCAAGTCTACGGGCACTCCGCGCTCGCGCAGGAGCTCTTGCATCTGCGGCAGTGCGAGGCCTGCTAAAGCCGCTGCCTTGGCCAGGGAGATCTCGCCGCGCTGGTAGTGTGCAATGGCGATCTCCTGGCGGTATTCGGGATGGGCTTGCAAGAGGTGGCGTACCCCATCAGCGATGACCTGCCGCTCGTCGGGGTATAGCCCCAGCTTCACTAATTCCTTCGGCTCAATCTGCATAGTGGTTTATTATAGCAAATGAGGCATGGCTGTGGCTACTGCGGCTTTTTCAGCGCTCCCCGTGGTTCAAACCCGACTGTAACGCAGGTTACCGACGCTCGACCCCACGCGTGGTATCATAGTTCCACAAGGAAGGTTGGCAAATCCATGATGGTAGACAAGAGGCGAGCCCGGCGAGTGAACTCGCGGGCTGGGTTTACGAAGTCCCCATTCGGGGACTTTCAACAGCCTGCGCAGGCAGGCTTCGCAAAGAGAAGCCCGCAACTTCAGTTGCCGGGCCCAGAGAGCCCCACCCAAGGGGGGGGTCTTGACTATGGAGCAAAACAAGTATATAATGTCGTTCCGAAAAGAAAAACCAAGCAATCAGTGTAGCCAGTCTTTCCGCGGTGAAGAGAAGGGGTTGTGCATGGCTAGGGTTAAGGCTACAACGCCGACCAGATCCAAGCAAGCTACCTTTATTGTCCGGCTGTGGGCTGAGGCTCGCCCGGAGCGGGAAAGCTCTTGGCGGGGCGAGGTTGAGCACACCCAGACCGGCCAAAAGCGTTACTTCCGCAATTTCAGCCAACTGTGCGAAATCATGCGAGAGCAGACCTTATCTCCAAACTATTCTTTTGGTCTTAGAGGAGGTGGTCGGGCGTCAAACAACTTCTAGCGGACAACGTTACCCGCCTAGCCCAAGTGCGGCGGGACGCAACGCGAGCAAGCAAGATGGTTCTTAGCAGAGGCAGGCCAGAAATCTAGCTTCAAAAAGGAGGATGCTGTGAAGATTAAGAATCTTGCAGTCTTCGGGTTGGTGTTGGTCGGTGCAGTCGGAGCTGTCATTAGCTTTGTGGCGTTAGCAGCGATCATCAACGGGACGCCGGGTGACGATACGCTTGTGGACACAGAGGCCAACGACGTCATTCGTGCCTTTGAGGGCGACGACGAGATCACTGTAACCAATGGCAGAAACGACCGGGTGGACGCAGGCGATGATGACGACCAAATTCTCATTGAAGAAGGAGCTGGGCGAGTCTATGTCGTCGGTGGCGAGGGCAACGACGTCATTGATGCCCAAGATGGCACGAACCATCGGATCTTCGGCAACGACGGCGATGACAATATTCTCGTAGGGGAGGCCGTTTTAGGTGCTCGTGTTCAAGCCGGCGATGGTGACGATGTGGTTGACGTTACGGCTAGTGCAGGGAACGTCTTGGTTTATGGTGGAGACGGCGACGATGAGATCGAAGCAATTACCAGCATTGGGGATGTTAAGGTCTACGGCGGTCCCGGTGTGGACAACATCACACTCGGTGATGGCAGAAACTTCGTCGAAGGCGGTGAGGACGCCGATGTGATCGTCGCAGGGACAGCTACAGGCAGCCGTGACATCATCAACATTCGCGTCGGCGACGTTCCAGCGGGCGAGACGGAGAAGATCACCTGTACGCAAGACATCGGCGCCATAACAATGGTCATCCTCAAGCGCAACGCGCTGGGCAGTTTCCCGCGCGGGACGCCGACGCAGTTTGACGCCAGCGGTGTGCTGACCATTATTGACCCGCTGACCGGCGGCATCTACGAGATCAAAGAAAACGCTGACGGCCCGCCTCCTGAGCCTGGGCGGTGCGTTGTCGTACGTCGGTAGAGTTTCAAAAAGAAAGGTAAGCCTGGGGTCTCGCGGGGCTCCGGGGGGTTAAAGGAGGTTGGCATGCAACGACGGATCCTTATAGTGCTTCTTGCTGGCTTGGGAGCCGTTGGACTGCTCGTCTTGGCTGAGACAAGACTGGGTCTTGACTTTTGGCCAGCAATCGTGCTAGAATATACTGCAACAAGAGGCTGGGTACGATAAGGGAGGTGGTTCCATCTCATTTCTCATTCTTACGCAAGGGCTGATTGGAGCCTCTCGCGGGGTTGCGGGAGGCCGGGGTCAGCGGTCCATTGCCTGTAGGAGGGGCTGGGCCAAAAAAGTGGAGGATGCGGTTCGATGCTAGAACGTTCAATTCAGAGAGCATGGGCGATCATCACAAATACCACAAAGGGCATCATTCAATTAAGACATCTGGGTCCACGGAAAATCTGAAGAACTTAGGAGGAGGTAATGACTATCAATTATTTCACGAAGACGCGCATCGGGGTAGGCCTGCTGGCGCTGATGCTGGTCGGCCTCTACCTCGTGACGGCCTACGCTATTGTAGGCCCGGGAACCATTGCAGATGACGGGGCAGCCACGCCAGCAGCCCCCAAGGACTTCGAGCCGACGGACGAAGGCTTTGTCCAGGTTATTAAGATTGACGACGATGCAGACGGTGACAACTACACCGTGGGTGTCGAATTGGTTCGTATCAGAAACGCCGCTGCTGGGACGCTTGCTGGACCAACGGACATCGAGAAGATCGAGATCTACAGCGATACGGCCAACGACTGTGTCACTGCCCCCGTACTACAAGGCACAACGACCAATATCGCGGCCTTCAACACGGCGGGCGGCGTTGACATCACATTGACCAATTTTGTAGTACCGGATAATGGAACCGTCTACATGTGTGTCAAGATCAAGACCCTCGCTGGACAGACGGCCGGGCGCAATGTGAAGACCGAAGTAACACGCATGGAAGGCCGTGAGCCGGCAAGTCCCACTGGCGGCTGGTGGTTCTTCACTGGAGCGGCTACAGCGCCCAACACCCATGTTACCAAGGCCTCCGGTTTCAAGAATGTCGCGGACAATTCCCTCGCTGCTGGCAACATAGACTCTGGTGGCACGCGCATTGTGCAGATCATCCTTGTTGAAGACGGTGTGGCGGCCCCGCCGCCGACGGATGCTAACGGATCGGCCGTAAACGTCACCAGCGTGACGATCAACAACCTCGGCAACGCAACGCTGCCAGACGATGTCACCAAGATCGAAGTCTTGAACTGCGGTATATCGGACACTTGTGCGGGTGTTCCGCCGGTCATGGGAACTGCTACAGGTCCCTTTGTGGCAAACTTTCCCATTGTCGTACCAACACCGGCCAACAATGCGTTTGTTGATGAAAGCACCACGCAATATATCGGGATTCGCATCACGGCCAGCAGCACAGTCGGCCGGAAGTTCCAGTTGAGCACAACCCTTACTACCAACGAAAACAGCCAAACGAACGTTACTGCTAACATTGACGTACCGCTCGCTAAAGAGACGACCATCAGCGGTCCTGGGTGCGAAGTGTTGCAAAATGCGGCGGGCATCGGCCCAGCTACGATTCCAGCCGGGACCATCGGTTTTAACGCAGGTGATAACCGCGGCCTCGTCCAGATCATCCGGTGCAGCGATAATGATGGTGGCTCGACTTACGTCAATATCACGGTCAACAGCGTTACAGTGAGCAACCTCGGCTCAGCCGTCGTTGGTGATATCGGGCGCATCGCGCTTTACCGGTGCACGAACGCTACATGCGGCGTGGGTGGCGGTGAAATTACTGCTGGCAACCTCATGGGTTCATTGGTGCCCGCCGCTCTGCCAGCGACAGTCACAGCGACTGCTAACAATGTGCTGCTAGATGAAGCTGTTTCCTATATCGGCATCGTAGTGGACGTGACGAGCACCATCGGCAATACGATCCAGACACAAGCCGCTGTGAACTTGACCGAGGGTAGCGTAACGGTCAACCAAGGCCCCGTGGACGATGACACGCTCTCGACCATCATCGCGGCGTGGGTTGATGGCGGCTGCGATATTCTGGACGACCTCAATTACGCCGGTGGCACGATTGCCTCCGGCACCAGCGCCGTTGTCCAACGGATGCGGTGCGTAGACTCCGATGACAATGATACTAACGCAGCTCAGATCACCAATTTCAACGTGCGGAACCTGGGCACGGCTAACAATACCGATGTCAGCACTGTCGAGATTTTGGACGGCTTCGGGAACGTCTTGGGCTCCTCGTCCAACACGGCAAACTTTGCCACGACCGGCGTGAACATCCCTGTGGCTATCACGATCCCCGACGAAGGCTCGATGATCTTGCAAGTCCAGGTCTTCGTCACCAGCACGCCGGGCCGCACGATCCGACCGACTTCGACGTTGCAGATGTTCGAGGGCGGTTTCTTCTTCTCGAAGGCTGCCACCGACGGCACAGCCGAGACGATTGGCGGCGGGCCTGTGGGAGGCTGCACTAACGTCACCCTGACGGTCCGACCGACTTCAGTGCGCTTCACGGCAGATGCCCAGTACCGCACGATCCGGCTCAGCGTGCGCAATCGGTCCGGCGCACCCATTGATGTCACGGACATTGACGAGGTCGCCGGCGAGATCTTCAACGTGGACACCGTGAGGCCCGCCCTGCCGCGGACGATCAGAAACAACCGCGCGCAGACCTTCTTCGTACGCGTGCAGGAGACCAACGCCCTCGTCTTCCCCGCCACCGCGACGCCGCCGTACTTCGACGTCACGATGAACTGCGGTTTGGCGACGGCCAACGCCCCGCTGGTGCCCCAAGGGCGGATGACGCTGGAGAGCCTCCAAGCCCAGTCCGATGGTCGGAGGATCACCCTGAAGGCCAACGGCCAGGGCATCGAGTCGGTCCAGCTGCAGCTCTTCAATCTGAGCGGGAACGCCGTGCTGACGGCACAGAACGTCGGCCGCGTTTTGGTCGCGGAAGCCCGCAACGACGAGGGCCACCCCTTGGCCAACGGCGTCTATCTGTACGTCGTCACCATCAAGGGCTGGGATGGCACGGAGCTGCGCAGCGAGGTCCGAAAGCTCGTCATATTGAGATAGACCTCACCCCCATCCCCTTCCCTAAAAGGAAGGGGCTCCCCTCCCACTTTAGGGGAGGGGCCAGGGGAGAGGTTACGAACGGAATCGGCGAGCCCCCAGGATACACACCCGGGGGCTTTGGCTTTGCGCTCGTGAAAAATGCTCTAGCGACTCCGGCGCTCACGCGCTATACTGATAACGGTGAGAGCGAGGTGTCACTCCATGCGGAGAGTTATTATTGGTATTTCTCTGCTGCTGATAATACCGGGCTGCAGCAGCAACAAAAGCCCCGAAGCCCGCTTCACCTTCACGCCGGAGCGCCCCACCACCGATCAGGCGGTCTATTTCGATGGCACGGACTCCCAAGACCCCGACGGCCAGATCGTCGGCTCGGACTGGTTCTTCAGCGACGGCAGCCAAGCGCACGGGCTCACCGCCACTCACGTCTATACGCAAGCGGGCACTTACGAAGTCACGCTGACCGTCACCGACGACAAAGGCGCACAGGACTCCGCGCAGCGTATAGTAACAGTCGCCGCAAATCAGAGCGTGGCCAGCATCCCGGCCCCGGGGCACGACCCCCAAGGCTTAGCTTGGGACGGCACAAGTCTTTGGAATGTAGACACCGAAGGGCTCACGCTCTATCAGCTCGATCCCGCTGACGGGCGCGCCCGGAAGAGTTTTGAGCTCGCAGCGGAATTGCCCACAGGCTTGGCTTGGGATGGCCAGAGCTTCTGGCTGCTCGATACGGACGCGCTGCGCCTTGATAAGCTCGACCCCAACACCGGGCGCTCCCTAGGCCGCGGCTGGCCCGCGCCGAGCAAGCTGCCCTGGGGCTTGGCCTGGGACGGGCAGAATTTATGGGTCTCTGATCTCAGTGAGGCCAAGCTCTATCAAGTCAACCCAGCGACGGGCCGCGTCAGTGCTACTGTGCCCGCGCCGGGACCGACGCCGGTCGGCTTGACTTGGGACGGCGCTCATCTGTGGATCGCGGACCAGAGCGGAAAGCTCTATGAGTTGGACTTAGAGAGTGGGCAGGTGCTCCGTGTCTTAGTCAGTCCCGGTGAGGAGCCGACGGGCTTGTCCTGGGACGGGGAGAACCTCTGGGTGGCGGACGCGCAAGAGTTGAAGATCTATAAGATCAAGCCTTAATGAACAACTGAGGAGCCGGGGGGCTCGCGCCTGCGGGGCCCCCGGTGTGGTTTTTGGTGCCTGAGACGTCGCTGTCTTGAACTGTCTCTATCTGCAAGTTATCATAGTTAGTAAGGTGATCTTGTATGGGCCAAGCGGAAGCACTCCTAGAGAAGATCAGCCAAATACGGCGAGAGCTAGAGCTTTTGAAGCGGGACGTCCTTAAAAGCGCTACCCCCCCTCGGAAGATAGCTTCCCTCTACGGTGCCGTGCAGAGTGCCGACATCACCGACGAGATGATAGCAAAGGCCAAGAAGTCGCTCTTGCGGGCACTGAAGGACCTTTGAGTGAACTATGTCCTAGACACCCACACGCTGATCTGGTATTTCATCGGGAGTAAGAGACTCAAGCGTGCAGCTAAGCAAGCCATCGAGGAGTGTCGTCGCCAGGGCGGTCGACTGCTGGTGCCGACTATCGTGTTGGCCGAAGCGCTCGACATAGCTGAGAAGCAAAGGGTTCACTTCGATTTTGCTCAGATGTACAGGCTCATTCAAGAAGAACCGGGATTTGAGATCATCGGATTCAACCCAGAGATCTTCTCGGAAGTTGTCCGGATCAAAAGGGTCAAAGAGATTCACGACCGAGTCATTGTGGCAACGGCACGCTTCTATGGGGCGGGCATAAGAACCTTGCTTGACGGATCAGCGGGCATCGGCTAGACTAAATCATGGCCAGGGAATTCTTTCACTGGCTGTCGGGCACAGACAGGCTGCGGATTCGCTTCACCGTGCGGAAGGGCAAAGTCACTCAGCTGGTAGTGCAATATGAAGCCCTCATCGAAGAAGTGTGGGAGGCGATCGTGCGCTACGACACGGCCCACGGCTACCTGCATCGGGATCTGTATCAACGCGGTCGGACACGACCGACCAAGGAAGCAGTCTCGGCTGTTGATCTGAACGAGGGCTTGAATAAAGCTATTGACGACTTGCAGCGGCACTGGCAGATGTATAAGCGTCGTTTCTTAGGGGAAACGCCATGACGAAGCGCCAACAGTTCGAAGCGAATCTGGAGTTGAGCCGAGTCCTGCTGCAGCGCCTGCTGCAGGACCCCGCCCATTTAGAACAGATCCCTGAAGGGGCCCATCTAGTCATTCTCCCCCTGGACGATCCGGCGCTATTCCGGGCGAACTTACGGGAATTGCTTGCGCTCAAAGAAGCCGGTGTAAAAGACCTGGTCGTGGCGGTGATGGAGCAGCTCGAATCATCTCAGCCGAAGCTGCTCGTCCAGGTTTAGCCGTTGGATGATGGTCGGGCCGGGGACGTGTCGGCTGCGACTGAGCAGCAACTAGCAATTCATCGCTCCGGAACTGAGATGAAGAGTGAGTAGAGCCGGGGGTCTCGCGCGTGCAGGGCCCCCGGTGTGGTTTTGCAAAAGCGCTCTCTTTTATGCTATACTTCCCGTCACGGTGCCTACGAAGCGCTTTATCTACCCTGTGTCGTCGGATACTTTCATCCGCCGGGAGCAGGTTATCGAGCGGGGCAAGGTCGTCAGGTTTGTCGTCCAACTAGAGATCGGGCTTGTCGGAGAGGCCACGACACGGCCTGTGATCCGTTATGACACTGCTCATGGATTTGCTCACATAGACCGATATAATCGAAGGGGCAAGCGCAAGAAGGAGCACTTGGCCATTACGGATTTCAACCAAGCTCTTACAGTAGCAGAGCAAGATATCAAACAGCACTGGCCGGCCTATCGAGAGCGGTTCGTGCGCGGGGAGTTTCCATGAAGAGAGCCAAAGAGAAAGCACAAACAGAGCAAGAGATGTCCGCTCGCCAGCTCGAGCTGGTCTTTGAGTTCGAGCGGTACTTGCTGGAGCACCCGCAGCTTGCGGAGCAAATCCCCGATGAGGCCGTGATATGCTTTCAAGTGAAGGGGGACGAGGCCTTTAACGTCTGGAGTCGTCAGGTGGCTCAGGAGCGAGCAGAAAAGGAGCGCAAGCCTTTGGTGTATATAGCGATCCATCGTTTCCGGCCGATCCGCTCGCGTATTGAGAAATTAGAGCTAGTCCCAGTGCCCTAGAGGCGCGGACACGGAGATCATCGATCCCAATCCGGTCAACGGCGGGGGGATGATCAGCATCACGGTTGGACCGGGGACGTGTCGCTTGCAGTTGAGCAGCAACTAGCCGGTGCAGATTTTAGCCCAACAAGACAGTTGAGCCGGGGGTCTCGCGCCTGCGGGGCCCCCGGTGTGGTTTTTAGCGGAACTTGAATAAGCTTAGTCATTCGGCTAAACTGTGTCGGTAAACTATGGCAATGACTCGGATGCAAAGGCTGGCTCGGCACGGGGAACGCCTCTATCGCGCCAAGCTCAAGAAGATCTTAGAGCCTGAGCATAGCGGGGAATATGTGGCCATCGAGGTCGAGTCCGGTGACTATTTCTTAGGGCAGAGCGATGTCGAGGCTCTCCAACGGGCTGAGGCTCACTACCCTAACAAGAAGTTCCATCTCATCAAGATCGGCTTCCCGGCAGCGGTCTCCTTCAAGCACCCTGTCGCCCTATGAAGCTCGAGGGCACCTTTGATGCGAATCGTTCCCCGCATCTGCAGATCCCCATGCCGCAGGGGACTTTCTTGGATGTGGTCGTGGATACGGGATTCAACGGCAAACTCTGCCTGCCACGGGCCCTGCTGAAGAGCTACGGTTTCCGCTGGCGGGGCACGCGCTTGGTGGAGTTGGCTGACGGCGCGCGCGTGGTTTCCCAGTTGTATGAGGGAGAGATTCTCTGGTTCGGGCGAGAGCAAACTGTTACTGCCCTGGCTACTCGCTCATCGGAGGGCCTGCTGGGAACGGAGATGCTGCAGGGCGTCCGGTTGGAGGTGGATCTGGACGAGAACTGGGTACGCTTGACAAAGAAGTAAGTTCAGGAGGTCTCGCCGTGCGGGGGCCCCCGGTGTGGTTTTCAGGCCGTACGCAGGGCAGCGAAAGCACCTACGGATGCCGTGACTCCCGCCAGTCCTGGATGATCGTAGGCAGCGCTAAGATGAGAGCCACCAGCACAACTCCTCCCAACAAGACATAGAGGCCGAGATAGTCCACGTTCATTCCCTCAGCTTTTCGGCAAAAAGCCGTCGTTGCTCTGGTGTCATGGTCAGATTGAGCTTAGCACACGCGCTGGGGAAATACAAGAGTCCGGGGGGCTCGCGCCTGCGGGGCCCCGGTGTGGTTTTTTGACAGCGCTCAGAGCAAATCTAGCAATTCTTCCACGGTCAGCCCGTTCCGTTCGGCGATCTCTTTCAGTAGGTCGCTCTGCAAATCTGGGTGCAGGGTCTTGCCCTTGTGCACTGGCACGGTGATGTTGTGCTCCACACCCGCGATCACTTTGCGCATCTTGCGATGGCTGCCGCCCTTCTTGCCCATTCGCTGATACCACAAGCGCTCCCGCAGCTTGACAATCTGCTCACTGCGCAGTTGAGGCCGCTTGCGGAACATGGCTCTCGATGACCAGCTGAACTGTAGCGGGATGGCCCTCGCAGTGGACTGCGATGGCGTCTTGGATATTCTCCCACAGCTCATCGAGGGTATCGCCTTGGGTATAGATGGACTCTTCCAGGGCACGGGCCCACCACCCTTCCGGAGTCCAGTGAGCGATCATCTTGATAGTGCACATAGCAATGTGATTATCACTGATAGCTGGGGAGCCTGTCAAGCAGGTGGCTGCGCACCGGGGGTCTGGCGGGTGCGGGGCCCCGGAGGGGTTTTTGCATAGTAACGTGCGTCACCGACGCGACGGCCAAACTTCCCGTATAATAGTCGCTGAAGCGATCACGATGAGATCTGAAAAGAGGAGGCGTAATATGAACAAACAACTACTGGTACTCTCAGTGCTGACAATGCTGGGAGTTGTAGGCTTTATAGCTCTTGCGGACAATATAGCATGCCATCTTCTGCCAACTGACGTTAAGACGTGCCAAGGAACGCCTCGCAACGATGTCATCACCTATATCTCTGGTTTTAATACACAGGCTACCACTATTGCCGGTGGAGCCGGAAACGATCGCATCTCTATTGACTTTCGGCTAACGAAAGTGCTCACGATGATTGACGGCGAAGAAGACAACGACACCATCTTTGACAGCAGCGCAGCCAATCCCCTCAGGGGCGGCCCTGGCAACGACCGGATTTTTGGCAACGAAGGAAACGATAATATTGATGGTGGCCCCGGTAATGATCTTATTAATGGGGGTGTCTCTTCCATCTCAGGGCCGAATGGTCAAGTCAGCGGTGGAGGTGGGAATGACGCCTTCATCCTAAAGCGAGGCGATGCTGGTGGTGGGACAGAGAAGATCATGTGTACTATTGATGGGAGAGATCGCAGCGTGCTACGGCTTGTAGGTTTCTCGAAAGTCGATCTATCGGGGCAAGGGCTTCGACGCGGGGCATTGCCCCCCAATACGCGCATCGAGATACGAGATGGCACCGGGAAATTCGAGATAGACACAGGGCAGGGTATTTGTCTGTTGGCTTTCTGAGCACAGAATGAAACTCTTAAGGAGGCTTTGACCATGGATCAGCTGAGAAACAAGGGCTACTCGCTCGTAATACTGATGGGGGTACTCAGTGCGATTGGCTTTCTCGCCTGGGCGGCGGTCATCAACGGCACTCCCGGCGATGATGACATTTCAGGAACGGAGAGCAACGATACCATCAAGGGCTTTGCCGGTGACGATGTGCTTCGGGGCCTAGGCGGTAACGATACTATTGACGGCGGCCTGCACGATGATATGATAGCCGGATGGGACGGTAACGATCGTGTCATCGGTGGTGACGGCGATGATATCATCTGCGGCGGCGCTGACGATGCCGGCGGCGGCTTTGGATGCGATCTGGAGACAAATTTCGGCAATGACGTGCTCAACGGCGGCAAAGGCAATGACATGATCTTCGGCAGTGGTGGAGATGATCGGATCAGTGGGAGTTCTGGAAATGACACGCTCGTCGGTGGGCTCGGTAATGATTACCTTGATGGCGGCACCGGTCATGATACCCTAGACGAATCCGACGACTGTGACGACTTTTTTGGCAGTGGAGGGAGTAATACCCTAATCGGCGGTCAGGGCAACGATGTCATCACCGGGGGCTGCGGCAGAGATATCATTGACCCCGGTCAAGGGCTCGACCAAATTGACACGGGTGATGGCAACAACCTGATCATTATCCGCCCCGGCGATGTCCCCGGTTTTCAAACGGAGATCATCACCTGTGGTGATGGTGATAATGACACTGTTTTGCTCTCCGGCTTCCCGCGCGGGATTCAAGTTCCCACAGGCACCAACCCGCCGGTGACGATCACCGATCCGTGGTCGCGCGGAACCTATCTCATTGACGCGAGCTGCGAGGTTATCGCTCGACGCTAAAGTTCTCGCCCCTAGAAGGTTGGCAGGAGCTGTAGGGACACGGCGGCACCGTGCCCCTACTCGAAATCAGGAGGCGGACCACCCTCGGCGTGCAAGCTAAGGGTGGCTGCTTTCTTGCTTGGCCGCCTTGGAAGGGACCGCCGAGACTCTCCCGTAGGACACCCGGCCTTGCAGTTTCTTCAAGAAAACCCCTAAAATACCCTGACAGCCTATGAGATCAAAAATGCGGTTCGTCGTTGCTATTGCGGGCTGGCTCGGCCTCGCCTGGCTCAGCCTTCTCTCTTCTAATAATAATATTCACGCCCAGCAGGCCCTCGCCGAAGTCAGCGTCGAGAGCAAGACCATCGCGCCGAATGCCACAAGCTCTGTCAATATCGTGCTCAGCGAAGGCCCCGACGTCGGCGTCGCCGATATCCAAGGGCTGCTCCGATTCGACTCCAAAGTCCTCAAGGCCACCAAGCTCGAAGGGCAGCAAGGCTATGAGGTCTTTGCTTCTGCCCTGGACAACAACGCGGGAGAGGTCAAATTTATTGTTATCAAGCTGCGCGCACCCTACGCCAAGGCCGGCCCGCTCATCAAGATAGAGTTCCAAGCGATCGGCAAAGTGGGCGACAAGTCGGATCTCAAGCCCTCGCTCGGGGTGCTGCGCGACCCCGATGGCGAAAATATTCCCCATAAAATCATCAACGGGCTGATCACGTTGGGGGGCGTGCAGAATCAACCTCCGACGGCCAAGTTCAGCTTCACCCCCGCTGAGCCCAAAGTCGACGAAGAGATCAGCTTCAAGGACGAATCAACTGATCCCGATGGGGCAGCTGATATTACTAGCTGGGAATGGGACTTCGGCGACGGCACCAAGAGCACCGAACAGAACCCGAAAAAGAAATACTCTCAAAAGAAGGTCTATGACGTCAAGCTCACGGTCAAAGACAAAGCCGGGCTTGCAAATACGGTGACACAGAAGGTGCCGGTGGGTATTGTGCCCCCCAAAGCCGATTTCACCTTTGCGCCGACTAGCCCCGAAGCGGGCGACGAGATGCAGTTCACTGATAAATCTACCGACGATGGCCAAATCGTCAGTTGGCGCTGGGACTTTGGCGACGGCACGACCAGCACGGAACAGAACCCCAAAAAGAAATATACCCAGCCGGGAACTTTTAGAGTGAAGCTCACCGTGCGTGATAACGACGGCGCGGAGAGCACCGTGGAGAAGAGCGTGACCGTGAAAGCTTCGAGCAAGCCAGTTATCAGTGTCTTCCCCAACCCGGCCAAGGACAGCGCGACCTTCACTTTCACACTGCCCCAGGGAGCGACCGGCGGGACTCTGTTGGTCTTTAACATAGCTGGCAAGGTCGTCTTGCGCAGGGAGAAGCTCACGGGGACACAATCTGTGTGGGACATCAAGAAGGACGACGTGCCCAGTGGCCCGTATTACTATATTTTTATTGCGTTCAAAGATAACGCCGTGGTGGGCCGCTCACGCGTCGAGAAGCTCGTCATCCAACGCTAGGAGGAGGGAGATTTTTCTCTCATGGCATCTATGAGCGAGGGCCGGATGCTCAAGCATCCGTCTCAGAAGCTGGAAGCCCAATCAATTGGGCTAAGAGCGTGCTTATTCGCCGTGCTGTCGGTGTTGGCCCTGCTCTTGATAGCTTATCCTGGGGGCGCTCGCCCGCTCGTCACAGTTTTTGACATCGGTGCCGGGGTTCGCCCGGTCAGCTTAGGGGAAGCGTTCTCCGGACTGGCCGACGACGAATACGCGCTCTTCTATAACCCAGCCGGGTTGGCGATGCTCACCGGCGGGCGCGCCAGTCTCTTATATCAATCGCACTTTGGCGCTTCTACGTATCTCAGCGCCTTTGGGAGCTTTGGGAACATTGGAGGCGGGCTGATCTTCTTCGACTTTGGGCAAGTGCCTTGTCTCACCGCGCAGAACCAGCCGTGCAAAGACGCTCAAGGCAAGACCATCAGCACTTTCGGCTATTCGAGCTTCGCCTTGACGGTGGGCTGGGGCACGATGATGCGCTCGCTGCCCTTCGTGGGCACTCTCTCCCCTGAAGGGCTTGCCCTGGGGCTGCGCATTAAATTCGCTTCGATCACGAGCTTCGATCCCGTGAAATTTCAGTCAGTGGGCATCAGTGGGTTCGTGCTCGATCCGTCGTTTCTGTGGGAGCTGGGGGCGTTTGGGCCGGTGAAGGGCGTGCGTGTGGGCTTGGTCTTGGAGAATCTTCTGGGTTTGGCATTCGGCGCTCCTGCTGAAGAGAATTTCCCCATCGGGGTACGCCTGGGGGCTTCAGCGCGCGCCCTTGATTTAGTCACTATCAGTGCCGATTTCTCCCTGAGCGACGGATTGCACCTAGGGGCAGAGTATACGCTTGCCAAGCTAGGCCCACTCGATCAGCTGAGCATTCGTGCCGGAGTGCTCACCCGCACGGGGGTAGGATTCAGCCTAGGGCTGGGCATCGTCTTCAGCACCATCCAGATTGATTACGCCTTGTTGCTCCATCCCGATTTTGAAGGCTCGCACTGGTTGAGCGCGACCTTCCGTTTCTAAGCGTGATTTACATCACTTCCAATTCTATAACAATTCGGTACAATAAGACGTGTTCTTACTAGGGCGTCGTGTGGTGTTCACTCTGAAGATGTGTGGTGTGCACGCCTCGCCCGCTGATGAGGAGGCAGCATGAAACGCACAGATTTGCAGGTGCGCCGCGACCGGCCTGCCGTGCGATGGTCTGTTCTTGTTCTTCTTCTTTTAGGAGATGTGCTGGCGATGCCGCTGGCTCTGGCGCAAGAGCCAACACCGGCGGTGCTCACGGTAGAGAGTGTGACCGTTCCCCCAGCAACCAAGACGACCATCTCCGTCACGGTAGAAAGCGTCCCCGTGCCGGGCATCGCGAGCGTTCAAGGCCGGTTCTCGTACGATCCCAAAGTTTTGAGAGTGACAGACATTGCATTCCCGCAGATCGTCGGGGGCTCCAGCGTCACGGTCTTCAACAATACCCCAGAAACCGGATTGGTGCGGTTTGCCGCGACGCTCGCCGGGGCCGATCTGGAGGGGATCACCTCCGGGGCACTCTTAGAATTTGCCGTCGAAGCCGTGGGCAAGAACGGCGACAAGAGCAATCTCACATTGACACTAGAAGTCCTCAGCGATGTTGATTTTAACGCTGTGCCCTATCGCATTATCAATGGGATTTTTGAGATCAAAGAGGCTGAGAATCAATTGCCCATTGTAGATTTCAGCTTCTCGCCGGAATCGCCGACGGCCGGGCAGACCGTGCAGTTCACAGATAAGTCAAAAGATCCCGATGGCAAGATCGTCTCTTGGGAATGGGACTTCGGCGACGGCGGAACGAGCGAACTACAGAACCCGACGTATGTCTATAAGAATCCGGGGACGTTCAAAGTGAAGCTCATCGTCACCGACGATAAGGGCGGGCAGGCCGGTGCGACCTTTGAGAAGAGCATCACCGTGCGTCCTGCAGGGCCACCGGGGGTCAACGTGACCAATTTCCCCAACCCCGCCAAGGAGCGCACGAAGTTCAGCTATAGCTTTGTCTTGCCATCTCCTGTGCGCCAGGCAGCTCTGAAGATCTTTAACATCAAGGGCGAGCTGGTCTTCAGCAGAGATCTCAACGTCAATCAGTTTGAGTTCGTCTACGATCTCACAGACAATGCCGGGCAGCCTTTGTCTAACGGGCCGTACTTCTATCTGGTCCTTGCGACGACCCAGGACAACCAGAGTTTCAAGTCGGCCATCGGTGTCTTAGTCGTCCAGCGGTAAGGGGGCGCCAATGAAACGGTTTCAAGTGACAAGTTCTCAGTTACAAGTTCGCTCGGTGTGGAGCTATGTGATGACAGCGCTATTCGTGATGGTGATCGGCGGTGCTGTCCATGGGCAGACGCTGCTGTCGCTCTACGAGCTGGAGCGCGGGGCGCGCCCGGCGGCGCTGGGGGGAGCTTTTACCGGGCTTGCCGATGACGCCTACGCGTTGGTCTATAACCCGGCAGCACTGGCGTTTCTGGATCGGGCCAGCGCCCACGGTTTAATAGAGTCTCGCTTTGGGCAAGCTATCTATGGTTCGATGATAGCCGGCGGACGCAACCTCGGCGTCGGCTTGGTTTTCTTTAACGTCTCGAATATCCCCTGGCGCGATGAGACTAACAAACCGGTGCAGGCAGGGAGCTTTGATTTCACCCAGGTCGGGTTTACTGTCGCCGGGGGCATTGCGTTGGCTGATCTGCCGCTGGGGGTAGGCTTAGGCGTTTTACAGAATTTAGCTGTCGGCCTGCGGGCGAAGATATTGACCGTCAACACGCTGCCCGAAGGGAGCGGGGCGGGCTTCTCACTCGAACCGGCGCTCTTCTATCGGCTCAACAAGTTAGGGGTGATGGGCGGCTTGCGCGTCGGCATAGTCATCGAGAATCTCGTGGGCTTAGGAGTTAGCTACGGCAGCGGCTATAGCGAAGATTTCCCGATAGGGTTGCGCCTGGGTGCTTCTCTGAGCCCGGTATCGGGGGCGACCGTGGCGGCCGATATAGAAGCCAACGGCACCATTCATATCGGGGGCGAGTACAAGCTCGTCAACGCACAGTTGGCACGGGTTGGCGTGCAACAGATTGCCTTGCGCGGCGGGGTGTTGGTGAACCCGGCCTTGGTGCAGGCGAGCGTCGGCTTCGGTGCACGTCTGCGCGGTGGTCTGCAGTTCGATTACACTGTGCTATCGCACTCGGACCTGCCGTTGACCCATCGTGTGGAGGCGGCGTTTCGTTTTGGGTTTCAGAGTTTTCTCTGCCCTCTGTTAGGAAAGCCTTGTCCGGCTCCGGAAGAAGAGATCATCCTGCCGCCCTCTGCAGAAGCACCAGGAGAAGAACCACCGCCTCCGGAGACAGAAGATCCTCCAGACGATCCCTGTCCGGGGGATGACCCGACTGTAGAATGCGACAACGATCCGTTCTGGCCGTAGATGCTTTGAGTCATTCTGAGCGGAGCGAAGAATCTAAAGACCCTTCGCTTCGCTCAGGGTGACAGCGTGGACCGGGCGAGCACAAGATAAACTCCGGCGCCGAAGACGACCGCCAGCCCCACGGTGAACACCTCCCCCAATGGGCTTACCCAAGCTGCAAGGAAATGCGTAGCGATCCCCATAGAGACAGCCGCGCCGAGCATCTTGGTGACGTCGCGGGCTAGGGGAGCCAGCAAGGCCGTCTCCGGCTGGCCTGGAACAGTCAGTTGCCGTCGCAGAATCAATAAGAGCAATACAGCATTTATTATTCCAGCAAGAGAGGTCGCCAGCGCCAGGCCACCCACACCGAGCGGGCCGACGAGCGCATAGTCCAGCACGACATTGAGGGCTACGCTGACGGCTCCTACGAAGAGCGGGGTGCGCGTATCTTGCAGGGCATAGAAGGCCCGCGTGAGCACATACACGAGCGCGTAGCCGATCAGACCTGGCAGGTAATTTATAAGAGCATAGACGGTCAGGCGCGTGTCGTCGGGCGTAAAATTCCCGTGCTCGAAGAGCAGTTGGATGATCGGCTCGGCCAGGGCATACAACCCGGCGGTCGCCGGCAAGAGTATGAAGAGCGAGAATTTGACGCTCTCTCGAAGGGTCTGCGCCAAAGCGAGCACGTCCCGCGCGGCGGCGTGCGCCGAGAGCCTTGGAAGGATGACACTCCCGACAGAAACAGCGAAAATCCCTAACGGAAGCTGAAAGAGACGAATGGCATACTGTAAGACCGAGACGCTCCCCTCGGGCAAATGTGACGCTAATTTGTTGTCAACGATCGTATTGATCTGGAAGATCGCTAGTCCAACGACCGACGGGAGCATCAGTCTGAAGAGCTTTTGCAGCCCCTCATCGCGCAGGTCGAGCGTCGGACGATACCGCCAGCGATCCCGAAGATAGGGCACTTGGAAGAGCAGTTGCCCCAAGCCTCCTAGCAAGACTCCCACAGCTAAAGCATAAATAGGCTCGGTGAAAAAGCTCATCAGCGCGAACGCGGAGACGATAACCCCGACGTTGAAGAGCACCGGTGCAAAAGCCGGTGCGAAAAATCTTTCATGACTATTGAGCACCCCCATGAGAATCGCCGCGATCCCCACCAGGGCGATGAAGGGAAATGTAATCTGTGTCAGTTTAATCGTCAGTTCGAGCTGTTCGGCGGAAAAGCCGTCGGCGAAGAAAGGCACATAGAACGGGGCAAAGAAGATTCCCAGGGCGACTAGGCCGGGGAAGAAGAGCAACGCAGCGGTGACGACCGTGTTGGCAAAACGCCCGGCTTTGTTAGGGCCATCTTTCGTCAGGCGCTCTGTAAAGAGGGGGATAAAGGCGCTCGACAGTGCACCTTCGGCTAGGAGCCGCCGGAGCATATGGGGGATCATAAACGCGATTAAGTAAGCGTCATAGGCGCGGCCGGCCCCGAACAGATTGGCAATCACGACATCGCGCACGAGTCCGAAGACGCGACTGATCGCCGTCGAACCGCAGATCAATAAGACGTTTTTCAGAAAACCAGCTTGAGGGAGGGCTTTTGTATCTCGTTGCGTCAGCTCAAAGCTCATATGGAGCGAGGGCCTTCTAGCGTTTTGGCACTAACGCCAAACCGGCAGCAATCGGGCGACGCCCCCCGATGTTCTGAAGCGTCGTGCCCTGACGGAAGATAAGCGTGCTTGACGAGCCGCCATCTAAGGCGAGAGCACCGTGGGCTCCCAATGCTTTCACTACAGTCGCTAAGGTGCGCAGATCTGCGCCCACACTGCGTCCATCCTTGAGCACGACTATAAACAGTAAATCGCCAGACTCCGTGAGGGCCACGACGCTGCGAGCTGCTTGAGCTCGCGCGAACTCTTCAGAAAAGCTTTCCGTTTTTGTGTCCAGCACGATCTGGCCGTCTTGGAGCAACAGCGGTCCGGCGCTGATTGCTTCTCGAACGAAGAGCGGCGCAGATGCAAGTGTCTGAGAGATTTTGACGGTATCTCCCGGACGGAGCCCTCCGAGGCGGCTCCGTGCCGGTCCAGTTGCGACAAGCAAAACCGATTCGCCATCGGGAAGAACCAGCCCGTTCTCCGTCACGCTGACGACAAAACCGTGTCGCAGGCGAACGGCCTTCAGGGGGGCTTCGCTGCGGATGGGCAGAGCGTAGCGATCCGTATAGAGAAAGAGCCCGTTCGCGTGCGGTGGCCGATTGAGGCCGTCAATCTCGACGGTCTGGCCGAGAACCGTGGCGCGCATTGTGAGCGCTGGGGCTGAAAATTCCAGATTGCCAAAGAGCGTCATCGTCAAGGCTCCGCGGCGACCGTAGGGGCCGCTGTGCACCACGCCGTCTTTCATCAATAGCCCGATGGGAAGGTGCGTGCCAGGGTCGAAAAAGTTGGCATTGATGGCCGCGAAAGCGCCCACGGCCATCTGGTCCAACGGTTCTAAAGAGCCGATGCCGTCGCGGGGCAACGTGACACTCAAGCGATACGTCTGTTGCCAGTCTTCAATGACGAGATAGCGCAGGCTCACCGGGCCGGCCAGCGTCAGCGCCTGGGCTTGAACGTAGGTCGCGTGCTCATTGAGGCGCGCTCTTGACTCGGTCCGCACTAAGACACTGGAAGACGTATCAGCAGTTTCGAATCGGACCCAGACGACGAAATTCTTTTCAGCCTCAACGGAGATCGCTTGTGCGCTCCAAGAGTGATCGAGCGAGAGATGTGCTTTGAGAATCTCTGGCGCTGCTTTCGAGAATTTCACTCTTGAATCAGGCATTTCTCCGACGGTGTGAAAGAAACGCAGTGTGACGAGCCGGTCTTTCTTGTGGAGTTCAAAAGGGACGCGGGCGGAGAAGGTGAAAAAGATGCCGCTCGAAGAAGGCGTGACAGAGAGCAACCGCGCGGGCGTGCTGAACAGATAATACGCATGACCAAGCTTCAATGTCTTGACACCGAGTATCTGTGTCAACTGCAAGAGCGAGATGTGCCAGACAGGGCCGCGGGCGACCAGCTCTTGTGGTGTGAGTATGACAGATTGGCCTAATCCCCAGCGCAGCACAGCGTTCTCGTACGTCGTTGTCGCTTCAACGCCCAGCAATCGTGCGAATTCGACGAGCGGGACGAGTACCTGATCTCTTTCAAAGAGGACCGGGTTTTTTAGCGCGATGGCTTGGTTATTAAGAAAAAACTGAGGCGCTTGTGCCGGTGCCGAGATCGCACCAAGTGCAAGCCCGATCGCTATGAAAACCGTCAGTTTGGTCAGCTGGCTGATGTTTCTTCCTCCACGTGCACACGAATGCTCGCCGTGATATCTTTATACAATGATATCTTAATGGGGTGTGTGCCGAGCGTTTCGATGGGCGTATCGAGTTCGATCTTGCTCTTTTGCAAGTCAATGCCCAGTTTGTTCTGGATCGCTTCAGCGATCTCTTCGCGGCGCACAGAACTATAGAGTTTGTTGTCGTGGGCTTTGCGCTGAAAGGTGAGAGAGAAGCCATCGAGCTTGGTGCGTGCGGCACGTGCCCAGTCCTCGCGCTGTTTCAGTTCCAGTGCGCGACGCTCGCGGACTTTCTGAAACTGATTGACATGATGCGGTGTCGGCAAGACCGCCAACTTGCGCGGGAAGAGATAGTTTCGTGCGTAGCCATCGGCAACTTTGACGACCTCGCCTGGCTCTCCCAACTGTTCGACGCTCTGGGTCAACAAGACTTCGATCATATGAAAGATTCCTCCTGGTAAGATACAATGAGATTGCGCCAATTGTACCGACCAGGCCTGCAAGGCGCAAGCACAGGGCGTCTGTGGTGCCATGCAGCACTTCATGCTATAGTAAACACGGGTGAGACAGAATGACCGATGTCCTTGCTCACGTAGGAAAGCGTACCCTGATCATGGGAATTCTGAATGTCACGCCCGATTCTTTTTCGGACGGGGGGGCGTTCTTTGAAGTTGCAAGGGCTTTAGAACAGGCGCGTCGGCTTGTTGCTGAAGGAGCTGATATTATAGACATCGGCGGGGAGTCCACACGTCCGGGAGCGCAAGCGGTCTCAGCAGAAGAAGAGCTGCGCCGCGTTGTGCCGGTCATCCAGGCGATTCGGCGTGAATTGTCAGTTCCAATCTCGATTGATACGTATAAAGCCAAGATAGCTGAAGCGGCGCTCTCTGTCGGAGCGAATATGGTCAACGACATCAGTGCACTACGCTTTGATGGACAGATGGCCGATCTGGTTGCTCAAGCGGGCGTCCCCGTGATCTTA
The DNA here is from genome assembly GCA_037440025.1 of Candidatus Fraserbacteria bacterium. GTDB lineage: Bacteria > Bipolaricaulota > Bipolaricaulia > RBG-16-55-9 > DRXL01 > JANXCC01. The sequence continues at coordinate 136,235 of JBBIUX010000001.1, read as the reverse complement.
ATGCACATGCAGGGCGAGCCCAGAACTATGCAAGCCAACCCTGTCTATGGCGACGTCGTCGGGGATATTAAAGAATTCTTCGCTGAACGCATAAAGTTTTCGCTTACCCACGGCATTGCAAAACAGCATATCTTGATTGACCCGGGGATCGGCTTTGGGAAGCGGGTCGAGCACAATATAGAGATCTTGCGACGATTGGGCGAGTTTCAGGAACTGGGCTGCCCCCTGGTGATCGGCACATCGAGAAAGTTTTTCATTGGGCGGTTAGGCCGTCCCCACGCGGAGCCCTTGCCGGTCCATGAACGCCTTGAGGGAACAATTGCCAGTAACGCTATTGCCGTGCTGCATGGTGCTCAGGTCGTTCGGGTTCACGATGTGGGGGCAATGAAAAAAGCCTTGGCGATTGTAGATGCGGTGCGCTATGGTTTGGAAGAACGTGTTCAGGCGTAGAGGATTCGCCGGTGGGCTGCTGCTCAGCGCGGCTATTGTCATCATTCGTTTGGGTTGGGGAGAGCCCTTAGAGAGGGACGAGCAATGGCATTAAACTTAAAGAAGCTTCGTGAGATGCAGGGGCGAACGATCGCGATTGATGAGCGGTATGAATCGCTGGGCGTCGCAGGTGATCAGCCGTTTTTCATTCAGGGCGACGTTCACGTTCAGGGCCAGGCCGTCCATCGTAATCGTATAGTCTTTATAGATTTGCGCATTCAAGCGAAGGCCGTGCAGAGGTGCAGTCGCTGTCTGGCTGAGGTAGTCTCGCAGCTCGATTTTGCAGAGCAGCTTGAATTTCAACCCGAAGAGCCTGAGAGCAGCGCAGCTCTCTTGGAACGAGAAGCGTTCACCTACAGTCTCCAAGAGAGCGAGTTGAGTTTGCAGCCCTATGTCGTAGGGCTGATCGGAAGCGTGCTTGATCCCAAGCCGTTGTGTCGGCCTGATTGCAAGGGGCTCTGTCCGACGTGTGGGCAGGATCTCAATGTGGAGGAGTGCGTTTGCGCGGCGCGGCGCGAGGGCGACCCACGCTTGAGAGCACTGAAGGAGCTGCTGAAATAGCGCGATGCGTGTGCTGGGAATAGACCCAGGCTTAGCCACGACAGGGTATGCCGTTCTGAGCGATGGCGGTTCAAGAGGGCTGCGCGTGTTGGAGGCCGGGGTCATTCGGACGCCAGCGGACATGCCTCTTTCCCAGCGTTTGCATATGCTGTATGAAGACACACGGCGCTTACTGAAAGAGTATCATCCCGACGCGCTGGCGGTTGAAGAGCTCTTTTTCGCGCAGAATCGCACCACAGCGATGGCCGTGGCTCAGGCACGCGGGGTGGTCTTATTGGCGGCGCACGAGCTGCCTATGACCAAGAGCTACACCCCTTTGCAAGTGAAGCTGCGCATTGCAGGCTACGGGCGGGCGAAGAAACCCCAGATGCAAAAGATGATGAAACAGCTCTTGCACTTGAAAGAGATCCCCAAGCCCGACGACGCAGCGGATGCACTGGCCGTGGCGTTGTGCTATGTACTGGAAGCCCGCAGCTTGTTGGTGCGCTGATTGCTTTCTTCGTCAAAATCTGCTACAATAAATATTAAGGATGATTTCTATCGCGAGCCAATCTGTCATCTCTCGATCCAGATAGGTCACGGCGAAACCTTCCTACATATCCCCAAGGGGGTGACAGATATGAGCTTTGAACGCAAGATGTACGACGTCAGCAGCATGAATCTCAAGTGTGCTCAATGCAGCAAGGAGATCAAGGAGCTGCCGTTCCAGCCAGACGGGAGCCGGCCAGTCTATTGCCAGGAGTGCAATCGCGGGCGGGCTCGCTCCGGTGGATTCCGCAGCGGGTACAATCGCGGCGGTGGCTACCGCGGTCGGTAAAAGCGAAACGAAAGAAGACCGTTGGGGCATTGCTCTAGCGGTCTTCATGTTCCTCCGGGATGAACAGAAAGAAGCAATGGGGAGAGAGGAAACATAATAATATGGTCCCGGAACCACACGCTAATAATGTTCAGGAATCTTATAGCGTCGGCGAAGAGATAGTCAACAGCATCACCCATGGCGTCGGCACCGGTCTGAGTGTAATCGGCGGCATCGCGCTGGTCGTCCTTGCCGCTCTCTACGGTGATGTCTGGCGGATCGTTAGCTTTAGCATTTACGCCACTACTCTGGTGACTCTCTACCTGGCTTCGACACTGTACCACAGCTTTCGCCACCCCCAGCTGAAAAGGATCTTCAAGGTTATTGACCACGCTTGTATCTATTTGTTAATCGCTGGGACTTATACTCCGTTCTTGTTGGTGAGCCTACGTGGCCCTTGGGGCTGGACGCTGCTGGGGATCATCTGGGGGTTGGCGTTGGTGGGGATTCTTTTCAAGACGTTCTCAGCGCATCGCTTCCGCCGGTTTTTAGTATTGGGGTATCTTCTGATGGGATGGCTCTGCGTTGTAGCCGGCCGTGAGCTGCTCCTGCGCGTTCCGGCTGAGGGGCTCGTTTGGCTTGCCATCGGCGGGGGACTCTACACCGTGGGCGTTATCTTTTACGCCTGGCGCAGACTACCCTACGGGCACGCCATTTGGCATCTATTTGTCTTGGCGGGCAGCAGCTGTCACTATGTTGCCGTTCTCTCTTTATTATCCGGCGTTTGACGGTTCTCCCTGAATCGGGGTATGCTTGAGTTATGACCCCGGAAGATCGCATCTTATTGATTGACGCCAGCTCGCTCATCTACCCAGCCTTTCACGTGATGGGGAATCTGGCAACGAGTTCGGGCTTTCCTACAGGGGCGATCTTCGGCTACGCACGAACTGTTCTAATGCTGCTGAAAAAATATCCCTCACGGTATATTGCCGTTGCCTTCGACAGCCGTGGACCTACGCACCGTCATGAGAAATTCGCCGGGTACAAGGCGCACCGGCCGGAGATGGATGAAGCCCTAGCAGCGCAGATTCCCAAAATCAAGGAATTGACAGACGCTTTGAAGCTGCGCCGCTATGAGCAACTGGGGTACGAAGCCGACGATCTGATTGCTGCATTGACGGAGAAGGCGCGCGCCCAGGGGGTAAACGTCCTGATCGTCAGCGGGGATAAAGATCTGTTGCAATTAGTCAGCGACACCGTGCAGGTGCTGCGGCCTGGACGTGACCCAGGGAGAGATCTACGATGGCTCGATGCCGCCGGAGTGCGGGACTATTTGGGCATCCGACCTGATCAAGTGATTGATTACTTGGCGCTGGTAGGCGACAGCTCAGACAACGTGCCTGGGGTGCCGGGGATCGGCGAGAAGACGGCGCGAAAACTCTTGGGCGAGTTCGATTCGCTAGATGCTCTCTTAGAAAATGCCGAGAAGGTCGAGACAAAGAAGCTCGGAGAGAAGCTGAAAAATTTCAAAGATCAGGCGTTGCTCAGCCGCGAATTGGTAACGCTCATGCCGCCACAGCTTGATCTCTCTCTGAAAGAGTGTGAAGCTCAGTCGCCGGACTTGGAGAGGTTGAAGGCGCTTTTGGAGGAGCTGGAGTTTCGCAGCTTGCTGAAAGACCTCTCCCCCGCCCCCTCCCCTCAAGCGGGAGGGGAGCCTTCCCCCTTCCCTTTAGGGAAGGGGGCTAGGGGGTTAGGTCTTCAGACAGAGATTGTGCTCACAGAGAGCCAGCTCAGCGCGCTGCTTGAGAAGCTGAGGAGCGCTCCAGAGATCTCCCTCGACACCGAAACAACAAGCGAAGACGCGATGACTGCTGAGCTTGTCGGAATCTCCTTGGCGGTTGAGCCGGGTGCGGGCTTTTATATCCCCGTGGCGCACGGATATTTAGGCGCGCCGCAGCAGCTTCCCCGTGAACTCGTCATCGAGAGACTGAAAGCTGTGCTGGAGACAAAACCCATCATCGGGCAGAACCTCAAGTACGACGCGAAAATCTTAAGACACTACGGGATCGCACTGAAAAATATTGTCTTTGACTCACTGCTCGCGGCCTATCTGCTCGATCCGGAAAATCGCAAAGACTTGAACGAGCTGGCGCGACGCTATCTGGGGCACGGTGTGATGGATTTCTCAGAGCTGGGGGCCGAACGAATGGATGCTGTGCCGGTGGAACAAGCCGCTCAGTATGCTGTCGCCGACGCCGAGGTCGTGCTCAGGCTCAAAAAGAAGATGCTCCCGGCACTGTGTGCCACAGGGCAAGAAAAGCTCTTTGAGGAGATCGAAGTTCCTCTTAGCCCTGTGCTCGTGGAGATGGAAGCACACGGAATATTGCTTGACAAAGAAATTCTGCGCGAGCAGGCCAAAGAGCTCCAGACGCTGGCGACCCAGTTATTGCAGGATATTTTTCGCCTGGCCGGGCAAGATTTTAACCCCAACTCCCCCAAGCAGGTCGCGCAGATTCTGTTTGAAAAGTTAAAGCTGCCCGTCGTCCGTCGGACGAAGACCGGCCCCTCAACAGATGCGTATGTGTTGCAAGAATTGGCCCTCCTGCACCCGCTGCCTGAAAAACTGCTTGCCTATCGAGAGCTAGAGAAGCTTCTGAGCACGTATATGCATAAATTGCCTGGATATATCAATCCCAACACGGGCAGAGTGCACACGACTTTTCAACAACACGTCACAGTGACGGGACGGCTCTCTTCTACAGATCCCAATCTGCAGAATATCCCCGTGCGCACGGAGCTGGGCGGGCAGATCAGAAAAGCGTTTGTCGCTCCTCCCAAGAGAGTGCTGATCGGGGCAGATTATTCCCAAATAGAGTTGCGTGTGCTCGCCCATCTCTCCGATGACAGGGGACTGCGGGGGGCTTTTGAGCATGACGAGGATGTGCACGCCCGCACCGCCGCGACCATCTTCAATCTTTCTTTAGGAAAAGTCAGTCCACGGGAGCGTCGTATCGCCAAGATGATCAACTTTGGGCTCTCCTACGGGATGACGGGGTACGGCTTGGCGCAGCGCACGGGCATCTCACGTGCAGAAGCCGAACAATTCATCAAAAATTATTTTGAAAAATATCCGGGGGTCCGGGCCTATATGGAGCGTGTTGTACAAGAAGCCGACGAAAAGGGCTATCTGGAGACGCTCTTGGGACGGCGACGCTACTTTACGGAACTCTCTAGCCAAGCTCGACGCGAAGCGATCAATTTCCCAGTCCAGGGAACCGCAGCGGACATCATGAAGCTGGCCATGTTGCGCGTCTATGAGAGAATAAAAGCGCACGAGATCAAGGCCGATATGCTCTTACAGATTCACGATGAATTGATTTTTGAAGCAGATACCAATGACGCTGAGCAGGCGGCTCAGATCATCAAAAAGACGATGGAAGAAGCCTTTCAGTTGCGGGTGCCCTTGAAGGTCGAGGCGCACATCGGCAGCAGCTGGGGAGAGATTTGAAAGAGTCTGTCAAGTCTGGGATCAGAGAGCCTATAGAGTCTCAGACTCTACGGCTTAAACTTATCCAGAACAATTCTCAGGATGATGAGCAGCCAGCCCACCCCGACGACCCAGTAGGCCAATTTTCGCAGCGCCTCGAAGACGCCGATCAACACCACGACGATGGTCAGCAAGGCGAGATAGCCGATGGGGTCAATCAGTTCGGCTGAGACCAAGTTGGGCACGATCCCATTGGCGATCCCGACTATAAGCTGGCCTAGCCAATGCGCTGCTGTGTAGATGAACGTCAAGGCTTGATCGAGCCAGGTTTGTTCTGCGGGTTGTGAAGAGTGCACGCCGTTTAAGTTTCCCATGTTTGGATTTTAGCATGGCAGGGGGATGGGGGGCAAATCTCACGCGGGGATGCGCGCGATCTGGTACAACCGAAACGGCGCTCCAGTGCCAACGAATCTCAAGTCCGATGCTATCATTGGCGATCTGCGCGAAGTCCTTCATGTAGGGTTCTATTAGAGTTTTCCATTTTGATTTGTGAAGAAATCTGTAGTATAAATCGAGTAACGCTCAGCACGTTCTGAACCGTGGCGACAAGGGCGTGCGCAGACCGGTGGACGGACTTTGAGAAGGGGATGTCTTATGCCGATCCGCTTCACGCAGGCCAAAGGCCATCAAGTTCGGCGTATGAAAGATTACAAGGCCATCTTTGACAAAGTCGAGTCCACACTCATCAGCGTTGGTTCGGCCAATCTCCCCATTGATAGAATTCGCGCCAACCTTGATGAGTTCAAACACCTTGAAGGCAAGGCATTCTCTGATGCCGATTACTACTGGATACTGGTTTGCGTCGTTTTCTATGCGGGGTTTAGAGCCGCGACGGTCAATGCTAAACTGAATTTGATTCGCCAGCACTTTCCCGACTACGAAACTGTTGCGTGCTATGATGAGAACAAGGCAAACGAAATTCTTTGCGATCCAGAGATGATAAGGAATAGGCGTAAAGTTCTAGCCTGTATTGAGAACGCGAAAGTTTTCAAAAGCATCGTCAACGAATATGGCTCATTCCAAGCCTATGCTGACTCTTTCTCGCCAACGGCTTCTTTTGAGAACCTTATGCTCTTGAAGGAAGAACTGGAGTATCGCTTCAAAGGCCTGGGCAGGATTACAACTTATCACTTCCTGACGGATATTGGCTTGCCTGTCCTCAAGCCAGACAGGGTAATATGCCGTATCTTTCAGAGACTGGGACTTATCGAAAGCGACGAGCAACTTCTAAAGACCGTAATTCAAGGGAGAAAATTTGCTCAGGCAACAGGTCACCCTATTCGATATATTGATATTGTTTTCGTCGCATACGGCCAGGTGAAGTCACAAGAGTTTGGACTCGCCAGCGGTATTTGTTTAGAGGAAAGACCGTTATGTTCAATATGCAGCGTAACGGATTACTGCGATTACTTCGCGCAAAACTCTGCATCGCACTTAAAGACACAGTAAGACCAGTGTGCCTCTTCAAAATCGGGGGCGGCATAACAAGCGGTTGCGGCCGACCGCCTATTCTTGAGCCACGTCCACAGTTCCCCCTGCTACCGATCTCTTCACAGGGACCGCTCTTTCTTGACAAAGAGCCATCCTACACGCTATACTCCCGTTGTGATAGCTAATATGGAATTTAAGAACCAAGCCAATGGGCACGTCGTTGTCGTCGTTCGCTAGCTGCCCATCGCGTTCTGAGCTAAAGAGATAGGATGCCATGGGCAGCGCAAGAGCCCGTGGCGTCTTTGTTTTTGAGTCACGGGCACACCCCGTGGCTTTTTCTTTTGAAGAGAAGGAGGAGACCATGAAAGACTATGACTTCAAGAGAGCAGAATCACACTGGGCCGCACGCTGGGACGAGCTGAAGATCTATCGCTTCGATCCCGCAAGTGATCGGGAGATGTATTCTATAGACACGCCGCCGCCGACAGTCTCTGGAGATTTACACATTGGGCATTGTTTTTCGTACACCCACGCCGACGCTCTTGCGCGGTTCTGGCGCATGAGGGGCAAGAACGTCTTCTACCCGATGGGGTTCGATGACAACGGGTTGGCAACAGAAAGATTCGTCGAGAAGACGCATAGCGTTCGCGCTCGCGAGATGCCGCGCAAAGAATTTATTGCGCTCTGTTTGAGGACGGTGCAAGCGCAAGAGCGCAAGTTCGAAAGGCTCTGGAGGCGATTAGGGCTGAGCGTGGACTGGTCGCGCTGTTACACGACCATCAGCCCGTTGGCGCAGAAGATCTCACAGAGATCGTTTCTCGAACTCTACAAGCAGGGCTGGATCTATAGAAAGGCCGCGCCGACCATCTGGTGTCTACACTGCCAGACGGCCATTGCGCAACTGGACATGAAAGACGAGCTGTTACGTGCTGGTGAGCAGGTCGAATGGGTCCCTGATTTTATGGGCAAGCGCTATCGGCACTGGGTGGAAAACCTCAAGTGGGACTGGTGGCTTTGTAGAAATCTCCTGGAGCCGGCGGATCAATCCGCCGTCTCAGGAGGTGCAAGCGTGCTCAAGCACGCTCTGTCATTCTGAGCGTTAGCGAAGAATCTAGACCCTTCGCTTCGCTCAGGGTGACAGACGGATGCTTGAGCATCCGGCACCCAAGGATTTCTACAGAGCCCTGAAACTGAAAGATTTTTCTGGCGCGATCTCTGTGATAACTATATAGCAGTGATGGTCCAGCTGTAGCCAATGTTGACAGGTGAAGCCGTAAAGTCTAAAATGAGCACGCTATGAAGAAAACCGCGAAGGTGTGTTCATTCTCTGTTTATCTGAAAAGAGCAAGAGAAGGCGGCTGGGTCGTCGAATGTCCTGCGCTCCCTGGTTGTGCTAGCCAAGGCGAAACAGAAACAGAGGCTTTAGAGAACATCGCCGATGCCATTCAAGCTGTCTTAGAAGTCCGCAAGGGATTAGGGCTTCCTCCCTACAGTAGATACAAGAAGGCACCGGTAGTGAGAGCATCTCGTACAGGGGAGAGGCGCGAGGTACAAGTCGAGGTGCCGAGCTAATTGCCCAGGTTGCCCATTAGCGGGTGGAAAGCTGTGAGAGCCTTTATGAAAGCTGGTTGGCGCCTCCAACGCTTGAGCAAGAAAGGCCACTTCATTCTGAGCAAGCGGGGCTCTCAGGTTGTTTTGTCCATTCCAAATCATAAAGAAGTGAAAGGATCGCTTCTTAAAGGGCAGATTCGTAAGTCCGGTCTCTCCATTGCTGAATTTCTTAAATATTTGGATTAAGATTGAGCTGAGGTGAATATGGAGCTCAAGACCGTCAAGATTCAAAAACCCGATGATGTCAATGTCATTCTGGGGCAGTCGCATTTTATAAAGACCGTCGAAGACCTGCACGAGGCGCTCGTGACGGCCGTGCCTAGAATTAAATTCGGACTGGCGTTCTGTGAATCTTCTGGGCCGGCGCTGGTGCGCTGGAGCGGCACCGACCCAGAGATGATCGACTTGGCAAAGAAGAACGCCCTGGCGCTCTCCGCCGGACACAGCTTTATAGTCTTTCTCAAAGACTGCTTTCCGGTCAACGTTCTCAACGTTGTCCGAAACGTTCCCGAAGTCTGTAATATCTACTGTGCCACGGCCAACCCCGTAGAAGTCGTGATCGCCGAGACTGACCAGGGGCGCGGGATTTTGGGCGTGATAGATGGTGTCAAATCTAAAGGGGTCGAAGGCGAAAAAGAGATCCGCGAGCGCAAAGATTTTCTGAGAAAGATCGGGTATAAGCTGTAGAGGCCCTCACCCCAGCCCTCTCCCGTGCTGACGCACAGGAGAGGGAGCAAGGAGACAAAAGATGGCTCGAAGAGCTTTTTGGCGAGGCGATTATTCGTCTCCGCGCAAGACAACTTCGCTGCCTGGCCACGCCCGCCAAGCAAATTTTGTGGGAACGCCTGCGAGGTAAACGAGTATTAGGGCTCAAGTTCCGTCGTCAGCACCCCATAGAGAATTTTATCGTGGACTTCTATTGCGCTGAACAGAAGCTGATCATCGAATTAGACGGCCCTGTGCACGACAAACAATGCGAGCGAGATCAAGAGCGCAGAGAGGTTTTAGAGCGTCTAGGGTATCAAGTTATGCGCATCAAAAATTCCGAGATTGAACAAGACCTTGCAGGGGTGTTGCAGTGCATAATTGCAGCTTGCGCAAGATGCAACTAGCACTCCCCTCTCCTGTCGGTCACGACGGGAGAGGGGCAGGGGGTGAGGGCCTCACTCCTTCAACAACTCCCGCGCGATGACCAATTTCTGAATCTCGCTCGTGCCCTCATAAATTCGGGTGATGCGCGCATCTCTATAAAGCCGCTCGACCTTGTAATCTCTGATGTAGCCGTAGCCGCCATGAATCTGCAAGGCGTCGTCAGCCACTTCACTGGCGATCTCGGCGGCATAGAGCTTGGCGATAGAAGAGTCAGCGATATAATCGAGCTTGTGGTCTTTCTTCCACGCGGCTTTATAGGTCAGCAGACGCGCTGCCTCGACCTTGGCTTTCATATCAGCCAACTTAAACTGAATCGCTTGGAACTCCGAGATCAATCTTCCAAAAGCTTTGCGCTCTTTGGAGTATCTGACGGCTTCATCAAGCGCGGCTTGCGCAATGCCCAGGGCTTGAGCGGCAATCCCGATGCGTCCAGAATCCAGCGTCACCATTGCCACTTTGAAGCCGCGATTGAGTTCGCCCACCAAGTTTTCTTTGGGCACACGACAGTCTTCAAAGAAGAGCTCACGCGTGCTCGAGCCGCGGATGCCCAATTTGTCTTCTTCTCTACCCACGGTGAAGCCGGACGTGTCGCGCTCGACTAAAAAAGAGCTGACGCCCTTGTTGCCTGCTGCCGGATCGGTGAGCGCAAAGACTAAAAAGATATCGGCGAAGCCGGCGCTGGTGATAAAGCGCTTGGCGCCGTTCAACACGAAAGAGTCGCCCTTGGCGATGGCAATGGTCTTCATGCTGGCGGCGTCCGAGCCCGATTCCGGCTCGGTGAGCGCGAAGGCCCCGAATCTTTTCCCCACAGCCAGATCAGGCAGATACTTTTTCTTTTGCGCTTCGCTCCCGAACTCTACCAAAAGAGTATTGCACAGAGAATTCTGCACGCTGACGGCTGTTGAGGTCGAAGCACAAGAACGCGAAAGCTCTTCCATGACGAGCACATAGCTGAGCATATCCGCGCCGATGCCGCCGTACTCTTCCGGGACAGTCATGCCCAGATACCCTAGCGAGCCGAGCTTTTTCAATATATCAAGTGGGACGCGGTGTTCACGATCTAAATCGGTCGCGATGGGTTCTAATTCTTTCAGGGCGAATTCCCTGGCCGATTTGCGAAAGAGTTCTTGTTCGGGCGTGAGAGCGAAGTCCATAAAAGCCTCCTTACTGTAGGGGCAGACCTCTGTGCGGAACGTTTTAGTAGGGGCAGGGTCACCCTGCCCCTACAGAGCGGTCGCACCTAAGCGTTCCGGTCTGCGCCGGGCGAACACATCGGTTCGCCCCTACGATAGTTTCAAACATTCTACCAGTGCCGGGGCTGAGAGAGCAAACGGTACACATGAGGCCTTGACTCCGCGCGTCTAGGGCATCATAATAGGCTTGGGCGAAGAGGAGGTATGAGCAATGTCCTTCGAGAGAATCAGCAAGTCAACTCTTATCGTGTTCTTGATGTTGGCGCTTTTGGCGATGGGCGGCTGGGCACAGAGCCAGCCCCCTTGCACGGGCACAGTTTCACCCGGGGAATCGATCCAGAAGGCGATTGACGCAGCACAAGAGGGCGCGGTCGTCTGTCTCGTAGCGGGGACGTGGGAAGAGAACCTGAAGATAGAGAAGAGTTTGACGCTACGGGGCGCGGGCCGGGAGCAGACGAAGATCAAAGGGAAGGAAGAATACAAACCCGTTGTCAGAATCGCGAGCGATTCCGAGATCGCGGTGAGGATCGAGGGCTTCACTGCTGCCGAGGCCAGATACGCCAACGGCATCGAAGTGGGAGGCAAGGCCAAAATGACCATCACCACCTCCCAGATCTCGGGCAATGGGGATGGCATCTTCATGTTGGACTCGGCCCAGGCCACGATCACCGCCTCCCAGATCTCGGGCAATGAGTGGGATGGCATCGACATGTGGGACTCGGCCCAGGCCACGATCAGAGGCTCGACCATCGAGGGCAATGGAACCCCCGAAGATTGCAGAGAGAAAGAATATACCTGCAACGGCATCCTAGTAAGTGAGAAGTCTCAGGTGAAGATCATTGACTCCACCATTAAAAACAACGCCGACTGGGGCGTGGGGGCCAGACTGAAGCAGTGCGGTTTTAGGGATGACGACTTCACCGGCAAGGTGGTCTTCGAGGAGATGAAGCTGGAGTACATCAGTGGCAACAGCACGACAAACAAACAGAACGGCATGGGCAACCCGGGGAACCACTACTGGAACCGCCCGGATATACCCGACGGGCAGGTCTGTTTACCATGACAACGGCAAGGGCAATTCCCATCCCCCAGAACTGGCGGAGAAGCGCAAGTGGATGTAGAACGCTTGTTCATCTCTTATAATGGCTCACGCCACTTTTGAGATCAAAGAAAGGAGTCCAGCAATGGCCCATAGATCCGATAAGATTGTGGCGTCCGAAGCACTTTCTCCCAAGGTTCGGCGTAAGCTGAAAGCCCTGAGGGAAGTGGCAGGTCTGTTGAGTGATTTGTCTCCTGCAGAACTGAGAGCATTCTTGAAAGCAGCAAAACGACGATCACTCTTTGGAGACAGACCTTCAAAATAATGTCGGACTATCTGTTAGACACGAGCATTCTCATTGAGATCCTAAGGAATAACCCAACCGTGCTGGCACGTCTGGGCACGGCTACCAGTGCCGGGCACGATGTACAAATCAATGCCCTCAGTTATTACGAAACCCGCCGCGGCTTGCTCGATATTCACAGAGCTGCCAAGCTCCGCAAGTTCGACACCTTCTGTCGCGTTTTTGGAATTGTCTATCTCGACCAAGCTGCCCTGGATAAGGCCAGCGAGATCTACTCCGATTTAAAGAAGAAAGGCCAACTAATTGAGGACGCCGACATCCTGATCGCGGCAATTGCGTTGACCAACAACGCTATGCTGGTGACCGACAACGTAAGTCACTTTAAGCGAGTGGCTGGTTTGAAGCTCGAAAATTGGGTGTATGCATGATTCTAAAACTCCCCGCGCATGGCTGAGAGAATCGCGCTGAGGCCCTTGCGCCAGGGCGCAATGTAACGGTCAGCCTCACTCAAACGCAACACGCGCTCGCCGTCGGTAGGGAGGGACGATTCGCGAATCGCCGCTCCAGATCCTCCGATCTCGATCTCCCAAAGATTCTCGCCGCGCACGAAGGGCACGATTCTAATGGCATTGTGCTTGTCGGGCGCGAAGCGAATCTTCTGTAACGGTTCAAACTGAAGCACTTTTCGGATGTTCTGCGCCCCGACTTTCATAATCGGCGCTGACTCTTCGGTTATCTGTTCTTGGGCAGCCAGCAGTTCTTCTAGCCCAGATTTTAAGCTGGGAAAGATATGGTGATACCCGTTGAGATAGAACGACCACTCTCCATACGAAGAGTGCCCAACGCGGCTGATGCGTGCAATCGTCAGGCGCTTGATGTCAGCGAGCACATAGCTGGCAAAACCCGTCGCTCTTTCCATGGTTTTTTATGGTTGCATGGTGATGGAGTTTAAAGACACTGGCACAACAGGGCGATCCTCTGGCCCAACCTCAACTTGCCCAATCGCCATGACGACGTCGAGCCCTTCGATCACTTTGCCAAAGACGGCGTAGCTGCCGTCCAAGCGCGGCGTCGGTCTCAGGGTAATATAAAATTGACTGCTGGCGCTATCGGGGTCAGAGCCTCGAGCCATCCCGACGATACCGGCGCTGTCGTGCTTCAAATCCGGGTGAATTTCTAGCTTGATGCTCTTTCCCGAGCCGCCGCGGCCCGTCCCTGTAGGGTCACCGGTCTGAATGACAAAGCCAGCAACTACCCGATGGAAGATCATCTCTTTATAGAAGCCGCGATTGACTAAATCTCTAAAATTCTGCACAGTGTTAGGTACTTTATCGGCGAAGAGTTCTATTTTGAACGTGCCCATGCTCGTTTCGACGATGGCGATCGGATTTTTGCTCACGGTTGGGGGTGAGGGTGGCTGGGGAGTACTGGGTGTCGCACTGGGAGCCGGAGTCAGCGGCGGTGTGGCCGTCGGTGGGCTTGCTGGTACTTTTGCCTCGGGCTGTTGCTCTGTTTTCTGGCCTCCGCACCCCATGAGAGCTATGACGCCTGTGAGTACAACAATCAGAAATATGCCGCGCCTCACGTTCTTGCCTCCTTTGACTTTATGGTATTATCTTACGACGATCTGTGCAGTTCCGTCAACTAGCTTTCGCGTTTTGGGGGCATTTAGAGATAGATAATGCCTCCTTGGCGGACATACAGATCGAGGACCGCACGGGCCTCGGCGCGGCAGATATCTCGGACGAACTCAATCCCTCGGGCTGCTAAATACGCGTACGATTCGGGGAAAACGGGGCCTTCGTCGAAGCCGATCTGAGCAGCATCTTCCCGGCTGGCACCGTAGACAACCCGCCTCACTCTGCTGCATAGCACAGCGCCCAGGCACATCGCGCACGGCTCGCATGAAGTGACCAGCTCATAGATGGGCATGTTATCGTTGCTCAAAGTAAAAGACCGGAGCCGACGCTGGGCCATCATCAGGGCGACTGTTTCGGCGTGCAGAATCGAATTTTGGAGGGACACGACCAAGTTGATACCCACAGAGACCAGCCGTCCGCTCTTGCTTTCAAAGATAGCTGCGCCAAAGGGCCCGCCTGTGTCTCGCAAGACGTTCTCCCGCGCGAGTGCGATGGCCAGATGCATTCGTTCTTCTAGAGTATGATAACCACGTTCCCAGCCGACCTTCTCCGCAACCCAACTGGGGTATTTGATGTGAATGGTGGGAAGAGAGGTTTTCATTGCACTCTGCTGCCGTTGGGCACCGGGCGCTGGAGCGTCACCAGCGCCAAGTGAGATTGATCGTCGGTGCTGGCGGCTAATAGCATCCCGTTCGACTCGACACCGCGAATGACCGCGGGCTGCAGGTTCGTTACAACGACGATCTGTTTGCCGAGCAGCTCTTCAGGGCTATAGTGTTTCGCAATTCCCGCGACGAGCTGGCGCTGTTCGTTCCCTACGTCGATTTGGAGTTTCAGGAGCTTATCAGCGCCGGGGACGCGCTCTGCAGTCACGATGGTTGCCACCTGTAGCTCGATCTTTTGAAAGTCTTCAATGGTGATCACAGTGGACCTCCTTCTCTTTGGGTTTGGCGAATCTCTTCGAGCAGCTCGACGGCTCGGCGCAGATGCGGGATGACAATCGAACCTCCCACAATCAGCGCGACATTGAACGTTTCAAAGAACTCTTCGTCAGTGACTCCAAGCTGCGCGCACTGAATCAGATGATACGAGATACAGTCGTCGCAGCGCAAGACCATTGATGCGACCAGGCCCACTGGGGAAGTCCAGGCAGGTCTTGCTGCACCGGTCTCTTCCAGCTCTTTGCGTTCCATGCTGCACCTCCGAGAATGCTTCTCGTTTGCCTCTCGAACGGTGCCCTCTCAATTTACACACTTTACCAGACGCGACCCTTGACTCTTAATGCTTTGCCTATTAATCTATGCTTTGAACATGGTAGTTTCATAAGGGGGATTTATATGAAATTCAATATACTCCATTCGCCCGTCTCGTTCTTGAAACAAATGCTCGGCACCATCCCCTGCGAGGGTACGCTCAGAGCGTACGAATCGTGGTGGGAGCGCGAGGGCAAGTCCATCTCTGAGAGCATAGATCGCGCTGGGACTCCCTGGCTGCGGATGTTCGATAAGCTCGGCAAACGCATCGACGAGATTCTCTTCCCTCCAGAATATTGGAAGATGCTCAAACACGGCTATCAGACTGGCATCGTCTGGCGCGCGTTTGACGAAAAATCTTTGCTCTCGTCGTATCTGTTGGGCTATATTACGTCATTCTACGACCCGGGGCTCTATTGTCCCTATACGGTCTCGCTCTCGACGGCAGTGCCCTTGGAAAAATATGGGGCTGAAAACGTGAAAGCACGCTTTCTCCCAGAATTGTTACGCAGCGATGAGACCGTCTGGCAAGGTGCAACGTGGATGACCGAAGTGAAGGGCGGTTCGGACCTCGGAGCAGCTGTGGAGACCATCGCCAAGCCTGCGGGAGATTGTTGGCTGCTCACAGGTGAAAAATATTTCGCGAGCAACGCCGGGGCAGAGCTGGCCGTCGTCGCTGCTCGTCCTGAAGGCGCACCGCGCACCGTGCGGGGGCTGGCGCTCTTTCTGATGCCCAAATATCGCGAAGATGGCAGTCTCAATTACTTTGTCCGGCGCTTGAAGGACAAGATCGCCACGCGTTCTGTGCCCACCGGCGAAGTCGAACTCACAGAGAGCGAAGCGTATCTCTTAGGGAAAGCCGAGTGGGGTGTCTATTTGATCTTAGAAGTCTTGAATCTCTCCAGAGTAGCCAACAGCGTGGCCAGCGTGGCCGTAGCTCAGCGGGCGCTGGCTGACGCGCTGAGCTTTGCCCAGCAGCGCACAGCGTTTGGCAAGCCGATCATCGAGCACCCGCTCTTGCGCCAGCAGTTTGAAGGGCGTCTCGTTCGGCTGGAGCAGGCGTTTGCGCTGGCGTGGGAGGCCGTCACACTTCTAGACCAGGTGTGGCGCGAGCAGCCTCCATATTCAGAAAAATACCATCTCTTCAGATTGGTCGCGCACTTGGCGAAATACTGGACGGCCGAGCTCGCAGCCCAGACGGCCAAGTGGGCTATGGAAGTCTATGGGGGGATCGGGACGCTGGCCGAGTTCGGCATGGATCGCTGGCTGCGCGAAGCGATGATTCTCTCAATCTGGGAAGGGACACCGCATCGCCAGATGCTGGACGGTCTCGAAGTGATGGAACGCAAAGGGGCACATAAATTGCTCTTCCAGCATTTGGAGCCGATAGCAAACACCAAGACACTCGCTCAAGTGGCTGAACAAATCGAGCGCCATCTAGCCCTCCCATCTGCAGAGAAGGAAGCCCAGATCGAAGAGCTCTTTCGCGATCTGGCGCATTTCACGGCGAGGGCGCTACAAAGCAAACTGAAAACCCCATGACTCAGGAAGATCGTCTTGCCGTCGCCCGTGATCTCGCTCAGCGCATTCTTGCCAAATACAGCGACGCTGTGTTGGGAATTGCAATTTACGGTTCGGTCGCGCGCAGGGCCGATACTTCTTATAGTGATATCGAGCTGAAGGTCGTCACAACGGACTCTGTAGAGGAGCACGACGTTGAGTACGTGCACGGATCGGGTGTCAAAGTCGAGATCAACTATGAGCAAGCTCAGAACTATCTACGTCGGGCGGGGAGCGTAGATTCTGAGTGGCCCATCTGGGCGGCGCAGTATCGTCAGCAGCTGGTGCTCTTTGAGCGAGAGAATTTTTTTACGAAAGCACGTCAGGTCGTCGAGAGCATGAAAGACGAAGATTTTCGCGCAGCTCAAGCTCAACTGATCGCTGAAGACCTCTATGAGCTGATGAACAAGATTCGCGGCGCGTGGGCGCAGAGCGAAGAAGAGAACCTGCGCTGGTGGGCCGGACGCTTGCTTTGGTTCTCGATAATGTGGCTTGGTTTGGCCAATCGCCGTTACTTCACCACAGGCGGGACAGTCTGGGAGGAAGTGCGGCGTTTTGCGATCTTGCCCAAGGATTTTGAGAGCCGACTGCGTGTGCTCGCGGGCTTCCAGCCGAGCAGTGCGAGCGAAGTCCATCGAGCTGCCGGAGAGTTATGGGCGGAGATTCAGAAGCTGGCTGAGGTGCAGGGCATCGTGTGGCAGTCTGATGCATGGCTGGTCTAACGATGAAAAAACTGCCCTCACGTGCGTTGCGCAAAGAGGTCCCAACTCCCGAAGAGATCGCGGCTATTTCTCGCCGACCTATAATCTTTGTGCTGGACAACGTGAAGGATACTTTTAACGTTGGGGCGCTCTTTCGCGTGGCCGACGCCGTCGCCGCTGAAAAAGTCTATCTCTGCGGGCAGACGCCCACCTCGCCCAACCCGAGAATTCACAAGGCCGCCGTGGGCACCGAGCAATGGGTGCCCTGGGAATATCGCTCCGACGTGGCTCAGTTGGTCCGAGAACTCAAAGCCCAAGAAAAGAGAATTATCGCTGTGGAGCAGCATCCCAATAGCATCTCGTATGCGGAGTTGGCTGTGAAGCCTCCGGCGGCACTGATCGTGGGGCATGAGACGCGCGGCATCTCTCCAGAAGTCTTAGGGCTTGCTGATGTGATCGTCGAGCTGCCCATGTCCGGGGTGACGCGCTCGCTCACGGTCGCGGCGGCCGCGGCGGTCGTGGCGTATAAGCTGCTAGAAACGTCACGGTAGGTGTTCCAGGTCGTCTAAGTCCTTATGTCTACCCGTAGCCCTTTTATTGGCTTTCAGATGATCAAGGCTGATAATGTTGACCTCGATATCGTCAATCACAGCCTGAACTCGCGCCGCATAGCACTCTTCAAAAGTCACCCCGGAAGCCGATGTCACGATCTCTATTCGGAATGGCGGGACGCCCATGCGGATAACTTGGTTCTCTTTGAGAAATAGCTCTGGCGAAAGCTCTAGAACGTTGAAGCCGAATTCTTTGAGCACTGTGACGAGCTTGCCTGCGTTCTGAGGGGTTCGAGCGACCCAGATGTCCATATCGGCTGTGGCACGCGGATAGCCGTAATAGCCCACAGCGTATCCACCCACGAGCAGATACTCAACTGTGTGAGAGTTCAGCAACCTCAAGAACTCTTTGAAGTCGGGCGGTAGGGTTGGTGTACCCATAGAGTGTCTGCCGGATCAATTCCAGAGCCTGAAGACGTTCGGCGGGCGTCTTAGAAAGCCAGAAAGCCTTTTCGTCCGACTCATCTCCCAGAGTCGAGATCACAAGCGTTGATCTATCGACTTTTGGTACAAGATCGCTCATAGCGTTTTTATTGTACGGTTCGTGCTCGCGAAGTTCCAGTTTACTTTCCCTGAAACTTCGGCGCCCTCTTCTCTAAAAACGCCCGCAGGCCCTCTTGTACGTCCTGTGTTTGCACGGCCAGGGCTTGGGCACTGGCTTCGTAGTTGAGCACATCTTGGAGCGTCATCTGCAGCCCGCGGTTCATTCCCAGCTTCATTAGGCCCAAAGCGACAGTTGGGCCTTGAGCTAAGCGACGAGCCCACGCGTGCGCCCTCTCCAACAGCTCGTCTTTGGGCACGCACTTGTTCGCCAGTCCTAGCTCAACCGCCTGGGGTCCGTACAGCTTCTCGGCGAAGAAGGTGATCTCCTTCGCTCTATGTAGCCCCACGAGCCGCGGCAGCAAAAAAAGCCCGCCCAGGTCTACAACGAGCCCGCGCTGTGCAAAAATCTCGCAGAAGTAGGCGTCTTCAGCTATTAAGACCAGATCGCACGCGAGCGCCAACTGGCATCCCCCTCCAGCGGCGACGCCATTCACTGCAGCAATCCACGGTTTTTCCATCTCAAAGATGCTCACAATCAGGGGATTGAAAACCTCAACGAGCCAGCGTCGGATGTGCACGGGATTTTTGAGATCAAAGCCTTCCCCCATATTCGAGAGATCGGCTCCGGCACAGAAAGCGCGCTCACTCCCAGTCAGCACCGCAGCGCGCACGCTCGCGTCGGTGCGCACAGCTTCTATGGCACTGTGCAGCTCGCGCAGCATCTGGAGATTTGCAGCGTTGAGCACGTCGGGACGATTGATGGTGATCGTCGCGACTCCGTCTTTGACTTCGTACTGGATTGTTTGGTAGTTCACGGTTGGCTCCTTTCGGTCGTCAGGCGTTCGAGTTCTCCGAGATAGTGTCCGTGGCCGAGCCACTGGCCGCCGTCTATGACCAACGTCTCGCCGGTGATGAAGCTGGCGTAGTCAGAGACAAGATAAGCGGCCGCGCGTGCGATCTCGGTGGGCTGACCGAATCGCTGTAGCGGCACAGTCTCTTCGACGAGCTTATGGGCTTCGGGGCTGGCCCAGAGGGCTTTTCCGGCGCCTTCGGTCTCGACCGGGCCGGGGGCGATGGCGTTCACACGGATTTTATATCTGGCCCACTCTACGGCAAGTGTCTTGGTCATGGCCAAGACGCCAGCCTTGGCGCACGCCGAATGAATTGTCCCCGGCCCGCCCGTCCAGGCGTACGTCGCAAGGATATTTAAGATATTGCCCCCGGTCCCTTGGGCGATCATCTCCTTGCCCACAGCGCGAGAGCAATAGAACGTCCCATCTAAGACAATGCCGACGACGGCGCGCCAGCCGTTGACCGAAAGGTCTTCAGCGCGACAGATGAAGTTCCCAGCGGCGTTATTCACTAAAATATCTATCTTGCCCAAACACTGCTTGGTGACGCCAACTAAATTCTCGACTTGGGTGGGCTCACGCACATCCGTTGGGACGGCCAGGGCTTTCCCGCCCAGCCTTTCGAGCTCGCTGACGGTCTGCTGCAGGCTCTCTACCTTTCGACTGGCGACGACGATTGTTGCACCCAAACGGGCAAATTCCAACGCCATCGCCTTGCCCAAGCCCGTTCCGCCGCCGGTGATGATGGCGACTTTTTCTTTGAGTGTCTCTTTGGGCAGCATCAGGCCTCCTCTTGACTGGAGTGAAAAATCTGTCAGAATGATAGCGACAAATGAACAGACTGACAACGCTTGAAGAGTTTCGCCAGCGCATCATCTACGAAGACGCCGATCTGTTGGTGCTGGACAAACCCGCAGGTCTCTTGGTGCACGGAGATCGTCGTCACGCTCAAAAGCCAACTCTTTTATCGCTGGTTCTTGAGCACCTAGAGCAGACTCGGTTGCCGTCGGATTGCAAGCCGGCGTTTGTTCATCGCCTGGACAAAGAGACCTCCGGAGTGGCCGTGCTCGCTAAGACAAAACCGGCCATTCGGTCTCTGAATCGCCAACTCAAGCTAAAAAAGATTCAGAAGAAATATCTGGGGCTCTTGGCTGGGGAGATTCGCGCTCGCAGCTCGATTCGGCTTCACCTCCAAAAGCAGATGGAGCGCAAGCGCTGGCTGGCCCTGATGGTGCCCGTCAAGCGCGGAGGCATCTACGCTCAGACAGACTATAAGCGCTTAACGCTTTTCGAGTACGGGGGTGAGAAGCTCTCGTACGCCGAAGCCTATCCGCGCACGGGGCGGACACATCAACTGAGGGCGCACTTTTCGGCTGTAGGCTGTCCCATCGTCGGGGATGATCTGTACGGAAAATCTGAACTGAACAATGTATTCCGTAAAGAGTTGGGTGTGATGCGAATGCTGTTGCACGCGGCGGCGATAGAGTTTACCCACCCTACTACAAGTGAGACCGTGCGCTTTGAAGCGCCGCTGCCCGAGGATTTCGAGAGCGTTCTGGTGCGGCTGAGGGGAGGGTGAAGGCTACTGGCCCTTGTAGATGGGTTTTCTCTTCTCCGCAAAGGCCCGCATACCCTCTTGAGTGTCGGCGCTGTCGCGCCAAGCCTCGACCAGCTCTTGGCTCGTTTGCGGGTCAATCGCGTTGAGCTTGTCCGGACGATTGATGGTGATAATTGCGACTTTGTCACGCTTTTCGTAGAGTATGCTCATAATCTTCCTCCTTTTGACCTCTCCCCCGACCCCTCCCCCCTCTGCTCCCCTCTCCCTCGGAGGGGAGAGGGGATGGGGGTGAGGGTTAGGTCTTCTTCGGATATGGACACAGATCGGCGATCACGCACTGGTCGCACCGCGGCTTTCTCGCTTTACACGTCTGGCGACCATGCCAAATCAAGTGTAGATGAAGCTGATATTTCAGCTTATCAGGGACCAATCCATTCATCACGTCGTGTGGGTCTTCATTTCTCTGTACCAATCTCAATCTATGAGTAATTCGATGGATGTGCGTGTCTACGGGGAAATAGGGCTTATTGAGACTGAACGTCAGCACGACGCCTGCTGTCTTTTTCCCCACACCGTCGAATTTGAGAAGCTCTCGGACGGCCTCTTCAGTGCTCAGCTCTTTGAGGTAACTCAGAGCATAGCCGCCGCGCTCTTTTTTGATGCGTTGTAAGATTTCTTGGATGCGCCTGGCTTTCTGTTGGTGCAGCCCGCCGACCCTGATCGCTTCCGCGAGCTTTTCAGTAGGAGCCCAGGCGATGCTCTCGTAGGTCGGGAATTTTTTCTTCAGGGACTCATAGGCGCGATCCCGGTTCTGATCGTTGGTGTTCTGCGAAAGAATAGTGAGAATGAGCACATCAAGGGGATCACCATGGCTGCACCATGTGAGCGCCCCGTAATGTCGCTCAAAGCGCTTGGCGATCTGCAAGACTTTCTCGCGCGCGGCCATAGCCTAGAGAGTAATGGAAGGGCTTGCCGGAGGCAAGCTGAAGAGTCTTGAGCTATTTATTTCCGTCTTGAGCCTCGGGGTGTTTTGCAGAACTCTTAGGGACAGGCTGCGTTTGACCGATGAGGCGTTCGGCGTGAAGCAGGCTGATCTTGAGCGCGCGGGCCACGTCGTACACTGAAAGTTCTCCGGCATAATAGCGTTCCAAGACGCGCTTCACATTTCTCATCGCAGGTGTCTGCCTCTTTCTCTCTTCGAAAGCACGGCCAACGACACACGCTAGTAGCGATAGACGATACGCCCTTGGCTGACGTCGTAGGGCGAGAACTCGACAGCGACTCGGTCGCCGACGAGAATGCGGATGCGGTGTCGGCGGATGCGACCGGAACAGTAGGCCATGATCTCATGCCCGTTGCCCAGGTCTATTTTGTACAAATCGCGGTTGGGCGCGGCGGTGACGATGCCATCACGCTTGATCAGATTGTCTTCGCGAGCTATGGCTTTCCCTCCCTTTGTTGCTGTGAGTAGAAGAGCGATCACAAACTGAACGGTTTGATCTTCAAAACCATTCTACTCTATAAATGGAGATTGTCAATGGAGAGCCAGGAACAAGCCCTAGCGGTGCAGGATCTGCGAGAGAGAAAGCTTCGTCCGCTCGTGCTTGCGACATGATTGTGCACTTCAACTTGGCGTACAAGTCAACTTTTATTGACATAAAGACAAGTAAACTTGACTTTTTGACAAGAATGCTTTATAATGCTCCCGGTGGATGGGCTGACGGCAGCGGCTTATACTTCTTACAAAAGGCCGGGTTCCTCGCAGGGTGGAATTATTTCGGTGATGTCATGATGCCTTTCTTATTTATCGGCTTGATCTTTGGGTATTGGAATACGTCGAGGCGCTACTTATGAAGAACCGGCTCCGTGTCTTGCGGGCTGAGCGTGACTGGACTCAAGAGGAGCTGGCCGAGCGGCTCGGCGTCTCGCGCCAGACGATCAATGCTATCGAAACGGAAAAATACGATCCGAGTCTGCCATTGGCGTTCAAGATTGCTCAACTCTTTGGGAAACCCATCGAAGAGATTTTCAAACCAGCGGAAGATGAACTAAAATGACAAAAGCAAGAAAAGCGAAATCTTAGGAGGTCGCGATGCAAGATACTCTTAAATGGCTATTGATTGCAGTGGCCGTTGCTGTGCTGGCGTTGCTTGTTATAGGGAAAAGACCAGAACCACCAAAGACACCATCATCGACGGGCCAAGTCTCTCAAGAAGTATGGCAAGGAGCACTTGAAGTTGGCAGCGTGAAGTTACGGCTCGTCTTGAAAATCTCCAAAGCACCGGATGGCACGCTGACGGCAACGATGGACAGCATTGATCAAGGCGCGATGAATTTGCCCGTTGATAGCATCATCATCGAGGACAAGACGATGCGCTTTACGATGAAGAAGATCGGTGGCTCTTATGAGGGCACGCTTAGCGAAGACGGCACCGCAGTTACTGGGCTGTGGACCCAGAGCGGACAATCGCTCCCCTTGACGTTCGAACGTTTAGCAGGGGCAGCTCAAGCGCCGGAGCTGAAGCGCCCGCAAGAACCAAAAAGACCTTACCCTTACTCTGAAGAAGAAGTCGTTTTCGAGAACAAATCAGCCGGGATCACGTTGGCAGGCACGTTGACGCTGCCTAAAGAGAAAGGGGCGTTTCCCGCCGTAGTGCTGATCTCAGGCTCCGGACCGCAAGATCGCGACGAGACCGTCTTTGGGCATCGGCCCTTTCTAGTGCTGGCGGACTATCTGACCCGTCGCGGGATTGCCGTGCTGCGCTTCGATGATCGCGGCGCGGGAAAGTCCACCGGAGACCCTTCTAAGGCAACGAGCGCAGACTTTGCCACGGACGCTCTGGCTGCCGTCGAGTATTTGAAGACTCGGAACGAGATTAACGCAAAACAGATCGGCTTGCTTGGCCACAGCGAGGGGGGCTTGATGGCCCCGATGGTCGCCGCACAATCACCCAATGAGATCGCGTTCATCGTGCTGATGGCCGGAACGGCCGTGACCGGCGAAGAGGTCTTGTTAGTGCAGGCCGAACTAATAGCACAAGCGGGCGGAGCCAGCAAAGAATCTATTGCGAAAAATCGCGCCGTGCAGGAGAAGATCTTCGCCGTGCTCAAAGAAGAGAAGGACGATAACCGGGCCGCGGAGAGAATTCGCGCAACGATGAAAGAAGCCCTGGAACAAATGAGCGCGGAGGAGAAAAAAGTCCACGGCATCAGCGAAGAAATGATCGAAATTCAAGTCCAGCAAACTCTCTCGCCGTGGTTCCGCTTCTTCCTCACGTTTGATCCCAGGCCAACACTGGCACAAGTGCGATGCCCAGTATTAGCACTCAATGGCGAAAAGGACCTTCAAGTAGCGCCGTCGCAAAACCTTCCCGAAATCGTCAAAGCGCTGGAAGCCGGAGGGAATAGCGACTATACGGTCGTCAAATTTGCGAACTTGAACCATCTATTCCAGACGAGCCAGACCGGCGCGCCGTCGGAATACGCGCAGATCGAAGAGACGTTTTCGCCCGTGGCCTTAGAAGTGATTGGGAATTGGATTCTGCGGCAGGCGCGAGAAGGAGTGCGATGATCGAAGTCAGAAATCTGCGCAAATCATTCGGAAAGTTTGTCGCTGTAGACGATCTTTCGTTTGAGGTTAGGGCTGGAGAGATCTTCGGGCTGCTCGGCCCCAACGGTGCGGGCAAGACAACAACGTTGAGAGTGATCTCGACAATTCTTAAACCCGACGCGGGGTCCATCACCGTCAACGGTTGCGATGCGCTCCGTGAGCCGGAAAGAGCGCGAGCGCAGCTCGGCGTCGTCGCCGAGTCCAACGGGCTCTACGACCGACTGACTGCGCTAGAGAATGTTCGGTACTTCGCACGGCTGTACGATCTCCCCGAAGAGAAGATGGCTGCGCGCCTGCGTGAGCTTTCACCGAGATTAGGGCTGGAAGAGTTCGCTCACAAGCGGGCCGGGCAGTTCTCGCGCGGCATGAAACAGAAAGTCGCTATCGCTATTGCGCTCTTGCACGATCCCCACGTGCTGATTTTCGATGAGCCGACGGCAGGCTTAGACGTGATGACCGCCCGCCAAGTCCGGCAGTTTATTAAAGAGTGCAGGCGCCCAGAGAAGTGCGTCATTTTTTCCACACACATCATGCGCGAAGTGGAGGAGTTGTGTGATCGGATCGCGATCATTCACAAGGGGAAGCTCGCCGCGATGGGGACGTTCAGCGAGTTGCAGCAGCAAAGTGGCCAGAAAGATTTAGAAGAGATCTTTGTCGAACTGGTGGAGGGTGAGAACCGTGCGCTTTAAGCATATCTGGGCTGTGTGGCGCAAAGAGCTGCTCGATACAGTGCGTGACCGTCGCTCGTTGATTATGATCATTATTGTTCCGTTACTCATCATGCCCATCTTCGTTTTGGGGCCGAGTTATCTGATGCGTCAGCAGAAGACCGAGACGGAGCAAGCAGTCCAAGAGATCGTCGTGCGCAATGGGACTGATGCGCCTAGTTTGATAGAAACCCTGGGCACGGCAAAGACCCTACGATTGAGCGACCGCACCGATGCCGATGAGAACTGGGTCCAAGTAGGCTGGGTAGCACTGCTCGTCACGGTGCCGCCGGGTTTTGAGGAAAAGCTCGCCAAGGAGGAACCAACCGCTCTGGAGATAAAATTTAACCCAACGAGAACTGAGTCGCGCACGGCACGAGAGAAATTTGAAGCGATCCTGGAGATCTATCGTCAGCAGATCGTTGCCAAGCGCCTGGAAGCACGCGGCGTCTCAGCACAACTTTTGCAACCGTTTTCAGAAAGCTACCAGAGCGTTGCTTCTAAAGAGCAACTGGGAGGCTTTGTGCTCAGCTTCATTCTCCCTCTCTTCTTGGTGATGTGGGCGGCCATCGGGGGCTCACAAACAGCCATAGACGTCACCGTCGGCGAGAAAGAACGCAAGACGCTCGAAGCCCTCTTAGTGACGCCGATTCGCAGAGAAAGTCTCGTCCTGGGCAAAGTGCTCGCCATCTTCACCGTAACGATTGCAGCGGCGATGGTCAGCGTCTTGGGGTTTATACTCTCGTTGCGATTGGGCGCTGTGTTTTTTGGCAGCGGCGAACTGAGGAGCTTCCCCTTAGCGAGTCTGAGCGTCTCGTTCGGCCCAGTGATCGTGCTGCTGATGCTGGCGGTAGCTGCGGGCATCGCGGCGATGATGAGCGCTTTGACGTTCGCGCTCTTCTCGTGGACGCGCAGCATCCGCGAAGCCCAAAGCCATACAACGTGGATCACGTTCGGCGTGATGATCCCAGCATTTGTCGTGCAGTTTCGCGAGATCACACCCGATCTGGGAAGTTTATTAATTCCGATCTTCAACGCGACGTTGGTCTTCAAAGAACTGCTTTTAGGACAACTCAACTGGGCGAATATCGGGGTGACATTGAGCAGTTCGCTAGTCTACGCGCTGGTCAGTGTGGGAATCGCGGTGCGCGTCTTTCAAAATGAGCGCGTGCTCTTTCGCCAGTAGGGCGGTTGCACAACGAGCTGATCTGGTGCATAATCTCTGTGGTGATGGCGTAAAATGAGCCGAGTAAGGGTGTGGCACCTATGAGGGCCCGCCTAGTGTACTTTCTCACGACGACAGCAGCGACGATCGCTGGGACATTCATCCCTCTCTATGCACACCAGCTTGGGGCTGATGACGTCGGCGTTGGGTTGCTGGCTACCTTGGGGTCCCTGACCGTGACGGTGGCAGGTTTGCTCGCTGGCCGAGCCTCTGACCGCTATGGCACTCATATCTTCATTATCGCCGGTCTACTGGCCTCCGCGATCTCCACAGTTGTTCAAGTCCTCGCCTTCGATTTTGGGTCGCTGGTCGTCTTGCGCCTGCTCAATGGGATAGCCCTAGGAGTCTATCCTGCGGCACTCATCTCGCACGTCCAGGCTTCGAAAGAGCGCTTAGGGCGCTTTTCGGCCTTCGGCTCGCTGGGCTGGACGGCGGGGTCATTGCTAGCTGGGGCTATAGCCACGTATTTCACCATTCGAGGGACGTTCGTCGCCTCGGCGCTGCTGTTCTTTCTGGCCTATACGTTGGCAGCGCGGTTCGGCGTCCGCCCGCCCGATCCGAAGAATGGCAAACCAACTTCACTGTGGACCGTCTTCCTTCAGCATCGCTCGACATTTCTCTCCGTCTTGATACGTCATATTGGGGCACATATGCTCTGGGCCTTCTGGCCGCTCTTTTTGCAAACGCTGGGGGCCGACTATTTTTGGATCGGGGTGATCTCGGCCGTCAACACCGGGACGCAGTTTATCGTAATGTACTTTATGACCGACCGAGGGTGGAGTTCGGGGATGCTGCGGTCCGGGCTCTTTCTGTCGGGCGTCACGTTTATAACGTTCGCGCTCGCGCCCAATTTCTGGTGGATTCTGCCGACCCAAATACTGTTGGGCATCTCGTGGGCGCTGCTCTACGTCGGCGGTTTGCGGGCGGCGACCGAGGGCCACCCTAATCCCGGGGCGGCCTCGGCCATTTTTACGTCCGTGCTCAATCTCTCCATGGTCATCGGGCCGGCGCTCGGTTCGGTACTGGTCTCGGTTGGGGGATATTACGCGACGATCTACGGTGGGGCAGTGCTCTCGTTCGTGGCGTTTCTCTACCGGCACGTCAGTCTCGTGCGCGCCCGTGCGGGGGTTCAGGTGCCGTCGGGAGCCCGATGAGCTTGCAGAGCGCCGTTGCGCGTGCTATGCTAAAGCCAATTCTTTGACACACTGAGAATCAAGCGAGGAGTCCACAGTGTTCGATCCCAATGAAAATCATGATCAAGCCGGCGCTCCTGCTGAGGTCTCATCGGGGCTGACAGAAGCTCAGCAAGAAGTGCGCAAGCCCTGGCTGGCTCGTTTGCTCAATGGGCTCGGCGTGCCGACGACGCCCGGAGTCGACTGGGTGCTCGATTGGGTCGGCGTCATAGGCGTTGCCGTGCTCATCACGCTGGTCACGGTCAATTATGCCGTGGCACGCGTCTTCGTTCCCACCGGCTCGATGGAGCCAACTATTATGCCCGGCGATAGCTTCTTCGTGGATATGCTTACGTATCACTTTCGCAAGCCCGTCCCCGGAGACATTGTTGTCTTCTGGCGGTGCGATGGGGGCAAGTGCGATCGTTTAGTCAAAAGACTGATTGCCATCGGACCGGCAGTCGTTCAGGTGAAGGACTGTTTGGCCTATGTCAACGATCGGCCTCTGACGAGTGATGCGTTCAATCATCCGGGCCATCCGGTGCCCCGGCGCGATTGCTACTCTTCCGCGGGGCAAGATGTCTGGGAGGTGCCGGAGGGGCATTATTTCGTGCTGGGTGACAACACGCAAAACAGCTACGATAGCCGCTATTGGGGGTCTTTCCCGGAGAAAGATTTCATCGGGGAGCCGTTCTTGCGGGTCTGGCCTCTTCAGAGAGTCGGTTTTATGAACGGGTACTTTTGGAGTGGGCGCTGATGTTCGCCGCTGAATCTGGGCAAGAGATAATAGTTCGCCTGCAGCTGGGGGAAGATTTTTTGAATCTCATGGTTAGTTCCTCCAAGCGGTTTGCCATGGCAGATGTTAGGGTTTACTTCGATGCGCTGAGTGATTTTCATCGAGAATCACCGTCGTGATTGTAGCGAACAGGGGGGGAGGTCTGACAACGGCCTGAGCCACGTTTTTTCTAAACGCTAAAGTTTAATATGCTACGGTTTTCGCGTTCGGGGCGTCCGCTGATGAGATTTGGTAACCATCCGGTCGAAGTCCTCAGCTTCGACGTCAGGCACCTTGGCGAGGACGCGCTCGAACTTCTCTCGACTGCCGCGTCGGGCTCGTTCCCTGAGGTACTCTACTGTCATCAGTGCGGCCAACTTCTCCGCCACGGCAGAAGCGACCAATTGGTTGATCGAGGTCCCTTCGTTCTTGGCGAGTTCGCGAAGCCGCTTGTGAAGAGAATGTGGGAGTCGGATACTCAGCGTGCTCATTATGTTCCTCCTAGCTCATCTAAGAACTCTGCTGGTGTCAACACGCGAAGGCCAAAGTTCTCCGCGCCTGTGAAATCCCGTTTGTTGTATGTGATAATGGCTGTGCAGTCAGCCGCAACTGCTAGCTCCAGAACCATGTCATCCTTAGGGTCACGCAGATACGGTCGCCACAGGAAGAAAATCTCTTGTGGTATGGCGACAGCGCACAAATAATCGAGCAGGATACTCGTGTCGAGGACGACCTTCGCTTTGGCCACTCATGTGGTATTATATACGATACCGCAGACTCGGGCAACCCGCCCTCACTCGTCTAACAAACAGTTCGAGGCAGCGATAACCCTACCTTTCACTTTCATACAAGAGAAGGTTGCGCACAACGCGCCTTATCCTCTATACTCACATCAGGTGAAGCAAGATGAAGATCAAAGTCCAGAAGGATGGTCGCATCACACTGCCTAAGAAGTTGAGAACGGATGCCAATATCCGAGAAGGCCAATGGCTTCAGATTGATTTCCAAGGCGGCCAAATTCTCTTGCGGCCGGAGGATGACGCGCGGCATGGCCTCAGGCTCAGCGAGACACACCCTATTGGGAAACTTGTAGGGAAGTGGCGGAGTGGGCGGTATTCTTAGTTAGCCAAGCTCTTTTTGGAGCAAGATAAAGCACCTCACTCCACAACCCTTTCCGTCACCCTGTAGTGAATCCCTCTCTCTTTCTGATACTCCAGCACCGCCCGAAAGCATCGCTCATCGGCCCCAGCATACTCCGGCGGGATGATCCCCTTCTGAGTAAAAATTCCTTCGAGCACGAGCGTTGCTACAGCCGTGCACGTGTAGCCCGTCGTGCGCGCCATCGAAGACGTTCTTGTCTTGGGATCAAAGCGATCGAAAAGATTGTAAACATACTCTTTGCGCTGGCTGTTCTCTAGGCCCTGAATGGTCACCCGCATGACTGTAAATTCCGGCTCGTCGGGGTCGAGCCACCACTTAGGGAAGAGAAGACGTGTTGTCACATCGAGCGGGCTGACTCTTGTCCCGTTTATATCTATCGGCTCTCTACTGAAAAAGCCCGTCTCTCTCAACACTTTGATATATTCGATGTGTCCTGGATAGCGCAGGGTCTTCTCGCGCATGTTGGGAATCTTCATCGTTCTCAGCAGCGATCTCAGGCCGTCAGTGTTGAACGCTTCGAGCGTGCCGATCTCGTCAAACTCGATATACTCTGGCTCTGAAAGGGCCTCGCGGGTGATCAATCTCCCGTTTTCGACGAAGCGCGCCGGGCGCGTGTATTCTTCAATGACGTCTATGGGCGAGAACGGCGCTTTGTATTGATAGGGCCAACTTCTCTTCACGGGCAGCCCGCCTACCAGACACTCATAGCGTTTGACGGTCATTCTTGCGTTGTGGTAGCCCAAGAGAATATTGCACATGCCGGGGGCGACGCCGCAGTCAATCACTGCCGTGACGCCCTGCTCTTTCGCGAGAGCATCCAACTGAAAGGGGTCTTCGGGGAAGAACGAAATATCTACAATATCTTTTTCGCATTCGATCACGGTCTTTAAGGTCTGAAAGCCCAGAAAGCCGGGCACAGCTCCGATCACCAGATCATAGTCAGAGACGAGCCGTCTGAGCGTCTCGGTGCGGGAGAGATCGGCCACGACCGTCTGAATAGAGTGCTCTTCCCTTAATCGAGCGAGCGCTTGCTCGTTCACATCAACAGCAGTGACGTCACAGCGCTTGGCTAAGTCTACAGCGATGGCCCGACCGACCATGCCCGCGCCAAGAACGATAATTGTTTTCATGGCGTCCCCAGCTTCGTCCCCGCTTTGACTTTATATCCGTTGACGAAAGCCTTGCCGCTTATGCGGCGCTTGCCCGCTGGCTGGACTTCCCTCAGCTCCAGCGCGTCTTCGCCGCAGCGCACGATCGGGCCTTCATCCCCAAAAGCGATCACGCGCCCCGACTCGAAGATCGAATCGCTCTCTATGATCCGGCTCGTGTAAATTTTCAGGCGCTGGCCCTCAAAGAACGTGTACGCCCCCGGAGATGGATTCAACCCCCGAATGAGATGAAAGATCTTTCGCGCAGGCTGCGCCCAGTCTATCTGGCCCATTGTGCTCTCGATCTTGGGGGCAAACGTCGCTTGGGAGTGATCTTGCGGTCGTGGCGTGAGCGTGCCTTTCTCCAACCCCGCAAGCGTCTGGAGCACCAAATCTGGCCCTAACTGAGCTAACTTGTCGTGCAGGGTCCCGGCTGTGTCTTCGTCGCTGATGGGCACGCGCTCTTGGAGCAAGATATCTCCGGCGTCCATCTCTTCAGTGAGTAAGAACGTTGTCAATCCCGTCTCGGCCTCGCCGTTGATGATCGCCCACTGAATCGGCGCGGCCCCGCGATACTTGGGCAAGAGCGACGCGTGCAGATTCATACACCCATAGCGCGGAATCGCCAGAAGCTTTTTGGAGAGAAACTGCCCGAACGCCACGACGACGATGACATCGGGATTCAGGGTTTTTATAAACTCGGCTTCCCGATTGATCTTTTCTGGTTGGTAGACGGGCAGGCCCAGCTCCAGGGCGGCCCTTTTGATCGGCGGTGGCGTCAGTGTTAAACCCCGTCCGGCAGGGCGATCCGGCTGGGTGAAGACCGCGAGCACCCTGCGTGTGCGCGCCAGCGCTTGCAGCGTAGGAACGCCCAGCGGCGCTGTGCCGACGAAGATCACGTTCATGCTCTCCGACCTCTCCCCGGCCCTCACCCCGTAGGGGCAGGCCCCCGTGCCTGCCCTGGGCAAGCCGGAACGTTTTGGTGCGACCGCTTTCTGGAGAAAAATGCTGCACCAAAGCGTTCCGCACAGGGGGTTGCCCCTACAGGGCAGGGGGTTAGGTTAAAAGACTCTCGTGTCCTTGCGTACCTTTGGCCCTTCTTTCTGCAAACGCTCGTACTCTTTGAGCAGCATCAGGCGCTTCGTTTGACTGAGATAGTCAATGAAGAGCACACCGTTTAAGTGATCGATCTCGTGCTGCAGGACCCGTGCGGCCAGCTCGTCCCGCTCTAAAAGAATCTCCTTGCCGTCGGGGTCGAGCGCCCGCACGGTGACCCGCGCCGGACGCGCAAACTCGGCTTCCACGCCGGGAATGCTGAGACATCCTTCGACCCAGATCGCTGATTCTTCGCTCTTTTGGATGATCTCCGGGTTGATGAGCGCGTAGAAATCGTCTTCGACGTCAATGGTGATCATGCGCTTGAGCACGCCCACTTGGGTGGCGGCCAAGCCGTAGCCCTTGGCGAGGACCATCGTTTCGATCATGGCATCGGCCAGTCTTTTGATCTCGTCGTCTAGGACTTGAATCTCTTGCGTGCGGCGACGCAAAATCTGGTCCGGGTACTTTCGGATTCTCAGAGCCATGGTAGCGTTATCCATCATAAGACAGAAATGCTTACCGTGCCAGCTCCATTGTAAGAGTTTGCACCAGGGAGTCCAGCCCCTGGGCATAGCTGATCTCGCGCTTCTGTCCATTCCGTTGTCGCTGTAGTCCCACCGTTTGGTCCTTCAAGCCGCGCGGCCCGATCACAACTTGATACGGAATCCCGATGAGGTCAGCGTCTTTGAACTTCACCCCGGCACCCTCGACTCGGTCGTCGTAGAGCACCTCCAAGCTTGCTGCTTCTAAAGCTTCATACGTCTTCTCAGCCAGTTCCGCTTGCTCTGTCCGGTCTGGGTTGAGCACGAGCAACGCAACGTGAAAGGGCGCAAGCGCCTCCGGCCAGATGATGCCCTTCTCATCATGATGCGCCTCGACGACGGCGGCCATTAAGCGCCCGACGCCGATGCCGTAACAGCCCATAGTCACCGGCTTTTCGATCCCGTTTTTGTCAAGAATTTTCGCGCCCATCGCTTCGCTGTAGCGCGTGCCCGGCTTGAAGATATGGCCGAGTTCGATGGCGTTTTTCACGGAGAGAGGGTTTTGACAGTGCGGACAAAGATCGCCCTGACGGACGAGGGCGATGTCGGCCACGATGTCTGCAGTGAAATCGCGCCGGTAATTGACATTTTTTAAGTGGAACCCCTCTCTGTTCGCACCGGAGATGAGATTTTTCTCATCTGCAACCGAATCGTCCACGACAATCTTGAGTATGCTCTGTTTGTGCAACCCAACTGGCGTCGCGTAGCCTGGTATGGCTCCTATGGTGCGGATCTCGGCCTCGGTCGCCGCGCGCAGGTGGCGGGCCCGGACGGCGTTGGCGAGCTTTGTCTCATTGACTTCCAAATCGCCCCGGATCACGGCAAAAATAAAAGAAGTCTCATCGGCCATATAGAAGACAGCCTTGGCCGTCCGGTTGGGTGAGATATTGAGAAGCGCGGCGACGGCTTGGATAGTAAAACAATCCGGCGTGGCGACTTCTTCTACTGGGAGTACAGACTCGTTCGGGTTGACCGGGGCTTTGAACATTTGGGCGATCTCCAGATTGGCTGCATAGCGACAGTTTTCACACAGCGCGACTTGGTCTTCGCCGGAGTCGCTGAGCAGCATAAATTCGTGTGAGTCTCTGCCACCGATCAGTCCCGGATCGCCCTGAATGATCGCCGGGTCAAGTCCGCATCGTCGAAAGATTTTTTCGTACGCTCGTCTGATCTTGGGATAGAACGCGTCCAAGTCTTCGTCGGTACTGTGAAAGCTATAAGCATCTTTCATAAGAAACTCGCGAACTCTGATCAGCCCGCCGCGTGGGCGCGGCTCGTCGCGGAATTTTGTTTGGACTTGATAAAGTACCAGTGGCAACTGGCGATAGGAGCGAATCTCCCGCCGGACAATATCCGTGACAGCTTCTTCGTGAGTGGTCGCCAGGACAAGCTCGCGTTCGCTGCGATCTTTGAAGCGCACTAGCTCTGAACCATACTGATACCAGCGTCCGGACTCTTGCCATAGCTCCGCTGGCTGCACAATGGGCATGAACACTTCTTGGCCGCCGAGGGCGTCCATCTCTTCTCTGATAATCTTTTCGATCTTGAGCCGGACTCGCTGTCCCAGGGGGAGCAGGGTGTAGATGCCCGCTGCCAGGGGGCGAATAAACCCGGCGCGAATCAGGAGCTTATGGCTTATAAGCTCTGCTTCTTTTGGAGCGTCGCGCAGCGTCGGAATGAGCGCTTGCGAAAATCGCATGGAGACCTCCTTGCTTCAAAAAGAGTGATATTGGGGAAAAAAGAGAAAGAGTCGGCGAGGGCCGGAGCCGCGCTAGGCGCGGGCGGCCTCCGTAGGCAGCGGGGCGTTCAACCAGATCATACGCACATTATACGCCATAGCGCATCTCATGCCAAATGCGCTCTTAAGGGGCTGTCCGGTCAAGGCGTCGAATGGAGCGCCGCAGGCTGCGCCACGTCTGGACAAACGATCTGTTCTGTAAAAGCTTCTGAATAAGCCAACTGTGCTGCAAGCGTCTCAGGGCGACGCGCTTCTGAGGCACGTCCACCACGATCAAGGCGAGAAGAAAGAAGACAAACCCCGGCATGATCGGCAAGATCGAGCCGAGCACTCCCAAGATGAAGAAAATCAGAGCGATCCCGTTGCGCACGAAGCTGCGCACCGATAGGGGGACCAGCCCCCATAAGTGCTTGAGCATCAGCACCGAAGCGAGAAACGAGAGCGCCCCGATCAGCCAGTTAAAAAGCATCCAGAGAAATTGCATGTTAAGTCTTAGTGAGCCAGACCTTCACCGTAGAATACATACGCTCTACGAGATCCCAAACGAAGCGCCCTAACCAACGACCTAGAGTGACGGGTATAGCGAACCATCCTAGGATTGTTAGTTTTACTGCTCGGCGCATATCTTGACCGAAACTCCTATGGGGAATCATGGTTTATACTCCGTCACGACCTTGACCAGCTCATCTACTAACTGATCCTCCGGCACGCGCTTGTAGGGTTTTCCGTCAATATAGATCGTCCCGGACTTCTCGTGCCCTACAAGCCCAATATTTGAGTGCGCTGCTTCTCCTGGCCCGTTCACCACGCAGCCGATCAGTGAGATTTTTATGGGCTTGTCTACGTTCTCTAAACGCTTCTGCGCTTCCGACACGATCTTCTCTAAGTCTATCCCGATCCGCCCGCACGTCGGACAAGAAGTGTACTGAATCCCTTTCCAGCGAAGGTGCAGCGCGGCTAAAATATCATAGGCGACCTTCACTTCGCGCACCGGGTCTCCCGTGAGCGAACAGCGCAGTGTATCTCCGATCCCTTCTTCTAAGAGCGTCCCGATCCCCAGCGCCGAGCGAGCTACTCCCGTGTCGCCCATGCCCGCTTCAGTGACGCCCAAATGTAATGGATATTGGACGCGCTTGGCCATCAGTCGGTACGACTCGATCATCACCCGCACATCTGTAGATTTGAGCGAGACGACGATAGCTGAAAAATTATTGTCTTCCAAAATTTCGATCTCGCGCAGGCCGGCCTCGACCATCGCTTCGGGTGTCGCGCCCTCGTGCTTCACTAGAAGATCTTTGGGCAGCGAGCCGGAATTGACCCCAATGCGAATGGGAATCCCCTTGTCTTTGGCAGCCTTGACAACTTGCTCGATCTTGGCGCGGTCAGTAATGTTTCCCGGATTGAGCCGGAGTTTATCTACCCCTTGCTCGATGGCCCTGAGTGCCAGCCGGTGATCGAAGTGAATGTCAGCCACTAATGGGATACTGATGCGCTTTTTGATCTCGGACAGTTGATTGGCGGCGTCCATATTCAAGACGGCGACCCGGACGAGCTCACAGCCGGCTTGCTCTAGTCTCTTGATTTGTCTGACTGTCGCGTCGACGTCGCGCGTGTCGGTGGTCGTCATAGACTGGACGACGATGGGGTGTGTCCCGCCGATGGTGAGCGGGCCCACCTGTACTTCACGTGACGCTCGTCGCGGCATGGGAGCGATCATAGCAAATCTTTGAGCAGATCAATACGACGGAGCATTCCCACTAAGATGCCGTCTTTGTTGATCACCGGCAGTGATTTGATGTTCTTTCGGATCATCAGGTCGGCTGCCGTCAGATCGTCTTCGTCTTCTTCGATCTTAACGACTTCTGGTGTCATATAGAACTCGATGTGGTCGTCCTCGATCTCGCGCAGCTTTTGCGAGAGATGGTTCATATCTGTAATCCCGTAGAGCACCTCAAAATATCCTGGCAGAGCGCCTTCTATGATATCACGTTCGGAAACGATTCCCAAAACGCGGCCCTCTTCGTTGACCACCGGGACGCTTGTCAGGCCGCTCTTGTCAAAGAGCTCGATCAATTCTCTGATGGTCATGCTAGGCTCGGCAGCTGTCAGATCTAGGGTCATGATCTCTTTGATTTTCATGCTATTTGTTCCATCTGGATCTTCTGCAGCGCCTGTTCAATCCGTTGACGATCCGTGACTATGAGTTGATCGCTCTCGGCACAGGCCGTCGCCGCGGCCATGCCGAAGCGTGCGGCTTCTAAGAGCGAGGCTCCCTGTACCGTCGCGCTGAGCGTCCCCGCGATGAGCGCGTCTTCGGCGCCTAATAAGTTCTTGAACTGCACCTCGCACGCTTCCAAATCCCAGGCCCCCGCGCGCGTGATGAGCAGATCGTGCGTGATATAGTGTGACACCAACACCGCACCCACGCCCTGCTCTACCCAGCGCTTTCCGGCAGTGAGGATCTGTTCGGTGGTTTTGAGCGAGACCCCGGCAATTTCGGAGTGTTGGCGCGTATCGGGTTTGATCAGCCACGGTTTTTCAGAGATCGCGTGTGCGAGTGCCTCGCCGGCTGCGTTGGCGATCACAGGAACCCGGCGCTGATGAGCTATGTGGGTCAACTCTTGATAGAACCCGGGGGGCACGCCGACCGGAAGACTGCCCCCTAAAAAGACATAGCGTGCCCGGGCGAGCGACCGCTTATACTGAGTCATAAAGCTTTTCAATGCCTCGGCCGAGATGGAGGGCCCCTGCTCAGTAATCTGGATTGGTCGTTGTTCTTGGCCTCTCTCTAAGAGCGTGACGTTGGTGCGCGTCTCACCCTCGGCCCAGATGAAGCTCGTGGTGATCCCCTCGTCGCGGACGCGGCGCTCCACAGCACGGCCCGTCTCCCCGGCGATGAACCCCATGGCGATATTCTCTATCCCCATCTGCGCCAGAAAGATCGAGACGTTAATGCCCTTGCCGCCGGCTGTCAGATAGGAGCGGCTCGCGCGCATGAGGGGCGACTCGCCGTCGTCGAGGCAGAGCCGGTCAATCCAATAGATCTTGTCAATGGTCGGGTTGGGAGTAACTGTGATAATCACAGAAGACACTCCCGATCAGGGATGGACCGCGACGGGGAGGGGCACGGCGTACTGTGCCCCTACAAGCTGGCCGCCCAGCCCGGCGACCGATCCGTCGGTGATCTTGACGTTGACCAGTTCGCCGATGCTCTCCGGCGGGGCCTCGAAGACGACCGTGCGGTTGTCGCGCGTCTTGCCCATCATGAAACCGTGCGCGCGGGCCGGGCCCTCGACTAAGACTTCTACTCTCTGCCCGACGCGCTTGCGGTTCTCTTCGTCGGTGATCTGCTTCTGAAGGGTCAAGAGAATTCCTAAGCGACGCTGTTTCTCTGTATCGGGCACGGCGTCGCGATATTTATAGTACGCGATCGTGCCCGGTCTGGGGGAGTACTTGAAGATGAACGCGCCGCCGAAGCGCGCTCTTTTCACTAAGTCTACCGTCTCTTGAAAGTCTTCTTCGGTCTCGGTGGGGAAGCCCACGATAATATCCGTCGTGATAGTGACGCCAGCCTCGTGCAAGTCTCTTACCAAGCTCAGGAATCTCTCTTTCGTGTAACCACGGCGCATGTCTTCGAGAACTTTATCGCTGCCTGATTGCACGGCCATATGCAGGTGCTCGCAAATATTGTTCTCTTTGCCCATGACTGTGATGACGTCATCTGTGATATCTTGGGGGTGCGAGCTGGTGAAGCGAACTCTGGGGATAGGGATGTGCGTCAGCGTGCGCAAGAGATTGGCAAAAGTGATCTGCGGGTTCTTTAAGTCTTTCCCGTAGGAGTCCACGTTTTGCCCCAGAAGCTGGACTTCTTTATAGTTTTGTTCAGCTAAGGCACTCACTTCAGCCCAAATGTCGCGGGGGAGGCGGCTGCGCAGTAGTCCTGTCGTGTAAGGCACGATGCAGAACGAGCAGAAATTGGAACAGCCTTCGGTGATCGTCACTTTCGCTTGAAAGCGACTGGCGCGCAGGAAGGACAGCTCTTCGATCTTGTCGGGGATTTTGTCTACGGCTATTACCCAGCTCGCTTTGCCCAGAGCGCGCTCGTGGCGAGCCTGCTCGATCAGAGCAGGGATTTCAGAGATATTTGTGCTGCCGAAGACGAAGTCAATCGCTGGGCTTTTCTGAAAGAGCTTGTCTTTTAACGCTTGCGCCACGCAGCCGCCCACGCCCAGTAAGAGATCGGGGTTCTCTACTTTGAGCATACCGATCTTGCCCGCTTCAGAGTAGAGTTTGTCCACGGGCTTCTCACGCACCATGCACGTATTAAAAAGAACTACGTCGGCCTGTGTGGGGGTGCTGGCTGGTTCATAGCCGGCACGGGCGAGCACTCCCGCCATGCCCTCGGACTTGTGCTCGTTCATCTGACAGCCCCAGGTGTAGATATAAAAGCGCCTTGTGCTCATAGGGTCTCACTCTTGATGTTTAACTATAGCAAAGGGAGCGCGCGCTCTCAAGCGATGCCCAAAAAGACACCGGACCTTGAAGGTCAAACTCCAAGGGCCGGATCCCTTCCCTTGCTACTTGAGTCCCAACAACGTGAGCACGAACGGCGTGATCGCCAAGGGAGTAAGCTCTGCAGAGAGCGTCGAATCAATAGTAATAACCCCCACGACGGCATCCGTCTCTTTCGCTCTGATGACGACGAGTTTCGCGTCCTCAACTTTGCCGAAAAGCACTTGGTACGTTCCGGCAGGGAAAGTCTCTTCTCCCAGCTTGAACTCTGCTGAAGCTGTAAACTCACCGACGGGTTTGATCTGCTCCGCCGCGATGGCGTCTTTAGCTTTTTGCTCAGATGTCGCAAAATCCGGCGAGCTGGGGGTAACGATCTGTCGCACCGTGATCGCCGGTTGTCTGAGGCTTTCCGGAGCGCCGTCGCACAGGTCGCCCGCACTATTGTTTTGGATAGTGTTGCTACCCCCAGTGACCTCTGCACCGCTCACGCCGCAGTTTTGATTGTTCTCAATGATATTGAAGGCCAGCTCGCCCTTGCCACCGTCAACGAAGGCGAAGCCGTTGCCATCGCCTCCGCCCTCACGCGTGCTGGGGACCTGGCCAGTCACATGGTTGTTGACCGCCAGTACGGTCGAACCATCAAAAGCCACGACGCCAACGCCGGAATTGCCGCTGATCGTGTTACCAATCAGAAGGGCCTTGGAAGGCAGCCCGAAATCATCCTCGAATAAGAGCGCAATTCCCCAAAGCCCGTTCTCGCTGATGATGTTGTCGCGGATCTCAACGGGAGGGGCGCCTTCTTCACCGCCGGCTCCAAACGTGATAATCCCGAACTGGGCGTTCTTGCTGATGGTGTTGTTGGCTATCACAGCTTTAGAAAGGACGATCTCGATCCCGCGCCCAAAGCGCCCTTCCGCATTAGGCTTAGTTCCCGTGATCGTATTGCCGATGATCTGAGCTTCGGAGGGCTCGCCATCGATGTCAAACAAGGCGATGCTATCCAAGACGTTGTCTTCTAAGACGTTGTCTCGGATCTCAGC
Organism: Candidatus Fraserbacteria bacterium; assembly: GCA_037440025.1. GTDB lineage: Bacteria > Bipolaricaulota > Bipolaricaulia > RBG-16-55-9 > DRXL01 > JANXCC01. The sequence goes on along the minus strand of JBBIUX010000001.1, from coordinate 96,667 downwards.
GGTGGAGGCAAACAGGATGATCCCAAACGCCTCACTGCGAGCGATCGTGTTCTTAACGATCTTGACTTCGGATCTCACCACGTTAATCCCGCGCCCCAGCCCTGCAGCTTCCAGCTTGGCATCGAGGATCTCGTTCTCGCGGATCTCGCCGCTCGACCCGTTGTTGTAGAGGATATTTTGACGCACCCCCTCCTTGATGACGTTGTTAGCGACCACAACCTCACTGGAGTTGTCCACTTCGATATTCCGTCGGCCCTTCTGGATCGTGAAACCGGTGATGGTGACTTTCGAGGCGTCTTTGACGCGAATGGTCGGAAGCTGATGTGCGACGCCGCCGCTGCCGTCCAGAATCGTCTTGCCCGGTCCGGCCCCTTTGAGCGTCAGGGGTTTAGAGATCGTCAGCGTCTCGGCGAACGTCCCTTCGGCGACTTCGATGATCGCTCCTTCGGGAGCGCTGTTAATCGCTTCCTGGATGAGCTGTCCCGCCGAAACTTGAATGACCGGCGGCTCCTGAGCCTGCAAGCTGCCCGATGCAACCACAGCCAACACCAATCCCACTACAGCTGCCAGACGACCGATCATAGAAAGACCTCCGAGCTTTTTAAGCCGCCCCTGTGAGGAGCGCCGAATACTTGTATTATACCAGCCTGCACACCGTAGGGGCACGGCATGCCGTGCCCCTACCGGGAGAGCGTGGCATGGGCCGAGGCTTTAGAAGCGAAACCTCGTCCTAGGCTGGGTTTAGCCAGCTCTTTCGCTTTGGCGACGGCCTTGGCGGCATTGACGATGCCGTAGCCGTAGCGATTGTCACGTCCTGAAGGGCCTTTATCGGTTGCCGTCTCTTGCAATGTTTTAACGACTTGATCGCGCGTAAGCTTCGGGTTGACCGAGAGCATTAAGGCAACGACGGCGGCGACATGCGGGGAAGAGGCCGAGGTGCCGAAGAACGGCCCGTAGCCGCCATAGGCGTAAGGCGTCAAGATTGAGGATTTGAGCAAAGGCAAGAACTCTTCGAAGTTTTGGAGCTTGGCAGCTTTCTCCAAAAATTCTTCGTAGCTCATATCCCCGCCGGGGGCCACGACCGTCAGATCGCGACCGCCCTGGCTGTAAGGAGTGACGCGTGCATCCTTCCCAGTCGCGCCGACCGCGATCACGCCGGGATACGCTGTTGGAAAGTTCACACAGTTGCCATAGCCGTACTGGGCATGATTGCCAGAAGCACCAACGAGGATCAGGCCCTTGTCCAGCGCTCTCTGGAGAGCGGCACGATTATCCGCGGGAATATCGCGACAGCCGAATAGCCCCAGGCTCATGTTGACCACATGCGCTCCGTTCTGAGTCGCATAATCGAGGGCTTTTGTCAGAGCAGGCAGAGGCCCTCGCCCTTGAGCATCAAGCATACGCAGATCCATAATCTTGATTTTGGGCGCGACTCCCGTGAGGCCAACGCCATCGGCTTTGTTGGCAATAATGCCCGCGACCGCTGTCCCATGAAAATTGATGGTGGACCCACTTACTGAATCACTATCGCCGTCAATGAAATCCCAGCCGTGAATGTCATCTGTGAAGCCGTTCCCGTCGTCGTCTTTATTGTTCCCTGGGATCTCTTTGGGATTGACCCAAATACTATCAGCCAACTCCGGATGCTGCCAATCAACTCCAGAGTCAATCACAGCGACGACAATTTCAGGCACGCCTTGGCTGATCTCATGCGCTTGGCGGGCTTGGATCTGATCGAGCCACCACTGATTGATATGTTTTTCATCAATCAAGAGAGCTTGCTCCAAACGATTATTCTCTTCGTTTTGTTCGCGCACTTGATTGAAGGCACAGTCTACGCTAGCCCGGAAGCGAATGAGCGGTAACTCCGGCACCTGCCACTGCAACTGGATTGTGGCTTTCCCGTTCCGTTCGAGCCGACGTACTTGCTCGCGGCCTAAGAGCAGTTCGTTCAGTGGCAGTCCCAATTCTGTCGCTACGGTGTCAGGCATGAGATTGACGCTGACGCACACAAAGAAGCCCGTCGTGACGTCTTCGTTCCCGATATTGGCGACCGTGACTGCAATCGTTATAGGATCTCCGGGTTTGGGGGCTTCTGGGGTGATCTTGATCTCTTGGACGATCAAGTCCGGCCCTCGACCAAACTGAGCCCACGCCCCACCCGTCCATAAGCCTGCTAGCAGCAACCCTACAAGCACTTTTGCTGTCGTGCGCATTGGTATACCTCCTCACTGTGCCCTATCGCTCTTGCCAGAAGCTATATTGACACAATCCGGCTCCGAAGTCAAGGGCTGCTTGACGGTTCTCCCCATGAATTGCTATGATAAACAAGTTCGCTTGGCGGGTATCTCTCGATGAATCGCGTTGATATACCAACAACTGGGACCTTCCGTACGCGTCTGCGGACGCGCTTCGCCGAGACTGATCTGCAAGGCGTCGTTCACCATAGCTATTATTTTGTCTACTTTGAGCAGGCTCGCGTCGAGTATTTTAAGCATTTGGGCTTTGATTTTCGTCAGTCACGCCGCGCTGGCGACTTTGATATCACCATCGTTGAGGCGCAGTGCAGATATATCGCCCCAGCGGAGTTCGATGACGAACTGGAGATCATCGTATGGACTTCACAGGTGCGCCGCGCCAGTTTCACTCTTGAGTATTATGTTCACCGAGGGGGTGTGCCCCTCGCTTATGGGCAAACTGTTCAGGCGACGATCAATCCGCGCACGGGTCGCCCGCGCAGCCTCCCCCACGAGATGCGCCATGCACTCAAAACGCAGGCCGAACGGGCGACTTGCCAACTAAGCTGTGAGTGACTACGTCCTTTTGTCAGAGCAAGCTCTCCATGTGTTATAATTACAGCCGAGGGCTAAGCCGAGGCTAAAAGGAGGTGCAGGGAACAGGGGGAGATGCAAGATTCAGTTATATTGTCCACATCACACTCAAAGAACCTGCTAAGGAGGTTTTATGAAATACTGTATCCGAAAATGGCTGCAGATCGTAGGGCTAGCTATCGTCGCTTTGTTGGTCATTGGACCGCTCACCGCCCAGACGCAACAGACCATCAAGATTGGTGTGGCAGCAGGTCTGGAGATCGCCAACGGGCGGGATACGCTGCGTGGGGCGCAGCTAGCCGTCGAAGAGATTAATGCTGCTGGAGGGGTGCTGGGGCGCAAGATCGAGCTGGTTGTCGGCGATATGAAGACCGAGGCCGATGGGCAGTTAGCTCGTACTGTTTACCAAGATATCGCGGCCAAAAGTGATGTCGTCGTGGGTTTCTTCCGCTCGGAGGCCGTGCTGGGTGTGCTCCCCGATATTCCGCGCATGAAGAAGCCCCTGTTGATCACCGGGGCGACCTCTCTGGCCACCGACAGGGTGCCCACCGACTATAACAACTATAAGTACGTCTTCCGCCCCATGCTCAACACGTTTTCATTGGTGGGGGACTCGTTGCGCTTCGCCGGCGATTATCTGAACGGTCTAGTGGAGCGGGGCATCCTGCCCAACCGCAAGGTCTTCTTAGTTGGTGAAGACCTGACCTCGGCTAACACTTACATGGCGCTCTTGGGACCGCGACTTGGCGAGCTGGGCTTTGAGGTCCTCAATGCCGTCCGGCTTGCCGTGGGCACCAAGGACCTGACCCCCTTAATGACCCAACTGAAGGGCTCCGGCGCTTCGATTGTCTTCACCTTCTTCTCCGATCCGGGCTTGGCAACTCTCTTCACGAAGACCTGGGCCGAGACCAAGACGAAAGTGGCGCTCTTTGGGATCAACGTCTTTCTGCAAGACGATGTGAGCGTTCGTGAGCTCAAGGGCGCGGGCACAGGGTATGTCATCGCCGACTTCTCCGCCGACGCCCCCGTCACGCCCAAGACAAAAGCGTATTTTGCCGCGTTCCAGAAGAAGTACGGCGTTCGCCCCATCTATACGGCGGGGATCACCTACGACGCGATCTATATCCTAGCCGAAGCGATCAAGAAGGCTGAGGGCAAGACCGATGCGGACTCGTTGGTGAAAGCTTTGGAGTCGTTCGACAAGTACGAGAACGCGTACATCGGCGCGGGCGGGCCGTATTGGTTCTACCCTGTGGCGGGCTTCAACCGCACTGAGCAGATAACACTCAAGACCGAGGCTGGCGATCTCAAGTTTGCCAATTGTCTCTCAGCGGGGATCACCGAACTCTGTTTCAAGAATCCCCACGATGTGGGATGGGGCTTCAATAGGCTGAAAGATAAGTCCACAGCGTTCGACGGGCTACGCGCGGTCTGGACGCAGATCGGGCCTCTGGAAGAGGGCGGCGCCTTTGACCGCGTCCTGCTCTATCCGGTAGAGTTCTCAAAGAATCCCGATAACCCGCTCAGCCTCTATCAGCTGCCGCCGCACATGAGACCGTAGTTCCGACGTGGCTCTCACCCCGCCTGCGGCACCCCTCTCCTGTCCATGAAGACGGGAGAGGGCAGGGGTGAGGGCCTCTTCTTTTTTATAACTTGCGCACAGGCAAGCTTTTCTATTAATATTTCTGACGGGCATCGCCCCCAAGGGAGGTTTTATGGATTTCGAACTGAGCGAGGAGCACAAACTCATTCGCAAGACAGCCCGCCAATTCGCCGAAGAGGTCATCCGGCCCGCCGCTGAGCATCACGACGAGACGTGTGAATACCCCTACGAGATTATCGAAGAAGCGAAGAAGCTGGACTTGATCGCCCCGGCCATCCCGGAGAAATACGGCGGCGCCGGGCTGGACTTTCTCGCTGCGGCCATCGTCATCGAAGAGCTGGTCCGCGGCGACCCAGGGATCGCGCTGGCCATCACGGCCAGAATTTTTGGAAGCGACATGATCTTAGAATTCGGCACCGAAGAGCAGAGACAGAAATACTTGGTGCCGGTGGCCAAGGGCGACTGGGTCTGTGGCGCGGCTATTACGGAGCCAGAGGCCGGCAGCGATGTTGCTGCCCTCAAGACCCGTGCAGAAAAGAAGGGCAACAAATATGTTCTGAACGGGACGAAGATGTTCATCACCAACGGCTCTATTGCGAATTATCTCATTGTCTTCGCCCGCACCAACACCAATCCTCCAGAGCGTCACGGCGGGATCACCGCGTTCATAGTCGAACGCGACCGACCCGGCTATAAAGCCGAGCCGCTCCATAATAAACTGGGTATTCGTGCTTCAGACTTGGCCGAGATCATTTTGGAAAACGTCGAAGTTCCTGAGGAGAACATCGTCGGTCAAGTCGATATGGCTTTCTATCACTTGATGACGTTCTTCTCGCGCGGGCGCACGGCGGTCGCTGCTCAGGGGGTGGGCATTGCCCAGGGGGCCTTTGATGAGGCGCTCAAATACTCCCAAGAGCGTGTGCAGTTCGGTCGGCCCATCTCTGACTTCCAAGCGATTCAGTTTAAGTTGGCCGAGATGGCTACGGAGATTGAAGCAGCCCGGCTGTTGACCTACCAAGCCGCATGGGAGATCAGCAAGGGGGGAAACCCGGCGAAAGTCGCCTCGATGGCCAAGTGGTACGCCGGGAAAGTCGCGCGCGAAGTGGCCAACGAAGCCCTGCAGATTCACGGTGGCTACGGCTTCATCAAAGAGTATGCCGTAGAGCGTTTCTATCGCGACGCAAAAATTATCGAGCTCTACGAAGGGACGAGCGAGATTCAGAAGGTGATCATCGCGCGGGCGCTGTTGGGGAAGATACCGGGGTAACAGATTATAGCCCGCTACTTGTAACTCTTCGCTTGCAACGTGTAACTGGTATGTTCAAGCCCTATAAGATCAAAGTCGTCGAGCCTATTAGACTGTTGACACGAGTCGAGCGTGAGCAGAAGCTCAAAGAAGCCGATTATAACGTCTTTCGACTCCGCGCCGAAGATATCTATATTGATCTCTTAACAGACTCCGGCACGGGTGCCATGAGCCAAGCCCAATGGGGCGCATTGATGCAAGGCGATGAGTCCTACGCCGGCGCCCGCAGTTTTTACAGATTAGAAAAGGCCGTCAACGACATCTTTGGGTTTAAGTATTTTATGCCAACCCACCAGGGGCGCGCTGCCGAACACCTGCTCTTTTCTACTCTTGTCAAGCCCGGCGACATCGTTCCAAACAATATGCACTTCGACACCACCCGCGCCAATGTGCTTGCTGCCGGCGGTCAGCCCGTGGACCTCGTCGTCGAGGAAGCCTATGACCTCACCCAAGAGCACCCTTTCAAGGGTGAGATGGACGTCAAAGCCCTCAAAGCCCTCATCACAGAGAAAGGCCGAGATCGTATTCCCCTGATTATGCTGACGATCACCAACAATTCGGGCGGCGGCCAGCCGGTCTCGCTCAAGAATATCCGAGCCGTGAGCGAGATCGCTCGCGCTCACAAGCTCTCTCTCTTTCTCGACGCCTGTCGCTTCGCCGAGAACTGTTTTTTTATCAAAGAGCGCGAGCCCGGCTTCTCTCACAAAAAGCCCAGCGAGATCGCCAAAGAAATCTTTGCGCTCGCTGATGGCATGACCTTCAGCGCCAAGAAAGATGCTATCGTCAATATCGGAGGAATCTTGGCTATGAACGACGAAAGGCTCTATTGGCGCTGTGTGCAGAAGCTCATTTTGTTTGAAGGATTCCCCACCTACGGAGGTCTAGCGGGGCGCGATCTCGATGCGATGGCTCAGGGGCTTTATGAAGCGCTAGATGAAGACTATCTGCGTGACCGGATCGGACAGACGCGCTCTCTGGGAGAGCGCCTCAAAGCCGAAAGAATCCCGATCATTGAACCCATCGGCGGGCATGCTGTCTATATTGACGCTCTGAGATTTTTGCCCCATATCCCGCAGAGAGAATTTCCCGCACAGGCGCTGGTGATCGAGCTCTATCGCGAGGGCGGGGTGCGCGCTGTTGAGATCGGCAGCACGATGTTCGCCAGGCGCGACGAGAAGACCGGCCAAGAGATCTACCCCAAGCTGGAGCTCGTGCGCTTGGCCATCCCCAGACGTGTCTACACGCAAGAGCACTTCGATCACGTCGTAGAGACGCTCAAAGCAATCCGTGAGCGACGCGCTGAGGTGCGTGGAGTCAAGCTCCTCCAGGGAGAGGGGCCGCTCCGACACTTCATCGCTCGTTTTGCTCTCCTCTCGCCATAGGTGACCAATGTCACAAGAAATGGTGACGGAAGTCCTTGATTGGTAGGGGAAACTAAGACTAAGGTAAGCGCAAGGTGAGAGGGGATGCCCACAAGAAAAGCTTGGAATTTTCAAGCGATTGCTTTTATCTACCTGCGGGAAAGGGATTTTTCATATGACGGGGGAAGGGCTTGCGATCGCTCGAGATTCCTCGCACACCTCCTAAAGAGCGAAGAGCTTGGCTGGGCGTAAGGATTTTATTGCGCGCCCTCGGGGGATATGTCCAGGGTTTTGCCCGCATCCTCAGCGGGATTTTTCCCCAGCAGCCCTCAAGCGCGGCTCGAGCCGCAAGCCAAGCTCTTCCTCTTGCCCTTCTGTGAGAAGGGCCAACCTCAACTGACTCTTTCTTGTACCATAAAGAGCCGGCCTTTGTCAAGACCCGGATTGCTGTATGAGCTAAAAAGCCGTACAATACTGACGATTTTCTATGACCCGGCTCGATGAGGTCGAGCTCGAACGGTATTCGCGCCAAATTCTGTTGATCGGCGGGTGTGGGCAACAGACCCTCAAGGGGGCGAGCGTCTTGATAATTGGGCTGGGCGGTCTGGGCTCGCCCGCGGCGCTCTATCTGGCGGCAGCAGGCGTGGGCAAGTTAGGGCTCATTGACAGCGAGCGCGTCGAGCTTTCCAACTTGCACCGACAGATCCTGCACGCGACGTCCAATCTGAACCGGCCCAAGATTGAGTCTGCTACAGAGAAGCTCAGGGCCCTCAATCCCGACATCGAGCTTGTTGCTTACCCTGAGCGATTGACTTCAGAGAACGCGCTGGAAATTTTGAGAGAGTACGACGTGATCGTAGACGGCTCGGACAACTTCCCCACGCGCTATCTGGTCAATGACGCCTGTGTGCTGCTAAGAAAACCGGACGTGCACGGAAGCGTCTTGGGATTTGAGGGGCAAGTGACGGTTTTTACGCCGGGAGAGCCGTGCTATCGCTGTGTGTATGAAAACCCTCCGCCGCCGGGGACGATTGCTTCGTGTGCCGAAGCAGGGGTCTTCCCCACAGCCGCGGGGCTGGTCGGGCTCGTCCAGGCCAACGAAGCTTTGAAGCTCTTAGTCGGGATCGAACCCACGCTGAAAGGGCGACTCTTATTGATGGACGCACGTTCGCTCTCGTTCACTGAAGTCACGCTCAAGCGCAACCCTAATTGTGCAGTCTGCGGGGAGCGCCCTCAGATCACAGAACTGATAGATTACGAGGAGTTTTGCGGGCGGCGGTGACTATTGCGACAGCGGATTCTGTGGGCTTAGAGAGAGCAGAACCAATGAGAAATTGACGCAATCTGATGTGGCTCATTCAAATTAGCGGCGTTGCTGAGCAGGCCCTCCTTCAGTTGGCTCCAAATCTCGTTTGCCATCTTCTTCTCAATGGCAGCACCGATGAAAAAAGTGTGTGACGAATGTTTCGCTTTAGAAAACGCTTCACGGATACGGTCCAGGGCGGCTCGTGCAGTTTTCCAATGCTCATCTGCACCTGCATGGTCTATACCACCCTTGAGTTCGCCAAGAGCAATATATGCCTTGGCCGGTTTGTAGTTGGTGGCTTCCAACTCCTCGAGGCTGAGATTGAACAAGCACATATCCACGTTGTTCTTAATCAAAGGCACAGTCAGATTGTAAATCAAGGTACGGCTTTTGCCTTTGGTTTGCCAGCTTAACCCGCGCAAAGATAGTTCTATTTCCGAGTCATCCTCGGTCATGTCAGCCCATCTCTTGGTCTTTGCATGTTGCCATCTGTATTTAATACCGGCGATCCTCAGCGTTGAGATAATGGATCTGGTGAGTTTCCTTTGCGCTAACGCGCCGCCGAGGTTCCGCATGGAGCCGCCTAACGTATCACCGCGAGTGAGCAGAAACCGAAACACTAACTCTTCAACAAATTTGGCTCCTGCTGGCTCCAGAAAATTCTTGATCAGGCCGTTTATGGCTTCTGTCTTGTCTTCTGGCAGTAAATGAGCGAGAGATTTGTCAGATAGCCCCGCTGCTGTGAGAAGCCCCGACTCTATGCCACTGATAGTGAGCAAGTCAGCAGGTGTTTTGGCTTTCGATGCGGCTTCTTGTAATGCTCTTGCTTCTGCCACATGAGGAGTGGCGCGACGGTTTTTCTCCAGTGCAAGAACAACAAAACCCGCCCGCGTGGCTTCATATGTTGTTACAAGATCATTGCTAGATTGGAGATGATTTCGATAAGGGGGGCGCCTGGGCATTACAGTGTTCTCCAAACGTACACGCACTTCCGCAGGTGTTGGCGCCCATGTCGCCCCATCTGCTGGCTGCTGTTGCCTTTGCCGTCAGGCAAGACAAGAATGCTCTCTACTCGGAAGCCCAATCTCTCAGCAATGTCGGAAAGTATCATATCCACAGAAATGCTTGCGCCCGCATAGCGAACATTGTCGTTCACCATGAAGAGAGGCGCGTGAGCCTTCAAGACGCGAGCACACTCTGCGATGACGCAGGCCATTTCATAGAAATACCCTCTGACCATACGAGGGATGCCATTGTTGTTCAATGCGCCTTGTGCTTTCTGATCGTCCAGGTATTCTAGAATGGTCTGTAACAATTTCTGTCCATCGGCAGCCGTAAGGGCTGCTGTCCAGCGCGGGTTGATCTTGAGCAAATCCTTGGCTCGGTTTTCCACGGTGCAGCTGAGCATCTCTTGACGCAGTCTCGCGATCTCTTGCTCATCTAAGCCGAGCAATGCCAGCTCGAGCGCGTATGTTCTGGTGTAGTCATAGCGGTTGCAGTAAGGCGGGGAGGTAACAATGGCGTCGTATGTATCATCAGGGAACTGAGGCAAAAGATAAAGAGATGAGCCCTCATACAAGTTGATTTCACCCTGTGATTTTTTCGTGGGGAATAAGCTCGACTGGTGTGCGGGCGAGAGATCGGAAACGATCTCGTTGATTTTCTCACTAATTGCTTGCTCGAAAGTGGGGATTTCGCCTTTGTCGAAGGTTCTCTTGCCATGCCCGCGACCAGACCGGTAATCCCAGCGCAGATATTGTCCATCTTTGCGTGTAAAACTTATAGACTCTAGGATGCAAAGCAAAGCAAAGCGTAATACGATCTGGACCCTGGTATTCTCTTGTTGGCAGGCGCCCAAGTATTTCTCAATGGCCTCTTTCGTTCTGTCAGAATAAGCTCCTTGCGTGATTCGCAACTCCGGCAAAGGAACTCGTGTTTTGGATTGTTCCCAAACCCGTAGCGTTGACCAACGCTGTAGGGCTTCAAAATCTTTCGGCGTAAACCCCTGGTCCAAAATTCGTTTGGTAGCGATGATCTGTTGGCCGATGGGCAACAATTCAATGCCATCTGCATCTAATCCCGTAGCACTGGCCACAAACAGAGCCGTGCCACTGCCTGCAAAAGGATCCAAAATTCTGCCTTTGACAATTCCACGCTTGTGAAATAGATGCTCGACCAACGCAGCCGAGAATGCTTCTTTGTATTTGTACCAACGATATACTGGCCTGGTCTTGTTGGCCTGAAAACTGACCAGAGCGCGAGTCAGCGAAGGTTGAAGGACAAATTTGCTCTGAAAACGCTGAAACAACTCGCTGTCGAGGCGATCTATTTCGCCTGAAGCTACATCCTGTTTTCTTGCTGGAGCCTCAAAGACGCTGATTAGATTTGACATTGCTCTACGCCTCGAGTACGAGGGAACTCAGATTAAGTATACAGGGCTCTCGGCGATGCGTCTAATCTCCAGTCTAGGGTGATTACTGTGACAGCTCTTTCGATTTCTCCGTCGCCCGATCTACGGTCTTAATCAGGGTAACGCGAATCCCGCCGTCTTCCAGCGCCATAATCCCATCTATCGTGACACCGGCGGGCGTTGTCACTTCGTCTTTGAGCTTGGCCGGGTGCTCTTTGGATTCTAAGACCATCTTGGCTGCGCCCAACAGAGACTGAGCAGCCAACGTCGTCGAGAGCGACCGGGGCAGCCCCACTTTGACTCCGCCCTCAGCTAAGGCTTCGATCATGATGTACGCATACGCCGGCCCGCTCCCCGACAGCGCCGTCACGGCGTCCATCAGCTCTTCGTTGTCAATCACCGCGACTAAGCCGACAGAAGCAAAGATCTCTTTGGCTAATCCGATGTGCTCTTTGGCAGCGTAGCGCCCTGGACAGAGCACGGTCATCCCGGCGTTGACTAAGCAGGGCGTGTTGGGCATAGCCCGCACGACGGGAATATTTTTTTGTAGATGGTCTTCGATGAAGCGCGTCGTCCGGGCGGCAGCCAGGGTGATGACGAGCTGGTCTTCCCGGACGGCCTCTTTGATCTCGGTCAAGATTTCCTTCATTGTCTGGGGTTTGACGGCCAGAATGATAATCTGGGCGTCGGCGATGGCCCGGACATTGTCAGTCAGGGTCTTGACGCCGTAGCGTTTGGCGGCTTCAGCCGCGCTCTCGCGATGGCCGGTCGTGCCCATGAGATTGTCTTTGCCCACGATCTTGTTGCGCAGGAGGCTGCTCGCTAAAGCACCGCCGATCTTGCCCAGCCCAATGATAGCTACAGCAGTGTCCTTCAGCATAGTGTCTGAGAGAATAGCCGAAAGTCGTCATCAGGGCAAGGTTGTCAACCTTGGGGGATGCTTATTTGACTTCATCCATGCCGATACGTAAAATTTGGCTGGTAATGAGTGCATCTCGAAACGTGAAGCGGGTTTCAGCCATCGTTCCGGCATACAATGAGGCCGAACGAATTGCTGCTGTATTGTGGCCTCTCCTGCAAGCCCCGTCGGTCGGTGAGGTCATCGTCATTGACGACGGTTCGGCTGACGAGACGACTGCCGTGGCGCGGTCGTTCGGGGTGAGAGTGGTCTCATTGCCTGCTAACTGTGGCAAATCCGTCGCGCTGGACCGCGGCGTACACAAAGCGCGCTACGAGACGGTGCTCTTTCTCGATGCCGATCTGGTGGGCCTGCGCCCTGATCACGTTGAGCGTATGGTGCGAAAGTATTTTGAAGAGCGATTGGATATGGTCGTGGGCATCTTCCGTAACGGGCGACTTAACACCGACCTGGCTCAGGCTGTCGCGCCTTATCTGTCTGGACAGCGTGTATTGAGTAAGCCATTATGGCAGAAGCTGCGCCGAAAGATTCATAAACTCGATTTCGGTGTCGAAATCGCCCTGACAAAACTGGCCTTCAAGGAAAGCTGGACGCAAGGGTTCGTCGAGCTGGACGGCGTGACGCACGTGATGAAAGAAGAGAAATTCGGGTTATCCCGTGGGCTGGTCTCGCGCTTCAAGATGTACGGCGACATCGTGCGCTCGGTCTTCACACGGGTGGGGTAAATCACCTTCTGGATATCCTTCTGGCTGCCCAGCGGGAAGAAGCTGCGCAACGATGCTTCGCTTCGCTCAGCATGACAGCCTATAGATTATGAAAATTGCCATCGGTTCTGATCACAACGGCTTGGCGCTCAAAGAAGCTCTCTTGGCTGGCGTGCTGCAAGGGCAGGCCGTTCGCGACTTTGGCGTTTTTACCCCAGAGTCGGTAGACTATCCTGATGTAGCGTTTCCCGTGGCCCAGGCCGTAGCAGCCGGTGAGTTTGACCGAGGTATTTTGATCTGTGGCACCGGAATTGGGATGGCCGTTGCTGCGAATAAAGTGAGGGGCATTCGGGCGGCGGCGTGTAGCGATGTCTACTCAGCGAAGATGAGCCGCCGTGATAACGACACCAATATTCTCTGTTTTGGCGGCCGCGTGATCGGTTCCGGCTTGGCCACAGAGATCGTCGCGGCGTGGCTGAACGAGTCTTTTGAGGGCGGGCGCCACCAGCGCCGCGTAGAGAAGATTCGCGCCCACGAACAATAACGGACAGCACCCTATGAGTGACAGTGAACTGGCTCGCACAGATGCTGAAGTCTATCGCGCTCTGCAAAACGAGCTGGAGCGCCAACGCTTTTCTCTTGAGCTGATTGCTTCAGAGAATTTTTGCTCGCGCGCCGTGCTCGAAGCCCAGGGTTCTGTATTAACAAATAAATATGCTGAAGGGTACCCCAAGAAACGCTACTACGGCGGCTGCGAGTGGATGGACATCGTAGAGAATTTGGCGCGCGAGCGCCTGAAAAAACTCTTTGGGGCCGAGCACGCCAACGTCCAACCCCATTCGGGAACCCAAGCGAATATGGCTGTCTACTTCGCCGTGCTCCAGCCGGGGGATACTATTCTGAGTATGTCGCTCGCGCACGGGGGGCATCTCTCCCACGGGCATAAAGCGACGGTGTCGGGCAAGCTCTATAAAGTAGTCCACTATGGGGTCACCCGCGAGACGGAACGGATTGACTATGACGAGGTGCGCCGGCTCGCTCGTGAACATAAACCCAAACTGATCGTCTGTGGGGCCAGTGCCTATCCCCGAATCATTGACTTCAAAAAATTCCGAGAGATCGCTGATGAAGTCGGGGCGTATCTGATGGCAGATGTCGCGCATATAGCGGGGCTGATTGCCGGAGGGGTACATCCGTCACCCGTGCCTTGGGCAGACTTCGTCACCATGACCACACACAAGACCTTGCGGGGGCCGCGCGGCGGCGCCATACTCTGCCGTGAGAGATTCGCTGAGCTCATTGACAAGTCGGTCTTCCCGGGCAGCCAAGGCGGGCCCCTGATGCATGTAATCGCTGCGAAAGCCGTGGCTTTTCAGGAGGCGCTGCAGCCGGAGTTTCGCGCCTATCAGGCGCAGATTGTGCAGAACGCGCGGGCGCTGGCGCAGGTGCTCGAAGAGCACAGTTTTCGCATCGTCTCCGGTGGAACGGACACCCATTTGCTCTTGGTGGACTTGACGTCAAAGAATATTACCGGGGCCGAGGCCGAGCGCGTGCTCGAAGAAGTGGGGGTGACGGTCAACAAGAACGCCATTCCCTTCGATCCCCAAAAGCCTACGATCACCAGCGGGATTCGCCTGGGTACACCGGCGGTGACGACGCGAGGGATGGGACCATCAGAGATGGCTGAAATAGCAGAGATTATCGCCCAAGTGCTCCTGGAGCGAACAGAACGAGCCCGCGAGCAAGCGCGCCGTCGGGTGCGTCAACTCTGCGAGCGGTTCCCACTCTATGAGAAGCTCGTCGAGATGGGACTTGCCTCATAAGGAGTCACGTGCTATAATAGTGTCACCAAATCTTATGCATTACTCTCTCAATCTTGCTGCTCTGTGACAGCTCGTCGTGTTGAATGCTCCTTCTTGTGAAGGGCGGTTCGTTGCTGCTCAGAGAACAAAGGATTGGTGTAGTGCTCAAAGCGGATCTCAATGAGAGGAGTTTCTTAATATCTCACAGTTCCCTTATCCGGGAGGTGCCCGCCGAACGCTATGCCTGAGGAAAAAAAGGAAGAGAAGAAGATGAGTGAGGTTCTCGATATTACGGAGTTAAAGTCCAAGGACATGTCGGAGCTGCGCGCCTTGGCTGAGCAGTTCAATATCAATGGGCGCGGACGCATTAAAAAAGAAGACCTCGTCTTTGCTATTCTCAAAGCCCAGGCCGAGAAGCAAGGGCTGCATTTCAAAGACGGGGTTTTAGAGATTTTACCCGACGGGTACGGCTTTTTGCGGGATAGATCGTGCCTGCCGGGCTCCCACGATATCTATGTCTCCCCATCGCAGATCAAGCGCTTTGCCCTCAAAGACGGCGACGTCGTCAGCGGCGTCGTCCGCCCGCCCAAGGAAGAGGAGAAATACTTTGCGCTCTTGAAGATCGAAGCGATCAACTTTGAAGACCCCGACGTCATTCGCAACCGTCAGGCCTTTGAAGACCTCATCCCCTATCACCCGCGGGCGCATCTGAAGCTGGAGTACGATAGCGACGAGTTTTCCACCCGAATCATTGATCTGTTCGCGCCGATTGGGAAAGGCCAGCGTGGCCTGATCGTTTCACCGCCCAAGGCCGGCAAGACGACTCTGTTAAAGCATATCGCCCATGGGATCGCCGCCAACCAACCGGAAGTCTATCTGATCGTCTTATTGGTAGACGAGCGCCCCGAAGAGGTCACCGATTTCAGGGAATCTGTTACGATGGGCGAGGTTGTCGCAGCGACGTTCGATCAGAAACCCGAGATTCACTGCCGTATCTCTGAGTTAGTCATTGCCAAGGCGAAACGCTTGGTCGAGATGGGGCGCGACGTAGTGATCTTGATGGATTCTATCACACGCTTGGCGCGCGCGTATAACTTAGCTATTGCTCCTAGTGGCAAATTGCTCTCCGGCGGCATGGACCCCACGGCACTCTATAAGCCCAAAGAGTTTTTGGGCGCGGCGCGCAATATCAAAGACGGCGGCAGTCTCACTATCATCGGGACAGCCTTAGTAGACACGGGCTCGCGCTTGGACCAAGTAGTCTTTGAAGAGTTCAAGGGCACCGGCAATATGGAGTTGATTCTGGACAGAAATTTGGCCAACAAGCGCATCTTCCCGGCGATTGATCTGGAAGTGTCTGGCACCCGCAAAGAAGAGCTCTTGCTCTCGGAGAAGACGCTCAAGCGCGTCTGGGTGTTGAGAAAGCTCATAGGCGATATGAACGACAAGCAAAAAGCCCTTGAATGGATTATATCCCGGATGGAGCAGACCGAGACCAACGAGCAGTTTTTGGAATTAATGCGCAATGAGTAGACCTCGGCGATCAGTGTGTCAGTTCTTGGTGCTGGGGTGTGGCGGGCTGGGCTTGATGTTGGGGGCGCTTTTGACCCTGGTCCCTGGCCTCTCTCCTGGCAAGACGGGAGAGCAGTGGCCGCAGGCCGGGGTGGGGGCCACAGCTCAAGGGGGACCTCTCTCGCACGGGCGCGAAGAGTACACTGTGCTGGCCCACGCGCCCGACATCATCGAATACGAGGTCCAACCGGGCGAGATGTTAACGCATATCGCTGCACGCTTTGGCATCTCTCTCGAGACTCTTGTCGGGAGCAACGCGAACAGTCTCGATGACCTTCAGAATGTCGAGCCTGGAACGGTCTTAAAGATCGTCAAGAACGGGGTGTTGCACCGGGTCAAGCCTGGCCAAACACTGACAGATATCTCACAAACATACGGCGTCTCGCTCGAGGAGATTTTGAGAGTCAATCGCTTGGAAGGACGAGAATATATCTATCCCAACGAGGAGTTTTTCATCCCCAATGCTGTCACGTCGCCCGGCTTTACGTATCTTCAGATGGCCGGCGGCACGAAGAGCTTTTTTGCTTGGCCGGTCCGCGGCGTGCTCACTTCAGGCTTTGGGCCACGCATTCACCCCATCAGCGGGGAACCCGACTTTCATGAGGGGATCGATATCGAAGTCCCCGAAGGCACCGATGTCTATGCCGCCTGCGCCGGTCGGGTTCGTTTCGCCGGACACCATAACGGTTATGGACTCTATGTCGTTCTCGAGCACAGCAACGGGTATCGCACGCTGTACGCGCATCTGTCAGAGATTGTCGTCTATCGCGGACAATTCATTGAAGGAGGTCAGCGCATCGCCCGCTCGGGCACCACGGGGAACTCGACCGGCCCGCATTTGCACTTTGAAATTGTGCAATACGGCCGACCGCTCAACCCGCTCGCGCTCTTACCACCATGAGGCTCACGGTCTACGGAGGCCGCCGGCTGTTTGGAGAGGTATCGGTTGACGGGGCGAAGAACGCTACCCTGCCCCTGTTGGCTGCAACATTGCTCACCGACGAGGAGATCATCTTAGAGAACGTGCCGGACGTAGGCGACGTGCGCACGATGATTGCTCTGCTGGAGAGCCTGGGAAAGAGAGTTCAGCCGCTGGGATCAAATATCTATAGCATTCGTACGGATAAGCCGCTGAGCGGCACCCCGACGGATCATCTGGTGAGAAGATTACGGGCGTCTTTTTGTCTGTTGGGGCCGCTTATGGCACGTGTTGGTTGCAGTCAAGTGGCGCTGCCCGGCGGCTGCCCCATCGGCGTTCGCCCCGTGGACCTCCATCTGAAGGGCCTAAAAGCTTTGGGAGCGCAGATCGCATCTGTGGGCGCGGCCTATCGCGCTCAAGCAGAGAGACTGCACCCGGCAGAAATTCACTTGGACTACCCGTCGGTGGGCGCGACCGAACAGATTATGATGACAGCCTCTCTGATCCCCGGTCGGACGGTCATCAGCAATCCCGCGCAAGACCCCGAAGTGCACGATCTGGCACGCTTGCTCATCAGAATGGGCGCGGGGATCATGATCGAGCCCGGTCGGCTCATCATCGAGGGGGCTCAGTGTTTACAAGGGACCACACACACGACGATCCCGGATCGCATCAATGCCGGCACATTTCTCATTGCCGGGGCCATCGCCGGCGGCGACGTGACCGTGCACTGCCAGCCGCTTCATTTGGAAGCGCTTTTGAGCAAATTAGACGAGCTGGGAATTATCGTGCAAGAGCACGTGGAGAGCGTGCGGGTGGTCAGCGACGGGCCGGGGAGCTTTTCGGGTGGGCGCGTCGAGGCCCGTCCCTATCCGGGATTCCCTACAGATCTCCAACCCCAGATGATGGCGCTCTTGAGCGTCGCTCGGGGGTCGAGTGTCATCAAAGAGACTGTTTGGGAGAGCCGTTTTGCCCAGGCCACCGAGCTGACCCATATGGGGGCCCAGATACGCCTGGAGGGGTCTACCGCCCTCATCGAAGGCATCTCTCTGCTCTCTGGGACGCCAGTGCACGCAAACGACGTGCGCGCTGGCGCGGCGCTGACTCTTGCTGGCATCGCCGCGCAGGGAACAACAGTCATTCTGGACCGTGAGAATCACATTCCGCGGGGGTATCACGACCTAGCTGGCGAGCTGAATCGCCTGGGAGCTGCTATAATAGTCGAAGACGAGACTATCTCAGAAGACAAGGAGGTTGTCAGTACAGAGATTCGATGAACCGGCTGATCGAGGATCGCATTGGGGAACGGGCGCGGGTCAGCGCGGAGGAAAAGGCCCTCTTAGTGGGGTTGGACCTCGAGCAAGGGGCCAATTGGCAGGAGCGCGAATCCATCGAAGAACTGATGGAGCTCGCGCGGACGGCTGGGGTGGAAGTCCTTCGAACGATTCTGCAAAAACGGGAGAGCCCCGATCCGACTTTTTTTATCGGCAAGGGCAAGGCCGAAGAATTGCGGGAGTTGGCTGAACGGTCTGAGGCCCAGGTCATTATAGTTAACGATGCGCTCACCCCGGCCCAGGCCCGCAACTTAGAAGAAAAGATTCAGCGAAAGATTATAGATCGCGCCCAATTGATTATGAATATCTTTGCGCAGCGGGCGCGCTCCAAAGAGGCGAAACTCCAAGTCGAGCTGGCTCAATTGGACTATCTGGCTCCTCGGCTGCGGGGCTGGGCAGAGGCGTTGGGGCAGCCGGGGGCCGGGATCGGCACGCGTGGCCCCGGCGAAACCCGGCTCGCTCAAGAACGCCACGCGATTCGTCAGCGCACTCATACGCTCAAAGAGCAGTTAGCTAAAGCCGAGCAAGAACGCGCCGTGCGCCGCAAGCAGCGCGAGCGCAAGGGGATCCCTGAGATTGCCCTAGTTGGGTACACCAATACGGGAAAGTCTACGCTCCTGCGCGTGCTGACCGGCGCCGATGCTTTTGTTGAGGACAAGCTCTTCGCCACGCTCGACCCCCTGACGCGCCAGATGCAGCTTCCCGACGGGCGTTTTGTCGTCATCACTGACACCGTCGGCTTCATTAAGAAGTTACCGCACCAGCTGATTCCCGCGTTTGAATCTACTCTCGAAGCCGCTCGCGACGCCGATCTGTTGCTCAACGTCTTAGATGTTTCTCACCCCAATCTCTTCGACCATTGGCGCACGATCAATGACGTGCTCAACGACGTTTTCAAAGAGCGGGCACGCCCACCTCTGATCAACGCGCTCAATAAAATAGACCGACTGCAAAGTGCAGAGGACCGGCAGCGCCTGGAGGAAGCGTGTCAAACCATCCCGAACGCTGTGGCTATGGCAGCCCTGGAAGGAGTTGGACTAGAGGCGCTCCAAGCGCGTATCATGCAGGCGCTCAGCAGCCGATTAGAGCGCGTTCGCCTCGAGATTCCCTATGCGTGTGCACGTTTGCTCGACCGCGTGCATCGCCTGGGGCGTGTCAGGGACGAGTCTTACACTGAAGAGGCCATCGTCGTTGAGGCGGAGATCGAGACCCGATATATTACAGATTTAGAGCGTGAAGTTGCGCGGGGCAACGGGATCAGGCTTGCGCGGCACGCAGCGTGAAGAGCAGCGACTCCAATAAAAGTTGAGCATTGGCGTTGCGCTGCAGTTTCCAGAGCGTCGTTTCCAGAGTTTGCAAAGCCGGAGCGAGCCGGGTGCCAGCTGGGCGGGCAAGCTCGCCTATGTGATCTCGATTGAAGACGTCCTCACTATGCTGAATAGCTAACAGATCGCGATACCAATAGGTCGTCTCTCGTACGAACGACTCGATCACGTCGGGTTCGCATTTGCTTAAGGTCGCCGCTGCAACGAGCACTTGCGCGGCGTTCCAGGCTTTCAGGCGTCGCAGGACTTCTAACAACGCCTCGCGTCGCACGAAGATATCCTTCTGTGAAATGTAGCCCCATAGCTCGCCGTCGGGAAGTCCTGCAAGTTGCTGGCGAAGTTTCTGACGTTCTTCTAAGAACCTTTTCGCCGATTCGAGCGATGGCTCATCGGGTGTGCGTCCTTTGGTCAGGCTGAGAAGATATTCGATCTCTGGTTCTGTCAGGCCGCGTTCCCGCAAACGACGCTCGATCTCACGGCGCGGCGGTGTGGGGAGTTTGACGATCTGACACCGCGAGAGAATAGTCGGCAGGATATTGGAGCTTTTCGCGAGCAGAATAAAGATCAAAAACCGGGGCGGCGATTCGAGAATTTTTAGGAGACTGTTGGCGGCTTCAAGACTGAGGTCTTCGACGCTCTCGATGACGTAGATTTTTTTGGGCGCTTCGACTGGGGGATAGAGGGCTTTCTGTTGGAGATCGCGGACTTGGTCGATGCTGATGCGTTTGCCCGATTTGCTGACCCAAGTCAGATCGGGGTGGGTGCTGTGAGCGAGTTTTGTGCAGTGTGGGCAGGTCGCACAGCTAGTATGGCAAAAGATGCGTTGCACAACCTGCCGTGCGAACTCCGGTGCAGTCGAACCCACAATGAGATAAGCGTGCGAAAGCTTTGTCGTCAGATTCTTTGCTAAGAGCTGCGTTGCGTTCATAGTTTTCGAATCACGGAAACCACGGAGGGCAGCCGTTCTTCAGCGTGTTCCGTGTGTGACTTCAAGCTTATCACAAGAAAAGATTTTTGCCAATTGTTATAATGCCTCCGTGGTGAGAGAATTTTTCCTTGGGCTTGCAAGCAGCTTAGCTTTGACGGCGCTCAGCCGATATATAGCTCCACGACTCGGCCTGCTCGATTTCCCCGATGACGCCCACAAACAACACGGACGCACGGTAGCGATTGGCGGCTGGGCCATCGCCCTTGCTGTGCTCCCAATCTTCGCTCTTGTGGACGTTGCAGAACTCTGGAAGCTCGCGCTGGGGGGCTTCGTCGCGTTCTTGACGGGCCTGCTCGATGATCGCTTCGGCTTAAGCCCGAAAGCCAAACTTTTCGGACAGCTTCTGTGTGCGCTCGTCGCGGTGCTCGTCGCGGGATGGACGGTTCAGTCGGTGAATCTCCTTGGGATCGAGCTGGCTCTTGGCTGGCTGGCGATCCCGTTCACGCTCTTTTGGATCGCCGGGGCGATCAATGCGTTCAATCTCATGGACGGCCTCGACGGCCTCGCTACAGGGGGCGCAGCCATCATCTTCGGCGCGACGGCGCTCATCGCGCATCAAGCTGGGAACGACGTTGTGCTCACAATATCGGTGGGCTTTGTCGGGGTTTTGCTGGGCTTTTTGATCTTCAACTGGGCACCGGCGACAGCCTTTCTGGGAGATGGTGGGACGCACTATGTCGGCTACTGGCTCGCGGTTCTCTCCGTGCAAGCGACGCAGAGTGCTGATACTGCAAGAGCTGACGGTGTACCGCTTCTCGTCTCGATGCTCTTATTAGGCGTGCCGATCTTTGACACAGCTTGGGCGATCCTGCGTCGTCTCAGACAGAAGAGATCGATCCTCCAAGCTGATCGTGGGCATGTGCATCACAAGATTTTAGCGTTGGGGCTGAGCGAGCGCATGACAGTTCTGATCTTGTACGGAATCATGGCGGCGCTGTGTGCTGTGGCGATTGTGATCTTCAATTTTTAAAACCCCACCTGCACGCCCAACCCCAAGCCCGGCCCTTGCCAGACAATGGGTACGCCCCACTGCGCCAACAGCGTTAGCTCGCTGAAGATCGAGACCAGCCCAAATCCTAGATTGGCCCCCCAGCGGATCGTCGTCCGGGGTATCATCTGAGTCACAGGAGAGAACTGAAAGCTCACCGGCGCGATGGTCGCGTAAAACTCGATGACAGTAAATAGTGACGCTTGCAGTCTGGCGGCCAACGCTGGAACAAACTGGATCGAACTGGGCAAAAACCACAGATCAAGATCGGCCCCCAAAACGAAAAGCCCCACTGACAATCGCGCCATCGGGACAATGGGAAGGCTTAATCCCAAGGCCCCGGTCACGTCAATCAACGCGCCTCCACCAAGTCCGATCAGGCGAGCTTCTCCCACAGAACTGTAGCTTGCTATCGTGACCAAGCTGAGCAGTGCGATTACCAAAACTGCGCGCATGTGAGCGCCCCCTTTCCGAGGCATTGTAATCGCAAGGGGGCATCCTTGACAAAATGAGCCCCCAAGCTTTAGCATACTCCCAGCTTTATGAAAACCCTGACGGTCTTTGGCACGCGCCCGGAAGCGATCAAGCTCGCGCCTGTGCTCACAGAGCTTCACAGGTTCCCCCAGATCGAATCGCGTGTCTGCGTCACGGCCCAGCACCGCGAAATGCTCGACCAAGTCTTAGAAATCTTTGAGATTCGGCCTGACTATGACTTAAATCTGATGCGCCCCAATCAAAGTCTCTACCGAGTCACCGCTGATGTGCTCGTCAGCTTAGAACCCGTCGTTCGAAAAGAGAAGCCCGACGTCGTCATCACCCAAGGGGACACCACGACGGCTTTGATGGCAAGCCTTGCTGCGTATTATGCTCAAATACAAGTCGCCCGCGTCGAAGCGGGCTTGCGGACACATGACAAATATAGTCCATTCCCTGAAGAGATCAATCGTTTGCTTGCCGATCAGCTCGCTGATCTGCACTTTGCTCCCACGGAGCGGGCCAAACAGAATCTGCTCCGCGAGGGCATCTTGAGCGAAAATATTTTTGTTAC
This sequence comes from Candidatus Fraserbacteria bacterium, assembly GCA_037440025.1. Lineage (GTDB taxonomy): Bacteria > Bipolaricaulota > Bipolaricaulia > RBG-16-55-9 > DRXL01 > JANXCC01. Next base: position 74,251 of record JBBIUX010000001.1, on the reverse strand, counting down.
AGGCAACACCGTCATTGATGCGCTCCAGCAGATGTGGGCGCGCGTGAAAGACTTGGATTTCCGAGAAAGATTTCCTGTACCCAAAGAGATATTTTCGCAGATCGAGCGATCTGAAAAAAAACTGGTGCTCGTCACCGGCCATCGGCGCGAGAGTTTTGGGCCGGAGTTTGAAAGCATTTGTCTGGGGCTCAAAGAGATCGCTCAGAAAAATCCCGACGTTATCTTGATCTATCCCGTGCACTTGAACCCCAACGTGCGTGCGCCGGTGCAAAAGATTCTCAAAAACCAAGAGCGTATTTTCTTGATTGAGCCGTTGGACTATGAAAGATTCGTCTGGCTGATGGGCCGGGCGTTTTTGATTTTGACGGACTCCGGCGGCATCCAAGAAGAAGCGCCAGCCCTGGGGGTGCCCGTCTTGGTGATGAGAAAAGTTACCGAGCGCCCCGAAGCCATCGAGGCGGGCACAGCCCAGCTCGTCGGCACGGACTCTGAGAGAATCTTTGGAGAGACCCAACGGCTCCTTGAAGATCAGGACGCTTACGAAAAAATGGCGCGAGCTGTCAACCCGTTCGGAGATGGGCACGCGGCTGAGCGTATGGTGAAAATTTTGCTCGAGCGTCTTTGACGAAGCTCGCTCAGTTGTGTTATTGTCTCTGTGTGAGCTGTGGCCGGATGCTCAAGCATCCGTCTGAGCGGATGGAAGCCCGATGAGTCGGGCTCTTGTAGGGGCGAACCCCCGTGTTCGCCCTGGGCAGACACGGAGGTCTGCCCCTACAAACGGCAAATTGATTCGCCGGAGAGCAAAGTGCGAGGAGATGAGAACGTGTCTTCAGAAAAACGCTGGATATTTGTTCTAGCTGTACTGGCAGCACTGATTGGCTCAGCGATCTACGCGCTGCGCCAGCCGTTGGAGTTTGAAACGAGTGCCCTGATACGGCTGAAAGCCCCGCCACTTCCACGGGAGTTTTCGCTGGATTTGGGCTGGGGATCGGGTTTTTTGCGTAGCCCAGAATTGACCGTCCAAGTCGCTAAAAAGATCCGGATCGCTGACGAACCTGAGGGGACGTGGCCGATTGTCTCGTGGCTGTACGAGCACCTGGAGATCAACGAGACTGACGGATTGCTCACGCTCAAGCTGCGCGGCGGCTTTGAGCAGAGGGCTGTGCGTGATGCGCTCGCGGCATATTTGGAGCAAGCCGCAGAAAAGCTCAAGAGTGATCTGCGCACAACTATTGAAGCGGAAAGCCGACGGCTGAGCGATCTGCAAGCGGCGCTAGAGGGCTATCGTAAACAACTGATCGAGACTCTAGAAGGCCGTCTGGAGGAGAGACGGACCCTCTTACAGGCGCAGCGAGAACACATTCAGAAAGAGATTCAAGATTTTCTCAAGCCGCGTCTGGTACAGATGCGGGTCAGCGAGCAGGGAGCGACGCTGGAGAGCTGGTACTATCGCAACCAGTTAGAAGCCCTGCTGCGGCGGCTGGAGGGGGTTGAACGCGAGCTCGATCTCTTTGGAGCCCGTGGGATTCGTGCTTTCGAGAGCGAGTATGGGCATGTACTCGCTGTCGAAGAAAAGGTCGAGTCATTGTCGCGTGCGCAACTGGAGGCGCATCGTCTGTTGGAGAGCCAATGGGAGCCGCTGGAGATCGTGACGCCTGCCCAACTGCCTCAGGGGCCGGTCGGGCCAGATCGCTTGAGTATGGTCTTGTGGGGCACAGGTGGCGGGGCTGTGTTGGGCTTGGTGTTGGCGATCTTTCTGCCCAGGCGACGCGAGCAGCACAAGCTGGAGCGCGACCGTGGCTAGTGATTCATGCCGTTCACTAGCTACTAATACTAATTCCAGTTCATTGTGTCACCTTGAGCGAAGCGAAAGGTCTCTCTGGAAAGATTCTTCGCTGCGCTCAGAATGACACGATGCAGTAGAATTAGTATAATAATCACTCATCAGTATACGTTCTTTAAGATATCGCCAAACTCTTCGGGGTAGCTTAAAAATCGCAGGAGCTTGGGGGTCTTGATGAGCTCATAGATAGGCTGTCCACAGCGCAGGCCCAACTGCGTGTACTCTGGAGCTGGGAGACCGCGCAGGGGCGGGAGAGGGCCATAGTTGGGATTGGGAATGAAAAGGCCCTCACCCCGAAGCGTTTTGATGCGACCGCTTTCTGAAAAAGATGCTGCATCAAAACGCTTCGCCCCGGCCCCTCTCCCGTAGGTCACTACGGGTGAGGGCTCAATTTCAAAGTATGCGCCGCCGCCCTTTTCTTCGAAGGGCTCGTAGAAGCTCTGCACGCGCGTCGAGACCCAGTTGGCCATCTTCAGAGTTCTTTCACTTGGATTGATCGTGATGTGTCCGTAATTTGCGGGCACGAGCACGAGATCTCCTTCTTGGGCAATGACGACGATCACATCGCTGATCAGCGTGCCGGAGCGTTTTTGCAGCAATACATGGGCTTGGCCTTCTAAGACTTGATAGAGCTCTGGATAACAGAGACCGGGCACTCGCTCTGAGTGATAGTGCCCCTTGGTCTTATTGTATTCCTGCCCTAAGTGCATGGGCGGTAAGACCGTGATATCGTAGCGGATTTCCAATTGACGCGCGATCTCTTGGTCTTCTGGGAGAACGCAGTCACGGTACATAAAATAGAGAGATTGATCTACGTTGGCTCCGCGTAGCCATTCTTTGTCGAAAATGACGGACTGCATCTCGCGGAGCGCCCGGGGCTGTGGGGCTACATTTCGAGTACCGACGCGCAGGGTATCCATAGGGCTTCTACCATACCAAGTGAAGCTAAGCGCGTGCAACGTTGACGTATTGCCAGCTGATCGCTATAATACGAGCCGTCCAGGAGGACTGTGTGATGCGTCGAGGCTTATGGGTGCGATCGTTCATCATTCTAGCTGTCGTCTCCGGCCTCCAGGTGGCCTCGCTGGCGCTGACCTGCGCGGAGCATTGGGTTCTGCCGACGGCTCAGCATCACCACCGCTATCATAACGTTTCTCTAGGGGCTTCCGGTCCCACATCTGGTCCTCACAGTCACGAAGAGTGCAGCCTTCAGGGGACGCCGGCGGTCATGCTGCGCGTGGTGCCCGGTTTCGATTGCTTCTGTGATGATCCCAGCTCCATAACGCTCCTTGGCGTTCTGTCCGGAGAGAGATTGACCACTGTTGGCGATTTCTTCTACGAAAGGACTCTCTTAAAAATCTTTCCCAAACCACCCATCTTCTCCATAGAGTGACTAGCGATTAGTCGCTATTTTGCTCCCTTACGTAGGGGCGATGTGCCCCCTTGCATTCTCATTCACGAAGGAGGTTTTTCGCAATGAAGCTTTCATATATGGCAAAGCTGGCTGTCGTAGTCGGAGCGATTGTAGGCATTGGAACGCTGGTCGGCCTGGTGACGGGCAATCTGTTGGTCTTTGGCCATGTCAAGTTGGTGGGTTCCAACATCAAGAACGGTCAGGTCCTGGCAGCCGCTGAAGTCCCCGCGCAAGTGTGGCTGAAGTTCAGCGAGCATCTCAACGAGAAACGCAGTACGGTGTACGTCATCAAGGTCGAAGGTGCTGTCGTCGCTGATCAAGGCGATCCCTCTGTCAGCAAAGATGGTGAAAATGGCATACTTACAGTCACTATCAAAGACCTCAAGCCAGGTATCTATCAGATTCGTTGGATCGCCGTGGCAGAGGAAGACGCCGGGTTTACCGAGGGCGTTGTCACCTTTTCCGTTAGGGAGTGATACGCGATGCTGCACTGGAAAAGAATGCTGAAGCTTTTGGGGCTGCTCGTGGCTGCTGGAGCAGCTGTGTGGGTTGGCAGTATTGTGTTGGCACACCCGAGGCTCAAGGTCGTAGACCCAACAAACCCCAAGCCCGGCGATCTGCTGACGACGTCCCCGCCGGAAGCGCGCCTTGCCTTTCTGCTCGCCGCCAACGAAACGGGGCTTGACCCCAATCTCAGCTTCTTCTGGGTCGTGAAGGAAGACAGCTCCACGGTTGTCGCCTTGGGGAGAGTTGATCTGAGTGCACCAGGACGAGACATGATGGTGGCCAAGCTCCCCAAGCTCGGACCAGGGGTCTATTACATCAGATGGGTCGCTGTCTCTGTGCCAGATGATGGCTTTGCTGAGGGAAGCTACAGCTTCGCTGTCAAATAGAAAGACTTATGCGGCTGCTCGCTGGCGGACTCGTGCTCGTGCTCGGGATAGCTAGCTCTAGTACGGCTCTCTGGGCTCATGCGTATCTGATACAAGCCGACCCGCCAGCAGCAGCTGCGCTCTCTCTCAGCCCAGAAAAAGTCGTTTTTCTCTTCAGTGAGGAGATCGAGCCGAAATTCAGTTCGTTCACGCTCTACGACGCGCACGGTCAGCTCCTGAAAGACTTGGCTTTCACGCTCGAAGAGGACGACCGGCGCGTCGTGCTCTCTCTAGAAGAGCTTCCCGACGGCGTCTATACTATCGCCTGGAAGGTGCTTTCGGCGATAGACGGCCATATCACCAAGGGCGTCTATCCGTTTGGGGTTGGAGCGCATGCCGAACACAGTTCCCACGCTCCCACGGAGCCAGTCACCGGAACTGGAACGGCGCTCGATCCCGTCAGAGTGCTCTCGCGCTGGCTGCACTATCTGTCGCTGGTAACGCTGGTGGGGATGCTCATCTTTACACGGTTCATCCTCGCAGAACAACCGTTCACCCGTGTTCTGTTGGGCACCTGGGGGCTAGCGATCCTGACGTCTTGCAGCGAGCTTTTGCTGTATGCCCAAAGTGTCGGCGAGCTGAGCGCAAGAGTTCTTTTTGGCACCCAAGTCGGTCTGCTCTGGTCGGTGAAAATAGGGTTGCTCGCGATGGTGGGACCGACAATGCTCTGGCATCGCAAGAGGCTCTGGGCAAGGGTGGGGCTGGTGATTGGAGTGGGAGCGTTGATCTCCGGCGTGCAGAGCAGCCATAGTGCGGCTCTGCGGGACCCGCTGGCCTTGGTCTTTGATGGACTGCATCTGGTGGCTGTTGCGATCTGGGCGGGGGGCTTGCTCTCGTTGGGACTTTTGGCGTGGAGGAGCCGAGAGGGTATCCCCTGGGGTGTGGTGCTGCCGCGTTTTTCCCAGTGGGCGCTGCTCAGTGTGATGGTCATCATCGGAAGCGGTATCTATCTCTCGTTCAAGCACGTCGGCTCGCTCGCAGCACTCTGGAGCTCGAACTATGGGCGGTTCTTAGTGCTCAAGATAGCCATGCTGGTGGCAATTCTAGCGATGGCGGCGCTCAACTTTCGCCAGGTGCGTCGCGACTTCCGGGGTGACTACGGGCAGACGGGTTTCACCCCGTTGCGCCGCCGGGTCTGGGGAGAGTTTTTCACGATAGTGCTTGTGTTGGGAGCCGCCGGGGCGCTGACGCTCTCGCCGCCCGCGCATCGGCCAACGGCAGCGCAAGGGGCTGAGCTGCCGACGGTCTTAGCGCACGAGACGGGAGGAATTCGAGTCGTCCTGACGATCAGTTCGCTGCGCGTTGGACCGGCGCGCTTCACAGTGCAGCTCAGAGATGCGCAAGGGCAGCCCATCTCTGCCGTGCAGCGTGTGACGCTGAAGTTTATCTACGCAGAGGGCCAAGAACTGGGTATGCTGTCTACTGTCGCTCCGGAGAACAGCACAGGCGACTTCGGGGCAGTCGGCTCCTATCTGAGCTTGGCAGGTCGCTGGCAGATTGCAGTGCAGGTGCGGCTCCGTGATCGCCTTGACGATTTCAGAGCTTTTTTTGAAGTAACAGCCCGAACCCCTTAATATGGACTCATTTCAGGGAGCGGTGCCCATGGACGAGCAAACCGAAGAGTTGAGTGTCAGCAACTTACATTGTGCCAGTTGCGCTGATGACCTGCAGGAGTCCGTTGGACGTCTCAATGGGGTCTCGCAGGCGCAAGTAAACTTTGCTGCGGGGAAACTGCGCGTGCGCTACGACGCCCAGAAGCTGGGGCGTGACGAGCTGGTCCAGCACGTCGAGCGCATCGGCTACACGGTGCACCAAGGCCACACCTTGCAGGTGGCCCCTCCGTCGCTTTGGCGAAGCCGTCGGGCGGTGCTTACGGTGATCTCCGGCGTGCTCATTGGAGCGGGACTAGTGCTAGAATTGATCCGTCTTGATAGGGCCTTGCTGACAGTGGAGGGGAGATCTCTCTCGCTGGCAGTGCTGTGCTATCTTACGGCGGCTGGAGTAGGCGGCGCGCAGTTTGCGCGGCAGGGCTGGCAGGCGTTGCTCGCGCGACAATTGAATATCAGCTTCTTGATGAGCATCGCTGTGGTGGGAGCCATGCTCCTTGGGGAGTACATTGAAGGGGCGAGCCTGGCCTTTCTCTTCGCCTTAGCGGAGCTTTTGGAAGGGTACTCCGTAGAGCGAGCGCGGCGTTCGTTGCGCGAACTGATGAAGTTGGTCCCGAATGAAGCGCGCACTCGCCGCGACGGTCGAGAAGTAGTGCTGCCCATTGAACAGATTCGGGTCGGCGAAGTGATTACCGTCAACCCGGGGGAGCGCATCGCTCTTGATGGCGAGGTGACCGTCGGACATTCGACGGTCAATCAAGCGCCCATCACGGGGGAGTCCGTGCCCGTAGAAAAGCGAGTCGGCGATAGCGTCTTCGCCGGGACGATCAGCCAAGAGGGATACTTAGAGATCAAAGTCACCAAGCGAGCACGGGACACGACTCTAGCTAAGATCATTCATCTCGTCGAGGAGGCTGAAGCGCAGAGAGCCCCCTCGGAGCGTTTCGTTGATCGCTTCGCCCGATACTATACGCCGGGTGTCGTCGCCGTGGCCGTTGGGGTGGCGCTGGGGCCACCCGTGCTGTGGGGTGCGCCGTTTTCGGAGTGGTTCGCTCGAGCGCTGGTGCTCTTGGTGATCGCGTGCCCGTGCGCCCTGGTGATCTCCACCCCGGTCTCCATCGTCTCGGCGATCACCAGCGCGGCACACCACGGCGTGCTCATCAAGGGCGGCGTCTATCTCGAAGAGCTTGGGCAGGTCAAGGCTATCGTTTTTGACAAGACGGGCACGCTCACCACCGGGCAACTGGCCGTCACGGACGTGATCGCATTCCCTGGACACACGGCTGAAGAGCTCTTGCAGATCGCGGCCTCTCTGGAGAGCAAGAGCCAGCACCCCATTGCCCAAGCGATTGTGCGACACTACGAGCAGACGGCCGCCAGAAAATCCCTGCTGGAAGCTCAAGGGGTGCAGTCGCTCACGGGGCAAGGCTTGAAAGCTCAGATCGGATCGCAGGTCTATCTGGTGGGTAAGCCGGAACTATTCGCACAGGCTGGAGAATTGCCCCAACTGGCCCAGCTCCAATCCCAGGCGAAGACAGTCGTTCTCGTGGGAACGGAGCAGCAAGCGTTCGGGATAATTGCTGTGGCCGACCAGATCCGGCCTCAGGCTTCAGAGGCCATCGCAAGACTGAACGAGTTTGGTCTGAAAGTCGTGATGCTTACTGGGGATAACGAGGGCACGGCGCGGGCCGTCGCGCGCCAGGTAGGCATCGCCGATTATCAGGCCGGGGTGCTGCCAGAGGGCAAAGCCGCTGCCGTAGAAAGACTCTTAAAAAAGCACGGTAAAGTCGCGATGATCGGCGATGGGGTGAATGACGCGCCGGCGCTGGCAACGGCGACTGTGGGCATCGCCATGGGCGCGGCAGGTACGGATACGGCTCTGGAGACGGCAAATGTCGCACTGATGGCCGATGATCTCAGCAAGTTGCCGTATCTTGTCGAGTTGAGCCGTCGGGCGCGCTGCGTCATTCAACAGAATATCTGGTTCTCTGTGCTCACGAAGTTCAGTTTAGGAGCCGGGGTCTTTCCCGGCTATGTGACGCTGGTGCTGGCGGTGTTGGCGGGAGACATGGGGGCTTCGCTGGCAGTCACGGGGAACGCGCTGCGCCTGGCACAGACGAAACCGAGAGCTAGCGCAGGCTGAGCAGGCGCTCTTCGTAAATTCTTCGCACGGTGTCCTCAATTTCCGGCTCACGCACCGTCAGGTCTGCGATGCGATAGCGCGATGCCAGCCTTCTGATTAACTCAGAGGCGCTCAGCTGCCCGCGCGGGAAGCGATAGGTGACGTGGTTCCCTTCGCGGACGATGACCGTCGCGCCGTCAATAGAAATATCTGAATAATCTTCAGCGAAATCAACAACCAGCTCACGCTCACCGCCAAAGCGTTCTTGCAACTCGCTCAAGAGACCATCAAAGAGCAATTGCCCGTGATCAATCATCAAGACCCTTTTGCAGAGCTTTTCGACGTCACCTAAGTCGTGCGTCGTCAGAATGACTGTGACGCCGCGCTGGGCGTTCATCTCCCGAATAAAAGCACGAATGCGCTCTTTGGCGACGACATCCAACCCAATCGTCGGCTCATCGAGAAAGACCACTTCCGGATCGTGCAGGAGGGCTGCTGCGAGATCGGCCCTCATGCGCTGCCCTAGACTGAGATTGCGCACCGGCGTATTTAAAAACTCTTCCAAGTCGAGGAGCTCCGTGAACATCTTGAGATTTCGGTCATAGCGGTCGCGGGGGATGTTGTAGATATGCTTGAGCAGATCAAGACTTTCGATGACGGGCAGGTCCCACCAGAGATTGGTGCGCTGCCCGAAGACGACGCCGATGCGCCGGGTGTATTCGACGCGTTTTCTCCACGGCACCAGTCCATTGACAGTCAGTGAGCCTGCGGTCGGCACCAGAATCCCCGTGAGCATCTTTATAGTAGTAGACTTACCGGCGCCGTTGGGGCCAAGATACCCAACGAGCTCGCCGCGCTCGATGGCGAACGAGACACTATCTACAGCTTTGACAACAAGCCGTTCGCGCGAGAGGAGATTTCTGAGCGCGCCCAGCACGCCGTGCCGGTGTTTGGCTATAAAAAAGTGCTTGCTCAGTTCACGGACTTCTATTAGGGCCATAAAGCTCCTTCTTCCATGTCATTCTGAGCGTTAGCGAAGAATCCCCTTGTTGTTGAGATCCTTCGCTGCGCTCAGGATGACAAACAGGCCACCATTTTTCTGCTAAGTCCTTCCAGTGAGGGTTGACAGACTCTATTAGAGCCACTTTTTTGATTCGCAGCCAACCTTTAATTTGCTTCTCTCGTTTGATAGCTTCACGAATGTCATCGGAAACCTCGTAGTAGACCAATCGCGTGATATTGTATTTTTTCGTAAAGCCAGGTATCAACTTCTGCTTGTGCTCGTACACGCGTCGCTCCAGATTATTGGTCACTCCCGTATAGAGTGTTCTAGATCTATTTGTCATTATGTAGACATAGTACTGCTTCATGATTCACTCCTTAGTGTCCCGTACTCTGATAATGCCGCACGCCCACACGCCAAAAATACACTCCCACCAAGAGTACTAACGAACACAACGGGAACGCCAGAAAGGGCATAAAACCCGGCAGCCCGAACGGATCAGGTTTCTCTAATAGAAAGAGCATAGGGTAGAAGTTGACGAACGCCAAGGGCAGCACAAAGACGAAGAAATTGCGCAGCCATTCAGCGAAGATATTGAGCGGGTAGCTGGCCATCGTCACCCCGCCGTGCGTGAAGATATTGACAGCCTCTAAGCCTTCGACCGTCCAGAACGAAAACGTCGCACCGATCACAAAAAGCCCAATAAAGAAGACCGTCCCGCCAAGCACTGTCCAACCGAGAAAGAGCCATCTCTCTAAACCCCACTCTGCTCGCAGGAGCCATAGCCCTGCGCTGAGCACGAGCACGGCCTGCGCCACACGCCCCAAGCGCCGCAAAGCAAACTCCGACGCGAGCACCTGAAAGAAGACGCTGCGCGGACGCAACAGAAGCCGATCAAACTCTCCCAAGCGTATGACCCCCGCGAAACCGTCAAATCCCTCCGCAGTCATATTGGCCAGCGCGAAAGAAAGCTCTGCCGTCCCGTAGAGCAAGGCGACTTCGGGGAGCGTCCAGCCGCCCAGCGCCGGCATGTGTGTAAATAATACTAAAACCCCGGCAAACTCCAAGCCCATCCCGATGAACGTCGCCAGAAAATCGGCGATGAACGAAAATTTATATTGCATTTGCGAGCGCAGCCGCGCACCGATCAAGACAAAGTAGAGCGAGAGCACCTCAGCCTCCTTGAATGATAAGCTTCTGCACTCCGCGACGGTAGACCCACGCACAGAGTAGTGCCATTCCGATAGCCCAGGCGAGCTGACTCCCCAATGCCATCCATAGCCCTGCGCCTTGGGCGATCCCTAGATAGACTTCGATGGGCGTGTTGATCATCGCCGGCAGAGGCGTCAGAGCAACCGCGAATTTAAGCCATTCAGGGAAAAACGCCACGGGAACGATAAACCCCGAAAGGAACGTCATGACAAGCCAGGCGAACCGCCCGATGCCCATGGCATCTAAGAACCAAAAGGCCGAGAGATTAACGAGAAAGCGCCAACAGAAACTGATGAAGACGGCCAGCACCACGCTCAGAAAAAAGAGCCCCCACTGTGTCACTGAACTGGGCAATGTCAGCTCAAAGAAGAAGGGGAAGAACAGAAAGATCGGAAGCCCGCGAAAGATGAAGTGAAAGGTTGCCCGTCCCACGTCGCGCGCCAGCCAAAAACCGAAGTAGTGAAAGGGCTTGGTCAGATCGGAGACAATCTCACCTGAGCGGATCGCGCGCATGACCTCCCACCACCAGCTCAGAATAGCAATAGGTGTGCCAATAGCTTGGGTGAGCGCTGTGTAGGTGATCGCATCGCGCAGCGTGTAGCCGCCGATCTGAGCCTGCCCGCTGGCTTCAAAGACAGCAATGAAGAGATACGCCCGCAGCAAGCCGAAAAAGAAATTCGTCGCAATGCCCGCAATGGTCGCCGCGCGGTACGTCATCATTCGCTGAAAGCTCTTCTGAAAGAGCGCAATATAAATCATGTGCTCTGTCGTTCGATGTGAGTGGGGCCAAAGTCTATCGAGTTCGAGCACAGGATGCAAGAGACTCAAGACCGCAGGGCGGTCAACGCTTGCAACGCTTTCCGTGTGATCTGCATAGCTCGTTCGAGCCGTTCGGGGCGCGACTCGTCGAGCGCGTCAATCAATTGCTCTAAGAGCATTTTAATGGGGGTCACCCGGAAGAGTTTCTCTTCATAGATCAAGGCACAGATCCGTTGGCGGCGCAAGAGTATATTTAACGCGTCGGTCAACTGCAGTTCGTTGTTCTTGTCCGGCGGTGTGGCCTGGAGCGCCTCAAAAATCTGAGGCGTCAGCACATAGCGGCCGACGATAGTTAGGCCCGTTCGGCTGCCGTCAGTTGGCTTCTCTTGAAGCTCTTCTATAAGATGAACGTTCTCTTGCAGGGGCTGGTCGAGCTGAGCAATGCCATAGTTTTTGAAATCGGCTGCCCCTTCGATGCCGGTGACTGCGAGCACACTGCAGTAATATTTTCTATAGAGTTCCACCATCTGTCGCAGGCAGCGGCGGCCTTCGCCCAAGAGAATATCGTCGGGCAAGATCACGGCGAAGGGCTCGTCGCCGATCACGCCGCGAGTGATCAAGATCGCATGACCCAGACCCAACTGCGGCTCTTGGACAACCGTGCGCACCTTGAGCTGGCGGGGAAGCTTTAAGAGGGGTGCAGTCTTGCCCGGTGCGAGCACGAGCACGACTTCGGTAAGCCCAGCGAGAGCTGTCTCTTCGAGGGCGGGACGGAGCATCTTGCCCAATTGCTCTGGAGAGAGCAAGCGTGGTTGCCAGCCGGCTATGGGGATGACGGCGCGGCGCACGCGCTTGTGGCGCAATTCCCTCCACCGCCCGATCAGTCTGGAAAACTCTTCGGTCAGCTCATCGCGCTCCGCCCGGGGCAGGTCGGCCAGCAGTTCTGTGATGTCCCGGAGGCGCGGCGTCATCTCTTCTATGGGTTGATAGCCGGCAGCACTGAGTAGTTCTTTCTTCTCACGGGCTGTCAGGTCGAGTGCCTGCATCAGCCGCGTTAACAGAGAGGGAGAAGGGTGGCGACGCTCTTGTTCTAAATATGTCAGAAAGCTGGCCGAGACCCCCGCACGTTGGGAAAGCTGGGCTTTGGTCAGCCCGATCCGTTTACGGTGCTCTTGCAGAAGACGTGCCAACTTCTTTGAATCTCTTACGGCCATAGCACCTCCACACGGTCATTAAGTTTAGCCCACAAATATTCACTTTGTCAAGCATCTGAGTAGAGCACACCCCTTATCGAGTTTATGCCTCAGGAGCTTGCGTTGGAAAGCCCAGATCGAAAGAGCGTTTTCGACGCTTGACATTCACTTTGTGAATATTTTATAGTAATAATAGTTGACTCAGTTATGAGTACGGGATGCTCATAAGAAGGAGGCAGTCAGCGTGAAAAGCATCGCATGGTTGGATGAGGTGGGCCAAGCCGATGTCGGCTTGGTTGGAGGGAAAGGGGCATCACTGGGGGAGATGCGCCAGACTCTACGGGGGATTCCAGTTCCCGACGGTTTTGTGATCACGGCCGAAGCCTATCGTTCTTTTATGAGTCGCACAGGACTTGACACGCAGATTCGCGCCCTTATCACCGAGGTGGACACGAGCGATGTTCAGATGCTCGCGGACCAAGGACAAAAAATCCGGCGTTTGATTGTCGAGGCGCCGCTGCCGTCTGATCTTGAAGGCGAGATTCGCCAAGCATATCGCCAGCTTGTCCAAAAGACCGGCAGCCCCGATGTCGCCGTGCGCTCGTCGGCGACTATCGAAGACTCCGCAGAGCATTCGTTCGCGGGCCAGCACGACACTTTTTTGAATATCAAAGGCGAGGAGATGCTGCTGAACCGAGTGCGGCGCTGCTTCGCCAGCCTCTTCACTGACCGGGCGATTTCGTATCGCCGCGACCGCGGCTTCACCAACGGCGACGTCGATATCGCTGTCGTCGTCCAACAGCTCGTTCGCTCGGATTTGGCAGCGTCCGGCGTGCTCTTTACGATTGACCCCGAGTCAGGGGCTGAGAACGTCGTCTATGTGACGTCATCCTACGGCTTCGGCGAACTGGTGGTGCAGGGGCGGGTCAACCCCGATCAGTTCTACGTCTTCAAGCCGGGACTGAGAAAGAATTACAAAGCACTGATTGAGAAGCGTCTGGGCAGCAAGCAGAAGAAGCTCGTCTGCGCCAACGGCGCCCTGCGCGAAGAGATCGTCAGCTCTGAGGAGCAGCAGCGTTTTTCCATCAGTGACGACGAAGTCTTGCAATTGGCGCGCTGGGCCATGCAGATCGAAGCGCACTATGGGCGTCCCATGGACATCGAGTGGGCCAAGGACGGAGTCACTCAAAGACTCTTCGTTGTGCAGGCGCGGCCGGAGACCGTGCATGGAGCTAACAGTGCAAGCACATTAGAAAACTGCGTGCTTGAGGAGACTGGGAAGCTCATAGTGCGTGGTGAGCCTGTGGGGAGCAAGATCGGACAAGGTCCAGCGCACGTCATCCGTGACGTCTCAGAGATCGGGCGTTTCCGCGCCGGTGAGGTCTTAGTGACTGAGATGACTGACCCCGATTGGGAGCCCATTATGAAGATCGCTTCAGCGATCGTGACCGAGCGCGGGGGCCGCACATGTCACGCCGCTATAGTGTCGCGTGAGCTGGGCATCCCCTGCGTCATCGGCGCTGAGGGCGCTACACAAAAGATTCAGACCGGACAAGAGATCACGGTAGACTGCTCCCAGGGCGAAGGGCGCGTCTTCGCTGGACGCTTGAAGTTCAGGGTAGATCGCATTGATGTGGCGCAGCTGCCCCGCACACGCACAAAGATCATGATGAACGTGGGCATCCCGGAGATGGCCTTTGCCCAAGCTCGTATCCCCAACGATGGCGTCGGGCTGGCCCGCGAAGAGTTTATTATTAGTTCGCACATCGGCATTCACCCCAAGGCGCTCTTGGAGTACGAGCAGCTTCAAGCTCGCGCGGCCCACGACGAGAAGATCGCCCAGATCGTCAGACAGATTGACGAGAGAACGGTCGGCTATCGCGATAAAGCCCAGTTCTTTGTGGACAGGCTCGCGTCGGGGGTCGCCCAGATCGCTGCGGCCTTCTGGCCCAACGACGTCATTGTGAGACTCTCAGACTTCAAGAGCAACGAGTATGCGAGTCTCATCGGAGGCGTGCTCTACGAGCCGTCGGAATCGAATCCGATGATCGGCTGGCGGGGGGCGTCGCGCTATTACGATCCCAAATACAAAGACGCCTTTGGTCTAGAATGCCAAGCGCTCAAGAAAGCCCGCGACGAGATGGGATTGAAAAACATCAAAGTGATGATCCCCTTCTGTCGGACGCCCGAAGAAGGGCGTAAAGTCATCAAGACGATGGCCGAGTTTGGGCTGCGCCAGGGCGAGAACGGTCTCGAAGTCTACGTGATGTGCGAGATCCCAAGCAATGTGCTCTTAGCTGAAGAGTTCGCCGAGATCTTTGACGGTTTTTCCATCGGGAGCAACGATCTCACCCAGTTGGCATTGGGATTGGATCGCGACTCGGAATTAGTTGCCCATATTTACGACGAGCGCAACGAAGCTGTGAAGCGTTTAGTCAGGCACGTCATTGACGTGGCGCGTCGCAAGGGGCGCAAGATCGGGATTTGCGGGCAGGCGCCCTCGGATTTTCCGGAATTTGCAGAGTTCTTAGTCGAGTGCGGGATTGACAGCATCTCGCTCAACCCCGACACGGTCATTAAGACGCGACTGTTGATCGCGGAGAAAGAGCAGGAACTGAAGCACCAAACTGTCACGGTATAGGCTGTGGCTTTGTAGAAATTCCCCCGACGGATCAATCTGCCGTTTGTAGGTGCGTACGCCCCTACAAACAGACGAGTCTCTCAGTGCGCCCAGCTCCCCCACGCGCTTTATCAGCAAGGGCGAGAGTCATCTCTATCGTCTGAGTACAAGTTCCGGCACCAGCTACACGGCGACCTTGCTCTGTACCTTCGGGAACGATTTCGATCTGTATCTGTTAGACCGTCATCTCAATCAAATTCGCAGCTCGACGGCCTATGGCTGCCCCGATGCGATCTCACCGCGACGGACTCTATTTATTATCTGAAGGTCGTGGCGGCCTCGGGGTCGGGATGGTATCAGTTGCAAGTATTTTGAGACCTCTCCCCTAGCCCCTCCCCTAAAGAGGGAGGGGTGTAGGGGCACGGCATGCCGTGCCCCTACGGGAAGGGGTCGGGGGTTAGGTCTCACCAGGAGGTACCATGAGAGCCATTATCTTCGTTCTAGCCGTTGCACTGGCGCTGCTTCCGAGCGCAGTCACTTTTGGCCAACTGCCGAGCTGTCCGGGGCCGGCGCTGCCCGAAAAGCCCGGCGCAGAGCTTTCCCCCGAGACGCGCTTCTTCTCCGAGTTAGCCCGCTTGGACGGTGTGCTGGCCGACGGGCAGATTCTTCAGGGCTGTCTCGTGAGCGAGCGTTTGCAGTTTGAGATCGAGACGGGCCGGGGCCCTCAGAGGTGGGAGGCGCCCGTGGGCGAGGTCGTGGGGTATCTGCCCGCTTTCGGAGAAGAACCGCGCGTGCTGCTCTTTGTCAATGGGGAGTTTGAGCTTAGGGCTGGGCAGCTCGTCTCGCCCTTGGCGATGCGCGTGCTCGTCCAAGAGCCCTTCGAGCTCTCGATCGAGCCGGAGCAGGTAGAGTCTTTTGTGGTGCGGGGGGTCTATCACAGACTGCCGTTGACCGTGCAAGCGCGTCTGTTGAGCCGGGCGATCTTCAGTTTTCAGCAGGTGCGCACACGAGCCGAGTTGATCGCGACGCAAGCGGGCGGCGTGTTTTCCGGCGAAGTGCTGACGCAAGAGTTTTCGGTTCAGCTCCGCTCTGGGGAGGTCCGGAAGTTTCTCAAGAGCGAGCTGCGGCAGCTGACGGTGTTGCGCTCTGAGGGGCTACACGTGCAAATTTATCTGAGCAATGGGCAGAGTCTTGAGGGGGTGACGCGAACGGAGGCGCTGCGGCTGCGGGTGTGGGGGCGGGAGGTTGGGCTGGCTGCTGCGGCAGGATGACCCGTAACAGCTTCGTCTTGGAGCGACTACTCATCTGACGCACATTCGGGCAAGTTCTCGTCGAGCAGGATCTTCATGGGACAGCCAGCAGCTCGGAGTGAGCCAACTCCTCTAAGGCCCCGCGGATAGCTTCCTCGCTGAGGCTGGGGTATTCCTGCACAATCTCAGCCATGGTCATACCGCAGGATAGAAGCTCCAGCAGCAGGGCGATAGAGATCCGCGTGCCGCGCACCCTAAGAGCGCCCCCCAGATGCTCTGGGTCTGAAACGATCCACTTCTTCATGGTTTTGATTCTACCTCAAGGCTGGCGATCTCGCCAAGTCTTGAGGTGTCCTGTGACTGTTCGGGGATCCGCCAAGACCTCAAGGCCCGCGGGGCGGAGCCCTTCACGCTGCCCCCAGATTTTGGTTGACCAGCAGCCAGAGGAATTCGAGGAATTCAAAGTGGATGCGGAGGGTGTAGCCCACACGGGATGGGAGCGGCTTCAGGCGCTGGAGCAGGCGATGGAGGCGCGGCCACAGAAGTGATGCTGAAAGCTGCCCGGCTCCGGTGAGTCAACAGGAGCCTGACGAGTGGCCGACGAGAAGCCCACGGGCTATAATCTCATCGGGGAAGAATCGTTATGGCTAAGCAGCGCCGCCAAGTCTTGAAACTCCTCGTCACCCTGGAGCCCGGCGAGGACGGCTATATCATTGCCGAGTGCCCGGCCATTCCTGGGTGCATGTCCCAAGGCCGCACCCAGGAAGAAGCGTTGGAGAACATCAAGGACGCAATCCTCGCCTGCCTGGAAGTGCGCAAGCGGCAAGGTATGCCGTTGACCGTCGAGACCCGCGAAGTCGAGGTGGTCGTCTAGTTGCCTCGTCTCCCACGAGTTAGCGGGGAAGAAGCGGTGAGAGCGTTCGTCAAGGCTGGGTGGACCCTCGACCGGCTGAGCCAGCGGAATCACTTTGTGCTTAGCCAGTCGGGCAGTCCTTACTCGCTCTCTGTGCCCAATCACAAGGAGCTGGACAGGGGCCTCGTGCGCAGCCTGATCCGCAAAGCCGGTCTGACGGTAGAGGGATTCGTCGCCCTGCTGTCATAGGACTTCGGCTTTTGATGGCCGCCTCGGAGATCGGGCCTGCCAGTCGAAGAAATGAAGCCCGAGCAAGAGCGGGGCTACTGTTTGCACCCGGAACTCTTTGGCTAGCCGGAGGAGAAGAGCGTCGAATGGGCGCGCAACCCTGAGATGATGAGACAGATGCAGGAGATGCGCAAGCAGTGGGAGGAGGAGCGGAAGGCAGGTGAGGCGAAGAAATAGTATAATCAGAGCGCTATGGGGCTCCGAAAGATCGAAGAGTTCGCGTTTCTCCAGGAGCAGGGCTTGCAGCTCTCTCAGCAGTATGCTGGCCGGTTCGTAGCCCTCGTCGGCCGAGAAGTAGCAGGCTATGGCGCTACGGCTCAAGAGGCTTACGCGCAAGCCAAGCGAAGATACCCTGACAGTGACCCGGTGCTCAAGTACTTCCCGCCGACGGAGGACGCTCTGGTGCTGTGAATGGCCCGTGCCCGCTGCTTTCCCTATACCCCCGAGTTTACCGCTGGCTTGGGGGCGGTCGAACGGTGCATGCTGAGTTATTGAAGCATCCCTTTGAGCTGCCCGTGATCTTCGTGCCTGAGGAGCGCGTGCCGGTGGTGTTGGGGCGAGCCGGGGTTTTGGAACACTTTCTCGTGGAGTATCGCCGGGATCGCTTTTGCTTGCGACGGCGCTGACGGGCATCCGCCAGGACGCCTACGCCAACGCCCAGCGCCTCCCGGTCAAAGAGATGAAGCCCGAGAAGGAGCGGGGCTTCTATCTGCACCCGGAGTTGTTCGGCCAGCCGGAGGAGAAGAGCGTCGAAGGGGCACATAATCCAGACATGATGAAGCAGTTGCAGGGGATGCCAAAGTAATAGAACCACGGAATGCACGGAGCAGCACGGGAGACACGGAAAACGACTTCCGCGCTTTCCGTGATCCTGATCAACTTGCCCTATAGGACTGCAACAGTTAAACTGAAACCAAGGGTGATCTCGACAATGGAGAACTGCTTCACGGCCGTCTTCGAACAAGACGACGATTGGTGGATTGCCTACGTAGAAGAGTTGCCCGGCGCGAACACCCAAGGACGAACACTCGAAGAAGCGCGCGCGAATCTGAAAGAAGCCGTCGCTTTGGTGCTGGCAGCCAATCGAGAGCTGGCCGAGCGCGAGATCGCTGACAAGCCGGTCCTTAAAGAAAAGCTGGTAGTCACGACGTAAATGAAGCGTCGCGATCTGCTCCGACACCTGGAACAGCATGGCTGTCAGTTTCTGCGCGAGGGGCCCAGGCATACTATCTATTGGAACCCGGCCAATAGAAGAATTTCATCAGTGCCGCGACATCGCGAGATTCGTGAAAAGCTGGTCAGTAAGATTTGTAAAGACCTGGGCATACCGAAGCCCTAAGCTGGCGGCGTGACCCTCTCTTGAACCACGGAAGGCACAGAGGAGCACGGAGGCCAAGCCTGCCGTGATTCCAAGGCTCAAGGCCAGAAAGCGGGTGGCCGGACTCGCTCGCCCTTGCTACAATCCCAGGCGGTGGTGCCCTATGAAGATCGCCGAGCGCATCGAGGTTGATCCGAACATCTGCCACGGCAAGCCCCGCATCCCCGTCGAGATCGTCTTGGGGCTCCGTTGAGTGGATCGCGACGGGGCCTTCGCGCAGACCTGGCGTTTCTATCTTTTCTGCTATATCATATAAGCTGTGTCTTGGCGGATTGCCTTCTACGAGGATGACGAAGGCCGCTGTCCGGTCGAGGAGTTTCTCGACTCGCTGCCGCACCAGCAGAAGAAGGGAGGTTGAAGCATGGCTCAGTCGAAGGCTCAAAAGGTTGCGGAGCGCCAAGTGACCCGGTACGAAGAGTACAAGAAGCAGCAGCTGGCTAATCCCGAATTTCGCCAGGCTTATGAAGAAGGGCTGGAGTTGGTACGGTTAGGCGTCCGCATCGCCGCGTTGCGGGTGAAGCTGGGATTGACGCAAACGCAGCTCGCCGCTCTGTTGCACACGAGCCCTTCGGTGATCTCGCGCGTGGAGAACGGCGGGAACGTAGAGCTGAAGACGCTCGAACAGATCGCGCGGGCGTTGCAGGCGGAACTCAGAATCGATTTGGTCCCTCGTCGCATCGCTCGGGCCGGCTCATAGAATCCCGGTCGAAGAGATGAAGCCGGAGACCCAGAGTGTCGAAATGGGCGCGCAACCCTGAGATAATCAAACGCTTGCCGGAGAGACAGGAAGAGCGTACAATCGTGCCGGGTGACCCTGTATGGCCGCCAAAGCCTTAGGGCGATATATCGTCGTCGATCCCGCGATCTGCCATGGCCAGCCCACTTTCCGTGGCACGCGTGTTCTGGTCACCGATGTGCTTGAACAAGTAGCCTTCGGTATGGCCTGGGAAGCTATTATAGAAGAATGGCACGGGGCGCTGACCAAGCAGGCCATCGCCGAAGCAGTCCGCCTGGCGCGGGAGGCCTTGGCTGTCCATGCGCCGGAATTCGCGGCAGAAACAATCAGCTAATGTATCTCCTCGATGAAAACATCCCGGAGGGCCAACGTCGCTTGTTGCACGGTTGGCGGATCCGCGTGCGGCAGATAGGTGTAGACGTGGGGCACTCCGGGATGAAAAAGGGATGAAGCCAGAACGAGGCTTCTATTTGCATCCAGAGCTGTTCGGCCAGCCGAAGGAGAAGAGCGTCGAATGGGCGCGCCACCCGCATAGGTTATTTCACCCATAAGCTCAGATCGCCCCGCGCGAAGCGCTCCGCTTCGTCTAAGACTTCATGCACTTTCTCCAACGAGTCCAGCTCGCAATAGAGCCTCAAGAGCGGCTCGGTCCCGCTGGCTCGCAGCAGCAACCAGCCGTGTGAAAATCGCAGCTTCACTCCGTCAAGCATCTCTGTTTTGATAACTTTGAGCCCAGCGATCTGCTGAGGTGGCCGACGCTTCACGTGCTCGACGACTTCTAAACGGCTCTCTAGACGCAGGTCGCGCCGGTCGTACCAGTGCGGGCCAACTTCAGCTAACAGATCGTTGATGATCTCGCTTGTGGGCTTTTTCGCCCGCGCGGCGACCTCGCAGAGCAAGAGCGAATTTAAGACCCCGTCTCGTTCGGGAATGTGATTTTTTATGGCGATCCCGCCCGATTCTTCGCCCCCAATTAAGACGTCTTCGCGCACCATCTTTTCACAAATATATTTGAACCCGACGGGGACTTCGTCCAGCTCTAAATTATTTTTGACGGCGAGCGTATCTATCATATCGGAGAGCGTGAACGACTTGACGACCTTTCCGCGCCAGCCTTTTGTTACTAAGTACTTCAGCATGAGCGCGAAGCAGCGATGAGAATCTATCACCTGTCCGAGTTCGTCCATCGCCGCGACACGATCACCGTCGCCGTCGGTGATGACCCCGAGCAAGCACTTGGCACTCTTGAATTTTCTCTGGCGCTCGCTGGCGATCACCGCCCGCAGGGGGCCTAGATTTTTCTCGATGGGTTCAGGGTTCTTTCCGCCAAAGCGCGGGTTATCGCCGTGACGCACCGTGAGAAACTCTACACCCAGCTCTTTGAGAATCTCCGCGACGTACCCTCGCGCTGCCCCGTACATCGCGTCAATCAGGACGCACAGATCGCTCTGGCGCAGCAGCTCGGTGTCAATAAGCTGGTGGATACGTGCAAGATACGGGCTTTTGAAGTCTGCAAAGTTGAGCGCACTCGCTGGGGTCTTGGGCGTCGGCGCCTCTGAAGGGACGAGAGATTCGATGAGCTGGGTGACGCTGGGCGGGGCGGAGCTTGCGTATTCTATCTTAATCTTAACCCCATTGTATTCGGGCGGGTTGTGGCTGGCTGTGACCATCACGCCGAGGGCTGCTTGGTGATGGGAGACAGCGTAGGAGAGCGTCGGGGTGGGGACGGGCTCGTGCGCGATCCAGACGGGAATCTCTGCGTCTTGGAGCACGCGCCCGATGTGCACAGCAAACTCTTTGGAGAGAAAGCGCGTGTCGTAGCCGATGACGACGCCGCGCTCCGGCGGGCGATACGCCACGCCCCATTTTTTGTAGACTTCTAACGAGCGTCGCTGCGGGCTTTTCAGATACGCAGCGATGGCCCCGGCGACGCGGCCCACGTTGGCAAACGTAAAATCGCGGGCGATCACGCCGCGCCAGCCGTCAGTCCCAAAGCAAACCGTGTCCATCATCAGAGAGCCGTGCCCGGTTCAGCTGGTTTCTGTTGCGCCAACACGCGACCGTCGCGCGTGATCACTCTTTCTACATGCGCTGGCAGGCGAATGGGCATCGTCTGAAAGACTTCGATCAGCAAGTCGCGCGGCAGTGCCAGCTCCATCCAGATCGTCTCTAGGTCAACTGTGCCGTTGACCACCGGCACTTCCGCGAGCACCTTTTCAATCGCCCGAGCGTAGTTCTGTATCGCATCCGTCAGATACTCGTCATCGGGCTGTGTCAGAAGCTCTTCCATAGCATCAATACTTCCACTCCACGGTGTAAGTGACTATCGCTGCTCCCTCGGCTTTTACCGGGGCTTGAAACAAAACGGTATTCGCATCGAGCTTTTCATAGTTAGGCTCAGCTGAGACGATCTTCCAGGTGCCCTGCAGTCGTTCTCTCACTTCGATAAGAACATCGGTGCTCTTCTGGTTGCGCAAGGAGATCTCATACGTCTCTCGATAGGTTTCCCGCCCGTACTGATCCCGATCAATGACTTGTCTATCTTTGAGAACTCGCTCGGCTTTGAGATCAAAAGCCATCCCTGGCGCGAGTGTTATCTTCTCGTTTTTGGGGGTGTGAGCTAAAGTATCTTCGCCAATCAGCTGTAGCGAGTCTGCTGCTTCTTTATACAGGCGAACGGTGCCTGCGGGCAGTGCAACGCCCAGGCCGCTGGCCTCGTCGTTAGTGAAGCGGATCTCGATCCGAACTTGAGGCGAGACTGTAGCTTCGTAGACATAGTGTTTCGATACGGTGATCGCGTCAGATTTTAAGAACGAGAGCTGAAGGGTCTGTTTGTCTTTTAGCGTCGCCGGGCGGGACAGTTTATATTCGTGATACTCAAACGTCGGGCGTGTCTCGATGTCTTTCGCGGGAGCTGGTGCCAGCTCTGCTCGTGCTTCATACGGAATCACCGGTGGTGGTGGCGTCACGCGGCGCAGCTCGCCAGCGATTAGCGTCAACCTCGCGTCCTTGTACTCGCGCCCACTGTGATTGGAGAGCGTTACCCAACTGCTCAAGGCCATCTGGTTCTCGGCTTCGTTGAGAATCGTTGTGTAATACGCCGACCAACCGAGCCCCCCCGTCAGGTAACTCAAATGACCTTGGATATCCCTAGCAGAATCGCTCTGCACTCGCCACGAAAGCGCCGGTTCTTTGCGATAGTCTGGGAGTTTCGCAAGCGCGATCTCGCTGTACTCACGGATCAGTTGAACTTTCCCGAAACTCTCTTGCAGGACGAGGCCGTCTTCGATGCTCAAGAGCGTGCCGCGGTAGGTCTTGGGGACCAAACCGCGAGCGACGGTTACTTCGACTTCTCGGCCGATATAGCTTTCCAGCAATCCAGAGCTGCTTATGGTCTGCGCGGGTAAGAACTCCTGTTCGAGGATTCTGACGCTAGGCTCGCTGGGGCGAAAGACGACCGAATTGGGCCAGATGGCCTCCGGCAGGTCTTCGACCAGATGGACACCCTCTCCCTGGGAGACGGTGAGCACGCGCAGCTCCTCGATAAGCGCTAAGTCGCTATAGATCGTTACATTCGGGCCAACAGCACTTTGCTGGGACCCTCCAACTCCGCCGACCATCAATGCGACCAGAACAACGAACAGAGAGGCTCGTTTCATGTCGTCCTCCTTTTCAAGCGTGTCTCACGCTCTCTGAAATGAGCTGCACTCTAGTTTAACCGAAGCCGCGGGGCGGTTCCAAGTTCAGAACTTGTAACTTTCAACTGGGGCTTTGTAGAAATCCTTGAAGCCGGATGCTCAAGCAGACGGCTCAGGAGATGGAAGCCCGCTGAAGCGGGCTGGTGAGCGTGCTTGAGCACGCTTCCACCTGCTGAGCCGGCGACTTGAGTCGCCGGTCCAAGGGAGGTTTTCTACAGAGCCTCAACTGGCAACTTTGAATCATCCCATCGAGGGTTTGACAAGTCCGATGGGGAGCGTTACAATACATCACTGATGGCGGCGTAGCCAAGTGGTAAGGCAGAGGTCTGCAAAACCTCAATACACCGGTTCGATTCCGGTCGCCGCCTCCACACTTATTGGGGTGGTTAGCTCAGCGGAAGAGCGTCTGCTTGACGTGCAGAAGGTCAGAGGTTCAAATCCTCTACCACCCACCAGATAGGGCAAAGCCGGCTTACCATCCGCCAGAGGCTCGATGTAGTTGGGTGCGAGATGAATATAATTAAAACGCAGGTTCCGGGCCTCAGGTTCCCACCCCCTTGATTTGGGGGTAAGCTCGGAAACTGAGCGACGAACTCCATTGAAGGTGAGTGCCGCGTTCTTTTCTATCTGTTGAATGATCTTAAATCGCGGGCTGGAATCTTGACAAAAGGCCCTCGGTGTGCTTTAATATGCTCAGAAGTTGCTCTCCGCTCGACATGCCGCAAGGCCCGGGCGGAGTTATCTTTTACGGGGAGCTATGCCTACAGAACCAACTGCAAAACGCACAGTAGCCTTCTTTGACGGGCAGAATCTCTTTCACGCCGCCCGTGAAGCCTTTGGTTATACCTACCCCAACTATGACCCTATGTGCTTAGCAAACTCTCTGTGCAACTTCAAAGGTTGGCAGTTAAAGCAAGTGCGCTTCTATACTGGCATCCCTGACATAAGCGATGACCCCTTCTGGAATCAGTTTTGGGCTGCAAAATTGAGGTTTCTGAGCTGGCAGGGTGTTCACGTCTTCTCTCGCACGCTTCGGTATCGCAACCAACGGGTGAAGCTTCCCGATGGCACTGAGCATACGTTTCTCGCTGGAGAAGAGAAGGGGATTGACGTGCGCATGGCGATAGATGTCATTCGTCTCGCTCACCGCAACGAGTATGACGTGGCTCTGATCTTCAGCCAGGACCAATACCTCTCGGAAGTGGCAGCGGAAGTCCGGGTGATTGCCAAAGAGCAAGGCCGCTGGATCAAGGTGGCGAGTGCTTTCCCCTTCAGTCCCACGACTCGGAACAAGAGGGGAATTGAGAAGACGGACTGGATGCAGATTGATCGTGCTACCTACGATGCGTGTCTGGATCGGCGTGACTATCGCCCGAAGACTTCAAAGGGAAGCACACCCTAGAGCACGCGGATCGCAGGACTCGGATTTGCCCGCGCCGGGGGTGGGTGTGCTATGCTCAGCTCTGGAGGTGAGCGAGTTATACTAATCTCGATTCATGGTGTCACCCTGAGCGGAAGCGAATGGTCTGGATTCTTCGCTTTGCTCAGAATGACAAAGTGACACGATGAAGTAGAATTAGTATTAGGCGCACTACTGGAGGTTGGTTGACTTGCTCAAGTGGGTACAAAGGCTCTTCGTTCATGAGGGGGATTTGCCCGTTGACAAGCCTCTGTTTGCCTGTTAGAATAGCCGTGCACACGCGCCCGTAGCTCAGGGGATCAGAGCGCTGGCCTGCGGAGCCAGAGGTCGGAGGTTCAAGTCCTCCAGCAAGCGCGATAACCCTCTTGCCAACAGGTTTTTCCCCTCGTTTAGCTCTTCTGCCTGACATGCCAAAGACCGCTGGCCTATCTGTTTTTGACAGTAAGCAAAATTGTAGCCCACCCCCCGCTGGCGTCAAATCAAGGGGCCGGGGAAGACGGGGA
This sequence comes from Candidatus Fraserbacteria bacterium, assembly GCA_037440025.1. Taxonomy (GTDB): domain Bacteria; phylum Bipolaricaulota; class Bipolaricaulia; order RBG-16-55-9; family DRXL01; genus JANXCC01. The sequence goes on along the minus strand of JBBIUX010000001.1, from coordinate 49,420 downwards.
AATTCGTCACCTTTTCGAGACTTGATTTTATCCGTTACCGGTGCTATACTGAGAACGTTATAAGTTTATTTCTCGCCAAAGCAGGACGGAACGCAAAATACCACGTGCTCAAGCGCAACGTCTGGGATAAAGAAGCTAGAGCGCAACGGCAAGAATACGTCGCCTATATCGGCGTCAAACCCGTGCTGGCCGAAGAGAAGGCCCGCCAACTAGCAAAGAAGCTCGGCGTGAGTGTTGAAGATTTGCGGCGCGTGCGACGGCTCAGGATTGTGAGTGATTGAGCATGACCCAGCGCCAAAAGGAGTATCTTGCTGAAGGACTACGCGAAGTCGCCAACTTGGCCGTCGGTGCGCTCTTGCTCGGACAATTCTTAGCCAAGGAGTTCGACTGGCTCTGGACAGCCAGCGGCCTCGGAATCTGGATTGGCTTCTACCTTATCGGCGTGCTAATCTTAAAGGAAGGAGAGAAGCAATGAATATTTGGCCCGGAGTCGTCCTACTCTTAGGCGTCCTGCTTGCAGGCACAGCCTTTGCTCTTTATGCTCTCTGGAGCGACCGCCGCGCCCAGCGTAAAGGGTAAAAGGCTAGGGCTCTTGTAGGGCAAGAAGCCCACGAAGTTTCATTAGGGCATCGTTCAGTTCCTTATCTCTCACAGACGCCTTGACCAGCACCCAAAACCAGCGCTTGCCTTCGGGGAACAGCTCGACTAGCTCGCTCGGCAGAACTTTCAAGGCCTTCGCAAGCTTCGGTAAATTTTCCAGCTTACTGGCTTGCTGGTATACCGGCTTTTCACTCTGGGGGTGGCTTTTGCAGGCTATGCCAGCGCTTCTTCCGGTACCTGTCTAATGCGCTCTTGAAAAAATACACTTTGGAGAATAGCTTGCCTTTATATCGTTTCTTGGAGTCTTTGTCTCGTTGAGTGAGGCGTTCGCGGAAAAGCTCCCCCGCAGTAGCGCTACCACTCCAACCGACAATAGCAGAGAGTCGGCCACGTTCTAACGCCTTGTCCAAAGCTGATACACTGATTCCTAAGTATCGCGCTGCTACCTTGCGGGGCAGTAATATCACGGCATTGAGTCGTTCTTCCAAAGCGTTGAGCTTTTCTTTGTCCGAGCAGTACGCGATAACGTACAGGCGGCCCTTAGTAGAGACGAAGTGTTCACAGTCGTGGGGATTGAAACCTAATTGGAGAATCTCTTGTTGGACTTCAAGCCACCAATCGGCCATGTCCCAGTTCTTGCTTTGCGCTATTTCCTGCTTGAACCGGCTCAAAAGTGCTCTTCTGGTAATCGTTTCCCGATTTGCTGACATTCCCTTCACCCAAGCTTAAAAGAGTCATAAAATAGTATCACTATGCAAACGAATAAGCAAGCCTTCAAGCGGTTCGCGGAATTCGATATCTGGGTACGTTTGCACCCTGACCTGAAAGAGCGTGTCCGGCGTGCTGCGCAGCAGCGCGGTCTATCTGTCAGTTCGTTCGCGCGAATGGTGATTGTCAAAGCGATTGGCAACGAGCAAGCTCCAACAGAGAGATAGACTGAGGTGTGAATAAAAGTAAAAGCCCCGCGAGCTAAACGGGGCAAAGGGGCTGCACATGAAAATTTTATCAGAAAAACCTGCACAAGGCAATCTTTCCGTTGAAATCGAAAGGCTTGTGCGTTGGGATTGTCGCACGGGTAACGCGCTTTGTTTTGCTGACATTTCAATCACCGAGGGCAACGCCAATGTTTTCCGCTATCCAGACGTGAAACTCTGTCGTAATGACGTCGGGCTGCCGTTTATCAGTGAACCTCAAGAGGGCTACGTTGGGCGCAAGCTTTATCACTTCAAGCCGGAGCACAAGGGGCCAATTCTCGAAGCCCTGCTTGCAGTGTATGAGCGTCGCCCGAATCCACATGCTCCAGCGAAAAGAGTACTGTGCGTAAAGGCAAGAGCTAAGCAGCTTCCGCTCTTTTCGGGGGTGGGAGCGTGAGTGCTTTAGAAGCCGCGCTGGAACTGCACAAGACGCTAAATTGCAACGTCTTTCCACTCCCGCGTTGCTCGAAGGCCCCGGCGCGCAGCTGGAAAGAGTTTCAACGGCGCAAGCTAACCGAAGACGAAATCGTCACGCTTTTTGAGAGAGAAGCGGACGCAAACATAGCCGTCGTCTGCGGGAAAATCAGCAACTTGCTTGTGCTTGACTGCGACGCGCAAGAGGCACTAAAACGGCTTGGTAAGGGCGTGCCCGTCACGCCGTTCTGTGAGACAGCAAGAGGGCAGCATTACTATTTCTCGCTTCAGAACGCGACAATTCGCAGTGTGACCAGTCTTGCTGACGGTCTCGACGTGCGTGGTGAAGGCGGCTACGTCGTCGCCCCGCCGTCAATACACCCGTCCGGCAAGGTCTACGAGTGGGTGATTCCACCGACCGAAGCCGAACCCGCGCCCTGCCCAGCTTGGCTGTTTGAAATGCTGAAGCGACACCGCGCCCGTCCTAAAGCTGATACCGTTGCTGATATTGTTCGCGGCGTTCCCGAAGGCTACCGCAACGTCAGCGCCGCTCAAATGGCGGGCAAGCTACTCGGTGCTTTTAACCAATCCGACTGGGAGACGGTTGTCTGGCGGCTCTTGCGCGGCTGGAACTTACAAAACCGCCCGCCGCTTTCTGAAAAGCAGCTTCACTACACTTTCGAGTGTATTGCGCGAAAAGAAGCTGCGAAACGACGCGACGCGGAAGACAAAATCTCCAAAGTTCTGCGCGTCGCACTCGCAAATTCAAAGCTCTCTCGGCGCGAAATTGCGCGACTTGCTGGAGTTTCAAAGTCAACAGTCTCACGTCTTGCGTCAATAGCCACGTCAACGTCTTCAATGTCTCTCTCAACTAGTAAGCGGGACACTTGAAGAAAAAAAGGGCTTCAAAAGCGGATTTTGAAATGCAACTGTCCCACAAGGGAAAGAAGAGGGGATTTGCTTGTGAATCAAAATAGGCTGAGAGTAATCGCAATGGAATTGGCTAGTAATCGAAACAAATCTGGGATAAGATAGCTGCAACGGTGTCGGAGGGTCGCCAATCCCGCCGAATTGGCCAACGTATCGGGCTTGCAAGTGTGTGACGCTTGCAAGGGTTATGGCAGCGGGTATGCCCAACCTCAGAATGGGCTAGTGTCGCGCTGGTTCGTCAGTCGGGCCGGTGCCCCGTGTGCGGGTAACGGGTGGATTTGCGTAGCGATTGACAGGGTGAAAATGGGCTTTCGCAGGATACCCTGGGACGAGATAAAAGCTGCCTACACGCTGGGCTGGGAAGACGAGGCTGGCAACAGGGTCTACCCTACCTGTCGGGACATTGAGAAGCGCTGGGGCATCAGCTCTCGCACGCTGGCAGACAGAATTAAGGCCGAAAAGTGGAACGAGCTGCGAGAACAGAACCAAAGAGCTATTGCAGCGCGAGCACAGCAAAAAACCGTTGAAACCGTCGGTGACGCGTTAGCCGAAATAAACCTACTTTCCGTAGAGGGCGCCTTGGAAGCTATGCAGATAGCGCGTGAGGGAGCGCGAGAGTGTGGCAAGCTATTGGAGGAGTTGAGGGCTCAAGATAAGAATAGTGTCGCCGTGCTTTGTCAGATTGCGTCGGCGTCCAAGCGCTACTGCGAAGTGCTCAGCGAAGCATTAAAGACTGCGCGGCTTGCTGCTGGTCAATCAACGGATAACATTGCAGTATCGGATTGGCGAAAGGAGATAGTGCAGGCTGTAAGAGAGGGCATAGTGACCAGGGAAGAGGTCGAGAGAGAGTTGGGGCCTCTGGCCAATGGATTGTTTGCCTGACGGTCAAGGGATTCTGAATGTTTGGGGGCCGCTCACTCAAGGATTGTTCACGATACACAGGTAGACGAATTTGACAGTGACGCAAATCATGGGAGATAGTCAACAGTCTCCTTACGGCACGCTAAGACATAACTTCATTTTCTGGCCGGTCAGCAGAGGTTTATAGTGCAGTTTCACTTGGCGAACCGAAAGGCCGACTTCAAAAGCAAGCTGTCCGCCAGTTTTTTGTCCACGGTCTAATGTGACAGACTCAAATGGTTTAGGAAGAGAAGCAGTTGCTATACTGATATCGTGCGCTGTACCGTCTTCTTCTTCAATTTTGAAGAGTAACGCATTCGCTAGCTGGTCGTCCGCTAGAGATTCTATCGACACGTCCACAATTAAGAATCTGTTGCCCTCACTTGGCTGCCAAATCCCGAGTTCACTCGCCACGCTTATAGACCGTACCGCAAGTCGAAGTTGTCCATTGCTTGTGCTATCACGCGGACAGCTAGCCTTCGCAACTGTGATTGAAATTGTGGCTGAAGCTGTAGCTCCTTTATCGTCGGTCACGCTAAGGCCTACTGTGAAAGTGGCCGATTGCTGATAAATGTGCGTGACAGAAACCCCGCTCGACTTATCTCCGTTGCCCAAATCCCATTCATATCGGGTGATTGTCCCATCCGGGTCATACGAGCGTGCCCCGCTCAGAACTACCGTGAGTGGAGCCTCGCCGCTGGTAACAGAAGCTTCGATTGCAGCCACAGGGCTCTGGTTGGAGGGCTGCTGAGGTGTACAGCTAATGAGCAGACCAGCCCAAAACATACCTATTAAAGATATAGCTACTATCCGCACAAAATCACTCCAACTTAGAACTCTATTAGGTCATTACACTGAAAATGAAGGAAGACTGACCTTTAAGCCGGGGACAATGGTAAACTCTCGTTTTAGCTCCCCTCCAACAGCCTATCCACCGGGCTCGCCTTGGCGTGCGCTTCCCTCAAAGCCGTGCCCGCCATGTGCACATAAATCTCTGTCACGGTGACAGTGCTGTGACCTAAGAGCTTTTGCAGGCTAAAGGGGTCGCCGCCGTATCTGATAAAGAGCGTCGCGCCGGTGTGTCTCAATGTGTGCGGGCTGACCCGCACGTCCGTCAGTTTCGCCTTGGCTGCATACCGTTCGAGTATCCGTTGCACGTTGCGGCTGTCGAGCTTTGTGCCTTGACGGGTGACAAAGACTCTATCTTCCCCGACGTGATAGCCTCTCACCGCAAGCCAGTCGTGCATGGCCCTTGTGAGACGGCGGCCCATAAAGACCACGCGCTCTTTATCCCCCTTGCCGTGACGCACTCTTATTGAGCGAGCTTGCAAGTTCACGTCTGCAAGCTCTAGGTGGATAAGCTCGGAGAGCCGGAGCATGGCGTCGAGCATGGTCAGCGCCATTGCCCAGTTGCGCTTGCCCGTCCAAGAGTCTCGCTTGATAACCCTCAGCAGCGCCATGACCTGTTGCTCTGAGAGCACGTAAGGATACTGTCTTGGCGTTCGCAGTTGCTTGACGTTGGCTAAGGGTCTCTCCGTCATATACCCTTCTCGGACAAGCCAGTTAAAAAAGGCGCGCAAAGCACGCAGCCGGATATTGATAGTCGTCTTGGAGTAGCCAGCGTCCAATTTATGGGCAATCCAGCGCCGTATATCCCCTGCAGCCACGTCGGATAAGGCTATGCTCTCCCCAAGGAAACTGAGCACGTCTTGGAAAGCCACCCGATAGACTTCCAACGTCTTCGCTGACCGTCCCTCGATTCTGGCATACAACTGAAAGCCCTCGAACGCTGCCGAGAGCTGACCGAACGTCCGCTGGTTGACTGTCTCGCTGACCATAAAAGTTGGCCGAAAAAAGACCGCTGGCCTACCCCCTTTTTATGGCTCAGACGGCCTCTGGAGAGTCGAGGGTGAGTAGAGGGGGATTTGCCCGTTGACAAGCCTCTGTTTGCCTGTTAGAATAGCCGTGCACACGCGCCCGTAGCTCAGGGGATCAGAGCGCTGGCCTGCGGAGCCAGAGGTCGGAGGTTCAAGTCCTCCCGGGCGTACCAGCAAGATAGTTGAAAGTTTCTAGCGCAGAGTGCCAAGCCTTGAGGGATCATGACACCCCAAGCCAAGCCCTTACTCCGTCACGGCGATCTGGTTCGGCTAGCCCCCTTCGAGGAGACTGCTCAAGTCTTCCTCTGCGAACCTGTGGGGGAAAAGATCCGGCTCGGCCTCATCTTTCAGCAGAGCAAACGCGCAGAAACGTTCTACCTAAGCCCTGAAGAGTTGTCCCAGCGGGTGAAGGTTATCCCTTCTTTGAGAGAACAGTTCGCTCAAGGAAATCTGCTACCTCAGAAGCCCTTCTTGCTCTACGCGGAAGCGCTTCGTATGCGCTTGGCTTATACGTTCGACCCTCACTATGCTGTCAGCGTCACCCAAGTAGATCTCCTGCCCCATCAGGTGGACGCGGTCTATAAGCATATCTTGCCCTTGCCCAAGGTGCGCTTTCTTCTCACAGACGATCCCGGCTTGGGCAAGACGATCATGGCCGGACTGCTTATGAAAGAACTGAAAGTACGCGGCGTTGTGCGGCGCGTCTTACTTGTCGTCCCCGCCCATCTGCAAGACCAATGGTGCCGCGAGATGCGCGATTGGTTCCGCGAAGAGTTCACCCAGATAGATCGCGGGCTTGCCGAGCAACTCCGCTCGGATGACTTTCTCGAACGCAACCCGCAATTGATCACTTCATTAGACTTCGCCAAGCGCGAGCCCTACCCCCAACTGCTCAGCCGCCGACGCTGGGACTTGGTCATCTTCGACGAAGCTCATGAGCTCTCGGCAGCCAAGTACGGTCGAGAAGAAAAGCGCACGCAGCGCTACGAGCTGGGCGCGGCGCTCGCGCGGGCGACCACGCATCTGTTGCTCTTGACGGCCACCCCTCACAAGGGCGATCACTTCGCGTATTTTAAGCTGATCGAGCTGCTGGCGCCCTACCTCTTCGCCGACGAATGGCATTTATTAGAAACCTCTCGAGCGCAAGGACAGCTCCCCTTCGTGCTGCGACGCTCTAAAGAACAAGCGAAAGATCTTTTGGGTAACCCGCTCTTCAAGAAACGCGAGGTCAGCAGCCTCAAGGTGGCTCTCTCCTCCGAAGAAGCGAAGCTCTATGAAGCCGTCACAGCTTATGTGAAGAAATGGTACGGGCGCGTCGCCGCAGCGAAAGACCGTCGCAGCCGCAACATCGGCTTGGCCTTGGTCGTGCTCCAACGGCGTTTAGCTTCGAGCCTGACGGCCATTGGCGAATCGCTCAAGCGCCGCCGAGCGAAGCTGCTTACGCTCTTGGACCGCTGGGAAGCCGTGCGCGACACCGAATACGAACTCCCCACAGACGCCCCAGACGAAGAACCCGAAGACTATACGGCTCAAGAGCGTGAGCGTTTTGAAGAGCAGCGCGAGGGGCTGACCGCTGCCGAAAGCCCTGAAGAGCTGCGCGATGAGATCCGCCACCTCGATCGGCTCATCCAGCTTGCTCAGCAAGCCGCAAGAGTCAGTCAAGAAGCCAAGACCGAGCAGCTGCGCGGACTCGTCGAAAGACATCTGAAGAACGACTCTGATGAAAAGCTGCTCGTCTTCACGGAGTTCAAAGACACGCTCTACGGGCTGATCAAACGCTTCCGCGAGTGGGGCTATGAGACGGCCACAATTCACGGCGAGATGACGCTCTCAGAACGCATCGAGCAAGAGCGCCGCTTTCGCGCCCCAGACGTCCAAGTGATGGTGGCTACCGAGGCTGCTGGGGAAGGCTTAAATTTGCAATTCTGTCGCCTGATGGTCAACTACGATCTGCCGTGGAACCCCAATAGATTGGAACAGCGCATGGGGCGCATCCATCGCTACGGGCAGAAGCGCGATTGCTTTGTCTATAACATGCTCTACCACCAAACTCGCGAGGGGCAGGTTCTGGACACGCTCTTGGAAAAGCTCAACGAGATGCGCCAACAGTTGGGCGACAGCGTCTACGATGTCGTGGGGACGCTCTTAGAGGGCGTAAAGCTCGAACAGTTAGTGATGCAGGCCGTGCTCAAGGACAGTCCGCAAGAAGTCGAGGTCACTTTCACGCGCGATCTTGAGCAGGCTTTTCAGCAATATAGAAGAGCTTTAGAAGAGAGCGCGCTGGCCAGCCATCACATTGATCACATGGCGATCTTACAAGAGGACACGCGCTCGCTGGAGATGCGTTTAGTCCCCTGGGACGTCGAGCGCTTCACCAGAGAAGCCCTGGGACTAATCGGCGGGACGATGCAGGCCGATAAGAAAGACAAGGGCGTCTGGAAGGTCGCCGTGCCGCGGGAGTTCGCTAAAAAATTTCACTTGCCCGACTCTCTCGTGCGCGGGCTGAGGGTCGCCTTCGAGCGCAAAGTGATTAAAGAAGCTGAGACGCTACCGGAGCTTTTGGCGCCGGGGCATCCGCTCTTTGAGGCTCTCTGTGAGCACTTTCTACAAGGCAAAGAGAAGCCCCTGCGCACGCTCTTGCTCGATCCCAAAGGGCGGTCGGGTTCACTCTGGTTCTATTGCGCTCAGGTGCTCGATGGGGAAAACCAGACGGCCCGCGAACAACTGCTGACGTTCTTCTATGACTCAGCAAGCGCCGAGGTGCGCGCCGTAGATCCCCGCGTACTGTGGGAATTCGAGGGAGCTGAACCAGATGCCACCATCCCGCAACACTTTATCGAGGGCTTAACGCAAGCCCAAGAGGCCATCAGAAGCGAGGTCGCTCGTTATACAGATCGCGTCTTCGAAGAAGCTAAAGCGCGCCGCGAGCGCGATACCCGCATCAAGCGCGACTATCTCGAAAGATCATTCAACACCTTGATGGCAGAATCGAATCGCAAATTGCTTGACTATCAGAAGCGTTTGGACGCGGGCGAGGACATGCGACTGGTCATCGAAGAAGAAGAGAAGCATCTCAAAGCGCTGGTACGCGAGAAGACAGAGCGCTTGAAGGCACTGGAGCGCGAGATGGCTTTAGTGCGCTTAGAGCCGGAGCTGATCGCCGTGGCGCTCGTCGTGCCTAAGGGAACTTTCACCGAGCAAGCCGCGGCTGCACTTGCTGATGAAGAACTCAAGAAACGAATCGAGCGAACGGCTATGGCGGTCGCGATGAGCTACGAGCGTGCTCAAGGGCGAACCCCACAAGACGTCTCGTTAGAATTCCGCGGCTATGATATTCTTTCGCAAGGGCCCGATGAGACACGCCACATCGAAGTGAAGGGTTTTCAGACGACGGGTGAGCTGCAACTTACGCTGCACGAATGGCAGATGGCCCAAAGATTGGGAGACAAATATTGGGTCTATGCCGTCGAGAATGCGTTGACGAGCCCGCAGCTTACGCGGATTCAGAACCCGGCTGAAAAACTCCCTGCGCCCGAAGAGATCCTACGCACGGTGAAAGTGGTCTTTGCCGACTGGAAGAAGGCTGTGGAGTCTGAAAACTAAGCGTTTGACAGTGCCCGTCCGCCAGAGTTATACTGAGTATGCATTTGTTCATACTGTGAGGTGAATCATGGCAGCTCATACAGTGAAGATTGCAGTAAGCCTACCCAAAGAAGAGTTTCGGGCCGTAGAGAAGTTTCGTCGGCAGCTCAAGAAGTCCCGAAGCGCGGTGATTGCCGATGCGATCCGTCATTGGCTGAAGGCGCAGCGGGAAGCGGAAGACGTCCGTCGCTACATCGAAGGCTATCGGAAGTATCCCGAGACGGAAGAAGAGATGGCGGGGGTCGATCAAATAGCCCGCCAACTCTTGGCCGAAATCGAGTGGGAGGAGAAGTGAGGCGTGGCGAAGTCTGGTGGGCTGACTTGCCTGCTCCTATTGGGCGTCGGCCTGTGGTGTTGGTCTCCCGTAACGAAGCGTATCGCATCCGCCAGTGGGTGACGGTGGCGCCGGTTTCGACGCACATTCGTGGCATTCGAGCCGAGGTGGAGCTCGGGCCTTCAGATGGCCTACCTCGCCGCTGCGCTGTCAATCTCGACAATCTGATCACGGTGCGTAAAGTCTGGCTACAAAGACGAATCACGTTTCTCAACACAGCCAAAATCCAATCGGTCAACGACGCGATCAAGTTCGCGCTGGATTTGCCATGAAGCGTTATCTCATCGAAGACCTCTTGCCCTTGGCTGAGCTGAGTAAAGAGGCCAAGCGCGAGAAGGCCATTCGTCACGGGCACATCTCAACGCTGCACGTCTGGTGGGCCAGACGCCCTCTGGTTGTGGCCCGCGCTGCGGTGCTCGGAGCACTGCTCCCCTCCCCGGAATCTGAGGAGGAGCGCGAGCGCTTGAAGCGCTTTCTCATCAATCTGTGCAACTGGGATGCGCACCCATCGCTCATCGAAGAAGCCCGCAAACTCTTGCGACAGCATTATCCCGACGGGCCGCCCAAAGTCTTAGATTCATTCGCGGGCGGCGGCTCTATTCCCCTTGAAGCTTTGAGATTGGGCTGCGAGGCATATGCCGTCGAATACAACCCTGTGGCGTATCTCATTCTGAAAGCGACCTTGGAGTACCCGCAGAGATATGGTGTAGGGGCGAACGGCCGTTCGCCCCTACATGAAGACGTGGAGCGCTGGGGCAAATGGGTGCTGGAGCGGGCGCGAGCGGAGCTTGCGGAATTCTACCCCAAAGAGCCTGATGGCGCAACGCCCATCGCATATATCTGGTCGCGCACGGTGCGCTGTCCCAATCCCGCGTGCGGCGCAGAGATTCCGCTCTTTCGCCAGTTCTGGCTCGCCAAGAAACCCAACAAGCGCATCGCGCTCAAGCCCATCGTGAATCACTACGATAAGCGAGTGGATTTTGAAGTCGTGACCGTGGGCGCGAACGAAGACTGGCCGTCGCAGGGAACCGTCAGAAGGGCCACGGCCCATTGCTTGCTCTGCGGTGGGACGGCAGATGATGATTATTTGCGAAGCGAAGCGCAGGCAGAGCGCATGGGCCATAGATTAGTAGCCGTCGTGAAGACCACGGGCCGTGGCAGCGGGCGTCAGTATGCAGTCGCAAACTCGAAGCACATAGAGGCGTTCAAGAAGGCAGCGAGAAGGCTCGAAGAGCTGAAAGCTAATCACAAGGACGAGTTATCGCTGGTTCCCGATGAGCCAAGCCCCGGCACGATTGGTCAAGGAGCCTCACAGCGTCCCACGTATGGGCTTACGGAGTGGGGCAAATACTTCAACCCCCGTCAAGCCTTGGCGCTGGCGACCTTTGCGAGATTGGTGAGAGAAGCCCATGAAGAAATCAAAAAAGAGTGCTGCAACGACGACTACGCCAAGGCCGTGGCGACGTATTTGGGGTTAGCGGTTGATCGGTTGGGTGACTACAACTCAATTCTTTGCAGCTGGCATACGAGCCGAGAGCTAATCAGAAACACCTTTTCTGGACATCATCTTCACATGATTTGGGATTACACCGAAATTGATCCTTTCAGCATCTCCACAGGTGGCTTTGAAGGAGCCATTGACTGGATAAAAGCTGCAGTTTCTCGTGAGGCAATCAGCACGCGAAGTTGCTCTAATGCCATGGTCGGCTCAGCAGCTTCGCTCAGCAATTTCATAGACTCCAGCTTACACGCCGTCGTCATCGACCCGCCCTACTACGACAACGTGCCCTACGCCGATCTCTCAGACTTCTTCTACGTCTGGCTCAAACGCTCCGTCGGCCATCTCTACCCCGATGCGTTTCAGACTCAGCTGACGCCCAAGGACGAAGAGATCGTTCACAACCCGGCAAGATGGGCTACGGCGGCCAAGTCCAAACGACACCAAGACGACAACCCCAACTGCGCTTGCGCAAAATGCATCTCCCACCGCCACTACGAACGCTTGCTCACCCAGTCATTTCAAGAGATCCATCGCGTGCTCAAAGACGAGGGACTTGCCGTCATCATGTTCACGCATAAATCAACAGCAGCTTGGGAAAGTCTCATTCAGAGCCTCTTGAACGCCGGACTCTATCCAACTGCCTCTTGGCCTGTGCACACAGAAATGGAGGCCAGCACCCACACCCGTGGCAAGGGTTCTATCGTCTCGACGATTCTGCTCGCGTGCCGAAAACGCCCCACGAAATCAACCACGGCTTGGTATCACGAGTTGAAGCCCCAACTGGAAGCCCGCGTGCGCGACCGACTGAAAAAATTTTGGGAAGTCGGCATCAGTGGCGCTGATTTCTTTGTGTCCGCCATCGGCCCCGCCGTAGAAATCTTCGGACGCTACGACAAAGTCTTACACCCGTCGGGAGAGACGATCACCGTGAGCGAACTCTTAGATGAAGTGCGCCGGCTTGTGGCCGACTTCGCGCTGGAGATGATCTTAAAGACCGAGGGCGTCGGCCAAGTGGACGCGCCCACGCGCTTCTATGTGCTCTTCCGCTGGGCCTACGACGCCAACGAGGTGCCCTACGATGATGCCCGAAAACTCTCGCAGGTGCTGGGAGTTGAGCTGGATGCGCTGGCTCACGTGGGCTTAGCGAAGAAACTCAAAGACAAAGTGCGAGTGCTGGCGGCTCTCGACCGCGATCCGAAATCTTTTGAAAGACAAGAAGGTCCTGTAGAGGCACAGCACGCTGTGCCCCTACTCATCAATGGGTTGCACAAAGCGCTGGTGCTCTGGGAGAAGGGCGATCTGGAGAATTTGCAGAAGTTCTTAGCAGAAGAGGGATTATTAGAGGCGGAGCGTTTCTGGCGGGCAGCGCAGGCTTTAGTGAGTGTCTTGCCTGAGGGCGACGAAGAGCGTAAGCTGTTGGAGCAGTTGATGCCCGCGCGCGAGGGGCTGCTCAGAAGAGAGTCGCTGCGCGAAACCCCGCGCGGGCAGAAGGGGTTGTTTGAAGAGAAAGGTGATCGGTGATGACGGTCAAAGAGCGGGCTAAAGCAATCATTGACGAACTGCCGAACGAAATGGTGCGCGATCTGTTGATGTTGATGGAGCGCTTGGAGGAGTGGGGCGCAACGCTAGAACTCCTCGAAGATGAAACTTTTATGAAAGCTTGGGAAAAAGGCAAGGCCGAGGTCGAGCGCGGTGAGACTATCCCATGGCGGAAGATCAAGCGCAGCAATGCACGCTAAGTATCGCGTCGAGCTATCGAAGAATGCTGCAAACTATTACCAGCGTGTGGATAAGAGCACAGCTCAGAGACTCGACGAATGCTTTGCAGCCTTGGAACATGATCCTTTCGACTTTGAGCATCACGGCATCAAGCGGCTTTGGGGCAGACTCAAGGGCAGGTTGCGCTATCGGGTAGGCAAACTCCGCGTGGTGTACAAGGTGGATCAGGAGAAGAAGGTTGTCTCTGTCGAGGTAATTTCGTCACGAGGCGATGTCTACTGAAGGGAGTATGCCATGGGCAAGAAGAAATCTATTCCCAGAGTCTGGGAGCTCTGCGAGCCCCATCCCGACGTCTTTTCAGGAGAATTAAATCTGGCGCTCTTCGCCGCGAGTCTCCATCAAGTCGAAACGGGCGAAGCTTCTTCAGACTACACCGAGCCCGAACGCTTCTTTGAGAAAACTTTCATGACGAAGAGCTTGGAGAATCTTTTAGAGGGCGTGCTGGGGCGGCTCTCGGGCGAGAAAGACAAGGGCGCGCCCGTTTTGCAGCTGCAGACACCCTTCGGCGGCGGCAAGACCCACACGCTCGTGGCGCTCTACCACGCCGCACGGCAGCCTAGGCTGCTGAGCGAGGTTCTCAAGAGAGAGTTGCCCTTGCCTTCCAAGCCCATCGCCGTGGCGGTTCTCGATGGCGTAGCCCTCAGCCCACAGGGCCGTAAAGTGGACGGCTTAGAGCTGCGCACGCTCTGGGGCGAATTGGCTTATAAGCTGGGCGGCAAAGCCCTCTATGAGCTGGTGCGTGAGGCCGATGAAGCCCGCACCGCGCCTGGCAGCGAGCTACTGACGAAACTATTACGGGCTTCAGCCCCCGCCCTCATCTTGATGGACGAGGTCTTGCAGTATCTGGTCAAAGCGAAGGGTGTACCCGTAGGCACAGGTGATCTTTCAGAGCAGACTCAGGCTTTTCTACATGAGCTGAGTGTGGCTGCCTCAGGGCTCTCCAATTGTGTGTTGGTCGTCTCGCTGCCCGCCTCCGTGCTAGAAATTGCAGGGGGCACGCCCGAAGAAGCCCAAAGATTATTCGACTATAGTAAAAAGATCTTCGGGCGCGTCGAGAAGGTCGAGACCCCAGTAGCGCAAGATGAGGTCTTCGGGGTCTTGCAGAAGCGACTCTTTCGCACCCTGCCCTCCAACAAAGAGATTCGCGCCGTCTCCGATGCTTTTCGTAGCTACTACGACGACCATGCGCGCTCCTTCCCTGATGACGTGCGAACGCTGGCCTATCGCAATCGCATGGAACAAGCCTACCCGTTTCATCCTGAGCTGATTGACTTGCTCTATCAGCGCTGGGGGCCGCATCCGCAGTTTCAGCGGACGCGCGGGGCCTTAAGACTCTTGGCGCTAGTGATCCGACGGCTGTGGCATGAGCGTCCTGGCTCTGCCTATCTCATTCAACTCTGTCATGGGGACCTTGCCGACCGCACGACGCGCTCCGAGGTGGTCAAACTGTTAGGGAGCGAGTTCGATACCGTCGTCACCAGCGATGTTCTGGAGAAGGGCCGCGCTATAGATGAAGAGTTGAGAGGCGATTATTATAGAGAGAAGTTGGCGCGCGGCTTGGCCGGCAGCATCTTTCTCTACAGCATCTCGGCGGCTGCCCAAGATAGAGGGGCCTCACCCGAAGAGCTTAATATGGCTTTGCTGCGCCCCGGCCTCAACCCAGCACTGGCCACCGAAGCCCTCAATCGCCTGCGCGACCGACTCTGGTATCTTGTCTATAAAGACCAGCGCTATCGCTTCGAGTCCCGGCCCAATCTCAATAAAGTTTTACAAGACTACGAAGCCGGCGTCACCGACGAGCGGATCGAAGAGACCATTGGCGAAACGCTCAGTGCAATCGCCGGTCGCGCGAATTTTCGCGTGTCTTTATGGCCCAAGGAAAGCCGTGACATCGAAGACCGCCCGGAGCCCACGCTCGTTATTGTCCACTCCCAAGGGAGCGCCAGTGAAGAGGGCAAGAAGCAACTGGAGTCATTCGTGCAGTCGTGTGGCTCAGGCTATCGTGTGCACAAGAACGAGCTGGTCTTTCTCCTGGCTGACCAGAGCGAGCTGGCCACAGCGCGCAGCAAAGCCCGCAAGCAAAAAGCCCTCGAAGCTTTCAAAGCGTCGGCGCAGTTTCGCTCTCTCGATGACGAGGACCAAACAGACGTGCACGCGCGCTTCAAGCAGTCACAAAAGGAGCTACAAGAAGCGCTCCGGCGCGCCTACAACGTACTGGTGCGCCCAACTCGCGAGGGCCTCAAAGAAGTGCGTTTGACCTCACGAGAGAGTTTGAGTGCTGCTGCCATATTGGCAGATCGGGCTTGGCAGGCTCTGAAAGATCAAGGGCTTTTGGTCGAGGCGCTCGCGCCGGACTTTATCAAAGAGTTCGTCTGGGGCAAAGAGCAGGGAGAAGTCGCACTGAAGGCCGCCTACCAAGCGTTTCTCAGCACACCCGGGTTGCCCTTGCTTGCTGATGAGGGTGTTCTGAGAAGCGCCGTCGCTCAGGGCGTGAAGGCCGGAACATTCGGCTACGCTACGCGCAAGAGCCACAGCGATCCCTTGGAGAACGTGACGTTCAACGAAGAGCTCAGCACAGGGCTGATAGATCTTGACACAGGTTGGCTCATCCGACCGGAGAAAGCAGCTCAGTGGATCGCCCGCCCAGAGCATCTTGGGACAGTCGTAGCTGAGGGAGAAGCTCCAACGACGCCTAGTCAGTCGTTGCCACCAAAGACTGAAGCGGGCTCGCCCCTGCCCAAGCGCCTGACGATCTCAACCCACACCCAGATGCTCTATCCCATCCTCAAGGCTGCGGAACAGCTCAAGCAGCTCTCCGGCCGAGTACAACTCGTCATCGAGACCGACGGAATTCCGCCGACACTCAAACAAGAACTGGAGAAGCTGCTCAGCGATTACGGCGTCTCTCACACCTTCGAAGACTGATCTCTTGAAGAGATCAGGTCGTTCCAGTAAACTCAGGGGCATAATCTTTAGGGACAGCATTCGCTTATGAGTTTACAACTGCGCGAGTTTCAGCCAAGCGACTACCCAGCGATCGCCGAGATCGGCAACGCGATCTACCCCGAATATCGCTACAGCGCCGAAGAGATCCGCTATGACGACGAGAAATTTGATCGAAGCAAATATCTCTTCAAACGCTACGTTGCTGATTGGATTACGTTTGCCAAAGAGTTCTGAGATGCGCGCCGCGACGACTCTGCCCATGCTGCATCTTGAAGGCTCTTCTTACGAGCAAGGGCTCGCGCACGGCCGACACGCGCGAGCAGAGATCGCGCACAATCTCAGAATTTATTTTCACCGTTTCGAGCGCGAAACGAAACTCCCCAAGGCCGAAGTGCTGCGACGCGCCGGGCTCTATTTGCGCGTCATCGAAAAGCTCGCGCCGCAGCACGCTGAAGCCATGCGTGGGGTGGCCGAAGGCTCTGGAGCGGAGCTCTTAGAGATCGCGGCGCTCAATGCGCGCTACGAGTTGATTTATAGCGAAGTGACGCGACAGGCCCTCACCCCGGCTTCGCCACCCCTCTCCCGTGGGTCATCCACGGGAGAGGGGTTGGGGGTGAGGGCCCCCGACGGCTGCACCAGCTTTGCCGTGCTGCCCCCAAAGACCGCCAACGGACACCTACTTGTAGCTGAGAACTGGGATTGGATTCCCGACGTTCACGGGCTCATTCTGAAGATTCACGAGCCGGGCGTACCCGATATTCTCTGTTTCACCGAAGCGGGGATCGTGGGGGGCAAGATCGGGCTCAACTCAGCGGGCTTGGGATTAGCTAT
Source organism: Candidatus Fraserbacteria bacterium (assembly GCA_037440025.1). GTDB lineage: Bacteria > Bipolaricaulota > Bipolaricaulia > RBG-16-55-9 > DRXL01 > JANXCC01. The sequence continues at coordinate 32,692 of JBBIUX010000001.1, read as the reverse complement.
AAACGGGTTGAACTCGGAGCACGACAACTGGGCGCTGCTGGCGAAGCCCTTCCATGTGCGGTGTTGGGAGATCTTGCGCTGCACAGAGTTTGATCAGGCGGTGCGCGTCGTCACCGAGGGCGAGCGCGGCGTTTCTGCAAATTTCATCATCGCCCAGACGCCTGACAGAGTAATCAATCTAGAGACTGCACCCACGGGAATTAGTCAGTTTTTTGCGCACGATGGGTGGCTCGCACACACCAATCACTTTCTCCAGCCGCAAGCCGTCGGATTGACGCGCGAAGTGCAGCCCTCCAAACGCCCTAGCACCAAACAGCGACTCGCTCGCGTCCAGCATCTGCTGCGCACAAGCTCTCAGCTTTCTCTTGAGCGAGCTATCGAGATCTTGCGCGATCACGACGATTTCCCGTACTCGCTCTGTCGCCATCCCGACGAGAACTTCCCGCCCGAAGAGCGCTATCAGAGCGTCATTTCGGTCGTGATGGACTTAACTGAGAAAATTTTTGCTATCGCGAGCGGGCCGCCCTGTCAGTATGAGTACGGGGCATTGAGGCTCTAGGATTTCATCCCACTCAACAGCGCATGAATGTTCCGTCCCAGGTCTTCGACCTGATACCCGCCTTCCAGAACCCCAAAGACCGGTAAGCCCAACTTGCTCAGGCGCATCCCGATCTCTTTATAGCCCGTTACCCCCAGCGACGCCAGCGGGTCTTTATAGTACGTGTCAAACCCCGCCGAAACAGCCACCTGCTCGATCCCCGGCGTATTCACAGATTCGAGAGCTCCGTCCAGCGTCTTCAGATAGACTTCGTCTCCGCAATTGAAGGGCAACGGATAATTATAGCAGTTTTGCTCAGGGCGCAGACCCGTGCCGGGGTAGTTGGGAAAGCTGTGCAGCGAGATATAAAGCACTTGGGGATCGCCGAGAAAAATAGCTTGGGTGCCGTCGCCGTGGTGGCCGTCTATGTCTACAATGAGAGTCTTTTTCGCTGAGGCTCTGACGGCGATCGCAATATTATTGAAATAGCAGAACCCGGCGACGCGCTCCTTCGCCGCGTGATGCCCCGGCGGGCGCATCAGCGAGAAGCCGTTGAGTTTCATCGCTTGGATCGCCGCTCCTGCGGAGAGCAGCGCGTACTCAAAAATATTGGGGTATCTGGGGGAGTCGGGATCGTAGAAGCGGAGCTTCTTCACATCTTCGATGTGTCTTGCTGAGTGAACGCGCAAGAGGTCTTCTTCGGTAGCCGGCTCAGCCTCGACGAACTCATAGCCGAGTTGGGGATCGCTCAAGAAGGCGTAGGCGCGGCTTAAGCGTTCAGGGCTCTCTGGGTGTCCAGGGGCGCTGTACTCTAAACACTTCGGATGCCAGATGAGTTTCATCGGGCATAGTGTATAGGAAAGTCCAGAGTCGTTGCAAAGCGCCGCGCTATGGGCTACACTGTAATCTCCGGAGAGGTGTCCGAGTGGACTAAGGGGCGTGCCTGGAGAGCACGTACCGGCGAAAGTCGGTCGTGGGTTCGAATCCCACCCTCTCCGCCAGCAGGCTTCGCCTGCACCGTTCATCGTGCCGCCTTTGGCGGCACGGCGAACAGTCCAGACGAAGTCTGGCTGGGGTCGGCTCGCTGTGGAGCGGCGGCGCAGGCCGACGAACCCCGCCAGGCCCGGAAGGGAGCAACGGTAAGACGGTCCCTGCGGGCGCTGTTTCTGGAGCGGGCCGGCCCGAGCCGACTTCAAAAGGAGGACTCATGCCGTCCATCAGTTGGCGAGCGCGGATCGTCCAGGCCTCGCCCATCCGCAAACTCAAACCCTTAGCCGATCAAGCCAAACACGCCGGAAAGAAAGTCTATCACGTAAATATCGGCCAACCCGACATCCCAACACCGAAAGAGTATTTTGACGGCATTCGTCAAGCTGCTCAAGGCGTCTTAGCCTACAGCCCCTCGCAGGGGCTGGATGAGACGCTCGACGCGCTCTCCGAGTACTATCGCACGTTCGACATCCACCTGAGCCGTGATGAGCTGATCGTCACCACCGGGGGCAGCGAAGCGATCACGTTCGCCTTGCTCGCCGCCACCGACGTCGGCGATGCTATCTTAGTCCCTGAGCCGTTCTACACTAACTATAACTCCTACGCCCAGATCACAGGGATTCAGATCGTGCCCATTGAGACGCGCGCTGAAGATGGCTTCCGGCTCCCAGACAGAAAGTATATAGAAGCGAAGATCACCCCTAAGACGAAAGCCATACTCTTCTGCAATCCTGGCAACCCCACCGGCGTCGTCTACACCCGCGCTGAGCTAGAAATGCTTGCAGAGATCGCGCGCGCCCACAACCTCTATCTGATCTCCGACGAAGTCTACCGTGAGTTCACCTACGACGGCGCCCAGGCGATCAGCATCTTACAATTGTCAGGGATAGAAGATCGCGCGATTTTAGTAGATAGCATTTCCAAGCGATTTTCGGCCTGTGGAGCACGAGTGGGCGTGATCGCGAGCAAGAACGCTTCGGTGATGGAGTCAGCATTGAAGTTCGCGCAGGCGCGGCTCTCCCCGCCGACGCTGGAGCAAGCCGGCCTTGTCCATCTCTTACGATCTTCACACTATCAGAAGTTCGTGCGCGAGATGATCGCGGAGTTCGCGCGGCGCCGAGATTTGGTTTACTCAGAGCTCCAGAAGATGCCGGGCGTGCTCTGTCCCAAGCCCCAAGGAGCGTTTTATGTGATCGCCAGACTCCCCGTCGAAGACGCCGAGCACTTTGCTCGCTGGTTGCTGACGGATTTTGCTCTCGAAAACGAAACGGTGATGCTTGCGCCTGCAGCAGAGTTCTACGCCACACCGGGCAAGGGCCGCGACGAAGTGAGAATTGCGTATGTGCTCAACACAGATGCGCTGAAAAAAGCAATGAGAATTTTGCGAGAGGGGTTGCAGGCGTATACGAAGACAACAAGTGCTCTTATTTAAGAAATTACGTCTTGATCTCTTGCTGGTAGAGCGCGGCCTTGTTAGATCACGCACTGAAGCCCAACGCGCTATCCTCGCCGGGCAAGTCTCCGTCGCCGGACAGATCATAGACAAACCCGGCGCCCAAGTCCCCATTGATGCCCCCATCGCAGTCAAAGAGCAGCAGCGCTACGTCGGCCAGGGCGGCCTCAAATTAGAAAAAGCGCTTCGCGCATTTCATTTAGACATCACGGACAAAGTCTGTCTCGATGTCGGCGCTTCGACCGGTGGCTTCACCGACTGCCTTCTGCAACACGGGGCCAGAAAAGTTTACGCCGTAGACGTGGGCAAGGGACAATTAGATTGGAAGCTGCGCACCGACCCTAGAGTTACGGTCTTAGAAGAGATCAACGCTCGGTATCTCACACCCGACCAGATCGGCGAACCCGTCGATATCGCGACTGTCGATGTCTCGTTCATCTCGCTGAAATTGATCTTGCCCCCGCTCAAAGAGATCGTCACGCCCAAGGGCGATCTGATCTGTCTGGTCAAGCCCCAATTTGAAGCGGGCAGAGAGCACGTCCAGCGCGGCGGCGTGGTCAAAGACTCTGTCACCCATCAGCATGTCTTAGAAGACCTCATGCGCTTCGCACAAGATCAATTAAAGCTCTCGGTCGTGAACGCGACGTTCTCTCCGATCAAAGGCCCGGCAGGGAATATCGAGTTTTTTATGCACATTCGCAACGAGCCGTCTCACGGTGTGCCCATAGACTGGGCGCGACTGGTCGAGCAAGCCCACCAAGAATTATAATAGCTCTATGGCCCAACTCGTCTTCGATATCGAGACCGTCGGAATGCCGTTAGAATCTTTTGACGAAGCTCAGCAACAATATCTTTTGAAATGGGCAGAGCGCGAAGAGACGCCTGAACTTCAACAACGCAAGCGCGAAGAACTCATCGCTCAGCTCAATCTCTATCCGTTCACTGCCCAAGTCGTCGCCATCGGGATGCTCAACATCGAAAGCCAGAAGGGCCGCGTCTACTATCAGGCCCCAACGAAAGAGTCGTGGCGCTCGGAGGATGGCCGTGTCGAGTATGAGTCAGGTAGCGAAACAGAAATTCTGAAAAGATTTTGGGAGGACGTGCGCTCGTACAGACAATTTATTAGCTTTAACGGTCGCGGCTTCGATTGCCCATTTTTATTGCTGCGCTCGGCCCTGTTGGGCATCAAGCCCAGTCGCAATCTGATGCCTCCTCGGTTTAGCGCCGATATTCATTGCGATCTGTTAGATCAACTGACGTTTTATGGCGCGATCCGAAAGTTCAATCTCGATTTTTACTGTAAAGCATTCGGAATAGCAAGCCCCAAAGGCCGGTTCTCCGGGCCGCAGATGAACGCGCTTTTCAACGAGGGCAAGTACCGCGAGATCGCCCAATACTGTTTTGATGACGTGCGCGCGACCGCCGAGCTTTATCAGCGCTGGCGCGAGTTTTTGAGCTTTGAAAACTAAAGAAATGTTGATCGTCGGCCTGGCGGGAGGCATCGCCACAGGCAAGAGCCTCATCGCGCAAGAAGCAGCGAAGCTGCCCGGCGTTGCCGTCGTTGACGCGGACAAGATTGCTTGGGAGACGTATAAAAAAAATACAGAGACATACAAAAAGCTCGTGGCGCGCTTCGGCGAGAAAATTCTCACAGCAGACGGCGAGATTGACCGGAAGAAATTGGGCGCGTTGGTCTTTCGTGACCCACAGGCGCGCGAATTCTTAAATACTATCGTGCATCCGGCAGTACACAACGCATTGCAAAGAGAAGCCGAACTTCACCGTGCTCAGAGCGCGAAAGTATTAATCATTGAAGCGGCGCTCTTGCTTGAATCACCGTACGTGAAACGCGATTTTTTCGATTATATCGTGCTCGTGCGCGCCTCCCCTGAGGCCCAAATTGAGAGACTCATAACCCGTAGTGGCCTCTCGTCTGAAGAAGCCCGTCGCCGCGTCGAAGCCCAAACGCCCCCGGAGCTACTTGCTGCCAAAGCCGACTTCGTGCTCGATACTTCAGGCACTATTGAAGAGTCTCTCGAGTGCGCGCGCAAACTTTTCACAGAACTCCTAATGCGCGCTTCGTAATCCTCATTACACGCCCTTGTCCTCCAAAGAGGTCTTGGGTTCATGCGCTCCGAGCAGACAGGGCTCCTCTCTTTTTCTCTGAAAGACTTTTATACTTCAGACATCTTCTAAACATTGGCGGAAACCTCCGATCAGCAGCCCCCTGGCTGAAGCAAGCCGGGGGGTCGCTCTTTTTGACCCTCACCCCCTCCCCCTCTCCCTCAGAGGGGAGAGAGGCTAGGAGTGAAGGTGTAAGGATGAGGGATTTGGGCCCCCTGTCCCAAAGAAGGGTGCCGGACTTCGTCACACTATGGGGCTCTCTCTCTTCAGGCCAGACGCCCTTCTAGAGTAAGATAAGCTCACTATGAACGGTAAGAAACGGGCGCAACGCTGGAGCGTACTGCTCTTAGCGACGACCTTGAGCTTGGGGTGGTCGGTCTCTCGGCCGATGCCTCACGAAGGGGGCTTGATACCAAGTAAGAGCACCCCGTTCTTACAGAACAGCTCAAGAGAAGATGCTTTGGGCAATGACTTCATTGATCCACAACGGTTCAGGACAAGCTCCGCTCGACCCCCGGCCACTGAAAGACCATCTGTTGCGGAACACCCCGCTGCCGCTGGTAACTCTTTGTCCCAAAGCACGCCCATCGTCCCCGGCCGCGCCGTTCGGCTTGACCCCGTCAGCGCCCTAAGCGTCCCGCTCTCAGGGCGGATCGAGTTCGTCGCTACCCTCATCAATGTTCAGACGAGCGACTGGCGGGTCATCGGTGAGCTTTACGTTGCCAAAGGCGATGGGACGACCGAAAAACTCTTTGGCCCCCGCTCCATTCGGCTGGGACGAGCACAGACGCTTCGGCTGCCCGTCGGCTTTGCCGCCACTCCCAAACGCTTTCCACCTGGACCAACACAATTTGTCGCGATTTTGCGCGACCAAGCCGGCGAGATCATTGACCAAGCGACCGTCACTTTCAGCATCGAGCTTGGGCACTGATCTAAGAGCGTTTCGCCAGTTCCTCCAACTCGGGATCGGGTTTCGAAACCAACCCCCACGCTGCTGCCTGATGTGACCAAGGGCGCGCGCGCATTCCCTCAGCAGGGCTGCACGTCGTCGAGAGCCCGCACAACGGCGAGGCCTCCATCTCATAATGGAGCACGCGCTTGAGGGCACGCTCGATGCAGGACTTGAACTCTGGCATCGGAGGGCCGTACTGTTGTTCGATCTCTGCTAAAGTCACATCCACAAGGCGTTGGAGAAAGAGCTCAATCCCAATTCCATCGCGCAGCCGAAAGCCTGCCATAGACGTCTCCTTCCTGAGAACGTTGCGACGCGACGTCCCGTACACCCCAACGTTCCCCATCAGTCTAGTCTCCTTCTTTCCAATCAGCAATGTCGCCGATCATATTCTAGGCTGCCACGCATCAGGCAATCACTCCCGATGCCAAGCTCTCTCCTTTGGTCTCATATGACGAAGAGCAGTTTTTCAGCTGGCCCAGATCATTGAGTTTTCAACCCTATCAACGTTAGGATGAAGATGAAACCGACGGGAGTTGATTCCCAATGATCGAAGTGAGATTTCACGGACGGGGCGGCCAAGGGGCAGTCGTGGCGTCAGAAATCTTAGCGACAGCCCTCTTCAAAGAAGGGAAGTTCGTCCAGGCGTTTCCGGCCTTCGGCGTCGAGCGTCGCGGTGCCCCTGTTATGGCTTTTTTAAGATTTGATACCGCTCCGATCCGCCGCCGCTGCCAGATTTACGAACCCGATCACGTCGTTGTCCTCGACCCGACGTTGCTCTCTGCGGTGGACGTCACCGTGGGGCTCAAGCCGGGGGGCTCGATTCTCATCAACAGCGACCGCACCCCGGAGAGTTTTGCGACCTTTAACACATTTCGGGTCGCCACCGTGCCTGCGGGGGCTATTGCCGTCGCGCATGAATTGGGCACACGAACCAATCCCATTGTCAATACAGCTATTTTAGGGGCCTTCGCCCGGGTCACCGGCTTTGTGAGCGTGGAGGCCATTGTAGAGTCTATTGCCGAAAGAATCCCAGCTCGCCAGCAAGAGAGAAATCAAGCCGCCGCTCGTGAAGCCTACGAGCGCGTTACCATCGCCAGACCGAACACCCTCACCCTACCTACCCCCACCCCCTTCCCTACTAAAGGGAAGGGGCTCCCCTCCCACTTTAGGGGAGGGGCCGGGGGAGAGGTTCAGAGAGGAGCAGGGAAAGAGGTCTTCCATGAAAGGAGAGGGCCATGAAGCACCCCATCGTTTTCACGAGCGAGCAAGAGATGCCGCCGATGGCCGTCTCGCTCGCCGACATGGGCCACAACCGAACGGGGAGCTGGCGCTATCTACGTCCGATCTATAGCGAAAAACTCGCACCTTGCACAGGAGCTTGCCCTGCCGGAAACGATATTCCCCGGATCATGAGCTTGGTCGCTGAAGGCCGATATAGAGACGCCTGGCGGCTCTTCCGTCAGACAAGCCCCTTACCCGGAGTCTGCGGGCGGGTCTGCTACCATCCCTGCGAGAGCGCCTGTAACCGAAAAGATTTCGACGAGGCTCTTTCTGTAGCGGCCATCGAGCGCTTCGTCGCTGACGAGTGCTTCGACCTCGAAGACGAAATTCCCTCGCGAGCACGTCGGGCCGAACGAGTGGCCGTCGTCGGCTCAGGGCCAGCGGGGCTGACATGCGCGTATTTTTTGGCGAAAGACGGCTACTCCGTGACGGTCTTCGAGGCTGAGAGCGAGCCGGGCGGCATGTTGCGAGTCGGCATTCCCCCATACCGTCTGCCGCGTGAAATTCTGGATCGAGAGATCGAGCTGATCGCACGCTGGGGAGTAGAGTTCACTGTCAATACCCGTATCGGACGCGACATGGATTTGGAAAAACTCTGGGAGCAACACGATGCCGTCTTCATCGCGACCGGCGCGCATCGCAGCCGACCACTGGGCATCCCCGGCGAAGAGCTGGCTCTGACGGGATTGGAATTTCTCAAGACAATCAACGTCGGGAGGTCCGTACAGATCGGCACAAAAGTCTTAGTGATCGGCGGGGGCAATACTGCCATGGACGCGGCGCGCACCGCGTTGCGACTGGGCGCTCGCCCCGTGGTTGTCTATCGCCGCACACGAGGAGAGATGCCCGCGATCTCCGAAGAGATCGAAGAGGCCGAGCATGAGGGAATCCAGTTCGAATTCTTGGCGGCGCCGCAGGTGATCCGACGTCTCAACGGACAGCTAGAAGTCCAGTTCATTCGGATGCAGTTGGGCGAGCCCGACCAGAGCGGGCGCCGCCGACCGGTCCCGATCCCCGGCTCTGCATTTGTTTTAAGAGCTGACGCCGTGCTGAAGGCCGTGGGCGAGGAGCCTGAGCTCCCGTTCCTGTCCCAGAGCTTAGAGACGAGCGAAGGCATTATCATTGATCGTTCTCAAGAGCTCTTAGAGCGCACGGGGATTTTTATAGGCGGCGACGCGCAGACCGGCCCAAGCACCGTGGTGCAAGCGATTGGAGCGGGCAAGGAAGCCGCCCGCGCTATTCAAAGCTTCTTACGTGGCGAGCGCAAGCCCAAAGCCGTGAAGCTCGAAGAGGCCCTGCGCGTGAATTTCAGTTATTTCGCGCACCTGCCCAGAGTGCCGACAGAGCACCTCCCTGCCTCTGAGCGCATCACAAACTTCTCTGAAAGCAAACAGCCTATCTCGGCAGAGCTGGCACGCGCCGAAGCCGGGCGCTGCTTCTCCTGCGGCGTCTGTAATTATTGTGATAACTGCTGGCTCTTCTGCCCCGATGCGGCCATCGCGCGGGTGAACGGCGGCTATGAGATAGACTTTGATTTCTGCAAAGGATGCGGAATCTGCGCCGAAGAGTGTCCGCGCAGCGTGATCTCGCTCGCTGAGGAGGAGCTATGACGACTGTTCTGACCGGCACAAAAAAGGTCGTTACGGGAAACCACGCCGTCTCATATGGGGCGATGCTCTCGCGTGTGCAAGTTATTTCTGCTTACCCTATCACGCCGCAGACGCAAGTCGTCGAACTCTTGAGCGAACTGTGTGCCAACGGGGCACTTCGTGCCAAGTTCATCAAAGTCGAATCGGAGCACTCGGCAATGGCTGCGCTGGTCGGCGCGGCAAGCACCGGCGCACGTACCTTCACAGCGACGAGCGCTCACGGCCTAGCCCTCATGCATGAGATGCTCCACTGGGCCGCCGGAGCGAGACTGCCCATCGTCCTGGCCGATATTAACAGAGCGATGGGTCCGCCCTGGTCCGTCTGGACCGATCAAAACGACAGCTTAGCCCAGCGCGACACGGGCTGGATGCAACTATACTGTGAGAGCAACCAGGAAGTCCTAGATACAGTCATTCAAGCGTACAAGGTCGCCGAGAGAGTCTTGATGCCCGCGATGCTGGTGCTGGACGCGTTTGTGCTCTCACACACCGCCGAGCAAGTAGAGATTCCCGATCAAGCGTTGGTAGACCAGTATTTGCCGCTCTATCAGCCGCTCTACAAGCTCGATGTGAACAGCCCGCGCTCTTTTGGAGCTCTCGCGCCGCCTGATGTCTATATGGAACTGCGCTACAAAATGCACCAAGCGATGGAAGACGCTTTGGAAGAATTCGCGCGAGCTGACGAAGAGTTCGAAAAATTTTTCGGACGTTGCTACGGGTTGATCGAGCCCTATCGCGCCGACGACGCTGATTTAATCTTAGTCACTTCTGGTACTGTCACAAGCACCGCCCGCGAAGTCATTGATGAGCTGCAGGCTGAGGGGCGCAAGATAGGGCTTCTGAAGGTCCGACTCTTTCGACCCTTTCCCAAAGAACTTCTGCGGCAGGCGCTCTCTGGTGTTGCCAAGGTCGCTGTCATAGACAGAAATATCAGTTTTGGGATGGGAGGAATTTTCGCCCAAGAGATCAAGTCGGCTCTGTACAACGTACACCAGCGTCCTTCGATCTTCGGGTTTGTCGCCGGCTTGGGAGGGCGAGACATCACCCCCGCGGTCATTCGCGAAATCATTGACTATACAGAAAATCACGATGAGCCCGAAGATCTCATCTGGATCGGGGTGAAAAGATGAGGAATTTCACTCTGCCGTCTACTGAATTGATGGTCTCAGGCCATCTAGGCTGCCAAGGGTGCGGCGGCGCGTTAGCCATGCGCTATGCGCTCAAAGCCGTGGGAGAAAATACAGTCATTGTCATTCCGGCGTGCTGCTGGACGATCATCGCAGGACCGTTTCCCTACACGTCGCTCAAAGTCCCGATGCTGCACGCGGCCTTTGAGACGGCTGCTGTCGCGGCTTCTGGGGTGCGTGCCGCGCTCGACGTCCAAGGCGACACCGAGACGACCGTGCTCGCATGGGCCGGTGACGGGGGAACTTTCGATATTGGGTTACAGGCGCTCTCCGGAGCAGCTGAGCGCAACGAGAATATTATCTATATCTGTTACGACAACGAAGCCTATATGAACACAGGGGTTCAGCGCAGTGGCGCAACGCCTTTCTTGGCTTGGACGACGACCACGCCCGAAAAGACCCCAAAGACCGAACCGAAGAAAGATATTATGGCCATTATGGTTGCTCATCGTGTTCCCTACGCAGCGACAGCGACGATTGCGTACCCGGACGACTTCATCCGTAAGGTGCAGAAAGCAAAAAGCATATACGGCACGAAGTTTCTGCACGTGCTGGCGCCCTGCCCGCCGGGCTGGAAGGCGCCATCCGAGTTAGCGATCAAGCTCGCTCGCTTGGCGGTGCAAACGAAGGTCTTCCCACTCTATGAAGTTGAGGGGGGAGAGCGCTATACGTTAAACGAACCTGGTCGAGAAATCCAAGCTGGAGCCCCCGTGAACGAGTATCTCAAGCTCCAGGGGCGGTTCAGCCATCTCACAGAAGAGGAGATTCAGGCGATGCAAACGGTCGTGAACGCTCGGTGGGAGCAGCTCCGAAAGAACGCCGCATCTTTTTAGGAGGAGGTACGCCATGCCCAACGAGGCGCTCGCCGCGAAAACTGAGAAACGATGCGCGGTTTTGCTGTCGGGCAACGAAGCGATTGCCCGCGGCGCGTGGGAGGCGGGCGTGCGCGTCGGCTGCGGCTATCCCGGCACACCGAGCACAGAGATCCTGGAGACACTCGCTCACTACCCCGAAGTGAACTGCGAGTGGTCCACCAACGAAAAAGTCGCCCTCGAGGTTGCCGTGGGTGCAGCGCTGGCGGGCGGACGAGCCATCGCGACAATGAAACACGTGGGGCTCAACGTCGCCGCTGATCCGTTTTTCTCCGTCGCTTATATGGGAGTGAACGCGGGGCTGGTCGTCGTCTCAGCCGACGATCCGGGGATGCACTCATCACAAAACGAGCAAGATAACAGATTGTTAGCGCGGGCCGCGCGCGTGGCCATGCTTGAACCCGCCACAACGCAAGAGTGCAAAGACTTTACGGCCGCAGCCTTTGAGATCTCCGAACGGTACGATACCCCCGTCTTGCTGAGAACAACCACTCGCGTCTCGCACGGCAAGAGCCAAGTCACGTTGGGCGACCGGCAGGAAATCCCCCGTCGGCCTTATCGCAAAAACGTCCCAAAGAACGTAGTTCTCCCGGCCCACGGGCGCATCCGTCACCAACGGATCGAGACCGAACGTATCCCCGCATTAAAAAAAGAGGCCGAACGCTGGGCTCAGATTTTCGAGGGCTCAGACGACCTGGCGGTTATCACTGCTGGGGCAGCCTTTCTCTACGCTCGCGAGGCCTTTCCAAACTCAACGATGCTCAAATTGGGCATGACCCACCCCCTGCCCAGAGAGTTGATTAAAAACTTCGCCCAGGGCAAGCATCGCATCGTCGTCATCGAGGAGCTCGAACCGTACTTGACCGAACAAGTCCGCGCCTTGGGGATCGCTCTTGAAGAGATCCATCTCCCGCGTTTTGGCGAACTGTCAGTAGGGCTGCTACGGCAGGCGGTGCAGCGCGTCAGCGACGGGGTCACCCCTCCTCCCGTCGAGCTGCCCCTCCTGCCGCCGCGCCCCCCGATTCTCTGTGCCGGCTGCATGCATCGCGGGATTTTTTATGTGCTCAAACAGCTAGCAGCTATAGTTTCGGGCGACATCGGCTGCTATACCCTGGGCGCGCTGGCACCGTTAGACGCCATGGACACATGCATGAACATGGGCGCTTCGCTCTCTATGGCCCACGGCATGGCCAAGGTCTTTTCTGAAGAAGAGAAAAAGAGACTGGTCGCCGTCATCGGCGACTCGACGTTCTATCACTCCGGCATCCCAGCTTTGGTAGATATTCTCTACAACGGCGGCCAGACGGTCACAGTGATCTTAGATAACCACACGACGGCCATGACCGGCCACCAAGAGCATCCCGGCACCGGGTACACCATCAAGGGCGACCCAGCCAAAGCTATCGAGATCGAGCCCTTAGTGAAGGGCTTAGGGATCAAGCATGTCCGTCGCGTAGATCCGTATGATCTTCTGGTAGCCTGGCGCACAATAGACGAAGCGCTTCGTCGCAAAGAGCCGTCCGTCATCGTTGCCGACGCGCCCTGCGTGCTCAAAGAGAAGCGCCGCTTCGGCGAGATCGTCTCCGTAGACTTCAAGAAGTGCACCGACTGTCATGCCTGCACAGGGCTGGGCTGTCCAGCTATTGGAATCCAAGACGGCCACATCGAGATCAATAAATTGCTCTGTGTCGCGTGCACACACTGTCAACAAGCCTGCGCAGACTGTAACGCTGGGATTGACATCCCCCAAGTGCTAGAGCTTGTCCATCAAAAACGCTACGCTGACGCATTCAAAGTGCTGATGCGAACGAACCCCTTCCCGGCGGTCGCCGGGCGGGTCTGCCCACACCCGTGCGATCACGAAATCAATGCGTTAGGCTGGCCACAAGAGAAACTCTACGCTGAACGCTATCCCGAGCTTGTGAAAGAATTCCCCACGCCGGGGCACCCGGCCAAGCTCTCCGTCCGTGACGTCGAGAGATTCTTAGGAGACTACGGGATCGAGCACTTCAGCGGAGCTGAATTCAAGCCAACAGAAGAGCGCCCCGAAAGAGCCGTGATTATTGGCTCTGGGCCTGCAGGGCTGTCGGCTGCGTTCTATCTCCGACGACGCGGTTTTCAAGTGACGGTCTTAGAATCGTTCGAAAAACCCGGAGGCATGATGCGCTACGGCATCCCTGCTTTCCGGCTGCCCAAGGAGATCGTAGATCGCGAGATTGATCGGCTCTCTATGATGGGCGCCGAGATCCAGTGTGGGGTCCACGTGGGACGCGATGTCAGCTTCGCTGAGATACAGAAAGAATACGATGCCGTGGTCATTGCGGTAGGCGACTCGGCCCCGCAAGCACTGCACCTGGAAGCCACCGGCGAGACACGTGATGGCTTGCTCTACGGCTTGGATTTTCTCCGAAGTGTCAACCGAGGGCGCAAGATCAAATTGGGACGCCGGGTGGCAGTCATCGGCGGGGGCAACACGGCCATTGACTGCGCCCGCGCGGCGCGACGCCTCGGAGCAAGCGTGACGGTCTATTACCGGCGCACCGCCGACGAGATGCCCGCGATCCGCGAAGAGATAGACGAAGCTATTTTAGAAGACGTGCACTTCGAGTTCCAGGCTATGCCGATCCGACTGGCGACACAGGACGGTCGAGTCTGTGGCCTCGATCTGGTCCATATGCAGCCGGGGCCGCTCGATGCCAGCGGGCGGCGCCAGCCCGTGCCGGTCCCCAATAGCGAATTTCACGTCGAGATAGACACGGTCATCTTTGCCATCGGGGAGAGGGCGGACCTAGAGTTTCTGAGAGGGAGCGGAGTACGGTTCAACCACAAGATCGGAGTGACCTTCGCCGGGGTCTCCTCTCAGCCGGGGGTTTTCGCCTGCGGAGATGTCGCGTTCGGGTACGGCACTGTTACACAGAGCATCTCGACGGGGCGTCGGGTTGCTGGGGCCGTAGCTGGGTATCTGCAACGAAAGGGCGCGAAACGATGAGCGAGCGACATGTCAAAAATATAGTGCTCGCTGGCGTGGGCGGGCAGGGCTCTCTTTTGGCCGGGCAGATCATCGCGCGGGTGGCGACGCTGGCGGGGCTGTCCGTAGCGACTTCAGAAGTGCACGGCATGGCTCAGCGGGGCGGCTCTGTGTTTTCTACGGTGCGCTACGGCTCCGAAGTCTTCTCGCCTGCCGTGCCCGAAGGCGAAGCCGATGTCTTGCTCGCCTTTGAAAAGCTCGAGGCGTTGCGCTATCTGAGCTATCTCAAAGTAGACGGCCTCGCGTTGGTCAACGATCAACGCATCGCGCCGAGTGTAGAGTCTCTCAAGCTCGCTTCGTATCCTGAAGATGCGAAAATAAAAGAGACACTGCATCGTCGAGCTGGAACGGTGCTCATCGTGCCGGGGTTGGAAATCGCCCAAGGATTGGGCAACCCCGCGCTCGCCAACACAGTTTTGCTCGGCGCCCTCTCGACATTTCTTGACCTCCCTCAGGAAGAATGGCGACAAGCGATCGTTGAGCTTGTCCCGCCCAAGACGCTCGAGCTGAACCATCTGGCCTTTGCAGAGGGCGTTACGTGGGCCAAGCGCCACGCCCGTGTTGTCGTGTAACCAGACGAGTGAACCCCCCCCGCCTCGAAAGACGAGTGCGCGAGAGATGGGGGGGCTGCTGTAGCTGGACACCGGCTTGGCAATCTGTTAGGATAAAAAGAGTCTATATCCGTGTGAAAGGAGGCCGTTATGCCGTTTTCTCTTCCATCTTTACCGTATCCTTCTGATGCGTTGGAACCCCATATTGATAAGCTGACCATGGAGATTCACCACGGCAAGCACCATGCGACCTACGTCAACAATCTCAATAAAGCGCTCGAGTCAGCCCCTGAGTTAGCCAATAAGAGCCTTGAAGAATTGCTGGCGAACAATTGCGCCATCGTCCCGGAGAAGATTCGCACGGCGGTGCGCAACAACGGCGGCGGCCACGCCAATCACTCGCTCTTTTGGGAGCTGATGGGGCCCAAGGCGGGCGGCCAGCCCTCCGGAAAACTGGCCGAAGCGATCAATCAGACCTTCGGGAGCTTCGAAAAATTCAAAGAGAAATTCACCGAAGCAGCTCTCGGTCGCTTCGGCTCAGGATGGGCTTGGCTGGTGAAGACCCTTTCAGGCCGACTGGAAGTCTCCTCGACCCCTAACCAAGACAGCCCCCTGATGGAGGGCAAGGTCCCCGTCTTAGGCTTGGATGTCTGGGAGCACGCGTATTATCTGAAATATCAGAATCGCCGCGCCGACTACGTCCAAGCGTGGTGGAACGTGGTCAACTGGGCGGCGGTCGAAAAACGCTTCACTTCCATTTGATCGTACAGCCCACCGGCTGGGTGTCTTTGAGGCCAGGGTCTTTGCCGGCGAGCACGGCCTCGAGCGCGTCTTTCAGATAACGCTTGGTCACCTTGGTTGGGTCTTCGTAGTGATCATCAATCGTGCCGTGGTAGCGCAGTTTCATCGCTGAATCAAAGAGAAAGATTTCTGGGGTACGCTGGGCACTGTAGGCCTTGGCGACCTGCTGTGTTTCGTCATACAGATAGGGGAAGGGATAGCCCTTCTCTGTGGCCCGCTGGATCATATTGTCGAAGCTGTCTTCGGGGTATTTCGTTGGGTCATTGGGGTTGAGCACCAAAAACTGCACACCCTTGGGTTCATATTCTCTCGCCAGGGCGATCATGCGGTCTTCGTAGGCTTTCACATAGGGGCAGTGGTTGCAGCTGAAGACCACCGCAACGGCTTTTTTGCTTTTGTAGTCTGAAAGCTTATAGATCACCCCGTCTACACCTTTGAGCTGGAAGTCTGGGGCTTGGTCGCCGTATTTGAGCATGAGAAATCACCTCGATGGGGCAATTATAACTGTAATTGTGAGCTTACTCAATGCTCTCTACCGCTTCTAGAATATCTTTGAGATAGAGCCGATAGTCCCTCATATTGTTACGGTCTCTCTTAGAACAGATTCGCGCAGCTCAACCCGGAGCGAATCCTTTGTGACAATATCTACCCGGCGCTGCAACTTCTCCTCAAGGAAGTTCGCTAATCTCACCAAATCAAACAGGCTCGCATCTTCCGTGAAATCCACGAGAATATCAATGTCGCTTGTCTTGTGATGCTCCTCACGTGCAAAGGAGCCAAAGAGCCCGATCTCGCGCACTCTGTAGCAGGCTTGCAGCTCCGGCTTGAGAGCTTTCAGTTTTTGCACAATCTCTTCTTTAGTGCTCATGGCTTTTACAGTCTACCCAGACTGAACATACCAGACAAATCACCCGCTGGACGAGCCAGTCCATCACGTGTACAATAAACTCAATGAGAAAGCCCACGGTGACTATCGAATACTGCGACGAATGTATGTATCTGAAGCCAGCATTGGAAGCCGCACAAAAGATCTTAAACGCCCACGCTGACAAGCTGGAAGCTGTGGCGCTCAAGCCCGGCCACGACGGGGTCTTCCGCGTGACCGCCGATGATATTCTTATCATTCAAATGGGCGACGAGGGCCTCCCCAATGCCGAAAGAGTTGCGCAAGCTGTCAGTCAGTTCTTAGCGAAAGGCCCTCACCCCCAGCCCCTCTGTCACCCTGAGCGAAGCGAAGGGTCTAGATTCTTCGCTAACGCGCAGAATGACACGGGAGAGGGGTGGCGCAGCCGGGGGGAGGGCCTAGAGGAGAGGTCTTCATGAAAGCCAAACGCGGCTTGTTCTTGGGACGCTTCCAACCCTATCATAACGGCCACCACGCCGTTATCCGACAAATCTTTCAGAGAAAAGAGATAGACGAGCTGATCATCGCTATCGGCTCGGCCCAGGAGAGCCACACGCTGAAAGACCCCTTCACCGCCGGTGAGCGAATCATGATGATCACCAAAGCATTAGAAGACCTAAAGCCCCCCATCACAACCTATGTGCTGCCCATCGAAGACATCGCGCGCAACTCGTTGTATGTGGCGCACATTCGCAGCTTGACCCCGCCGTTTGAGATCGTCTACTCCAATAACTCTTTAGTGCAGCGGCTCTTTGCCGAACGCGGGATCACCGTGCGTCCACTGCCCTACGTCGAGCGCGCCCAGTGGGACGGCACGAAGATCCGTGAGCTGATGGTGCGCGGCGAAGACTGGAAAGCCTATGTGCCGCCCATCGTCGCCCGCGTGATCGAGGAGATCGGAGGCGTGGAGCGCCTGCGCCATATCCAGAAAACCGATAAGCACTCTTAAGCTATGACGCTCAACGTCCCCGTCCGAGAGAACAAGAAGCTAGAGGCCGTCGCCGCCCGCGTCAACGAGAACATCACGCTGAACACCTATTGGTACTGCTCGAACATCAACGCGATTGACCGGCTCAGCGTCAACGATCATGGCCCAGTGCACATCAGAATCGTTGCCAATCTCGCTCTGAAAATCCTGCGAATGCTCATCGAAGCCAGCGTACAGCCCAGCGTCGAAAAAGATCACAAGCTCACGAAAGAAGATGCCGAAGTGATCGTCGTGCTCGCAGCGTGCCTGCACGATATCGGGCATATCGTCCATCGCACGCATCACGAGCCCTTTTCGGTCGCTCTCGCAGCAGATTTACTGCCCGATCTGTTAAGAGATATCTATTCAGAGCGTGAGCGGACTATTATCACGTCAGAAGTGCTGCACGCCATCTACGCGCACGAGACGGAAGTCGAGCCGCTCACTGTCGAAGCTGGGGTCGTCAAGATCGCCGACGCTTTAGACATGGAAGAGGGGCGCGCGCGCATCCCGTTCAAGGCCGGCTCGGCGACCATCCACGCCGTCTCGGCATTAGCCATTGAAGACGTGCAGTTGCGCAAGGGTGAAAAGCGCCCCGTCTGTATTGCAATAAAGATGTCCAACTCGGCGGGCATCTTTCAGATAGATAATCTCTTAAAAGAGAAGCTCAGGCACTCCGGACTGGCAGAATACTTCGAGATTCGTGCGGAGATCGCCGGGGAGGAGAAGAAGCTGATCGAACGCTACGAGCTCTGATCTATCTTCGATAAGCCCATATCCAATCGTTCTGGGGAGAGAATTCCCCCAGAGACGACCATCTTCAGGGCCTCGTCCACGGGGATCGCAGTCGGCTGCACGCTCTCCTTGGGGAGAAATTGCAAGAACCCCGACGTGGGATTCGGCGTCGTCGGCACATAGACCCGCACCCACTCCCGCCCGTCACTCGCCTGGATGGTGCCCACTTGAAACGCTACGGTCCACAGGCCCTTGGAAGGGAATTCGATCAAGACTACTCGTTGAAACGCTTTTTCTTGAGGCTGAGAAAGCGTGCGCACCACCTGCCGCGCGGCATTGTAGATGCTGTTGACGATGGGCATCTTCTGCAGTACTGACTCCCAAAACTCCAAAAACCGGCGCCCTAACATATTGGCTGCCAGCACACCCGTCACATACAGAGCCAGCAGCGTCAGCACCAACCCGACCCCGGAGGGCAACTCCCACCCCAGGGTGTATTTGAGCATTGTGTTGAGCAGCGAGCGCAGCGGGCCGTCCAAGAGATTATAGAGCAACTGCAAGACCCAAATAGTCAGTATGACGGGCACGACGAAGACCACACCCGTCAGCATCCGAGAATAAATATGATGCCAGAGGCGACGACCCAGTGAAGGGGTGTTCATAGCGTATTTATTCTACCCAATTTGGGGCGAAGAGTCTTGGGGATTATTTCACAAGGTCACCCAGAGCAGATAGAGAAAGGTCGCAGCGGGGATCGTCGCCGCGAGCGTGAACGGCAGCCCGATTATCCCAAACTCCCGAAAGCCCAGAATATACCCACGCTGGCGCAACTGCCCCGCACCGACAATATTGGCCGACGCTCCGATGGGCGTAATATTCCCCCCCAAGCTCGCAGCGATTAAGAGCCCAAAGAGCAACGCTTCTTGTCCTGCCCCAGGGGCAGCCAACTGCATCGCGACAGGGATCATCGCCATCAGATAGGGAATGTTGTCCACAAAGGCCGACACGAGCATTGACAATAAGATAATCGCAATGTACGAGACGAGCAGATTCGCCCCAAGCACGGACTTTAACCAGTCGGCAAAGAGCGTGATCCAGTCTTTTTCGACCAATGTGCCCACCAAGACAAAGACGCCCATCAGAAAGAGTGCCGAGTCCCAGTCAAGTCTCTTGAGAATCTGCCAGGGGGTGTCTGGGAAGCGCTCACGGTTCTTGCGGCTCAGCATCTCGTACCAGGCCAGACCGCCAAGCCCCCAGAGCATACAAATAGCCCCTACTAGGTCGTGGGCTTGCAGCGACGAAGCGATAGCCAATGCGCCGATCATCGTCGCTAGAAAAGCCGTAGGTCCCCAACTAATGACCCGTTCTTCGGCAATCAGACCGACTTTCTGATTGAGCTTGCGAAAGGCCCAATAGAGCACGGGCAGTGACGTCAAAAAGCCCAATTGAATGGCGAAAAAGATGCCAAGCCCCTGCTCTTTGTACCAGAAGAAGTCATTAAAAGAAACGTTCGCGTACTCAGCGAAGATCATGCTCGCCGGGTCGCCGATGAGAGTCGCTGTTCCCTGAAGATTGGAAGAAATCGTTACCCCGATAATTAACGGGACTGGGCTCGTCTTGAGTTTTTCAGCGAGCGCAAACGCTATCGGCGCGACGATCAAGACGACAGCAACGTTCTCGGCAAAGATCGAGAGAAACCCTGAAAACGCACAGACCTTCACCATGGCCCAGCAGACACTACGCGATCTATTCACTAATCTTTCGGCAACGTAATGGGGCACGCGGGACCAGATCAAGAGATCAGCTAAGATCAGAGTACCTACGAAAATTCCCATCACGTTCCAGCTAATGAGAGGCTCTTTCCCCCCCTCACCCCACAAGACCAAACTTGGGGAGACCACCCCCGCCAGCACTACTATAAGCGCCCCGGCGGCAGCCGTCCATGAGCGATATCTGGGCAGGAGCACGAAAAGCGCATAAGCAGCAATAAAGACGAAGAGCGCGATGTAGCGATCCATTTTCGGTTTGTATTCTAAAGGGATTTAAGCTGTCTGGCAACTCTGTAGTTGACGTCGCTGGCTCGTCTGCTTTAAGCTGTATCAGTATACAGAGAATCTTGATGGCGTAGGAGGACTATGAACAATCCAATTTTGTGGGTGTTGTTAGCCGTTGGTGTGGCAGTCGTCGCCGGGGTTGTCTTCTTTTTGAGCTCAAGCCCGCCTGCCGGGCCAGCCCCCGAAACGCTCATTCCCGATGCTGTTGAGGGCTTTATCTTGGTGACCAAAGAGGCGCGCATCGAACCGGTCTTCCCCGGTGAAGCGTACTCTTCACATGCGTTTTATACGCCCGCGCCCAACGGACCCTGGAGCGGGAGAATAGAGCGTCTGGGCATCACGATCTTTCAATTTAAAGACCCGACGAAGATCTCAGAGGCGCGCGATCTCTTGCTTCAAGGCGCTCAGACGGAATCTCTCAATCTAGACGGGCGCACGGCAGAGCTGGCTCCCGAACCCGACGGCGTGGGGTTGTTCTGGCAACATGGCGCGCTCTTTGTCGCGATCTTCGTGAGCGCGCCCGCGGGAGAAGAGCCAGCCGATGGTGAGACCCTCAAAAGCGCGGCCCTGGCCGCTGGACGAGCGGTGCTGGCAAAGGCTTCTCGCTAAACTTTGCCAGCGCGATGAGTTTCTTCTATGCTAGAGGTGATCCCACACCCGAGCCCATCTCTGAAGGAAAAGAGCGCAGGGACAGATCAGAAAGGTGATTCTACGCTATGGCGACAACAACGGTACAGACACGGGAAGACGCGATAAAACTCTTTCGCGAGATGGGGCTGATCGGCGCCGGAGGCGCCGGCTTCCCCACGTACTTTAAGTATTTTAGCCCGACAAAGACTCTGATTGTGAACGCCGAAGAGGGCGAGCCCGGCTACGAAGCCGATAAGATTCTCTTACTCAGCCAGGCCGATGCGTTTGTGGAGATCTTCGCAGCCCTGAAAAAGATCTTCGGCTTTGAGAAGATCGTCATCGGGGCTAAAGAGAAGGACAAAAAGCTCTTGGACCCGCTCAAGCAAAAGTACGGCTTCGAGATTTCATACACGCCGAGCATCTACGGCATGGGTGAGGAGAAATGGTTGACGAAGTCTGTGACCGGCCAAGAAGTGCCGCCGGGCAAAATCCCCCTGCACGTCGGCGTCACGGTCAACAACGTCGAGACGGTCTATAATATGTACCGCGCGCTCTT
The DNA here is from genome assembly GCA_037440025.1 of Candidatus Fraserbacteria bacterium. GTDB lineage: Bacteria > Bipolaricaulota > Bipolaricaulia > RBG-16-55-9 > DRXL01 > JANXCC01. The sequence continues at coordinate 11,417 of JBBIUX010000001.1, read as the reverse complement.
CCAGGGCAAGCCTGTGACCGAAAAATACTTTAACGTCTACGGCGAAGTCGCGAAGCAAACGGTTGTGCTGGCCCCGGTCGGTGCGTATCTCATAGATATTCTGGCCCAGATCGGCGTTGAGACTGGGCGTATCAATGAGCTTGCCGTGCTGGACGGCGGCCCCTTGATGGGCGACAGAGTCAACGTAGGCGAGCACGCCGTCACGAAAAAGACCAACGGCTTTTTGGTCTTCGAAGCCGAAAAGTACGTCGCCGACCAAGTGAGCTTACGCCCGCTGCCCGGCCAACCCGCACCAACTTGGGATGACACGCTCCCCGAAGCCATGCAAAAACTCGGCTTAGAGCGCTATTTGGATTGGCACCCCACACCGAACGACGTTTTGGACATTCGCGACAAAGTGACACGGGTCAAGATTTTCATGCACCAAGACGGCCCCAAGGGCAAGCCCAGCATCCCCACTGCCAAAGTTGGGGATAAAGTCAAGATCGGCGATCAGATTGCCAAGCCCCTGGATGGCCCCATGAACGACTTCCATCTCTTAAGTGTCGCTCACCACGCCAGCATTGATGGCGTCATCAAAGAAGTGACCGAAAAATTCGTGCGTATCGAGAGAGCCTGAGCGATGGAATCTCAGCAACCGCGCAAGCGCGGCTTGACCTACGGGCGCTTGTTGATCGTGATGGGAGCGGCGATTGCGCTAGCCTTGATCGTTGCTCTCGTCCAATTGTTCTTGTTAGCCAACCAGTTGAATTTTGACGAGATCACCCTCTCTATGGTGCGGGCGGCGACGTACGATAAAACAGAACTGACGCGCAACGAGTTAGATCAACGCAACGGCGACACGGGCAAGATCCAAGGGACAGTGATCTACGTCAAGACGAGCGAAGGACACTATGCCAAGCTGGCGGTCGAGTTCGGGTATCGCTTCTGGAGCCCGAAATTACAGTTTGTGATCTATCAAGGCGTTGTCCACGATGACCGAGGGAATGTCTTGCGCAGGGACGAGCTGAATAACGTCTATATCCCATTGAACGTGCGCTACGATCTCGATGCAGGTCTCACGGACGCTGATGGTGCGAGCGAGGCCGGGGTAGATTTAGCTTTTGAGGAGCGCGGGCCGGCGGAGCAAACGCTCCAAGCCCTCAACGGGGCGGCGTTCTATCTTCCCAAGGCCGAAGAGTTGCGTCGCTGAGGCCCTCACCCCGCCTTCGGGCACCCCTCTCCCGTAGATGAGCTACGGGAGAGGGGTTGGGGGTGAGGGCCAGAAAAACTCACAGTGCCGAGCGAGCACGCACCGGGCACACAAAGGCTTGGGGCGACAGATCTCTTTGCCGTGGCGCACGATCAGTGCGTGATATTCATTGAAGAGCTTCGCATCCCTTGGAAGTTGGTGCATAGAAAATTTTTGGAGCTCTCCGTAAGAAATGTCAGAGCTGACTAGGCCCAATCGTGAGAAGACTCTTTTTGTGTAAGCGTCCACAACGAAGACCGGCTTTTGGCCAGCGTAGAGCAAGATCGAGTCTGCCGTCTCCGGGCCGATGCCCCAGATCGAGAGCAATTCAGACCGTAACTCTTTTGTTGGCTGCGCGAGCATCTCTCTCAAATCTCCACCGTGATGACCGTAGAGATGCTTGACGAAGGCTTTAAGTTTTTTCGCTTTCTGGCGAAAGTAGCCGGCGGGGCGGATCAGCTGTGCAAGCTTCTCTTCAGAGAGCGTGTGCAGCCTGCTGGGTGTGAGAGCGTTATGTCTTTTGAGGTTCTCGATGGCGCGTTCGACGTTCTGCCAATTCGTAGACTGCGTGAGGATCGCTCCGACGATCACTTCCAAGGGCGAGTCGGCAGGCCACCAATGCTGGGGGCTGTAGGCAATAAACAGTTGGCGGTACATAGGTTGGAGGATGGCTCGACACATTAACGTCGGATGCGTAAACGGCCGCGCTGATAGACAGAGAAGCAATCCAAAAGCTGTAGAGCATGGCGTGTAAAAATCTTCTTAACGATGCTGACTTTTTGCTGGCTATCAGCCTCCTCCAACCGCAGGAGGAGCACTCCAGCGTGGGGTTGCCCTGATCGGTAGACCAACTCCCCAAAATCCTTGTCCATTGTAATCACAAGCCGTTGTTCGAGCACTGCTTGGTTTAGTATGGCAGAATCCGGCAATCTTGGGTCGAGGTCTCGTACGGCTAGAACATCATGTCCTTGCTTTTGTAACCACTGTTCTACGGTTTTGCCCACACCGACATCCACTAAAAGCTTCACCGCTTATCCTAAATGAGAAGACCTTTCTTCAGCCACACGTTCAGAGGCATAAGCCAAGGCAGCACGGATGTCTTCAAGTTCCAGCTCTGGGTAATCCTCCAGCAGGTCTTCTGTGGGCACGCCCGCAGCCAGAGCGCGCAAGATTTGCTCAACGCTGATGCGCAAGCCGCGGATGGTCGGCTTACCCGCAAGCACCTTCGGGTTGACGGTGATGCGCTCTAGCAATTCGCTCTTGCGTTGCAATGCCTTCATAAGAGATCACCATTGCTATTCTAACGTGTAGAAAACCCCAAGGCTACCTTTGTTTGGACATAACGGACCAGACCAAAGCAGCAACCCATCCTAGGAATGTCCACCCCAACAATAAGTTCAGCAACGCGATGGCAATAGCGTTATGATGCTCCCTAGCAAAAGCGACTATCGCAGGTACAGGGTAAAGGAATGCCAGTAATGCCCACATTGTAGCGATTATCGAAGGAAAACCGTACGATGTAGAGATGGTTAATACAGCTATAGACAGGACTATAGCTAATGCCCCAATGATCACCGCATAAAGTCTCATGGAACCATCCTTTCGGCTAGTAGCCCAAACTGCTAGATGAACGATTCATAATCTATAGCACAGGTCGTCCTCTGTTGTCAATACCGTCCGAAGCTGACGCCTCTCCACTTTTGGGTGAGTTGCAAGGAAGACCCCCTGTAGCCACAATCTCAGCATCTCTTTCAGCTACAGGAGGTCGTTGACGTATGGTACCTTACCCCAAGTTCGTGCGGTTCGTCAAGCAGCTGTGGGAGCAGGCCAAGCCGCCGGAGCTGGAGCGGGCGCTACGGCTGGCGGCAAAGCTCGGAGGGTTGCGATGAGCCACAAAGTGGAGAGGCATCAGAGCTGATAGCTCATATTCGCTCGCCTGTTACATCTTTTGCAACCATCCGTTCTACTGGCCGAAATAAGACCATTTCTTTAGATCGGGCCAAAGAGATTTGCAGAAAGATCTGCTGCTCGCTGGAAGAGCTTAGGGCGGTGAACGGGTTGAAGATTGTTGATGGTTCTAAGGGTGAAAAACAAGACAATAAGAAGACTGGACAGAGAAGCTCGTTCTGAGATCAAATCGGATACTTCTTCTCCGCTTCCACAAGGACGATCTTGCCCGGCAATCCCTGAAAATTCTCCGGGTGCTCGGTGTGAATGGGGAAAGCGGTCTCGGCGTTGATCGCTCTGGCCATTGCGAGAATATCTGTGCCAGGGGCATGTCCGCTGCAGTGCGCCCTGATCTTGGCCATGCGGAAAAAATCAATCCAGTTGTCCACCCTTTGCTCGTCCAGCGCCATTTCTTCATTGTAGGGCTCGGACATGCTCCTCACGTACAACGCATTTTCCGGCTGTATGTCTATCAGCTCATTCAGCGCCCACTGGTTCAGGCCCAGAATGAACTGATCCTGATTCCTGCCTATGTCCTCAGCTTCTACGGCGTTGCTCATTTTCATCAGCCTTCTCTCCCACACGTGGCTCGTGGTCTTCTGCTTGACGTGGATCAGAATGTCTTCATGGTCAATGGGAGGCGTGGCGATCTCACTGATCTGGGAATATAGTTCATACAGGGCCGCTGCTTTCGTGCTAACAACAAGCTTCCTCCCTGTCTCTTGAGCGACCTCAACCAGAGTGCGAAATCTTTCTGCATCCTTGAAGGCATAGTCCACGATCACAAGGCGTTTGCTCTTGAGAGTTTCCTTCAAGATCATTGCTCTGACGTGCTGCTCGCTTTCTGTTTCTTTTTTGACATCGGCAACCCTTGTGCCCTCAGAGATGAGCGCCACAGGCTTTTCCTGCGCTGCAGCTTGAACAAATGCTTCTGTGAGATGCCGGTTCCGGCCATGCAGGCGCAAGTCTCCAGTATAGACGATCGAGCCTGAGCTGGTATAAATAATAAACCCGAAAGCCCCGGGAATGGAGTGATCTACGGCCATCGGCAGAATCTCGACATTCCCTACGGCAAACTTCTTGCCGGAGACGAAGGTTCTTATTGGTCTCTTTATAAGCCTGCCTTCAGCTCTACCTGTCTCAGGGTCACGCTCCTCATAAGAGCATATTCTGTTGTCTATGGTGCTGGTGCCTATGCCCTGAAGTTTTTCGCAGATAGCCAGACAGGTCTCTCCCATAAAGACGGGGATCTGTGGATGCAGAAATGACACGTATTTGACATGATCCTCGTGGGGGTGAGAGATGATCACGGCGTCAAACCGGGGTTCCGTTGGCTCTTTCCCGGCCATGGCCAGCAAGTCAGGGGCGTACAGACCCTCCCTATCAGGCACAAGATTGAGAGCGAGAAAATCTTTGAGCCCTGTTTTCGTTCGGGGGCTCATGAACTCCTCAAAGAACTTCCCGTACTGGCCGAAAGACATGCCGAAGTCCAGCCAGATTGTTGTAGCTCCGTCTTGCAGAAGGACCTTGTTCCCCCCTATCTCGTTGACTCCGCCGAAGAAGGTTAGAGAGACCATAGTCTTACCGGGTGAAAGTTATAAGTAGAAGCCAGCTTTGTGATGCGTGGTCACTGAATGAGGATTCATAAACTCCATTATTGCAGTGGCTGCAAAAGAGCAAGGAGGGACGACGGGATTTGAACCCGCGACGGCCAGCTCCACAGGCTGGTGCTCTGCCAGGCTGAGCTACGTCCCTCATCAATGTCTAGCTGGCGCGCCCGGGAGGGCTCGAACCTCCAACCTGAGCCTTAGAAGGGCCCTGCTCTTCCCATTGAGCTACGGGCGCACGCTGCGCGTGGGCTTCGCCTTCGCCGGCCACAGGCCGGCGAAGGCGAATAGTCCAGACGAAGTCTGGCGAAGCCTGATGGAGCGGAAGACGGGGATCGAACCCGCGTCTCTGGCTTGGAAGGCCAGTGCTCTACCATTGAGCTACTTCCGCATTCGCTCATTAATTGTAACGACTCCGAGGGGGGGCGTCAATAGGGAGAATCGTCCCCAGCTTCTAGATTTTATAACGTGTGACGAACTACTCCATCCTCTGGACGACGCACTCAAACCTATACAGCACAAGCCTGCCACGTAACAGGGTGAGCTTTCAAGTTGCCTCCGGCCCCCTTATCCAAGTAGATTAGAGAGTGAGGGGATAATACTTGGACACCGTACGCCAGTTGTTTGATGTGCTCGTGGTATGCACGGCGCTCTTCGTCATCCTGAGAATTATCACGTCTGATCTCATCATCAGAGCAGCTAGGAATCCCTTCGTTACTATCGTGATGGGGGTTATGCTCACCACCATCGGCTGGCTGGCCTGGGATGGATTACAGATGCTCTTTCAGGGCTACAGCCTCTTCACCATCTCTCCGACCTTTCTGGGCATTCTCGGCTTAGTGGTGCTGATCATCATGGCCTCAGTATTCCAGCCTCAGAACATCATGAGACTCTTGGCCATGCTCTTGATCGGCGCGTGGGTCTTTCTGGCCGGGGTCTTGGCCATCTTGGGCTTATCCCACGTAGACGCATATTACGTCGAACAGAACGTCATTACGTGGGTTTTTCTCTCCCTCATCATTGCACTCATACTCCAGATTGTGGTAAGATATCTAGCAAGGGGAATCAGACCGCAGCAGCCGCCTCCCAATGAAGGAGACGGCCATGGACCTCAACAGCCTCCGGGTCCACCACTCTGAGGCCAACTGGACGGAAATCCTCAAGACCTTTGTTGATGTGCTCTCCGGGCAGGCCCACAACCGCCAGCTCAACGAGACACTCAAACTTGTCCTAGAGCTTCAGGCGCTCTCCAGACCGGCACCACCATCAGAGGCAGTCATCCGCTCCTTTCAGGAGTTCTACCGGAACCAGATCATGCTGTATCTCCATGCTATCCCGCCGCAACCGCAGAGCATTCTCACCCTGCTCTTCCCTGAAGAAGAACCTGATCCCAGATTGCTGGCCATGGACGATACCGCCAAGCTCATGAGGGTCTATTACCATCTGGCAGGCACGGACCCGCAGGCAAATGAGCGCAGAACACAACTCATAGACCAGATCATCGCCAACATCACGACCGTGATCCAAACCAATAGTGTGGCTACTCCAGACCGGGAGAAACTCGCCCGAATTATTGAGTTCATGCAGAGTGAGCTTACCGGCAATACCGGCACGGCGACCGAAAGAGACATAAGCCCATGACTGGAGGGGAAGACCATGATGCTGGAAGAGCTCAAGAAAAAAGTCATCTCGCGGGACGAAGGCCCTATCCCGGAATTCTTGACCGCGACAAGCCTTACTCCAAAGGGCAAGGACTCCGAGCGTTTGGCTTACCGCTTCGAGAAGCTGTTGGATTCGATCAATGAGACCCCCTGCCTCAATCTCAGTCAGAGAGAGAAGCTCTTGGGCTGGTACTCTGACAGAATGCAGAGGGTCAAGAAGACTCTGCTGACCATGAAGCTCATAGAGGAAGTGACCCTAAGCGAGGGAGAGGGCCGACCGTCCAAACACCTCATCCTCACCGATGCAGGATATGAGTACATCGGCAGCTGGATGGGAGAAAAACCGCAGCCACTTCACGGAGGGTTACCACACCACTGCTTTATATTAAAACTTAAAGGACGGTACGAGGCCGAGTACGACGTGGCCGTGGATAAGAAAGTGGACGAATTCTGGCCTGATTTATGGTGCGAGGGCAAGGACAAAGGCATCGTGGAAGTGATCTGCACGGCCCACGTGAGCGAGGATTTGCTCAAGACCGGAAGACTCAGCCAACTGGTGGATTGGATGCACTTCTATTTCGAAAACCAGAACACCCTGAACCACTACCGCTATCAGTTCGAGAAGGAATTGCCCAAGGGGGTGTTCAGCAAGCTCAGCTTTTCCTTGTTGAGTTAACTGGGCTCTATGGTTTTCACTTCCGATCTGAAGGGCCTTTTCCCACGTTTTTCGGGGTTTCCTTGGATCGCAGTAGGTATAGAGAAAGTATCCAAGAAAACAAAAACTGACCCGACGACGGTTCCAACTTCGACTCCGGCGTCCACTCCTGCATCAGCAGAAACAAGACTTACAAGGTTAACATCTGCAACTGCCACGGAGACGACACCGTCATTACAGCAGAGACCTCCGTCCGGTCTTAAAAGGAGACCAGAGGAGAAAGAGAAGAGGGATGAGAAAAGACAAATGGGAGGGATTATCCATCCCTTCTTCTTCCTTCATCCTCTAACTAAAAGGAACGAAAAGAGAAGCAGCTGACGCTGCACAGGAGGAGAGATATGAGCATTTTGGAGAGACTGGAAAGACTTCTCAAAATGGTAGAAGAGTACAAACCCCAGCTACTGGAAGATCAGGACTTTCAGAACTGGGTTATGTTCTTCAGAGTGGTGTCAGACGAAAAGCTCTACAAGATCTTCGAGCAGACCATACTTGCAGAATTGCACGAAGCCATGATCCACCCACTCATGGGGGCTTTGGGAGAAGACCTGCAGTTTCCGACAGGCCTCCCCATCGGGAAAACGATTGACAAAAAACCTGTGTTCCTGCCACCCATGCTGCTGGCCCGCAACGCTTCAGTGTCAGGAGAAACAGGCTCAGGAAAGACGAACACCTTGAAATATCTCGCCCAGCAGCTGCCCCATCAAGGGGTCAAGGTCTGGGTCTTCGATTTCAAGAACGAATACAGAGACTTAGAAAAGAAGGGCTACATGGTGATCCCGTGGACTGAACTCAAGTTCAATCCGCTCAACATGCTAGACCCAACAGATGTGACCAAGAACGCCAAGATATTCCAGAGAATATTCGGCCATTCCCAAGGGCTATGGCTGGCCTCACAGGCCTTCTTGGGCGCGCATCTGCACGCGATTTACACGATCTCCGGCTCATTTCACAACGAGAAATTCCCGTCGCTCTTCAAGCTCGCCGAGCAGATACACAACACGAAAATACCGCGCTTCAGCCCGGAGGCTGACTACAAACAAAGGATATTAAACAGGCTGATAGACATCCTGCGGTGGGAAGGCCAAGTATTTGACTGTGAACAGGGCTTCCCCATTGAGGATTTAATTAACAGCAACATCATATTCGAGATGCGGGGCATGAAGCCGCAGACCACCGCATTTCTCACGGAATGCCTCATGGCCGCCCTCTACGAATACTGGGTGGCCCGAGGCCCTCAAAAAAAGCTGAACAACATCCTTATTTCAGACGAGGCCAAGCACATTTTCGACATCCGAAAACAATACCGCTTAAAGGACGAGAGGCCCTATATAGATGAGATTCTCGCGGAAACCAGAGCCTTTGGCATCGGCATCATTCTGGCTGATCAGCAGCCTTCAGAATTAACGCCTTCAGTGGAAGCGAACAGCCACATCAAGATAGAGATGCAACTGGGCTCTGGCCGAGAAATCCATCAGATGAACAGGGCCATGGGCTTAACAGAAAGGCAGAGCAAGCAAAGTTATAGAATAGGTTTGGGAGAGGCCATCATCAAAATCTCAGGCAGGCCGCCATTCAAAATAAAAATCCCGCTGGCCGACAGCTGACCACCAGCTAGCCAGCAGCAAGCCAGCAACCAAACCAACAACCAGACCAGAAGCTGGCCACCGCGGGCGCCCAACCATCCATTCATCCATTCGTTCGCACTCATGCAACGGAATCACCTCGATAAATAGCGCAGCCCGCACGTAAAGCTTTCGGTCTCGGACAGTCCAATCTGCCCGACTCAACGCGAAACCATTATCGGCGGTCTGCGCCCGGCGCAGTCCGAGGTGATTCATCCATGTGCGAAGCCATGAACAATACATTTGGGCGCAGCGAGAGCGCCAGCAAAGAGCACTGGGCCCTACTGGCCGTGCACAGTCACGAAGAGCGTGACTTAAACACAATCATCTTCCACATCGCACAGCTGGTGCAAAGGCATCCCGGCCTCAGGCTGACCATCCACAACACCAGCCGGTGGGAAGAGGAATACTGGCAGAACTGGGAGCGATTGGCCAAAGCAGTCTGCACAAAAAGGGGGACAACCCCCCTTACACACTCAAACCCAAACGGGGGTGATATTATTGGCAACTAAGGCACCACTCATAAGCACTGAACATTTCCTCATTCTCAACAGCGGAACGATGAGGAAAGCACAGTTTATCTACCGCGGGGTGCTCTTCGACGCCCTGTACGTGCGGGGCGATTCTCTAGGACACATCATAAAGGATATTATTGCAATAGACCCGCAAACCGGCCTGTGGTTCTCCATGGTGGCTGAAGAACTTCATGTGAGACTTCGCTAACCGTCTGTGCGGGTTACTCAAAGACAATGATCCTTGAAATAACGAACCAACAAGGCAAGGTTTATATGCTTTAGTAACTATAAAAGGGCAGTGATGAAAAATGGCATTGCGCAGCCGCATGGAATACAACCGCATAGACGAGATCGTGGATGGAGCAGCCTCACTCATCAACTGGGCCTGGCGAAAAGTGATCGAAGTGCTTGAAGAAGAGGGCATAGCCTCACCCAAATACAGAGAGGCCATCAACAATTACATCCGCACGGTAAGAGAGCTTTCTCTGTACACCTCACGGGTAGGAATAGCAATGGAGAACGCCGGGGAAGTGGTGTACGGGAATAGATACTATGACAACGCTGAATTAAGGCCTGTGAGAGCTGCTACTTACTGCTTCTAAGATGTGAGCCATCCAGCAAAACCATTTCTCAAGGCGAATTTCTGCATTCGGCACTCCTGTGCTATCTTGCCGAGCATGAAGAGAAGCAAAACCAAACCAGGTTTTCCGCACACGGTTATATTCAAGTACCGCCAGCCCACGGAAGATGACTGGGAGCAGATCAATAATGGCCTTGAGTCCTTAGCTTCCATTGTGGCTGATCTGATACTTGAGGAGAGGAGGAAGGCCCAATATCAGGAGCACTCACAGTATCAGGCTCGCTCGCAGTACGGGTGGGCCAGATATGCCTAAGTAGGTCGTCGAATGTTTTTTGAAGGAAGGAGGCTGCAGTGTTAAGCTGTGGTCCGGAGGAATGCACCTATGAAACCGCTTCACCTCACCCCACGGCAGCGCTCCCACTTGGAAGTTCTCCGGCACTCAGCGCGCGATGCCCGCGTCGCGCTCAGACCCTCCTCTGGAAGGACACTCAGTGGCGCAGATCGCTCAGCTCTCCGGCGTCACCGTCCAAACCGTCTACAATTGGATTACCCGCTTCCAGCAAGGGGACTGCGACTTGGCCGACCGACCTCGCTGTGGGAGGCCTCGTCGCCTACAGCCGCACTGCGCCTGGTTGGAGCACTTGCTGCACCAGGACCCTCAGGCCTTAGGTTACCGCCAGGCCAGCTGGACTGTGCCCCTGTTGCAGCAGCACTGCTGGAAGCAGCAGTGGCTGATCGTCAGCGCCGCGACGCTGCGGCGCACTGCCTGGGGCTACCGCTGGAAGAGGCCAAGGTATGTCTTAGCTCAGCGCGATCCGCTGCGCCCGCAGAAAAAGGGGCGATCTGCGGGTTGGTACGCCACGCTCCCGCAGGGACGGTAGTGCTCTTTGAGGATGAGACGATCCTGCGGGAGTTCCCCCCGCTGCGAGCGGGATGGGCCGTGGCGGTGCCCATTTCCGGGAGCAATGCGCGACGGTCCTTGTTTGCTACGCTCAATCCCAAGATGGGGCAGGTTTTCCAGCGAGCCTTGCCCAACCAGAAAGCCAGCTCCTTTCAGGCCTTTTTGCGTGCGCTGCGGGCACGTTACCGTCGCTGGTGCATCTGGCTGATCTTGGATCGCCACTCCGCCCACCGGGCCAGGGGGTCCCTGGAGCTGGCGAGCCAGTTGCGGATCTGGCCGATCTGGTTGCCGGTGGCCTGTCCGGAGGACAACCCGTTGGAGGGGTTGTGGCGGGTACTCACAGGTGGCCGCCAATCGCAGCTATGGAACTATGGCAGAGCTGGTGCAGCGAGCCTGTGACTGGATCGAGCAGTTAGCTCCCCAGGAGGTGCTGCGGACGTGCGGGGTCCTTTCTAAAAACTTCTGGATGCCTACTTAGATTGATGGAATGTAAGAGCGTATTCGCCAAGCTCAGTCTTTTCCAATTGAAGAATGAGCCTGAAGGCGTGAGTCGTTACCCAAGTATACACGGTCTGCTAAAGGAGCGAAAGAGCTCCGCCTTGCGTCGCTGCAGCAGCTGCGCATACTCCGTGTCACTG